>NZ_JBIWFW010000015.1:0-1087 GCF_044763235.1 Streptomyces sp. NPDC096152 | reverse complement strand
TGGAAGGCCATGTGGCACTCGTCGCCGCCGGAGCCGTAGTCGCCGAAGTAGTCGACGACGTCCTCCGGCCACTGGTTCGCCTCGGCCAGCAGCACCTTGTCGGCGTACTGCTCGTCGATCTCCTTGCGCACCCGCCTGAGGAACTCGTGGGTCGCGGGGAGGTTCTCGCAGTTGGTGCCCTCCTGCTGGTACAGGTACGGCACCGCGTCCAGCCGGAAGCCGTCGATGCCGAGGTCCAGCCAGAACTTCAGCGCGGAGATCATCTCCTCCTGCACGGCCGGGTTCTCGTAGTTGAGGTCCGGCTGGTGGGAGAAGAACCGGTGCCAGTAGTACTGCTTGCGCACCGGGTCGTACGTCCAGTTGGACACCTCCGTGTCGACGAAGATGATCCGCGCGTCCTGGTACTGCTTGTCGTCGTCCGCCCACACGTAGAAGTCGCCGTAGGGGCCGTCGGGGTCCTTGCGGGACTCCTGGAACCACGGGTGCTGGTCGCTGGTGTGGTTCATGACGAAGTCGATGATGACGCGCATGCCGCGCTGGTGGGCGGCGTCGACGAACTCCACGAAGTCGGCGAGGTCGCCGAAGTCGGGCAGGACGGCGGTGTAGTCGGAGACGTCGTAGCCGCCGTCGCGCAGCGGGGACTTGAAGAAGGGGGGCAGCCAGAGGCAGTCGACGCCGAGCCACTGCAGATAGTCGAGTTTGGCGGTCAGGCCCTTGAGGTCGCCGATGCCGTCGCCGTTGCTGTCCTGGAAGGAGCGGACGAGGACCTCGTAGAAGACGGCACGCTTGAACCACGCCGGGTCCCGGTCCTTGGCGGGAGTGTCTTCGAAGGTGTCCGGAACAGGCTCATTGACGATCATGTGGTGGCTGACCCTCCGATCTGCGGGTGGGACGGTCGCAGGACGGTGCTGTCCTCGTCCGGGGACCGACCCCCGGACCCCCGGCCGACGGTGAAGACGTGCGCGGGCCTATGACCCGGCTCGAGACGCACATAGTTGGCCCTGCCCCAGTGGTAGGTCTCGCCGGTGAGCTCGTCGCGCACCGGCACCGACTCGTGCCAGTCGAGGCCGAGTTGCGGCATGTCCAA
>NZ_JBIWFW010000014.1:2822-4374 GCF_044763235.1 Streptomyces sp. NPDC096152 | reverse complement strand
AACACAGTGGACGCGAGCAACTGAGGACAAGCCCTCGGCCTATTAGTACCGGTCACCTCCACACGTTACCGTGCTTCCAGATCCGGCCTATCAACCCAGTCGTCTACTGGGAGCCTTACCCCATCAAGTGGGTGGGAGTCCTCATCTCGAAGCAGGCTTCCCGCTTAGATGCTTTCAGCGGTTATCCCTCCCGAACGTAGCCAACCAGCCATGCCCTTGGCAGAACAACTGGCACACCAGAGGTTCGTCCGTCCCGGTCCTCTCGTACTAGGGACAGCCCTTCTCAAGACTCCTACGCGCACAGCGGATAGGGACCGAACTGTCTCACGACGTTCTAAACCCAGCTCGCGTACCGCTTTAATGGGCGAACAGCCCAACCCTTGGGACCGACTCCAGCCCCAGGATGCGACGAGCCGACATCGAGGTGCCAAACCATCCCGTCGATATGGACTCTTGGGGAAGATCAGCCTGTTATCCCCGGGGTACCTTTTATCCGTTGAGCGACGGCGCTTCCACAAGCCACCGCCGGATCACTAGTCCCGACTTTCGTCCCTGCTCGACCCGTCGGTCTCACAGTCAAGCTCCCTTGTGCACTTACACTCAACACCTGATTGCCAACCAGGCTGAGGGAACCTTTGGGCGCCTCCGTTACTCTTTAGGAGGCAACCGCCCCAGTTAAACTACCCATCAGACACTGTCCCTGATCCGGATCACGGACCCAGGTTAGACATCCAGCACGACCAGAGTGGTATTTCAACGGCGACTCCACGAACACTGGCGTGCCCGCTTCAAAGTCTCCCACCTATCCTACACAAGCCGAACCGAACACCAATATCAAACTGTAGTAAAGGTCCCGGGGTCTTTCCGTCCTGCTGCGCGAAACGAGCATCTTTACTCGTAGTGCAATTTCACCGGGCCTATGGTTGAGACAGTCGAGAAGTCGTTACGCCATTCGTGCAGGTCGGAACTTACCCGACAAGGAATTTCGCTACCTTAGGATGGTTATAGTTACCACCGCCGTTTACTGGCGCTTAAGTTCTCAGCTTCGCCCCACCGAAATGGAGCTAACCGGTCCCCTTAACGTTCCAGCACCGGGCAGGCGTCAGTCCGTATACATCGCCTTACGGCTTCGCACGGACCTGTGTTTTTAGTAAACAGTCGCTTCTCGCTGGTCTCTGCGGCCACCCCCAGCTCAGAGCGCGAAGCTCATCACCGGATGTGGCCCCCCTTCTCCCGAAGTTACGGGGGCATTTTGCCGAGTTCCTTAACCATAGTTCACCCGAACGCCTCGGTATTCTCTACCTGACCACCTGAGTCGGTTTAGGGTACGGGCCGCCATGAAACTCGCTAGAGGCTTTTCTCGACAGCATAGGATCATCCACTTCACCACAATCGGCTCGGCATCAGGTCTCAGCCACAAGGTGTGCGGATTTACCTACACACCGGCCTACACCCTTACCCCGGGACAACCACCGCCCGGGATGGACTACCTTCCTGCGTCACCCCATCACTCACCTACTAACCGCTTGGTCCGGCGGCTCCACCACTCCCC
>NZ_JBIWFW010000014.1:1360-2729 GCF_044763235.1 Streptomyces sp. NPDC096152 | reverse complement strand
TACATATGCTGCAATGACACGACTTCGGCGGTACGCTTGAGCCCCGCTACATTGTCGGCGCGGAATCACTAGACCAGTGAGCTATTACGCACTCTTTCAAGGGTGGCTGCTTCTAAGCCAACCTCCTGGTTGTCTGTGCGACTCCACATCCTTTCCCACTTAGCGTACGCTTAGGGGCCTTAGTCGATGCTCTGGGCTGTTTCCCTCTCGACCATGGAGCTTATCCCCCACAGTCTCACTGCCGCGCTCTCACTTACCGGCATTCGGAGTTTGGCTAAGGTCAGTAACCCGGTAGGGCCCATCGCCTATCCAGTGCTCTACCTCCGGCAAGAAACACACGACGCTGCACCTAAATGCATTTCGGGGAGAACCAGCTATCACGGAGTTTGATTGGCCTTTCACCCCTAACCACAGGTCATCCCCCAGGTTTTCAACCCTGGTGGGTTCGGTCCTCCACGAAGTCTTACCTCCGCTTCAACCTGCCCATGGCTAGATCACTCCGCTTCGGGTCTTGAGCGTGCTACTGAAACGCCCTATTCGGACTCGCTTTCGCTACGGCTTCCCCACTCGGGTTAACCTCGCAACACACCGCAAACTCGCAGGCTCATTCTTCAAAAGGCACGCAGTCACGAGAACGTGCAAGCACGTTCCGACGCTCCCACGGCTTGTAGGCACACGGTTTCAGGTACTATTTCACTCCCCTCCCGGGGTACTTTTCACCATTCCCTCACGGTACTATCCGCTATCGGTCACCAGGGAATATTTAGGCTTAGCGGGTGGTCCCGCCAGATTCACACGGGATTTCTCGGGCCCCGTGCTACTTGGGTGTCTCTCAAACGAGCCGCTGACGTTTCGACTACGGGGGTCTTACCCTCTACGCCGGACCTTTCGCATGTCCTTCGCCTACATCAACGGTTTCTGACTCGTCTCACAGCCGGCAGACTGTGAAAGAGAGATCCCACAACCCCCCAAGCGCAACCCCTGCCGGGTCTCACACGCTTGAGGTTTGGCCTCATCCAGTTTCGCTCGCCACTACTCCCGGAATCACGGTTGTTTTCTCTTCCTGCGGGTACTGAGATGTTTCACTTCCCCGCGTTCCCTCCACTTGCCCTATGTGTTCAGGCAAGGGTGACAGCCCATGACGACTGCCGGGTTTCCCCATTCGGAAACCCCCGGATCAAAGCCTGGTTGACGACTCCCCGGGGACTATCGTGGCCTCCCACGTCCTTCATCGGTTCCTGGTGCCAAGGCATCCACCGTGCGCCCTTAAAAACTTGGCCACAGATGCTCGCGTCCACTGTGCAGTTCTCAAACAACGACCAGCCACCCGTCACACACCACTCACGCGATGCTTCACCGGGGCCGGCGT
>NZ_JBIWFW010000013.1:0-6858 GCF_044763235.1 Streptomyces sp. NPDC096152 | reverse complement strand
ACCAGCTCCTCGGTGGACCGCGGCAGCGCCAGCGCCACCAGCGACTCCGCACCGATCCCACGCGCCCGCAGCTCATACGCCAACCGGTCGGCCCGTACGTCCAGTTCGGCCGCCGACAACGTCCCCGCACCGGAGATCACCGCGGGCGCCCGCGGGTCCGCCGCCACCCGGCGCGCGAACAGCTCCGGCACGGTGGCGGGCTCCAGGGGGCGGGCCGAGTCGTTCCAGTCGGTCAGGACGAGCCGACGCTCCCCGTCGTCCAGGATGTCGACGGAGCCGATCGGGGCGTCCGGGGCCGCGATCACGGCGGTGAGCAGCCGCAGCAGGCGGTTAACCAGGCGCTCGACCGTGGCGTGGTCGAACAGTTCGCTGCTGTACTCGACCAGGCCGTCCATCCCGCCCGTGGAGCGTTCCCCGAACTCCAGGCCCAGGTCGAACTTGGCGGCGCCCGTGCCGACGGGCAGGGTGGCGGTGTCCAGTCCGGGGAGGCGGAGTTCGGCGGCGGCCGTGTTCTGCAGCACCAGCATCACCTGGAACAACGGATGCCGCGCCTGCGATCGGTCCGGCGCGACCGCGTCCACCACCCGCTCGAACGGCACGTCCTGATGCGCGTAGGCCGCCAGGTCCCACTCCCGCACCCGGCCCAGCAGCTCACGGAAACTCGGGTCCCCCGACACATCCGTGCGCAGCACCAGCGTGTTCACGAAGAACCCGACCAGATCGTCCAACGCCTCGTCCTGACGCCCCGCGATCGCACCCCCCAGCGGAACGTCCTCACCCGCACCCAACCGCGACAACAACGCCGCCAGACCCGCCTGCAACACCATGAACAACGTCGCCCGGGACTCCCGGGCCAGGGAGACGAGGCCCTGGTGCAGGGTGGGGTCGACGGTGAAGGTGAACATGCCGCCGCGGTGGCCGGCCACGGCGGGACGGGGACGGTCGGTCGGCAGCTCCAGCAGATCCGGAGCACCCGCCAGAGCAGCCCTCCAGAACTCCAACTGCTGTGCGACCAGGCTCGCTTCATCGCTATCGTCGCCCAGCAGCTCTCGCTGCCACAGGCTGTAATCCGCGTACTGCACCGGCAGCGGCGCCGACCACTGAGGCCGCCGCCCCGCCGACCGCGCCTCGTACGCCACCGCCAGATCCCGACCCAGCGGAACCAGCGACCACCCATCGGCAGCAATGTGATGCACCGTCAGCAGCAGCACCTGATCCTCGGCACCCAGCACGAACAGCTCCGCCCGCACCGGCAACCCGGACCCCAGATCGAAACCACCCGCCGCAGCAGCCGCCAACACGGCCTCCAGCCCACCGGCAGCAACCTCCACCACCGGCAACTCCAACCCCACCTCACCGGCGGGCAGCACCTCCTGCCACGGCACACCCCCCTCCTCCGGGAACACCGTCCGCAGACTCTCGTGCCGCGCCACCACATCACCCAGCGCCGCCCGCAACGCCTCACGATCCACCCCACCCCGCAGACGCAGGGCGAGCGGGATGTTGTACGTGGCCCCGGGGCCTTCGAGGCGGTCCAGGAACCACAGCCGGCGCTGGGCGAACGACAGCGGGACGCGTTCGGGGCGGACGGCGGGCAGCAGCGCAGGGCGGGCCGTGCCGGCCTCGCCCAGCCGCTCGGCGAGCGCGGCCGGCGTCGGCGCCTCGAAGAGGGTGCGGATGGCGAGTTCGACGCCGAGGGCGGAGCGGATCCGGCCGACCAGGCGGGTGGCGAGCAGGGAGTGCCCGCCGAGGTCGAAGAAGTGGTCGTCGGCGAAGACCTCGCGCACGCCGAGCACATCGGCGAAGAGGCCGCACAGGATCTCCTCCTGCGGGGTGCGCGGCGCCCGGCCGGCCTGCCCGGTGCTCTGGCCGGTGCCGTTCTCGGGCACGGGCAGGGCCTTGCGGTCCAGCTTGCCGTTGGGAGTGAGCGGCAGCGCGTCGAGGGTGACGAAGGCGGCCGGGACCATGTGGCCGGGCAGGCTGCGCGCGGCGTGCGCGCGGACCTGGGCGGGCTCGGCCCGCTGCCCGGCCGCCGGGACGAGGTAGGCGGCGAGGCGGCGGTCGCCGGGCCGGTCCTCGCGCACCACGACGGCGACCTGGGCCACCGCGGGGTGCGCGGCGAGGACCGCCTCGATCTCGCCGAGCTCGATCCGGAAGCCGCGGATCTTGACCTGGTCGTCGGCCCGGCCGACGAACTCCAGGGCGCCCTCCTCGGTCCAGCGCGCCACGTCTCCGGTGCGGTACATCCGGGCGCCCGGGGCGCCGAACGGGTCGGCGACGAACCGGCTCGCGGTCAGGCCGGGGCGTCCCCAGTAGCCCCGGGCGAGGCCCTCGCCCGCGACGTACATCTCCCCGGCGACGCCCGGCGCGGCGGGCCGCAGTCCGCCGTCGAGCACGTAGATCCGCAGGTCCGGGATGGCCCGGCCGATCATGCTGCCGGGTCCGGCGGCGGCGCTGGGCGCGTCGAGTGCGAGGTGGCTGACGTGAACCGTCGTCTCGGTGATGCCGTACATGTTCACCAGGACGGGTGCGTCGTCGGCGTGCCGGGCGTACCAGTCGCCGAGCCGCCACAGGTCGAGCGCCTCGCCGCCGAACACGACGTACCGCAGGCACAGCCGGTCGCCGGTCCCGGGGTTCTCCCGGTCGGCCTGCATCAGCTGGTAGAAGGCCGACGGGGTCTGGTTGAGCACCGTCACCCGCTCCTCGGCGAGCAGCCGCAGGAACTCCTCCGGGGAGCGGGTGACGCCGTGCGGGACGACGACGAGCCGGCCGCCGTGCAGCAGCGGGCCCCACAGCTCCCACACCGAGAAGTCGAAGGCGTACGAGTGGAAGAGCGTCCACACGTCGTCGGGGCCGAAGTGGAACCAGTGGTCGGTCGCGGAGAAGAGGCGGACGACGTTGTGGTGCGGGACGACGACGCCCTTGGGGCGGCCGGTGGAGCCCGAGGTGTAGATCATGTACGCGGGGTGGTGCGGGTGCACGTCCGCGGTGGGGGCGGTGGCGGGCTCGGCGGCGAGCGCGTCCAGGGTCTCCGGCTCGTCGAGCGACAGCCGTTCGGTGCCCTCGCCGATGCCCGCGGGCAGGCCCGCGTCGGACCGCGTCACCAGCAGGGCGGGACGGGCGTCCTCGATCATGTGGGCGAGCCGGTCCGCCGGATAGTCGGGGTCGAGCGGCAGGTAGGCGGCGCCGGACTTGAGGACGGCGAGTACGGCGACCACGAGGTCGAGGGAGCGGGGCAGGGCGAGGGCGACGAACCGTTCGGATCCCGCGCCGTGCCGGGCGAGCAGCCGGGCCAGGCGGTTGGCGCGGGCGTCGAGTTCGACGTAGGTCAGCCGGTCGCCGCCGAGGGAGACGGCGACCGCGTCGGGGGTGCGGGCGGCCTGGGCGGCGAAGCGGCCGGTCAGGGTGCCGGGGACGGCGGCCCGCGTGGTCCGGTCGTCCGGGAGGGCGGGTACTGCCCGCGTGGCCCGGTCGTCCGGGTCCACGGCGGCCGTCTCGGGGGCCGGGCCGCCGCGGTGGCCGTTCCACTCCTCGACGATCCGGTGGAGCTCGTCGGCGTCGAGGACGTCGAAGCGGCCGGAGGGGCGGGTCGGATCGGCGGCGAACGTCTCGAAGATCCGCACCAGCCGGTCGGCGATGCGGCGTACCTCGTCGGTGCCGAAGAGGTCGGGCCGGTGGTCCAGGCGCATCGTCAGGCGTCCGTCGACCACGCCGGCGACGACGCCGAGGGCGTAGTGCGTGGCGTCGGTGGCGTGCAGGTCCTTCAGCCGCAGGCCGGGGCTGTCCGGCTGGAGTTCGGCCTGGTCCAGCGGGTAGTTCTCGAAGACCGCGATGGTGTCGAAGAGGGTGCCGTGCCCGGCCACGCTCTGCACCTCGGTGAGACCTAGATGCTGGTGGGCCATCAGGTCGGCCTGGCGGCTCTGGAGTCGGGCCAGGGCGTCGGCGAACGGCTCTGCGGCGGGCAGTTCGATGCGCACCGGCAGGGTGTTGATGAACAGCCCGACCATGGTCTCGATGCCCGGTATCTCCGGCGGGCGCCCGGAGACGGTCGCGCCGAAGACGACGTCGTCGCGGCCGGTGAGCTTGGCGAGCAGCAGCGCCCAGGCGCCCTGGAGCACGGTGTTGAGCGTGACTCCGTGCTCGCGGGCCCGGTCGCGCAGCCGTGCGGTGAGCTGCTCGGTGAGGGCCACGGTGAGGTGTCCGGGCGGCACGGCGGGCGGCGGCGTGTCGGCGGGGGCGAGTAGGCTCGGGCCGTCCAGCCCGGACAGCGCCTCGCTCCAGGCGGCCTCGGCGGCCGCCTTGTCCTGCCCGTTCAGCCAGGCCAGGTACTGGCGGTACGGGGTGACCGCGGGCAGCGCGGTGTCGTCGCCGTGGGCCGCGTACAGCTGGAACAGCTCACGCACCAGGACCGGCATGGACCAGCCGTCCATGAGGATGTGGTGCTTGGTGAGGACCAGGCGGTGCCGGTCCGCGCCGAGCCGGTACAGGGCGCAGCGCATCAGGGGCGGACGGGTCAGGTCGAACCGGGTGGCCCGGTCGGCGGCGAGCAGCCGGTCCAGCTCGGCTCGCTGCCGCTCCGGGTCGGCCTCGGCCGACAGGTCGATCTCCGTCCAGGGCAGCACGACCTCGTGCGGCACGATCTGCACGGCACGGCTGAGCCCCTCGTGGCGGAACGCGGCGCGCAGGTTGGGGTGGCGGCGCAGCAGGCCCTCCGCGGCCGCCCGCAGCGCGCGGGCGTCCAGCGGCCCTTCCAGGTCGAAGCTCAGCTGCACGGTGTACACGTCGGCGGCGTGCTCGTCGTAGAGCGCGTGGAAGAGCAGCCCTTCCTGCAGCGGCGAGAGCGGCAGTACGTCGGCGAGTCCCGGCTTCGTCATCGAGAGGTTCTCCAGTCGGCTTCCAGCAGGTCGATCTCGGCCTGGGACAGTGAGACGAGGGTCAGATCGGAGGGGGTGTGCCCGCCGGCCTCGGGGGCCCGGGCGTGGTCGGCCACGACGGCGAGGGCCCGCGCGAAGGTGTCGGCGAGGGCGGCGACCTCGGCGGCGGTGAACAGGTCGCCCGCCCAGGACCAGGTCGCCACCAGGCGGGGGCCTTCGGGGCGGTCCTCGGTGAGCGCGTTGAGTTCCAGTTCGTGGGTGAGCGGCATGGCGGGATCGGCCCCGCCGCCGAGCGCCCCGGCCTCCGGCGCCGCGGTCCAGGGCTCCTCGCCCCGGGCGGCCGCCGGGAAGCGGCCCAGGTAGTTGAACCCGAGCTGCGGTGGTGCGGTGTGCGGCAGCGCCGCATCGGGCGCCAGGCGATCGGGCGCCAGGTGGCGGATCATCCCGTACCCGATGCCGCCGTCGGGCACCGCGCGCAGCTGCTCCTTGATCCGCTTCAGCGCCTCGCCGACGGCGGGCCCGCCGGACCAGAAGCCCGCGCGCTGCCCGGCTCCGGGATCGAGCCGCACCGGGTGCAGGCTGGTGAACCAGCCGACGGTGCGGGAGAGGTCGGCGCCGTCGACGACGTCCTCGCGGCCGTGCCCCTCCAGGTCCACCAGGACGGCCGTGTCCCCGCCCCTGGCGCGGCGGGCCCGCCAGTCGGCCACGGCGACCGCGAAGGCGGTGAGCAGGACGTCGTTGACGCCCGCGTGGTAGGCGGCGGGCACATCGGCGAGCAGGGCCGCGGTGTGCCCGGCGGAGAGGGTGCGCGTCAGGCTGCGCTCGGTGGCGAAGGTGTCCCGAGCGAGGTCCAGGCGCCTGCTCCCGAGGACGGGATCGGTGTCGTCCAACTGCGCCTGCCAAAGGGGCAGTTCCTCTGTGCGTGCCGGTGCGGCCGCGGCGAGCGCCTCGGCCCACACCCGCAGCGGCGTCGGCACGGGGGCGGGAACGGGCTCGGCGCCCTTGCCGAGTGCCTCGCAGGCGGCGGCGAGATCGGGCAGCAGGACGCGCCAGGAGACCCCGTCGACGACGAGATGGTGGACGAGGAGCAGCAGCCGGCCGCTCCGTCCCGGCCCGGCGTCGAACCAGACCGCCTGGAGCATCACCCCGGCGTCCGGGTCGAGCCGGCCGGCGGCCGCGTCCGCCTCGGCGGCGATCAACGCCCGCGGCGCTTCGGCGGCGGTGCCGGTACGGTCCCCAAGGCTGCCCGCGCCGTGGGCTTGGGGCCATTCAACCCGGCGGACCAGGCCGGCCGCCCTGACCGTGCCCGGCTCCGGGACGTCGAGCGCCCAGTCGTCGTCGCGGATCAGCCGGGCGCGCAGGGCGTCGTGGTGATCGAGGAGCGCCTGCAGGGCGGCGGTGAGCCGGTCCTCGGTGAGGTCCCCCGGCGTGTGCACCAGGACGGACTGGTGGAACCGGCCCACGGGCCCGCCGCGTTCCCGCAGCCAGTGCACGATCGGCGTCGCCGGCACCCTGCCGGTGCCACCGCCCGCCGGGACCGGCACCACGGGCGCGTCCTCGGCCGCCTCGGCGACCAGGGCCAGGCGGGCGGGCGTTCTGTGCTCGAAGACCTGGCCGGGCTTGATGACGAGTCCGGCCTGGCGGGCTCGGCTGACGAGCTGGATGGACATGATGCTGTCGCCGCCGAGGTCGAAGAAGCTGTCGTCGGCCCCCACCGCCGACAGGTTCAGCAGCTCCTGGAACAGACCGCACAGGATCTCCTCGCGTGCCCCGCTCGCCTGCCGTCCGCCGGGGGTGGTGGACAGGTCGGGGGCGGGCAGGGCCTTGCGGTCCAGCTTGCCGTTGGGCGTCTGCGGGAAGGCATCCAGCACGACGACCGCTGCCGGGACCATGTAGTCGGGCAGGGACTCTCCGACGTGGGCGCGCAACCGCGCCGGGTCCGGTGTCTGCTGCGGGCGGGGGACGACGTAGGCGGCGAGCTGCT
>NZ_JBIWFW010000012.1:0-43249 GCF_044763235.1 Streptomyces sp. NPDC096152 | reverse complement strand
GGGCTTTCCTCCGGGCGCTTCCCTTCGGTCTTGCGTTTCCGACTCTATCAGATCTTTCCGACCCGATTTCCTCGGTGCTTTCCAGGTTCCCGCTTTCGCGTTTCCCTTTCCGGCGGTTCCGACTTTATCAGAGGTTCTGAGCCGGTTTTCCCGCCCCTCCGGGAGCGTCCTCCGGAGCGCACGAGGCGTCCCGGGGTTCCCGTCCTGGCGGAGCCGTAAACGTACTGGAGCGGGGAGCCTCGATGCAAATCGAGGCTCCCCGCTCCTAGTTCAGGCGTACGAAGGATCGAACGCCGTGTCAGACCTCCACGACGACCGGGAGGATCATCGGCCGGCGCCGGTAGGTGTCCGACACCCACTTGCCCAGCGTGCGGCGGATGAGCTGCTGCAGCTGGTGGACCTCCGCGACGCCCTCCCGGCCCGACCGCTCCAGCGCTTCGGAGATCTTCGGGACGACGTCACCGAAGGCGGAGTCGTCGATGCCCGAGCCGCGGGCCTGGATGTGCGGACCGCCGGTGATCTTGCCCGTGGTGGAGTCCACCACCACGAAGACCGAGATGATGCCCTCGTCGCCGAGGATCTTCCGGTCCTTCAGGGCGGGCTCGCCGACATCGCCGACCGAGAGGCCGTCGACGTAGACGTAACCGGCCTGGACCTTGCCGGAGATCCTGGCCTTGCCCTCGACGAGGTCGACGGTCACACCGTCCTCGGCGATGACGATGCGGTCGTGCGGCACGCCGGTCATGGCGCCGAGTTCGGCGTTGGCGCGCAGGTGGCGCCACTCGCCGTGCACCGGCATCAGGTTCTTCGGGCGGCAGATGTTGTAGAAGTACAGCAGCTCGCCGGCCGAGGCGTGGCCCGAGACGTGCACCTTGGCGTTGCCCTTGTGGATGACGTTGGCGCCCCAGCGGGTCAGGCCGTTGATGACCCGGTACACCGCGTTCTCGTTGCCCGGGATGAGCGACGAGGCCAGGATCACCGTGTCGCCCTGGACGATGCGGATCTGGTGATCGCGGTTGGCCATGCGGGACAGAGCCGCCATCGGCTCGCCCTGCGAGCCCGTGCAGACCAGCACGATCTCGTGGTCGGGCAGGTCGTCCAGGGTCTTGACGTCCACCACCAGGCCCGGCGGGACCTTCAGGTAGCCGAGGTCGCGGGCGATGCCCATGTTGCGGACCATGGAGCGGCCGACGAAGGCGACCCGGCGGCCGTACTCGTGGGCCGCGTCCAGGATCTGCTGGATGCGGTGGACGTGGCTGGCGAAGCTCGCCACGATGATCCGCTTGCGCGCGCCGCCGAAGACCTGCCGCAGCACGTTGGAGATGTCGCGCTCGTGCGGGGTGAAGCCGGGCACCTCGGCGTTCGTGGAGTCGCTGAGGAGGAGGTCGATGCCCTCCTCGCTGAGCCGGGCGAACGCGTGCAGGTCGGTCAGCCGGCTGTCCAGCGGCAACTGGTCCATCTTGAAGTCGCCGGTGTGCACGGCCATGCCCGCGGGGGTGCGGATGGCGACGGCGAGGGCGTCCGGGATGGAGTGGTTGACGGCGACGAACTCGCAGTCGAAGGGGCCGACGCGCTCGCGGTTGCCCTCGGCCACCTCGAGCGTGTACGGGCGGATGCGGTGCTCCTGGAGCTTGGCCTCGATCAGGGCGAGGGTCAGCTTGGAGCCGATCAGCGGGATGTCCGGCTTCTCGCGGAGCAGGTACGGGACGCCGCCGATGTGGTCCTCGTGCCCGTGGGTGAGGACGATGCCCTCGATGTCGTCGAGACGGTCCCGGATCGACGTGAAGTCCGGCAGGATCAGATCGATTCCGGGCTGCTCCTCCTCGGGGAAGAGCACTCCGCAGTCGACGATCAGCAGGCGGCCGCCGTACTCGAAGACGGTCATGTTCCGGCCGATCTCGCCGAGGCCGCCGAGCGGGGTGACCCGCAGGCCTCCTTCGGGGAGCTTCGGGGGTGAACCGAGTTCAGGATGCGGATGACTCAAAAGACTCTCCTCAACCACGCACGCCACGTACCGGCGGGCACGTGGCGTGGGTGACGTTCGTGCATGAGCAGTTGTCGTTGTGGATCGCGGGCACCGGTGGTCCCGCCTCTTCAGTTGTGGAGCCCGGTGGGGAACCGGGCGGTGCGAGGGATCTCGCGAAGTCTTGTTGTCAGAGCTGTACCCCGCCTGCGGCAAGATCGATCTTGAGCTGCTCGGTCTCTTCGGGAGTGAGCTCGATCATGGGCGGCCGGAGCGGTCCGCCGGGCAGTCCGCTCAGGGCGAGCGCGGCCTTGGTGGTCATGACGCCCTGGGTGCGGAACATGCCGGTGTAGACGGGGAGCAGCTTCTGGTGGATCTCGGTGGCCTTCTGCACGTCGCCGGAGGTGTACGCCTCGACGAGGGCGCGCAGGTCCGGGGTGACGACGTGGCCGACGACCGACACGAAGCCGACCGCGCCGATGGAGAGCAGCGGCAGGTTCAGCATGTCGTCGCCGGAGTACCAGGCGAGGCCGGAGCGGGCGATGGCCCAGCCGGCGCGGCCGAGGTCGCCCTTGGCGTCCTTGTTGGCCACGATCCGCGGATGCTCGGCCAGGCGGACGAGCGTCTCGGTGTTGATGGGCACGCCGCTGCGGCCCGGGATGTCGTACAGCATGACGGGCAGCCCGGTGGCGTCCGCGATGGCCGTGAAGTGCCGGTACAGGCCCTCCTGCGGGGGCTTGTTGTAGTACGGCGTGACGGTCAGCAGGCCGTGGGCGCCGGTCTTCTCGGCGGCGCGGGCCAGCTCGATGCTGTGCTGGGTGTCGTTGGTGCCGACGCCGGCCACGATGTGCGCGCGGTCTCCGACGGCCTCCAGGACCGCCCGTACGAGGTCCGCTTTCTCCGCGTCACTGGTGGTGGGGGACTCGCCGGTGGTGCCGTTGATCACCAGGCCGTCGTTGCCTGCGTCCACCAGGTGGGTGGCGAGCCGCTGCGCGCCGTCGAGGTCGAGTGCGCCGTCCGCCGTGAAGGGCGTGACCATGGCGGTGAGGACCCGCCCGAAGGGGGTCTGCGGAGTCGAGGTCGGAGCCATGGGTAACACGCTACTCGCTGCTCACTGCGGGGTCTGCCCTCGGGTCGGGCGACAAGTCGTGACAAGGATGGAGCCCGGCACTGCCTGCTCGGGGGTTCAAGCAGTGCCGGACCCGTTTGATCAGGCTAGATGAACTTCACTAAATGCCGCAATACGGACACTTCGCGCGGCTGACCCGTACATCTGTACCGGCCCGGAAAGCACTTACGGCGCGACCCGTCCGTTGGCGTTGAAAGCGGCGTAGGTGAGCGGCATGAGCTCGGCCCACGCGGCCTCCATCCGCTCGCCGACCATCTCGATCTCCCGCTGCGGGAAGGACGGCACCTGGGCCAGCTCGTGCTGGGTGCGCAGGCCGAGGAAGTGCATCAGCGAGCGGGCGTTGCAGGTGGCGTACATCGACGAGTACAGGCCCACCGGGAGGACCGAACGGGCGACCTCGCGGGCGACGCCGGCTTCGAGCATCCGGCGGTAGGTCCGGTAGGCGTCGCGGTAGGAGTCCTCCATGGCCCGCCCCACGAGCTCGTGCTGCTCGGGGGTGCCCTCCACGAAGACGTACTTGCCCGGGCGGCCCTCCTGCACCAGCTTGCGGGACTCGCCCGGCACGTAGAAGACCGGCTGGAGCTCCCGGTAGCGGCCGGACTCCTCGTTGTAGGACCAGCCCACGCGGTGCCGCATGAACTCGCGGAAGACGAAGATCGGCGCGCTGATGAAGAAGGTCATCGAGTTGTGCTCGAAGGGGCTGCCGTGGCGGTCCCGCATCAGGTAGTTGATCAGGCCCTTCGAGCGCTCCGGGTCCTTGTTCAGCTCGTCCAGGGACTGCTCACCGACCGTGGAGACGCGGGCCGCGAACAGCACGTCGGAGTCGGCCGCGCTGTGTTTCACCAGTTCGACGGTGACGTCGCTACGGAGATCGATCTTGAAGTCGTCGTCGGGGGTCACGGTTCGCAGGGCCTTCCGGTCTCGTCGCTTGAGGACGCCACTCTACGTTCGGCGCCGGGCCGCGATGAAGTCGGTGAAAGGGGGCACCCCGGTGGTCCTTCGTTCGTCTGTATCGGTGAGAATGACTCGTTCGATCCGTGAAGGGAGAAGCACCCCAGATGTCCCGTCGGCGTGAGCCCGTCCCGTTCGCCTTCGTCTCCGAGGCCGACAGGTTCCGCAGCAATGTCACCCCGCCGCCCCGCGAGCGGGCGTCCGTCGGCCGCATAGCCGGTCGCTGCCTGTTGGGCCTCACCATCGTCGCCGGTCTCGTGGGGTCTCTGATCCTCGGGATGCCGGCTCTGTCGATCAGTCACTCCCCCGCCCAGACACCGCAGTCCCAGGCGTCCCCCGGGCACTGAGCGGGCCATGACCGCCCGGCCGGCCGTCCGGCGCGGCCCGTGCGGAGCGGAGGGCACCGGCTCGGCCCCCGTGGGTGGTGAGCGGGGACACAGGCGGATAACCTCACCGGGCACAGCCCACGCATGGAACGAGTGAGGACCCGCCGTGCCCCTGCCCTTCCTGACGGCCGACCGTGCCTTCGACACCGCGGACGACGTCGCGCTGCCGTTCGACGATCGCGAGCGCTGGCGGCGCCCCTACCGGCCCGGCCCGTGGCGGGTGGGCTCGGCCGCCCTCCTGCTGCTGCTCGCCTCGTTCGTGCTGTTCGCGGCGGTCGTCATCGCGCTGACCGCCAGTGTGTCCGAGGCCGGGTTCTGTTTCGGTGTCGCGCTGGTGGTCATCGCCGGGGCGCTGCGGCTGCTGCGCATGGGCGTGTGGGTGAGCCCGCGTGGACTGCGCCAGGTCTGCTTCCTCGTCAGCCGTACGACGCCGTGGGCGCGGGTCGTCAGCGTGCGCACGGTGCAGCAGCCGGTGCGCTGGCTGGGGCTGCCGCGCACGGTGCAGGGCCAGGCGCTGGTGCTGGTCCGCGGGGACCGCGCCGACGGTGACGCACCGCCGCTGCTGACCACGCACAACGCCGACTTCCTGGGCCGCGTCGAGGCGTTCGACCGGGCGGCGGACGCGGTGGAGGCGTGGGCCGAGGAGCAGCGGCACGGCTGACACGTGGGTGACACAGCTGGGCCCGGACCGCGTGTGCGGTCCGGGCCCAGCGGCGTCACCGCGGCCGGCGGCGGGGTGCGCGAGCGTCAGGCGGCCTCGACCGGCGGCTTGCCGTCGTGCAGGGCGATGGCCCGCTGCATCGCCTTGCGGGCACGGGGGGTGTCTTGGGCGTCGTGGTAGGCGACGGCGAGGCGGAACCAGCTGCGCCAGTCGTCGGGGGACGCCTCCGTCTCGGCCTTGCGCCGGGCGAAGACCTCGTCCGCCGAGTCGCGGTCGATACGCCCGCCGGGCGTGCGCCGCAGCTCGTCGACGGGCAGGCCGCCCTCGGCGTCGAGTTCGGCGGCGAGCCGGTTGGCGTTGCGGACGAACTGGGTGTTCTTCCACAGGAACCACAGGCCGATCACCGGGAGGACCAGCACGGCGATCCCGAAGGTGACGGTCACCGGCGTGCCGGACTCGATGAGCATGACGCCGCGGCTGCCGACCAGGACGAAGTAGAAGACGAGGACGGCAGCCGTGACGAGGTAGGTGATCTTCGCGCGCATGAGGGGCTCGGGGCTCAGTTCAGGTCGAGGAAGTGTTCCAGGCCGAAGGTCAGCCCCGGAGTGGTCACCACGCGGCGCACGCCGAGCAGGATGCCCGGCATGAAGCTGCTGTGGTGGAGGGAGTCGTGCCGGATGGTGAGGGTCTCGCCCTCGCCGCCCAGCAGGACCTCCTGGTGGGCGAGCAGGCCGCGCAGCCGCACGGCGTGCACGGGCACCCCGTCGACGTCGGCGCCGCGGGCGCCCTCCAGGGCGGTGACGGTCGCGTCCGGCGCCGGGGCCGAGCCCGCCCGGGCCCGGGCCTCGGCGATGAGCTGGGCGGTGCGGGTGGCGGTGCCGCTGGGGGCGTCGGCCTTGTTCGGGTGGTGCAGCTCGACGACCTCGACCGACTCGAAGTACGGCGCCGCGATCTGCGCGAACTTCATGGTCAGCACGGCCCCGATGGAGAAGTTCGGGGCGATGAGCACCCCGGTCTCCGGGAACTGCGCGAGCCAGCCCTTCAGCTGCGCGAGGCGGTCGTCGGTCCAGCCGGTGGTGCCGACGACGGCGTGGATGCCGTGCCGGACGCAGAAGTCCAGGTTGCCCATGACCGAGGCGGGGGTGGTCAGCTCGACGACCACCTGGGCGCCGGTCTCCACCAGGGTCTCCAGCTTGTCCTCCCGGCCGAGGGCGGCGACCAGTTCCATGTCCTCGGCGGCCTCGACCGCTCGTACCGCCTCGGATCCGATCCGGCCCTTGGCACCGAGGACCGCCACGCGCAGCTTGCTCATCTGTTGCTTCCTTACCGGAGGGATTAGGCGACGGCGTCGTGCAGACGGGAGGCCTGCTTGTCCTTCAGCGGGCCGATGACCGACAGCGACGGGCGCCGGCCCAGGACGTCCCGGGCGACCGCGCGGACCTCGTCGGGGGTCACCGCGGCCATCTTGGCCAGCATGTCGTCGACGGACATCTGATCGCCCCAGCACAGCTCACTCTTGCCGATACGGTTCATCAGCGCACCCGTGTCCTCCAGGCCGAGGACCGTGGAACCCTGCAGCTGACCGATGGCGCGGCCGATCTCCTCGTCGGACAGGCCGTGCTCGGCGACGTGGTCGAATTCGTCGCGGCAGATCTTCAGCACGTCGTGCACCTGGCTCGGGCGGCAGCCCGCGTACACGCCGAACAGGCCGCAGTCGGCGAAGCCGGAGGTGTAGGAGTACACGCTGTAGGCCAGGCCGCGCTTCTCCCGGACCTCCTGGAACAGCCGGGAGGACATCCCGCCGCCGAGGGCGGTGTTCAGCACGCCGAGGGCCCAGCGGCGGTCGTCGGTGCGGGGCAGGCCGGGCATGCCGAGGACGACGTGCGCCTGCTCGGTCTTGCGGCCGAGCAGCTCCACCTTGCCGGCCGTGCGGACGCTGCGGTGGCCCTCGCGGGGGCCGATGGGCGCGGCGTCGAGGTCCCCGAGGGCTCCCGCCTTCTCGAAGGCGGCGCGGACCTGGCGTACGACCTTCTGGTGGTCGATGTTGCCGGCGCAGGCGACGACGAGGTGGGTCGGGTCGTAGTGCTTCCTGTAGAAGCGGCGGATGCGGTCGGCGGTGAGCGCGTTGACCGTGTCGACCGTGCCGAGGACCGGGCGGCCGAGCGGGTTGTCGCCGAACATGGTGTGCGCGAACAGGTCGTGCACGCAGTCGCCGGGGGCGTCCTCGGTCATCGCGATCTCCTCGAGGATCGCGCCGCGCTCGACGTCGACGTCCTCCTCCTGGATCAGCGAGCCGGTGAGCATGTCGCAGACGATGTCGATGGCGAGCGGCAGGTCGCTGTCGAGCACGCGTGCGTAGTAGCACGTGTACTCCTTCGCCGTGAACGCGTTCATCTCGCCGCCGACCGCGTCCATGGCGGCGGAGATGTCCAGGGCGGACCTGCGTCCGGTGCCCTTGAAGAGCAGGTGCTCCAGGTAGTGCGTGGCGCCGTTGAGCGAGGGGGTCTCGTCGCGGGAGCCGACGTGGGCCCAGATGCCGAAGGTGGCCGAGCGCACGGAGGGCTGGGTCTCGGTGACGATGCGCAGGCCTCCGGGGAGGGTTGTCCTGCGGACGGTGCCGATGCCGTTGGTGCCCTTGATCAGGGTTTGGGTACGGGCGACGGCCCGCGCCTCCGGAGAGGTGCGGGCCGTCGCCTTGAAGCCACGGGACGTCACTGGTCGGCGTCGTCCTTCTTCTCTTCGCTGCCTTCCTCGCCCTCGATCACCGGGACGAGGGAGAGCTTGCCGCGGGAGTCGATCTCGGCGATCTCGACCTGGACCTTCTGGCCCACGCCGAGGACGTCCTCGACGTTCTCCACGCGCTTGCCGCCGGCGAGCTTGCGGATCTGCGAGATGTGCAGCAGACCGTCCTTGCCGGGCAGCAGGGAGACGAACGCACCGAAGGTGGTCGTCTTGACGACCGTACCGAGGTAGCGCTCGCCGACCTCGGGCATCGTCGGGTTGGCGATGCCGTTGATCGTGGTGCGGGCGGCCTCGGCGGACGGGCCGTCGGCGGCACCGATGTAGATCGTGCCGTCGTCCTCGATGGTGATCTCGGCGCCCGTGTCCTCCTGGATCTGGTTGATCATCTTGCCCTTGGGGCCGATGACCTCGCCGATCTTGTCGACCGGGATCTTCACGGTGATGATCCGCGGCGCGTTGGGGGACATCTCGTCCGGCGTGTCGATCGCTTCCATCATCACGTCGAGGATGTGGAGGCGGGCGTCACGGGCCTGCTTGAGGGCGGCGGCCAGGACGGAGGCCGGGATGCCGTCCAGCTTGGTGTCGAGCTGGAGGGCGGTGACGAACTCCTTGGTGCCGGCGACCTTGAAGTCCATGTCGCCGAAGGCGTCCTCCGCACCGAGGATGTCGGTGAGGGTGACGTAGTGCGTCTCGCCGTCGATCTCCTGGGAGATCAGGCCCATGGCGATACCGGCGACCGGGGCCTTCAGCGGCACACCGGCGTTCAGCAGCGACATGGTGGAGGCGCAGACCGAGCCCATCGACGTCGAGCCGTTGGAGCTGAGGGCCTCGGAGACCTGGCGGATCGCGTAGGGGAACTCCTCGCGCGCCGGCAGGACCGGGACCAGGGCGCGCTCGGCGAGGGCGCCGTGGCCGATCTCGCGGCGCTTGGGGGAGCCGACGCGGCCGGTCTCGCCGGTGGAGTACGGCGGGAAGTTGTAGTTGTGCATGTAGCGCTTGCGGGTCACCGGGGAGAGGGTGTCCAGCTGCTGCTCCATGCGGAGCATGTTCAGCGTGGTGACGCCCAGGATCTGGGTCTCGCCACGCTCGAACACGGCGGAGCCGTGCACCCGCGGGATGGCCTCGACCTCGGCGGCCAGGGTGCGGATGTCGGTGACACCGCGGCCGTCGATGCGCTTCTTCTCCTTGATGACGCGCTCACGGACCAGGGTCTTGGTCAGCGAGCGGTACGCGGCGGAGATCTCCTTCTCGCGGCCCTCGAACTTCGGCAGGAGCTTCTCGGCGGCGAGGGCCTTGATGCGGTCCAGCTCGCTCTCGCGCTCCTGCTTGCCGCCGATGGTGAGCGCCTGCGCGAGCTCGGAACGGACGGCGGCGGTCAGCGCCTCCAGGACGTCGTCCTGGTAGTCGAGGAAGATCGGGAACTCGGCGGTCGGCTTGGCGGCCTTGACGGCGAGGTCCGACTGCGCCTTGCAGAGCACCTTGATGAAGGGCTTCGCGGCCTCGAGACCGGCGGCGACGACCTCCTCGGTGGGGGCCTCGGCGCCGCCCTTGACCAGCTGGATCGTCTTCTCGGTGGCCTCGGCCTCGACCATCATGATCGCGACGTCGCCGTCCTCCAGGACGCGGCCGGCGACCACCATGTCGAAGACGGCGTCCTCGAGCTCGGTGTGCGTCGGGAACGCGACCCACTGGCCGTTGATCAGCGCGACGCGGACGCCGCCGATCGGGCCGGAGAAGGGCAGGCCGGCCAGCTGCGTGGACGCGGACGCGGCGTTGATCGCGACGACGTCGTACAGGTGGTCGGGGTTGAGCGCCATGATCGTGGCGACGACCTGGATCTCGTTGCGCAGGCCCTTCTTGAAGGACGGGCGCAGCGGGCGGTCGATGAGGCGGCAGGTGAGGATCGCGTCCTCGGAGGGGCGGCCCTCACGGCGGAAGAAGGAACCGGGGATCTTCCCGGCCGCGTACATGCGCTCCTCGACGTCGACCGTGAGCGGGAAGAAGTCGAGCTGGTCCTTGGGGTTCTTGGAGGCGGTGGTGGCCGACAGCACCATGGTGTCGTCGTCCAGGTACGCCACGGCGGAGCCGGCGGCCTGCTTGGCCAGGCGGCCCGTCTCGAAGCGGATGGTACGGGTGCCGAAGGAGCCGTTGTCGATGACGGCCTCGGCGTAGTGGGTCTCGTTCTCCACTAGCGTTTTCTCCGTTACATGTCGTCTTTTGTCCCGTCCGGCCCGTGTGGCCGGGGGACGGTGGCGGAGAAGCGCTCCGTCTGGTGCGGGCCGGTCTTCGATCGAAGCACCCGGGGCTCGCTTCCCCCCGGGGGCCACTACCGAGGACCGGCGGCGGCGAGGTGCGCTTCTCCTCGTTCGTGGTGCGTGACCACGCCTGGCCCGGGACGGGCAGGCCCTGTCACGCCGTGTCCTGCGTCGTGCGTTGTGCTACCACACTACAAAGTGCCGGTGACACTCCGCACGTTTCCGCACGTACGGCCGGGTTCTCCGCGTCCGCGGCGGCCGGCCTTTCCCTGCGTACGGCAAAGGGAGCGGCTCCCTGTCTCCCGGGAACCGCTCCCTTCACGGCGTCCTACTTGGCGCCCGCCGCACCGCGGCGGATGCCGAGGCGGTCGACCAGCGCACGGAAGCGCTGGATGTCCTTCTTGGCGAGGTACTGCAGCAGCCGGCGGCGCTGACCGACCAGGATCAGCAGACCACGGCGGGAGTGGTGGTCGTGCTTGTGGGTCTTGAGGTGCTCGGTCAGGTCGGAGATCCGACGGGACAGCAGAGCGACCTGGACCTCGGGGGAGCCGGTGTCACCCTCCTTGGTACCGAACTCGCCGATGATCTGCTTCTTCGTAGTGGCGTCGAGCGACACGCGTACTCCTCATAGTCTGTGAGTGGCCACCGAGTGCCCCCGGTCTGCTTCTCGGGAGAACTTCCATGACTCGGAAGGCGGGGATCCGCTGGGCGCGGCCTCCAGGGCCTGCAGGGGCTACCTGCGAGGGCTCCGGGGGCGCGTACACAAACGGCCGTCACTCAGGGTACCAGGCGGTTGCGGGCCGCTTCGCCGCACTCCCGGCAACCGCGCTGGTGGGGGCACGGCGCGCACTAGGGTGAGCGGTCGGACCGTACGGACGTCGGGAAGGGGTCGCTGCGCGATGGCGGAGACGGAAGCGGAGATCAAGGCACGCAAGGAGCGGGAGCGCGACGAGCTGTACGCCCTCGACATCTCGGGCGTGGAGTGGCACTGCGCGCCGGGCACGGAGGAGCACGAGGAGCGCGTCGAGATCGCCTACCTTCCCGAGGGCGCCGTCGCCATGCGGTCGTCCCTCGACCCGTCGACGGTGCTGCGTTACACGGAGGCCGAGTGGCGGGCGTTCGTGCTCGGCGCGCGCGACGGGGAGTTCGACCTGGAGCCGGCGCCGCACAACGGGGGGCTCGCGGCGGAGTGAGCGCCGCACGGGGCCCGATGCGGTGAGACGGGACCGGATGCGGTGAGGGGGGTGGCACGCGTGCGTGCCACCCCCCTCTCCCTTAGGGCGCACTTCAGTGCTTCAGCCCGGCGCTCGCGTAGCCGGCCAGCGACAGCACCTTGGCCTTGGGCTTGTCGTCGTCGCGCTCCAGTTCCCGCGGGGCGAAGAACATCCGGCCCTTCTCCACGACGATGTCCGTCTGCTCCGGATCACTCAGCTCGTAGGCCTCGTCCTCCGGGAGCTGGAAGAGGAGGTACGGCGTCTCCCTGTCCGTGCGCGGGTTCCAGCGGACCAGGGCCGCCGGGGCGAGGGAATCGGCGCCCGCACGGTAGATCAGGAGGTCGTCCCCGCTCATCCGCACCGGAACGACCGCCTGGAACTCACGGCCGTCGAACTTGCCCCGCGTCCGGCCCGTCTTCAGGTCGAACGCCACGATCCAGCCGGCCGGCTGACCGATGGCGATGTTCTCCTTGCTCATGACGTAGGCCTGGGTCCGGCCCACGACCATGCCGTCGCAGGCGTCGACCACGCCGAAGAAGCGCGAGAAGGCGTACCGGGAACCGCACTTGGCGTCGTAGCCGTTCAGGGAGATGGTGGCGAGGTGCCGGCCCTGTCCGTCGAGGGTGATGAGGTCGGTCACCATGGTGTCGCCGGCCGCGACGGCGAGCACGGGCGGCTCGGCGGAGGGCAGGAAGACGTCGTCGATCCCGGTGGCGACCTTGTACGTCCACAGGGTCCGGCCGGTGCGCGGATCGAGCTTCTGCACCTTGTAGGTGGTGTCGGGCGCCTCTCCGCAGGCGGCCAGGGCGAGCAGCGCGCGGCCGCCCGCGAAGCCCTTGTCCTCGCACTGGGACGTGGTCGTGCTGTTCCAGAGCTGCTTGCCGCTCTTCATGTCGTACGCCACCGAGCCTCGTCCCCAGGCCACCGCGACGACGCCCTTGGTCAGGGTGAGGCCGGTGTTGGTGACGTAGGCGAAGTCGGCCGCGGGCATCTTCCGCTGCCACAGCTTCTTGCCGGTGTTCAGGTCGAGGAACACCACCTGGTCGCAGACGCCCTTGTCGCTCGCGGCCTCGCCCTTGGGCGGCTGGATCACGACCGCGGTACGGCCGTCGGCGGTCACGTCCCGGCTCGTGGCACAGAGGTGGCCGCCCAGTTCGAGCTTCCAGGCCGTCTCGTCGTCGTCCGAGGTGAGCTTGTAGCCCTCGACACGGTTGGCGACGCCCCGGGCGACGATCTTGTCGGTGGCCCAGGTGCCGGGCGCGTAGCGCGGGTCCTTGCCGAGGTTCTCCTCGTAGTGCTCGATGATCTCCCGGCCTTCGGGCGAGGAGGACGCCCTCTCGGCCGTCTCCCGCACCTCGTCCGGGCTCTGGGCGACGGCTGCCGCCCTGCC
Organism: Streptomyces sp. NPDC096152; assembly: GCF_044763235.1. Classification (NCBI taxonomy): domain Bacteria; kingdom Bacillati; phylum Actinomycetota; class Actinomycetes; order Kitasatosporales; family Streptomycetaceae; genus Streptomyces; species Streptomyces sp. NPDC096152. Next base: position 30,558 of record NZ_JBIWFW010000012.1, on the reverse strand, counting down.
GTCGTCCGGCGCGCCGGCGTCCCCCGCGGACGACAGGAGCCGGACGCCGGCGCAGAGCGCGGCGATCAGGACGACGGCCAGGGCGCCGCCCAGGAGCCGGAGGCGGCGTCTTCTGCGGGCCTGGTCGGCCGCGACCGCGGACTGGGTGTAGACGGAGGGGGGTGGGCCGAAGCTCACGCGAAGGGTTCCCTTTCTGACAGGAACGGGCGCACGGGTGCCGTCCCGGGGCTCCGGGGAGGTTCCGGGGCGTGGTGGGGGGTGCGGGCGCGCTCGCCGGTCCGTGCGCGGGACGGGGCCCTACTATGCCGGTCGCCCCACGGTGGTCGACGAACGGGGCGTGCGATGGGGCGGGTTGACCGCTCAGGACCTCAAGGCTCCTGCGTGTCGGGCCGGTTGGATCCAGTTCGGTCACGTCTCTTCACCTTCCGCCCTACTTGTTCACGTTGCTGACGCACGCTGTCCGGTTTGTTCGCCGATACGGGCTGTGTACGGCAGTTGCGGGCGGGTTGTGACGGAGTGGGCGACCGCTGAGAGCGGACAGGCCTGCCGGGGTGAGCCCGGTGGTGATTAGGCTGGTACCGGGCGCGATGGCAGAACCCGTGGACCGGGTGTCGTCGTCCGGGGGGAGCCGGTGGATCGGACGACCTCGAACGACCGAGGACGACGAGAAATGGTCGCCCCAGCACGGCATTGAGGGTGCTCGACCACACCAGGAGGAACTGTGAGCAGCGATCGGGACGGGAACCGCGGGGGCTGGGCCACGCCCGGCGACGACCAGCCCGACGCGGCGTCCGCCGTCGAGACGACCGGCGAGTTCACCATCGACTACGCGCCGCCTGCCTGGTACACGCAGAACGCGTCGGGTGGGCCGGGAACCGGATCGGGATCCGGTTCTGGAACCGGATCGGGACCGGGGGCCGATCAGCGGGGTGGTGCGGGGGACGGAGCGTCCTCCTCGGGGGGCTCGGCCGCGCCCGGGTCCGCGGCCGGGTCCGCGGCCGGGTCCGCGGCCGGCGGTGCTGCCGGGCCTGGCGGATCCGGTGTGCCGAGGCCGCCGAGCGGGCCGGTGCCGGGGCTGACGCCGCCGCCCCATGCGATCGCGCCGGGCGCGCCGTTCACGCCTCCTCCCCCGCCCCCGCCCGCGCCGGGTGCGCCCTTCACACCGCCGGCTCCCGCGCCGGGGGCGCCGTACTCGCCTCCGCGACCCGCACCCGGGGGCGCCTTCACGCCGCCGGCTCCGGCGCCCGGTGCTCCGTACACGCCGCCCGCCGCCCCTCCGGCGCCGTCCGCCGGGGGGCCCGTCGCCGTGCCCAGGCTGCCCATGGGCAGCGGGTTCGAGCCGCAGTCCGGGCAGCCGGGGGCTTCCGGCGGAGCGTCCGCCGCAGAGGGTGCGTCCCCGGCCGCGGTCCCCGGCATTGCGGTGAGCGGCTTCCAGTCGCAGTGGTCCGCCGCCCCGGCCGGCGAGGAGAAGGCCGAGGGACAGGCGGAGGAGAAGGCGGAGGAACCCGGTCAGCAGCATGAGCAGGGTGCGGAGTTCGGGGCCGGTGACCTCGAAAGCGGTGCCACCATGCGGTTCTCCGCCGTCGCCCTGAAGCGGGAGATCGCGGAGCGGGCGGCAGCGGCCGAGGGTTCGCCGGAGCCCGCCGACGAGCAGGGCGAGGCCTCGGAGACGAATGGCGCAAACGCCGGGGACGAGCCCGATCGTGACGATGTGACGAGCGACGCCGATGTGGCCGTCCTTCCGGGCGGTTCTGATGCCGAGTCAGGTTACAAGTCCGGTTCCGATTCCGGGGCGGTCGGCTCGCACCTTTCGGCTGAAGAAGAGGCAGGGACGGAAGAAGACGCGACGGACGACGAGGTCGCGGCGCGTGAAGTGCCCGCGGGCGAGGAGTCCGTCGACGAGGAGCCCGGCCACACCGAGGCTGCGGCTGACGGGGAGACCGAGGCCGAGGTTGCGGCCGAGGTCGAGGCCGACGAGACCGTGACCGACGAGGCCGGGGCGGGGGACGGCTCCGCCGTGGATGCCGAGCCTGCCGACGTCGTGCCCGTCGAGGACCAGTCCGTGGACGGCGCGTCCGAGGACGCGGTCGCCGCGGCGGCCGAGGACACCGCCGAGCCGCAGGACGCGGAGCACGAGAACGCCGTTCCGTACGACGCCGAGCCCCAGGACGCCGCTCCGCAGGGCGCGGACCCCAAGGAAACCGAGGTCCGGGACGCGGAGCCGCAGGACGCGGGGGCTGAGGACGCGGAGCCCCAGGACGCTGTTCCGCCGGTCGCCGCCGAGGCGCCTCAGGGCACGCCTGCCGCTTGGGGGCCGCCGCCGGTGCCGCAGGGGGCGGTGCCGCCACTGCCGCCGTCGTACCAGCCCGCCGCGCCCGCATCGGCCGCCCACTGGCCCGCCCAGCCGCAGCCAGGAGACGCGCAGGACCAGCCTTCCGTACCCGGGCAGCAGCCGCCCTACCAGCCTCAGGCGCCGATGCCCGCGCCCGCCGCCTGGAACGCGCCGTCCGCTCCGGACTCCGCCCCGCAGGCCGGGTACGGCTTCCCCCACCCCGGCACCCCGGCCGCACAGCGGCCCCCGGTCCAGCCGCCCGCCCCGGTCGCCAACCCGCAGGCCGGATACGGCTTCCCGCAGCCCGCGGCCGCCACCCCGGGTCCGGCCGCACCGCCGGCCCAGCCCACACCTGCCGCTGCGGACCCTGCCGCGCCGGCCGCCCAGCCGTCGTCCGCCGGCCACGCCGGTGGACCGATCCAGGACGCGGCAGCGGCAGGACAGCCGTTCCCCGGGCAGCACGATCCCGGCCGGCCGAACGGTTACGGCTTCCCGCCGCCCCCGGCCGCTCCTGGCGCCCCTAGCGCGTCCAACCCGTTTGCACAGCAGGACGGTTACGGCTTCCCGCAATCGCCCCCGGCTCCCTCCACTCCGGACCAGCCGGCCACCCCGGGCGTGCCCACCCCGCCCGCACAACCCGGCGGTTACGGCTTCCCGCAGGCCCCCGGCACTTCCGCCCCGCACGCCCAGCCCGGCGGCTACGGCTTCCCGCAGTCGTCCCCGGCCCAGCCCGCGCCGGACCAGCCCGGTGCTCCGGGCACCGCGGGCGCGCCCAGCGCGCCCAACCCGCCCGTACAGCAGGCTGGTTACGGCTTCCCCCAGGCGGCCCCCGCCCAGCCCGCGCCGGACCGGCCGGCCTCCCCCGGTGCCCCGGGATCCCCGGCTGCTCCGGCCGCCCCCGGTGCCCCCAACCCTCCTGCGCAACCGAGCGGTTACGGCTTCCCGCAGGCCCTGGGCATTCCCACCCCGCCCGCCCAGCTCGGCGGCTACGGCTTCCCCCACGCCCCCGGCGCGGAGAACGCGAACGCCCCCGGCGTTCCCAACCCGCCAGCCCAGCATGCCGGTTACGGCTTCCCGCAGGCGCCGGGCCAACCCGGTGGTGCGCCGTCTCAGCAGGCCGCCCCGCAGCAGCCGGTCGACCCCCGTCTGGGGGCCGCCTGGCCGCAGCCCATGCAGCACGATCAGCGGCAACCGACCAACCCCGGTGCCGCGCCGCTGGGTTACACCGCGGCCGTGGAACTGTCCTCCGACCGGCTGCTCAACAACAAGAAGCAGAAGGCGCGCAGCGGGCGTCCGGCCGCCGCGGGGGGCCGGTTCAAGCTCGGCGGGAAGAAGGAGGAGGCCGAGCGGCAGCGGAAGCTGGAGCTGATCCGCACGCCGGTGCTCTCGTGCTACCGGATCGCGGTGATCAGCCTCAAGGGCGGTGTGGGCAAGACGACCACGACCACCGCGCTGGGCGCGACGCTCGCCACCGAGCGGCAGGACAAGATCCTCGCCATCGACGCCAACCCGGACGCCGGCACCCTCGGCCGCCGCGTGCGCCGGGAGACCGGGGCCACCATCCGTGACCTCGTCCAGGCGATCCCGTACCTCAACTCGTACATGGACATCCGCCGGTTCACCTCCCAGGCGCCCTCCGGCCTGGAGATCATCGCCAACGACGTCGACCCGGCCGTGTCCACCACCTTCAACGACGAGGACTACCGCCGCGCGATCGACGTCCTCGGCAAGCAGTACCCGATCGTTCTCACCGACTCCGGCACGGGGCTGCTCTACAGCGCCATGCGCGGGGTGCTCGACCTGGCCGACCAGCTCATCATCATCTCCACCCCGTCCGTCGACGGTGCGAGCAGTGCGAGTACGACGCTGGACTGGCTGTCCGCCCACGGGTACGCCGACCTCGTCGCGCGCTCCCTCACCGTCATCTCGGGTGTGCGCGAGACCGGCAAGATGATCAAGGTCGACGACATCGTCTCCCACTTCGAGACGCGCTGCCGGGGCGTCGTCGTGGTGCCCTTCGACGAGCACCTGGCCGCCGGCGCCGAGGTCGACCTCGACATGATGCGGCCGAAGGTGCGGGAGGCGTACTTCAACCTCGCGGCGATGGTCGCCGAGGACTTCGTCCGGCACCAGCAGTCGCACGGGCTGTGGACGTCGGACGGCAACCCGCCGCCGGTGGCGGCCCCGCCCATGCCCGGTCAGCCCCTGCCCGCTCAGGCGTACCCCGGTCAGCCGTACCCCGGTCAGGCAATCCCCGGGCAGCCCGCTCCGGGGCAGCCGCCCGTGCAGGGACAGCCGGTCCCGGGTCAGCCGCCGATCCCCGGCCAGCCCGGTCCGTACGCGCACCCGCAGCAGCCCGGCCAGCCGGGCCGGCCGGCCCCGGGACAGCCCTACCCGCAGCAGCCCGGCCAGCCCGTCCCGGGGCAGCCGTACCCCGGCCAGCCGCAGGCCCAGCCCGGTCAACCGCAGCCGCAGCCCTACTACGGCGCGCCCGCGCCGGAGCAGCCGTACCCGCAGCAGCCCGGCGGACCCGCTGCCCCGGACCAGCCGTACCCGCCGCAGTCGGGCCACTCCGCGCCGCATCCCCAGCACCCCGGCCGGCCGCAGCCCCCGCAGGGGCAGCAGTACCCGCAGGGGCAGCAGTACCCGCAGGGGCAGACCCCGCCTCCGCCGCCCCAGCAGTGAATCCTGCGGCCCGGTCCGGGCCGCACCCGCTCCAGGCCCGCGCCGTTTCTCTCGGCGCGGGCCTTCGCGCGTTCGCGTCCCTTACCGGCGGGAATCGGCCGCCACGCCCTCACCAGGACGGCTTCAGTGGTCTCGACCAATGGGAGCGACACCACGGTCAACGCGTTGTTTCCGCAGGCCACATGGGGTTTGACGTACCGTTGACTCGCGCAGACTGCCGCTGATAGACACTCACTTCATTCCCGCCGGCGCCACCCGATCAAGCCCGTTCGAGCCCGCCCCGCGGAAGGCGCAAACCGTCTTCCGCGGGCGATGACGCGAGGTCACCGAGCATGAACACAGACGATCAGCACGGCAGAGGACGTACCGGCCGCCGCCCGAGGAGCAGTCGGCTGCTCGCCGCCGCGGGCGCCGCCGCCCTCCTCCTCTCGGCCGGCGTCGCGGCCCCGGCGGCCTCGGCCACGCAGCAGCAGGCCCGGGCCGCCGCGGCGAGCGGCCGAGGAGAACGGAGCGAGGGCGGGCAGAGCCGGAACGCACAGGGTGACAAGGTGCTCACCGTCGCCGTGGCACAGAGCGTCGACTCCCTCAGCCCGTTCCTGGCGGTGCGGCTGCTCAGCACGAGCATCCACCGGCTGATGTACGAGTACCTGACCAACTACGACCCCAAGGACGGGCATGTCGTCCCGGGCCTGGCGACCGCGTGGAAGTCGTCGCCGGACAAGCTGACCTGGACGTATACGATCCGCGGGAACTCCAAGTGGTCGGACGGCCGGCAGGCCACCGCCGAGGACGCCGCGTGGACGTTCGAGAAGATGATGACCGACGAGGGCGCGGGCACCGCCAACGGCAGCTTCGTCGCCAACTTCGAGAAGGTCACCGCGCCCAGCCCCACCCAGCTGGTGATCCGGCTGAAGAAGCCGCAGGCCACGATGACGGCGCTGGACGTGCCGATCGTGCCCAAGCACGTGTGGGAGAAGGTCGGGGACTTCTCGAAGTTCAACAACGACAAGAGCTTCCCGATCGTGGGGAACGGGCCGTTCGTCCTCACCTCCTACAAGCCCGACAGCTATGTGCGGCTGAAGGCCAACAAGAGCTTCTGGCGCGGCGCGCCCAAGTTCGACCAGCTGGTCTTCCGGTACTACAAGGACCAGGACGCGGCCGTCGCCGCGCTGCGCAAGGGCGAGGTCTCCTTCGTCGCGGGCTCCCCCTCCCTGACGCCCGCTCAGGCAGCGTCGCTCAAGGGCGAGAAGAACATCCACGTCAACGACGCGCCCGGCCGCCGCTTCTACGCCCTCGCCACCAACCCGGGCGCGCGGGCGAAGAACGGCAAGAAGTTCGGTGACGGCGACCCGTCCCTGCTGGACCAGCGGGTGCGGAACGCGCTGTTCATGGCGGTGGACCGCAGGACGGTCGTCGACAAGGTGTTCCAGGGCCACGCGGTCGAGGGGCAGGGCTACATCCCGCCGCGTTTCTCGTCGTACTTCTGGAAGCCCTCGGCGAGCCGGAGGCTGGCCTACGACCCGGCCGGGGCGGCCCGACTCCTCGACGAGGCGGGCTACAGGAAGAACGCCGACGGCAAGCGCGTGGGCAAGGACGGCAAGCCGCTGAACTACCGCGTGCTGTGCCACGCCACCGACCCGAACGACAAGGCGGTCGGCAAGTACCTGCAGGAGTGGTGGGGCAAGCTCGGCATCGGCGTACGGCTCGACTGCCTGGACAACGTCACCGACCCCTGGCTGGCCGGCAAGTACGATCTCGCCTTCGACGGCTGGTCCGTCAACCCCGACCCCGACTTCGTGCTCTCCATCCACACCTGCGGGGCGCTCCCGGCCACGCCCAAGGACACCGGCGCCACCGACAACTTCATCTGCGACAAGACGTACGACGGGCTGTACGCCCGGCAGCTCGCCGAGTACGACCCGGCCAAGCGGGCCGGTCTCGTCAAGCAGATGGAGTCGCGGCTGTACGACCTCGGGTACATGAACGTCATGGCCTACCCGAACGCGGTCGAGGCGTACCGCACGGACCAGATCGAGTCGATCACCACCATGCCGTCGAAGGCGGGCAACATCTACGGCCAGGACGGCTACTGGGGCTGGTGGTCCGCCGTTCCGGCTAACGCCGGTGATTCCTCCGGCGGTTCCACCTCGACCGGCGTCATCATCGGGATCGTCGCGGGCGTCGTCGTGCTCGTCGGCCTCGCGGGCGTCCTCGCGATGCGCCGCCGCGCCACGGCCGAGGACCGTGAGTAGGGGGCGCCGGGAACGGGACCGCGGACGGGCCGGAGGACGAGTGAGGTCAGATGACCGCTGAAGCGACACCCGCGCTGGTCGAGCCCGGCGCCGCCGACCCGGGGAAGGCCGGGCCGGCGGCGGGCCGCGGACCGCGGGCGCGCACCACCACCGCCTATCTGCGGTACGTGGCGGGCAAGCTGGCCGGCGCGGCCGTCTCGCTGCTCGCCGTGCTGGTCACCAGCTTCTTCCTCTTCCGGCTGATCCCGGGCGACCCGGTGAAGTTCATGACCGGCGGCCGGCCGGTCTCGGCGGAGCAGATCGCCGTCTACCGGCGTGAGTTCGGCCTCGATCTGCCGATGTGGCGGCAGTTCACGGGCTACTGCGGCAAGGCGCTGACCGGGGACCTGGGGACCTCGTACCAGTTCCGGGCCCCCGTCATCGACAAAATCACCGAGGCGCTGCCGAACACTCTGCTGCTCACCGGCACGGCCTTCGTCCTCTACACGGCGCTCGGTGTCCTCCTCGGCACCCGTTCGGCCTGGCGCAACGGCCGGCTCGGCGACCGCCTGAACACCGGTCTGGCGCTGACCCTCTACTCCATCCCGTCGTTCTGGCTGGGGCTGCTCCTCATCATCGTGCTGTCCGTCGGGGTGGGCCCGGTCCCGGGCCTGTTCCCGACCGGCGGCATGGAGTCGGGCGGCGAGGAGGGCTTCGCGTACGTGCTCGACGTCGCCCACCATCTCGTCCTGCCGGTGCTCACCCTGGTGGCGGTGGAGTACGGGCAGACCTTGCTGGTCACCCGGTCGGCGCTGCTGGACGAGATGGGCAGCGACTATCTGACCACCGCGCGCGCCAAGGGGCTGCGGGACGACCTGGTGCGCCGCCGGCACGCGGTGCCGAACGCGCTGCTGCCGACCGTGACGCTGATCTTCGTCAATCTCGGCCGGACCGTCGCCGGGGTGATCCTGGTCGAGACCGTGTTCTCCTGGCCGGGTCTGGGCGGGCTGTTCTACCAGGCGCTCAGCGTGCCGGACCTGCCGCTGGTGCAGGGGCTGTTCTTCGTGTTCGCCTCCGCGGTGATCGTGATGAACACCCTGGCCGACCTCCTGTATCCGCTGCTCGATCCCAGGGTGGGCCGATGACCGCCGAGACCGCCACGACCACCCCGGGCCCGCGCGCCCTGGCCCGGCAGCGCCGCCGCGCCTCGGCCGCCCGCTTCTGGCGGCAGTACCGCACCCACCGCGCGGGCGTGTTCGGGCTCGCCGCGCTCCTGCTGTTAGCGCTGGTCGCGCTGACCGCGCCGTGGACGGTCGGATCGGACGTGCAGAGTGTGACGGACGCGCCCGGCCGGCCGTTGGAGAGTCCGAGTGCGCGGTTCCCGCTGGGCACCGACCAGTTCGGGCGCGGTCTGCTCGGCCTGGTGATCTGGGGCTCGCGGGTGTCGCTGCTGGTCGGGCTGCTCGCGGCGGTGCTGTCGGTGGCGATCGGGGCGCTCATCGGGATCACCGCCGGGCACTTCCGCGGCTGGTACGCGACCGTGATGATGCGGATCACCGACTGGTTCCTGGTGATGCCGACGCTGGTGCTCGCCATCGCGCTGGCGACCGTGCTGTCCCGTTCGCTCGGCACGATCGTGCTGGCGATCGGGGTGACCACCTGGCCGACGACCGCCCGGCTGGTGCGGGCGCAGACGCTGGCGGTGGAGTCACGGCCGTACATCGAGCGCGCGAAGGCGCTGGGCGGCGGGCACGGGCACATCATGGCCCGCCATGTGCTGCCCAACGTCATGCCGCTGGTGCTCGCCCAGACCACACTGATCATCTCCTCCGCGATCCTCGCCGAGGCCACGCTCGCGTTCCTCGGGCTCGGCGATCCGACCGTCGTCTCCTGGGGCGGGCTGCTGCAGGACGCCCGGGAGGCGGGCGCGGTCAGTTCGGGCGACTGGTGGTACCTGGTGCCGCCGGGCATCGCCATCGCGGCCGTCGCGCTGGCGTTCACCCTGTGCGGGCGCGCGGTCGAGTCCGTCCTCAACCCCAGGCTGGGGGTGTCCCGTTGAGCCTGCTCGACGTCAGGAACCTGGCGGTCACCTATCCGGGCGGGGCCGCCGCGGTGCGCGGGGTGGACCTGCGGCTCGCCGCGGGCGAGAAGCTCGGCATCGCGGGTGAGTCCGGGTGCGGCAAGTCCACGCTGGCACTGGCGCTGCTGCGGCTGCTGCCTGCGGCCACCCGGGTCACCGGGGAGATCCTGCTCGACGGCGAGGACGTACTGACGATGAAGTGGGGCCGGGTGCGCGCGGTGCGCTGGGCCGGGGCCTCCATCGTCTTCCAGGGCGCGATGCACTCCCTCAACCCCGTGCACCGCGTCGGCGACCAGATCGCCGAGCCGATCCTGCTGCACCGCGGGGCGAGCCCGGCGGGCGCGAGGAGGAAGGCCGGTGAGCTGCTGGAGCAGGTGGGCCTGCCGGCGGCGCGCGGGAGCGCGTACCCGCACGAGCTGTCCGGCGGGCAGCGGCAGCGCGTGATGATCGCCATGGCGCTGGCCTGCGACCCGCGGCTGATCGTCGCCGACGAGCCCACCACGGCCCTCGACGTGATGATCCAGGCCCAGATCCTCCGTCTGATCGAACGGCTGGTCAGCGAGCAGGACCTGGGTCTGATCATGATCAGCCACGATCTGGCCGTGCTGGCGGACACCTGCGACCGGCTCGCGGTGATGTACGCGGGCCGGGTGGTCGAGGAGGGCCCGGCCCGGCAGGTGCACGAGGACGCCCGGCACCCCTACGGCAGGGCCCTGTCGGAGGCCTTCCCGCGGATCGGCGACCCGGCGTCGCGCTTCGCGCCCCGCGGTCTGCCGGGCGACCCGCCGGACCCGTCCGCGCTGCCGTCCGGCTGCGCCTTCCATCCCCGCTGCCCCGCCGCCCTGGACGTCTGCGCCACCCAGGACCAGGCCCTGCGGGCGGCGGGAGCGGGGCGCCGGGCGGCCTGCGTACACGTGACGCCCGGCACGGGCGAGTCCGGGGCGGGGGCGGTCACGGGCCGCGGCGCGGGGGCGGTCACGGGCGAACCCGGCGCGGGTGCGGCCGCAGGCGGATCCGGTGCGGGTGTGATCGCGGGCGGCTCCGGCGCGGACGCGGTCGCAGACGGCTCCAGCGCGGGTGCGGTCGCAAACGGATCCAGCGCGGGCGCGGTCGCGGGCGAACCCGGGGTGGGGGCGGTCGCGGAAGCGGGCGCGGGACCGGGGGGAGGCGCGGGCGCGCGAGCGGGCTCGGGCGCGGAGGACGAGCCGGAAGCGGGCGCTGATGCCGAAGTGAGGAGCAGTACGCCATGACCACTCCATCGCTGCTGAGCGTCCAGGGCCTGCACATCACTTTTCCGGGGCGGCACGGGGCGCCGCCCGCGCGCGCCGTGGACGGCGTGGATCTCGACATCCGGCCCGGCGAGATCGTGGCGCTGGTCGGCGAGTCGGGCTGCGGCAAGACCACGCTGGCGCGCTCGCTCCTCGGGCTGGTCCCGCCGACCGCGGGGCGCGTCACCTTCGACGGGGCGCCGCTCGCCCTCTCCGCCCGCGCCCTCAAGGCGTACCGCAAACGGGTGCAGCTGGTGCTCCAGGACCCGAGCGGCTCGCTCAACCCGCGGCACACGGTGTACGACGCCGTGGCCGAGGGCCTGCGCGTCCACGGGTACGGCGGTGACGAGCGGGCGGCGGTCGCCGAGGCGCTCTCCCGGGCCGGACTGCGGCCGCCCGAGCGCTTCTTCCTGCGCTACCCGCACGAGCTGTCCGGCGGGCAGCGGCAGCGGGTGGTCATCGCGGGCGCCCTGGTCCTCGAACCCGAACTCGTCGTGGCCGACGAGCCGGTGGCCTCCCTGGACGCCTCGGTGCGGGGTGAGATCCTCGCCCTGCTGCTGCGGCTGCGCGCCGAACTCGGCCTGTCCGCGCTGGTGGTGACCCATGACCTGGGGCTCGCCTGGAACATCGCCGACCGGGTGGCGGTGATGTACCTCGGCCGGATCGTGGAGACCGGCGAGGTGGAACAGGTCCTGACGGCTCCCCGGCACCCCTACACCCAGGCGCTCCTGTCGGTGCTGCCCGAGGCCCCGGGCGACCCGGTCGTCCTCACCGGCGAGCCCCCTGACCCCTCCCGCATCCCCTCCGGCTGCCGCTTCCACGCGCGCTGCCAGGTCCTGGCGAGCGGGGAGGCCGCCCGCGCGGGGGTCGCGGACGCGTGCCGCGGCCAGGACCCGGACGTCCTGACCGGCTCCGGCGAGGCGCAGGTGGCCTGCCACTGGGCCCATGCGCGGACACCGGCGCCCCTGCCTCAGGCTCGCTGAAACAGGGGCTGAAGGCTTGGCGACGCAGGGGCTGGGACGGGTTTCTAGGCCTGCTGCTCGTCCGTGGCGATGATCTCGCGGCACTTCTTGACGTCCTCGGCCATGGTGTCGAGGAGGGCGTCCAGGGACTCGAAGCGGGCCTGGCCACGGACGTAGGCCAGGAAGTCGACGGCGACGTGCAGGCCGTAGAGGTCGAGGCCGACACGGTCGATGGCGTACGCCTCCACCGTGCGCTCGGTGCCGTCGAACTGCGGGTTCGTGCCCACGGAGATCGCGGCGGGCATCGCCTCGCCCTGGGCGTGCAGATAACCCGCGTACACCCCGTCGGCGGGGATCGCGGTGTGCGGGAGCGTCTCCACGTTGGCCGTGGGGAAGCCCAGCTCGCGGCCGCGCTGGGCGCCGCGCACGACCACGCCCTCCACCCGGTGCGGGCGCCCCAGGATCTCGCGGGCGCCCCGCACGTCGCCCTCGGCGACCAGGCGCCGGGTCAGGGTCGAGGAGAAGGGCTCGCCGCCGCCCGCCTCACCGGTGACGTACAGGTTGACGACCTCGACCTCGAAGTCGTAGATCCCGCCCTGCTCGACGAGGTACTCCACGTTGCCCGCCGCCTTGTGGCCGAAGCGGAAGTTCGGGCCCTCGACGACCGCCTTGGCGTGCAGCTTGTCGACCAGCACCTTCACCACGAAGTCGGCCGGGGACAGCTTCGAGAACTCGGTGGTGAACGGCAGGATGAGCACCGCGTCCACCCCCAGCTCGGCCATGAGTTCGGCGCGCCGGTGGTGGGGGGCCAGCAGCGGCGGGTGGCTGCCGGGGCGGACCACCTCGCTGGGGTGCGGGTCGAAGGTGACGACCACACACGGGATGCCGAGCTCGCGGGCCCGTTCCACGGCGTGCCGGATGATCAGCTGGTGCCCGCGGTGGACTCCGTCGTAGGAGCCGATGGTGACGACGCTGCGCCCCCAGTCCTGGGGGATGTCCTCCAAGCCACGCCAGCGCTGCACTGTGACCGCTCCTCGTCGAACCCGTGTCCGTCTTGCCTAGGTTGCCTGTCCGCAGGTCTAAGGGTGCCATGTCCCGCGTCCCCGGCCCGCACCGGCATGGTGGCTGTGACGGGGCGCACGTGTCCGTACACCGTCATACGGGGACGCCGGTGCCCGCCAGGTTCTCGATCGTGCGGCGGGCGCTGGGTCCCACCAGCGCGGCCCAGTCCTGCGGCACCTCGGTCAGCCAGCCAGCCATGCGCGCCGCGAACCCGGGGACGTGGCGGCTCACCTCCACCAGGCCGCGGTCGAACACGGTCGCGCCCTCGGGGGTGCGGCCGAGGAGCAGTCCGGTGCGGTGGACGAGGGCGCGGAGGTCCTCCTCGGCGGTGGGCGCGGCGGCGTGCAGCACCGCGTCCAGGACGGCGGGCTCCCGCTCGTGGGCCAGCAGGAAGTCGAGCAGTTCCCGGCGCAGGGGGCGGGAGGCCGGGGCGCCGGGGGTGGCGAGGACGGCCGCCAGGGCCGCCCGCAGCCGTTCCGGACCGCCGTCCAGGAGGCCCGTGACCAGGGGGAAAAGCACCGCGCGGACGGCGGGACCGTGGTCGAGGCGCCGGTCGACGCAGGCCGCCACCTGGCCGGCGATCTCCGGCCGCCGCCCCGCCGTCTCGCGGAGCAGGCCGACGACCCGGAGGACGAGCGGGGGCGTCGTGACGCCGACCAGGGTGCGCAGCGCCTCGGGGGCGTCGGGCCCCCGGCGCAGACGGTCGCCGAAGGCGGTGAGGACCGCCTCGGGGTGGGTCGTCAGGGCGGGTGCCAGCGCGCTCGGCGGGAGGTGCGCGTCGCCCGCCGCGAAATACCCGAGCGCCTGCGGCAGGTGGCGGGAGCGGGTGTGCGGGTCACGGACGAGGAGGGCGAGCGCGGCGCCGTGCAGCGCGGTGTCGGTGGGGCGGGCGAGCAGGGCGAGCGCGGCGTGGCGCAGCGGCTCGCGATCGGCGTCGGCGCGCGCGTGCGGTGCGGCGCGCAGGCCGTGGGCGGCCGCCGCGGCGCGCCGGACGGGGCGTTCGTCGTGCGCCCAGCGCTCCACGGCCCGGCACAGCGCGGACGTCTCCTCCTCGGCGAGGACGGTCAGCAGTTCCTCGGCGCGCGGGTGCGCGGACGCGGCGAGGGCCTCGGTGAGGTCGTCCAGGGCGCGGTGGCGGTGCGTGTGCAGCAGCGCCTGCGCGGCCGTGGCCACGGTGGCGTGCGGCGTCGCGGGCAGCGGCCGCTCGTCGTCGAACCAGCGGGTCAGGTGCGGTTGTACGGCGGTGGGGTCGGCGGCGAGGAGCTGTGCGGCGGCGTCGAGGTAGCGCGGCGTGCCGCTGCCGTGCGGGGCGTCGTCGGCGAGCAGGAGGCGTCGCAGCAGGTCGCAGCGGTCGGCGTCGGGCAGGGGCAGCGCGGTCCAGAAGCCGGGGCCGAAGCCGCGCGGGACGGGCCGGCCGATCTCCCGCCAGGCCACGATCCGCTCGGCGAGCAGCCGCAGCACCCTGGCGTACGGGGTCGCGTCGGGGACGCGCAGCAGGACCCCGGCGAGCAGCCGGGAGGCCCACCAGGAGTGCGGGTCGTGGTCGAGGGCGCACAGCAACTCCTCCAGCCGGACCGCCAGTCGGGGGGCGCCGTGCTGGCGGGAGAGGAGGAGCAGGGCCTGGACGACGGGGCCGATGCGGTGGTGCGGGGCGGGCAGGGGGTGCGGGGCGCCGGGGGTGTGAGCGCGGTGCACCAGGACGCGCAGGGCCTCGTCCAGGTCGAGGTGCGTGCCCTGGATCCAGTCGGCGAGTTCCTCGTGCGCGAAGCGGTAGCCGCCGCCCGCGGGGACGAGGAGGCCCTCCGAGAGGACGGCGGACGCCCAGCCGGTGCCGCCGCCGAGACGGGCGGGGGCGGGGCCCCAGGGGAACACCTCCTCGAACGACGCCCGGTCCAGCTCGCCCTCGCCGGGGCCGAGGCAGCGGCGGGCGGCCTCGTGGACCTGGCCGGCGACCTTCGCGGCGAGGCGGCGGACGGAGGTGGCGGGGAGGGCGCGAGGGGTGCCCTTGCCGCGTGGTCCGAGGGGGTCGGTTCCGAGGGGGCCGGTTCCGAGCGGGCCGGGGCGTCCGCCCGCGCCGTTCTCGGCGGCCAGGCGGACGGCGATGCGCAGGCACATCAGGTCGAGGTGGGCGGAGAGGACGTCGTGGCGGTCGATGCGGGTGCCGTGGGCGGTCTGATGCGTCTCGGCGGTCTGATGCGTCTGACCGGTGTGGATGGTGCTGGTGGTGCGGGCGGTGCGGATGCTGTGCGCGGCGTCCGGCAGAGCGGCGCGGCTGGTGTGCGCGGCGTCCGGCAGAGCGGCGCGGATCTCCGAGAACAGCCGGAGGGTGAGGGGGTGGCGGGCGTCGGCGGCTTCCAGGACGCAGTCCGGAATGCCGTAGCGGGAGCGAGCCTCGCGGGCCTCGTCGGGGGTGAGGTCGCCCAGGCGCAGGCAGGACGGGAGGTGGCCGGGGGCCTCGGGGCCGGCCGGGGCGTGCAGCAGGTCCGCCGGGAACCGGGCGCCCGCGTCCTCCCAGTACTCCTCCCGGCACGCCACCACCAGGCGCGCCCCCGACTGCCGCAGCCAGCGCGCGGTTCCCTCGCTCCACTCGGACAGGCGGTGGGACAGGTCGAGGGGCATCTCCTCCGGACCGTCGAGGAGGAGCAGAAGGGGGCGGCCGCCGGCGCGGGCGAGGTGGGCGAGGCGCTCGGGGGTGAGGTCGGTGAGCTCGACCGGGAAGGGCGCCCGGGAGGCCGCGACGATCCGGGCCGCCCGGTCCAGCGCCCGGCGCGCCGCGTCGGCGACCGAGGTGTCGGCGCCCGCCAGGTCGGCGCCACGCAGCCACAGGGTGGGCGCCGGTTCGGCGCCGTGGGAGCGGCGGGCGGCGAGGGCCGCGAGTTCCGTCGTACGACCGCAACCAGGGGCGCCGACGAGGCCGAGAACCCTGGCCGGCCCCTCGGTGAACACGGCCAACTCCCGCACCACATCCGGGCGTTCCACCGGCACGGCCGCCCGCCCGGCCACCGGCACCACGACCGCCCGCCCGGTCACCGGCACTACGGCCGCCCGGACCTGCGGGGGCACCCCGGCGGGCCGCCCCGACTCCCCCGCCACGAGAGGCACCGCCCCGAGAGGCACCGCATCGCTCCGCCCGCCGGAGCCGACCGTGCCGAGATGCCCCTCGACCCACATGTGGCGCCCCGCACCCACGGAACCTTCAGGCGCCGCCCCGGCAGACTCTCCCGGCCCCGCCCACCGCACACGTGCCGCATCCCCGCACCCGGCGCGCACCGCCCCGACGGACCCGTCCAGCCCCACCCACCGCATACCGGTGAGATCCTGTCCCGCCCCCCTCGTCCCGCCCGGCCCCGCCGGGCCGGAGCCCGTGTCGTCCGCCGCCAGGTCCGGGGCGGCGGCCGAGCCGGAGACCGGGACGGCCTCGCCCAGCGGCCGGAGCGGGCCGTCCGGGCCGGTGCGTTCCGGGCCGCCCGGCCCGGAACGCACCACGCCATCAGGAGCCGCCTCCCGCCACGCGGCCTCCGCTTCCTGCCGGCCGGGAGGCGTGGTGGCCGTCGGGGGCCCGTCCTGGCCCACCGAGGTGGCGGTGAGTTCGAGGACGCCCGCCAGGTTCAGGTCGGCGCCGTACGCGGGGACCGTGGCGGCGTTGCGGGTGAGCAGCTCGGCGAGGGGGCCCTCGGTGGCGGGGCGCAGCGGCACCGCGAACCCGGCGTCCCGCTCGCCGGAGCGCAGCGCGGTGCCGAGCACGGCGACCACGGCGCCGGTCGCGGCGTCGAGCACCGGTCCCCCGGCCGCGCCGCCGCCGAGCCGGAGCGCGTCCCGTCCGGCGGTGCCGATCGCCAACTCCAGTGCCCCGTCGAGGAGATGGAAGCCGTCGATGGTGGTGTAGGTGGCGGGGGCCGGACCCAGTACCCGGGCCTCGCGCCAGCGGCCGGCGGCGATCCGGACGTAGGTGCCCGTCTCGACGCCGTCCCGCACGGTGACGGGGAGCGGCTCCACGTCCAGGCCCTCGGTGCGGACCAGGGCGAGGCCGAGACCGGGCAGGGGGACGATGTGATCCGCGGTCACCACGCAGGTCCGGTCGCCGCCGGGGGTGTGCAGGACGAGGCCGGACAGACCGTCGACGCTCTCGTGGCTGGTGATCACCGTGCCGTGGTGGTCGGCGGCGAAACCGGTGCCGCGGGGTCGTCCGGCGAGGTCGCGGATCCGTACCAGGCAGCGGTCCAGGAGACGGTCCCGGGCCTCCTGGGCCCGCTCCCGGGCCTCGTCCGCCTCACGATCCGCTTGCCCCGTCCGGGAGTCCCGATCGGCGTCCCCCGTCCGGGAGTCCGGATCGGCGTCCCCCGTCCGGGAGTCCGGATCGACGTCTCCCGTCCGGCGGCCCTGGTCGGGGTCCCGCCTCGGGACCTCCGGCGTGCGGCGGCCCGTCCCCCTCGCCCGCGGGCCACGTCCCGTCATGGTGGAACCTCCCGCCGTACCTCGTACCTCGTGCTCCGTGTCCGACGGTAGGCGCGCGATGATCAGCGGGGTAGATCACTTCGCGAACGCGCCCCCTCACGCTCCCTCGGTTCACTCCGAGCGCCCGCACGGTCGGGTGAATGGGCGGGGGCGGATGGATACACCCTAGAGGGGTGGGGGAACCGAGGGGGGACCGTGGAGCGGCGGCTGTGAAACCCGTGATCGCCGCTCCACGGGCGGAGCGACCGGATCAGCCGAAGACGGCCAGGCTCTTCGCCTTGCCCCGGTGCTCCTCGACGAGCGCGAGGAGACGGCCCTCGGGGTCGAAGACGGCCACGGGACCGGCGCCCGTGTACTCGTCGGGCATCTCCAGGCGCACGCCGTTGGTGAGCAGCCGGGCGCGCCGGGCGTCCACGTTCCACCGGGGGAAGGCGGCCGTGGCCGCCTCCGCGATCGGCATGACCGTCAGCTCCTGCTGGAGCTGGTCGAGCGTCTTGGCTGCGTCCAGCTTGTAGGGGCCCACGCGGGTGCGGCGCAGAGCGGTGAGGTGGCCGCCGACACCGAGGTCGGCGCCCAGGTCGCGGGCGAGGGCGCGGATGTAGGTGCCGGAGGAGCAGACCACCGAGACCACGAGGTCGAGCACGGGCGTGCCGTCCTCGGCGGCGGCGTCGCGGATGTCGTGGACGCGGAAGGAGGAGACGGTGACCGGCCGGGCCGGGATGTCGAACTCCTCGCCCTCCCGGGCCCGCTTGTACGACCGTACGCCGTCGATCTTGATGGCGCTGACCTTCGACGGCACCTGCATGATGTCGCCGGTCAGCTTGGCGATGCCGGTGTCGACGGCCTCGCGGGTCACAGCGGAGGCGTCGGCGGAGGAGGTGATCTCCCCCTCGGCGTCGTCCGTGACCGTGTTCTGCCCGAGCCGGATGGTGCCGAGGTACTCCTTCTCGGTCAGCGCGAGGTGGCCGAGGAGCTTGGTGGCCTTCTCCACGCCGAGGACGAGGACCCCGGTCGCCATCGGGTCGAGGGTGCCGGCGTGGCCGACGCGGCGGGTCCGGGCGATCCCGCGCATCTTGGCGACCACGTCGTGCGAAGTGAAGCCCGACGGCTTGTCGACGATGACGAGGCCGTCGGGCGGGGTGGGCTTGCTGGTCATTCTGCGGTGTCGTCCGTCTCGTCGGCGGAGCCGGGCTTCCGGTACGGGTCCGCCTCCCCGGCGAAGGACTTGCCCGTGGCGGTCTCGCGCACCTGCGCGTCGGAGGCGCGCGCCCTGTCGAGGAGGTCCTCGATGTTCCGGGCGGTGTCCGGCAGGGCGTCGGCGACGAAGGTGAGGGTGGGCGTGAACTTCACGCCGGCCGCGCGCCCGACCTCGGACCGAAGGACGCCCTTGGCGCTCTCCAGGCCGGCGGCCGCCGCGTCCCGCTCCTCCTCGTCCCCGTAGACCGTGTAGAAGACGGTCGCCTCCCGCAGGTCGCCCGTGACCCGGGTGTCCGTGATGGTGACGTGCGAGCCGAGCCGCGGGTCCTTGATCCCGCGCTGCAGCTTCTGGGCCACCACCTCTCGGATGAGGTCCGCCAGCCTTTTCGCCCGCGCGTTGTCGGCCACTGGTCCGTCTCCCGTTCTTTCTTCTTCTGCGTTCTGTGGTCTGGCGATGAAACGATCTCGACTCCTCCGGCGGACCGGCGGTCTAGTCGTCCTCGCCGTGGAAGCGCCGCCGGACGGACAGCAGCTCCACCTCGGGGCGGCCGGCGACCAGCCGCTCGCACCGGTCGAGTACGTCGGTGAGGTGCGCCGCGTCGCCGGAGACCGCCGCGAGTCCGATGACGACCCGCCGGTGGAGGTTCATGTGGTCCACCTCGGCCGCGCTCACCGCGTACTTGCGCTGAAGCTCGGCGACGATCGGGCGGACGACGGAGCGCTTCTCCTTCAGCGAGTGGACGTCGCCGAGGAGGAGGTCGAAGGACAGAGTCCCCACGTACATGTGTGTACCCGGTTCACCCGCCGGTACGGGGTCGATGGTCCTGCCGTCGGAATGGGCAGGGACATCAAGAACGGTACCGCGAACCCGGCCGGTGACTCGACGAGGTTTTCTCCCCCCGTCGGGCGCTCCGGACGGGCCCTGGCGGACCGATGCCGTGTCCGGGGGCGGCCCCCCGGACACGCCCGCGCCGGCCGGCGGGGAGCAAGCCCCGCCGGCCGGCGGCAGACCGCGGCCGTTACACTCGCGGCTTCTCGCGCATCTCGTACGTCGCGATGACGTCGTCGACCTTGATGTCGTTGAAGTTTCCGAGGTTGATACCACCCTCGAAGCCTTCGCGGATCTCGGTGACGTCGTCCTTGAAGCGACGCAGACCGGAGATGTTGAGGCTCTCCGCGACGACCTTGCCGTCGCGGATGAGGCGCGCCTTGGTGTTGCGCTTGACCTCGCCGGAGCGGATGAGAACACCCGCGATGTTGCCCAGCTTGGACGACTTGAAGACCTCGCGGATCTCCGCCGTACCGAGCTCGACCTCCTCGTACTCCGGCTTGAGCATGCCCTTGAGGGCCGCCTCGATCTCCTCGATCGCCTGGTAGATGACCGAGTAGTAGCGGACGTCCACGCCCTCGCGCTCGGCCATCTGCGCCGCGCGGCCGGCCGCGCGGACGTTGAAGCCGATGACGATGGCGTCCGAGCCCATGGCCAGGTCGATGTCCGACTCCGTGACCGCACCGACGCCGCGGTGCAGAACGCGGATGTCGACCTCTTCGCCGACGTCCAGCTGGAGCAGCGAGGCCTCGAGGGCCTCGACCGAACCGGAGGCGTCACCCTTGATGATCAGGTTCAGCTGCTGGACCTCGCCGGCCTTGAGCACCTTGTCCAGGTCCTCGAGGGAGACACGGCGCGTGCGCTTGGCGAAGGCGGCGTTGCGCTCACGGGCGGCACGCTTCTCGGCGATCTGACGGGCCGTACGGTCCTCGTCGACCACCAGGAAGTTGTCACCCGCGCCCGGGACGTTGGTCAGGCCGAGGACCTGGACCGGCGTCGACGGACCCGCCTCGGCGACGTTGTTGCCGGTGTCGTCGAGCATGGCGCGGACGCGACCGTAGGCGTCGCCCACGACCATCGTGTCGCCGACCCGCAGGGTGCCTCGCTGGACGAGGACCGTCGCCACGGCACCGCGGCCGCGGTCGAGACGGGACTCGATCGAGATGCCCTGCGCGTCCTGGTTCGGGTTGGCCCGCAGGTCGAGCGAGGCGTCCGCCGTGAGGACGACGGCCTCGAGGAGGCTGTCGATGTGCAGACCCTGCTTGGCGGAGATGTCGACGAACATGGTGTCGCCGCCGTACTCCTCGGCCACCAGGCCGTACTCGGTCAGCTGACCGCGCACCTTGGTCGGGTCGGCGCCCTCGACGTCGATCTTGTTGACCGCGACGACGATCGGGACCTCGGCGGCCTTGGCGTGGTTGAGCGCCTCGACCGTCTGCGGCATGACGCCGTCGTTGGCCGCGACGACCAGGATCGCGATGTCGGTCGACTTCGCACCACGGGCACGCATGGCGGTGAACGCCTCGTGACCCGGGGTGTCGATGAAGGTGATCTTGCGCTCTTCGGCGTTGACCTCGGTCGCGACCTGGTAGGCACCGATGTGCTGGGTGATGCCGCCGGCCTCGCCCGCGATGACGTTCGTCTTGCGGATGGCGTCGAGGAGGCGGGTCTTGCCGTGGTCGACGTGACCCATGACGGTGACGACCGGCGGACGGATCGCCAGGTCCTCCTCGTCGCCCTCGTCCTCGCCGAACTCGATGTCGAAGGACTCGAGCAGCTCGCGGTCCTCCTCCTCAGGGCTGACGATCTGAACCGTGTAGTTCATCTCGCCGGCGAGGAGGTGCAGCGTCTCGTCGGAGACCGACTGCGTGGCCGTGACCATCTCGCCGAGGTTCATCATGACCGCGACGAGGGACGCCGGGTTGGCGTTGATCTTCTCCGCGAAGTCGGTGAGCGACGCACCGCGCGACAGGCGAATGGTCTCGCCGTTGCCGCGAGGCAGCATCACGCCGCCGACCGACGGGGCCTGCATGGCCTCGTACTCCTGACGGCGCTGCCGCTTCGACTTGCGGCCGCGGCGCGCGGGACCACCGGGACGACCGAAGGCGCCCTGCGTGCCACCACGGCCACCCGGACCACCGGGACGACCGCCGAAGCCGGGACGGCCACCGCCGCCACCGGGACCACCCGGACGGCCGGCGAAACCGCCGCCACCGCCACCGGGACCGCCGGGACGGCCGGCGAAGCCACCGCCGCCACCACCGGGACGACCCGCGAAGCCGGGACGGCCACCGCCGCCACCACCGGGACGACCGCCGCCACCGGGACCACGGCCGCCGGGACCGCCGCCACCGGGACGCGGACCCGCGGCGGGACGCTGCGGCATCATGCCCGGGTTCGGACGCGGGCCGCCGGGACGCGGGGCACCGCCCTGCGGACGGGGCATGCCGCCCGGCGTCGGACGGGAACCGCCCGGAGCCTGCGGACGGGGACCGCCACCGGCCGCACCCTGCGGACGGGGGCCGCCCTGGCCGCCGCCCTGCGGACGCGGCGCGCCGGGCGCACCGGGACCGCCGGGACGCGGGGCGCCGCCCGGACGGGGCGCCTGCGGGCGCGCCATGCCGGTGGAGCCACCGGAGGTGAAGGGGTTGTTGCCCGGACGGGGACCGGCCGGACGGGAACCCGGACGGCCCTGGCCGCCGGGACGCGGGGCCTGACCGCCCGGACGGGGGGCGCCGGGACGCGCGCCCTGGCCGCCGCCCTGACCCTGACCCTGACCGGGGGCCGGACGGCCGCCGGGCTTGGGGGCGCCGGGACGGGCACCCGGACGCTGCGCCGGGGCGGCCGGAGCCGCCGGCGGTGCCGTGAACTCGGGCGCGGCCGGGGCCGGAGCCGCCGGGGCGGGACGCGGCGCGGGGCGCGGGCCCGGCGTCGGGCGCGGACCCGGGGCCGCCGGAGCCTCGGTCCGCTCGGCCGCGGCGGGCTTGGGCGCCGCCGGGCGCGGAGCGGCCGGACGGGCGGCCTGCGCCGGAGAGGGGGCGGCCGGCTTCGCCGGGGACGCCTTGCGGGTGGTGGACTTGCCGCCGCCGTTGCCCTGCTGGAGGGCATCGGTCAGCTTGCGTACTACGGGCGCCTCGATCGTCGAGGACGCCGATCGGACGAATTCACCGAGTTCCTGGAGCTTGGCCATGACGACCTTGCTCTCGACACCGAACTCCTTGGCGAGTTCGTAGACCCGGACCTTAGCCACTTCGCTCCTTTTAGGTCCGGGTTGCGGCCGGACCGTCGCTAGTTCATGGGCGTACTCATCGCGTACTCATCGAGTGCTCATCGCAATCTCGACCTGCTTTCGACTCGCGAGGTACCAGCCGCACGGGGTTCCGCGCGGACGTCTTCCTTGCCGTGTTGCCTGCCCGGCCCGACGGCCGAGCCGGCAGCGGGCTGCCTTTCAGCAACCTTGTGCCTGCTCGACGTACTGGCGCAACGCCATTACGTCGAGCGGTCCCGGGGCGCGCAGCGCCCGCGGAAACGCCCGGCGGCGTACTGCCTGGTCGAAACAGACCAGGACGGGGTGTACGTACGCACCCCGGCCGGGCAGCGTACCGCGAGGATCGGGGACGCATTCGCCCTCGACCGCCACGGTCCGCAACAGTTCGTTCTTGGCCGCTCGCTCCCGACACCCCACACAGGTGCGTTCAGGGCATACGCGGGCACGCGTCCGGCCAGACACTCCTCAGTCTACCTCCCCGCAGCAACCTCACCCCTTCGGGGTAAGGATCGAACATCGCTGCGTATGAACCTGTCGTGATCTGAGCGTCCTGCGGCCCGGATCCATTCCCCACTCCCGGGTGAACCCCGGGGAGCGTCAGTCGGCCGCCTGCTCGGTGTCCGGGCGGATGTCGATGCGCCATCCGGTGAGCCGGGCCGCGAGCCGGGCGTTCTGCCCTTCCTTGCCGATCGCCAGCGACAGCTGGTAGTCCGGCACCGTCACCCGGGCCGACCGGGTCGCCAGGTCGACGACCTCGACCTTGGAGACGCGGGCCGGGGACAGCGCGTTCGCGACCATCTCGGCCGGGTCGTCCGACCAGTCGACGATGTCGATCTTCTCGCCGTTCAGCTCGCCCATCACGTTGCGCACCCGGCCGCCCATGGGGCCGATGCAGGCGCCCTTGGCGTTCAGGCCCGCACGGGTGGACCGGACGGCGATCTTCGTGCGGTGACCGGCCTCGCGGGCGATCGCGGCGATCTCGACGGAGCCGTCGGCGATCTCCGGGACCTCCAGCGCGAAGAGCTTCTTCACCAGGTTGGGGTGGGTGCGGGAGAGCGTCACCGACGGCCCTCGCACGCCCTTGGCCACCCGGACCACGTAGCTGCGCAGCCGCATCCCGTGCGGGTAGGTCTCGCCCGGCACCTGCTCCTGCACCGGCAGGATGGCCTCCAGCTTGCCGATGTCGACCAGCACGTTCTTCGGGTCGCGGCCCTGCTGCACCACACCGGTGACGATGTCGCCCTCGCGGCCGGCGTACTCGCCGAGCGTCGCGTCGTCCTCGGCGTCGCGCAGCCGCTGCAGGATCACCTGCTTGGCGGTGGTGGCGGCGATACGGCCGAAGCCGGACGGGGTGTCGTCGAACTCCCGGGGCTCCTGACCCTCCTCGAGGTCCTCGGGGTCCTCCTTCGCCCACACGGTCACGTGCCCGGTCTGCCGGTCGAGCTCCACGCGCGCGTGGCGGCGGCTTCCCTCGGTGCGGTGGTAGGCGATGAGGAGGGCCGACTCGATCGCCTCGACCAGCAGGTCGAAGGAGATCTCCTTCTCCCGGACCAGGCCCCGCAGGGCGCTCATGTCGATGTCCACGGCTACGCCTCCTCTTCCTTCTTGTCCTTGCGGCTGAACTCGACCTGCACACGTGCCCGGTCCACGTCGGGGAAGGCAAGTCTGCGGGTGGTGGCCTTGCGGCCCTTCACTCCGGGCACTTCGAGGTCGAGGCCTTCGTCGTCGACCTGGAGAATCCTGGCCACCAGCTCGTCGCCCCCGGCCAGCTGGAACTTCACCAGCCGGCCCGTGGCACGCACGTAGTGCCGGTGTTCCGTGAGGAGGCGCTCCGCGCCCGGGGTGCCGACCTCGAGGGTGTACTCGCCCTCGCCCATCGCGTCCGTGTCGTCGAGCGTCGCCGAGAGCGCGCGGCTCACATCGGCGATCCGGTCCAGATCGGCCCCGCTGTCGGAGTCGACGACGACGCGCAGCACACGCTTGCGTCCTACGGAGTCCACGGCGATCTCTTCGAGATCCAGGCCCTGGGATGCGACGAGCGGTTCCAGCAGTTCCCGCAGCCTCTCGCTCTGGGTGGTGCTCATCCGGGTGACTCCTCGGCCGCGTGTGCTGTTGTGGGATGGTCGCGTGTCTGGTGAAAGGGTATCCGGTCCCAAGGGGTGTTGCCGTCCACCTGGTCAGGGGTGGTGCCGCTGATCGGTGCCCGGTGGGGGCGCGGGTACGGTGATCATGCGCGAGCCGCCTGCGCCGGCCCGCCGGTTCCCGTACGCACTCCCCGAGGACGTCTGCCGTGCCGTTCCCCTCAGCCTCGCGCGCCCTCCTCGGGCCGCGCAGAAGGAGTCTGCTCGCCTCCGCGGCGGGGGCCGCCCTGCTCGTGGGCTGCTCCGCCGGATCCGACGCGGCCGGCGACGGCCCGTCGTCGGCCGACCGGGCACGCGCGCGTGCCGCCCGGGACAGTCAGGCGCTGGTGGAGCGGTACGACGCCGTGATCGCCGCGCATCCGGCGCTGGCGGCGCGGCTGCGACCGCTGCGGGCGGAGGTGGCGGCCCACCGGGACGCCTTCGGCGGCGCCGCGACGGCGTCCCCGGGGGCCGAGGAGTCCCGCGCGGCGGCCGGGTCGCGGCCCACCGCCGGTGCCACGGCGGAGGGCGGGGACGTGGCGTCCTCCTCCGCCGCGCCGTCCGCCTCGGTGCCGGGCGCGACGGGCGTCCCGGGCGTGCCGGGCGACGCGAAGGAGGCGCTGGCGCAGCTCGCCGCCGCCGAGCGGTCGCTCGCGGACCGGCGGGCCCAGGCGCTGCTGCGGGTACCCGGGGAGCTGGCCCGGCTGCTGGCCTCGGTGGCGGCGGCCGGGGCGGCGCACGCCTATCTGCTGACCGAGGGCGACCGATGAGCGGGGCGACCCCGCCGACGGAGGATGACCGATGAGCGAGGCGAAGGAACAGCGCGTGCGGGCACTCCAGGCCGCGCTCGCCGCGGAGCACGCCGCCGTGTACGGCTACGGCGTCGTCGGCGGGCGGATCGGCGAGGGGCGGCGCGCGGAGGCGCGGGCGGCGTACGACGCCCACCGGGCGCGGCGGGACGCGCTCGCACGCGAGGTGCGGGACCTGGGCGGCCGTCCGGTGGCCGCGGCCGCCGCGTACGCGCTGCCGTTCGCGGTGCCGGACGCGCCGGCGGCGGCCCGGTTCGCCGCCGAACTGGAGGAACGCGTCGCCGCGGTGTACTCGGACCTGGTGCGGGCCACCGAGGGCGGGGGGCGGCGCGAGGCGGCCGGGGCGCTGCGGGAGGCGGCGGTCCGGGCGGTGCGCTGGCGCGGGGGGAGCGTAGCCTTCCCTGGTCTCGCCGAGCGGGCCGGCACCGCCACGGCATCGGCCGCGCCGACCGGGTGACACCGGCGGTGGAACGCGGGCTCACGGCTCGCTCACGGCGCAGGACGGGGACAGGAGGCGCCCTCGGCGCACGGTGACAGGGAACGCGGTCCACGAAGGGATTGACTCGCGCATGGCTTTCGAACCGCCGCAGCGTCTGGTGCGGGCACTCGGTGAGACGGCACCGGACGGTGACGACTGGCTGGAGAAGCTGCCCGAGCTGGCGCAGCAGGCCGTCGCGCAGCGCGAGTTGAGCGTCGAACGGGTGCAGGTGCCCGGGGGGCGCAGCAGCCTGGTCGTGCTGGTGCGCACGGTGGACGGGACGCCTGCCGTGCTCAAGCTGGCCCCGCCCCGGGCCCGTCCGGAGAGCGAGCGGGCGGCGCTGGCGTACTGGGGCGGGCGGGGTGCCGTACAGCTCCTGGAGCCCGGGCCGCCGTCCGGCTCCGGCGCGGAGGACGCCTCGGGCGCCGGGGGCGCGCTGCTCCTGGAGCGGCTGCATCCGGACGTGTCGGTGCGGTCGCTGCCGGAGGCCAAGGCGCTGCTGGAGGCGGCGGGCACGCTGCGGCGGCTGTGGATCGGGCCTCCGGGCCCGCATCCCTTCGAAACGGTCGCCGAGCGGACCGGTAGGCAGGCCCGGGCGATGCGCGCGAGCGCCGACGCGGACGCCGCCGTGGCGCCGCTGGTCGACGCGGCGCTCACGGCCCGCGAGGAACTGCTGGCCGCGCCGCCGGAGCACCTGCTGCTGCACGGCACCTTCCGGCAGAGCAAGGTTCTCGCCGGGGACCGGATGCCGTGGCTGGCGGTGGGCCCCGACCCGGTGGTCGGCGAGTGCGCCTTCGACCTGGCGCGGCTGGTGCGGGACCGGGTGGAGGACCTGATCGCCTCGCCGTCGGGCGCCGCGACGACCCGGCGGCGGATCAAGCGGCTCGCGGAGTCCCTGGAGGTGGACCAGGAGCGGCTGCGCGGCTGGACCCTGTTCCGCGCCGTGGAGTCCGGCGTCCGCGCGGGCCGCGTGGGCCGCCCCCAGGACGCCGAACTGCTGCTGGAGTTCGCGACCTGGCTGTGAGCCGCCGCCGGGCGGCGACCGCCCCGCGGTGCCGGGTCGGCGGACACGGCTCCGCAGGCGACCCACGGCGGGGCCGCCCGCCCCGCCCGCCCGGGGCGGGCCGTAGCGGACAGTCGGTCAGGACGGCCCGCGGCCCGGGCAGGGCACACCCCTCACGGCAGGCCGCTCACGACGTGGGCGGCAGGCGGGTCAGGACGCCGACGTGAGGCGGGTGATCGCTTCCTCGACGGACAGTTCCTCGCGCTCGCCGGTGCGGCGGTCCTTCAGTTCGACGACGCCCTCGGCCGCGCGTCGGCCGACGACCAGGATCTGGGGTACGCCGATGAGTTCGGCGTCCGTGAACTTCACGCCCGGGGAGACGCCGGCGCGGTCGTCGACCAGGACGCGGACACCGGCGGCGGCCAGCTTCTGCGAGACCTCGAGGGCCAGCTCGGTCTGGAGCGCCTTGCCCGCGGCGACCACGTGCACGTCGGCCGGGGCGACCTCCCGCGACCAGACCAGGCCCTTGTCGTCGGCGTGCTGCTCGGCGAGAGCCGCGACCGCGCGGGAGACGCCGATGCCGTAGGAGCCCATGGTGACCCGGACCGGCTTGCCGTTCTGGCCGAGGACGTCGAGCTTGAGGGCGTCGGTGTACTTGCGGCCCAGCTGGAAGATGTGGCCGATCTCGATGGCGCGGTCCAGCTTGAGGCCGGTGCCGCACTTCGGGCAGGGGTCGCCCTCCTGGACGACCACCACGTCGACGTACTCGCCGACCTCGAAGTCGCGGCCCACGACCACGTTCTTCGCGTGCGTGTGCTCCTTGTTGGCGCCCGTGATCCAGGCGGTGCCCGGCGCCACGCGCGGGTCGGCGATGTACCTGACCTTCTCCAGGCCCTGCGGGCCGACGTAGCCGCGGACCAGGTCGGGGCGGCCGGTGAAGTCCTCGGCGGTGACCAGCTCGACGGCGGCCGGGGCGAAGTGCGCCTCGACCTTGTCCATGTCGACCTCGCGGTCACCGGGCACGCCCACCGCGACGATCTCGCCGTCGACCTTGACCAGCAGGTTCTTCAGGGTGGCGGAGGCCGGGACACCGAGCGAGGCGGCCAGCGTCTCGATGGTGGGGGTGTCCGGGGTCGGGATGTCCTCGGCCGCGGGCACGCCGGAGGCGTCGACCGGCTTCAGCTCGTAGCCGACCGCCTCCGTGTTGGCGGCGAAGTCGCAGTTCGGGCAGTCCGCGAAGGTGTCCTCGCCGGCGCCGGCCGGGGCGAGGAACTCCTCGGACTTGGAACCGCCCATCGCGCCCGCGGTGGCCGCGCAGATCCGGTAGTCCAGGCCGAGGCGCTCGAAGATGCGCTGGTAGGCCTGGCGGTGCAGGGCGTAGGACTCGGCCAGGCCCTCGTCGGCGGTGTCGAAGGAGTAGGAGTCCTTCATGAGGAACTCGCGGCCGCGCAGGATGCCCGCGCGGGGCCGGGCCTCGTCGCGGAACTTCGACTGGATCTGGTAGAGGATCACCGGCAGGTCCTTGTAGGAGGACGCCTGGTCCTTCACCAGCAGGGTGAAGATCTCCTCGTGGGTGGGGCCGAGCAGGTAGTCGCCGCCCTTGCGGTCCTGCAGGCGGAACAGCTCGGGGCCGTACTCGTCCCAGCGGCCGGTCGCGTCGTAGGGCTCGCGCGGCAGGAGGGCGGGCAGCAGCACCTCCTGGGCGCCGATGGCGTCCATCTCCTCGCGGACGATCCGCTCCACGTTGGACAGGACCTTCTTGCCGAGCGGCAGCCAGCTCCAGATCCCGGCGGCGGTGCGGCGGACGTAGCCCGCGCGGACGAGCAGCTTGTGGCTGAGGACCTCGGCGTCCGCCGGGTCGTCGCGCAGCGTCTTCGCCATCAACTGGGACATGCGCTGGACCGGTGCGTTCGCCATGGTTCTCGTACTCCTGCCGATCGGGCCCCCGCTCGGGCGCGACCGGGAGCGGGGAAGGTGATGGCTAGGAGGTTAGCCGGGCTTGCCGTGCCGGTGGAAATCGGTTATCGGCGGCGCAACGGGAGCGGGGCGCCCATGACGGCGTAGGGCATCGGGGCGCTGGGGAACATCACCCGCCGGGCCAGGTCCTCGTAGCCCAGGGAGTGGTAGAGGCCGCGGGCCGGGCTGTCGGTGTCGATCGCGGAGAGGATCGAGCGGGGCTCGGTGGCGCTGTCGGTGATGGTGGTGATCAGGGTGCGGCCGATGCCGCGGTCCTGGTACGCCGGATGGACGTGCAGTTCGGTGATCACGAAGGAGCCGTCGAGCCAGTCGTCGTGACCGCGGGCCCGCAGATAGGGCTCGACGACGGTGGACCACCAGTGGGCGCGGTCGTTGGGCATCCCGTAGACGAAGCCGACGAGCCGTCCGTCGGGGGTGGTGGCGCCCAACGCTCGGGCCCCCGGATACGTCATGTGGCGCAGCACGATCTGGCGGCGTACGGAGATCTCGTCGGCGCCGAGTCCGAAGGCGACCGCCTGCACGGCGAGCGCCTCGTCGATGCGGGCCGGCAGGTCGAGGGGGCCGATCACGACGTCGTCGGGGCGGCGGTGTCCGTGACCGGGAATGTGGGACATGCCGGGGAGACTACAGGGCCCGCACCGGCCTCAGGACAGCACAGTTGCCCCGGACTAGAACAGAATGCTCATGAACGCGCCGACCTCCTGGAAGCCCACCCGCCGGTACGTCCGCCGCGCCACGGTGTTGAAGTCGTTGACGTAAAGGCTCACCACCGGGGCCACGTCGGCCAGCGCGTACCGCAGCACCGCCGCCATCCCGGGGGCCGCGAGGCCTCCCCCCCCGGTACTCCGGGGCCACCCACACGCCCTGGATCTGGCAGGCCTGGGGGGTCGCCGCACCGATCTCGGCCTTGAAGACGACCTTGCCGTGCTCGTCGAGGCGGGCGAAGGAACGGCCGGAGCCGACGAGTTCGGCGACCCGGGCCTGGTAGAGCAGGCCGCCGTCGCCGGCCAGCGGGGAGACTCCGACCTCCTCGGTGAACATCGCCACGCACGCCGGCATGATCGTCTCCATCTCGTCCTTGCGGATGCGGCGGACGTAGGGATCCGGGGCGACGTCGGAAGACAGGCGGTCGGTGACCATCAGCGGCTGGTGGGAGCGGATCTCGCGGGCCGGGCCCCAGGAGGGCTCCAGCAGCCGCCACAGTTCCGCGGTGGGCTCGGCGGGGCCGACGATCGAGGAGCAGCGGCGGCCGGCCCGCCGGGCCCGGTCGGCGAAGGCGCGGATCGCGCGGGGTGTGGCGCAGATGGGGACCAGGTTGGCGCCCGCGTAGCACAGGGACGTGAGCATCCCGTCCTCGTACCAGCCCCACATCTCGCCGCCGAGCCGCCACGGATCCAGCCCGGCGACCTGCACGCGGGACGACACGAAAGCGTTCACGACCGGCTCGCGGTCGAGGACGGCGAGCGCGGCGTCCAGGTCGCTCGGTTCGAGCACCCGTGAGGTGGTCTGGGTCAACACGTGCGGGGCCTCACGCTGGGGATTCGCTGGTCTCCGCACTGTACCTGCCGGCTCCGGGCGGCGCCGCCCCCTCGGGTGCCCCCCGGGGAGGGGGCCGTGGTGACGGCGGCGGGCGGGGTGAAGACCGTGGTCAGCCCGCGACGGAGACGGAGGGCTCGCCGGAGACGGCTCCGTCGGCCTCCATCCGCGCGGCCAGCTTCATGGCCTCCTCGATCAGGGTCTCCACGATCTTCGACTCCGGAACGGTCTTGATGACCTCGCCCTTGACGAAGATCTGCCCCTTG
>NZ_JBIWFW010000011.1:0-205217 GCF_044763235.1 Streptomyces sp. NPDC096152 | reverse complement strand
GCCCGGTTACATTCCGAACCCGGAAGCTAAGCCTCACAGCGCCGATGGTACTGCAGGGGGGACCCTGTGGGAGAGTAGGACGCCGCCGAACAATTCTTCAAAGGGTTGGACCCCGAACTTCGGTTCCGGGTCCAACCCTTTTTTGTTTGCCGTCACTTGAAGTTCACGTTGCGCAACCAGCATCCGTGGCATGGGTACTGCTGCACTGCTCAGGGCTGCCGGCGTCGGAATCGGTGACGAGGTCGTCGTACCGGCGTTCGGGAACGTGGAAGTCACCGAGGCCGTGGTCCAGGTCGGCGCGCTGCCGGTGTTCGCCGACATAGACCCGGTGACGTACTGCCTCGACGCGACCGCCGTCGAGGCGGCCGTAACTCCGCGGACCGCGGGCGTCGTTGCCGTACACCGCTTCGGGCGGCCGGCCTGCATCGCGCGGCTGCACGCCCTCGGACGGCGGCACGGTCTGCTGGTCCTGGAACAGGGCGAGTCCGAGGCGCCGTACGAGGAGACGGCCCAGCGCAGGGAACGGGCCGCCTATCTGGACGCGAAGTTGCGGGGCGTGCGGACGCCGGACGGGGGCGCCGGGCACACCTACCAGCAGTACGTGGTGCGGGTGCCGGGGAACGGCCGGCCGGACCGGGACGCCTTCGCACGGGCGATACGGGCCAGGGGAGTTGACTGCCGGGTGCCCGTGAAGACCCCCGTGCACCGGCTGCCCGAGTACCGGCGGTGCGTGTCCCTGCCGGAGACCGAACGGGCCGCGGAGGAGACGCTCGCGCTGCCGGTGGACGCCGCGTTGACCCGACGGGAGATGCAGCGGATCGTCTCCGCGTGCAACGCGCTCGGCGGACTGCTGCAACCCGCGCTCTGACGGCCGTCCGTGACAGGTCGCGTGACCGACCGTCCGTGGTTGGGAGTACGGCTTCGTTCGGGGTATGATCTATTCCGTTGCCGCGCGGGAAACCTCGCAGAAGGCGACCGGCCCCTATAGCTCAGTCGGTAGAGCGTCTCCATGGTAAGGAGAAGGTCAACGGTTCGATTCCGTTTGGGGGCTCCAGCAAAAAGGCCTCACCCTTCCGGGTGGGGCCTTTCGCATATCCACGCTCATGTCCGCGTCCGGCCCGGACGGTTGGTCCGCCGGGCCGGACCGCCGGGTCGATCCGCGGCCTCAGTCCGTCATGATCTCCGGGACCCGCATCGCCAGGATCGCCATGTCGTCCGACGGCGCGTCCGACGCGAAGCGCTCCACGGCGCGCATGATGCGGGCCGCCACCGCGCCGGCCGTCAGGCCCGTGCAGGTGGTGAGGACGTCCGCGAGGCCGTCGTCGCCCAGCATCCGGGTGCCCTCGCGGCGCTCGGTGACGCCGTCCGTGACGCACAGCAGGACGTCGCCCGGGTCCAGCGTGACCGTCTGCTCGTACAGCTCCAGGTCCTCCATGACGCCGAGGAGCGGCTGCGGTTCCGCGGCCGGCTCGACCGTGCCGTCCTGGCGCAGACGCAGCGGCAGAGGGTGACCGGCGCAGACCACCTTCAGGACCGCGCTGCCGTCCTCCTGCGGCCACAGCTCACCGTAGAGCAGGGTCAGGAAGCGGCTGCGTGCGCCTTCGTCGAGGATCGCGGAGTTCAGGCGCTGCAGGACCGCGGGGCCGCCGAAGCCCTCGCGGGCCAGCAGCCGGAGCGCGTGCCGGGCCAGGCCCGTGACCGCCGCCGCCTCCGGGCCCGTACCGCAGACGTCGCCGATGGCGAAGCCGTAGGCGCCGTCGCGGATGGGGAAGAGGTCGTAGAAGTCGCCGCCGACCTCGTTGCCCTCGCCGGCCGCGCGGTAGATGACGTCGACCTCCACGCCGGCGACCTCGGGCAGGCCGGGGGGCAGGAGGCTGCGCTGGAGGGACTGGCTGATCGCCGTGCGCTCGGAGTACAGGCGGGCGTTGTCCAGGGCCAGGGCGGCCCGGCGGCTGAGGTCCTCGGCCAGTTCCAGGATCTCCTGGCGGAAGTGCTCGTCGGTGGGCTTGCCGAGGGTCAGCATGCCGATGACGCGGTTGCGGGCGACCAGGGGCAGGACGACCGTTTCGCCGCCGATCGCGGAGGCCGTCGCCAGGGTCGGGCCGACGGACGTACCGACCCGGTGGGGCGAGTCGCCCAGGCTGAGGCTGCGCATGGAGGTGCGCAGCGCGGCCTTGTGGGCCGCCTCGGCCGGGCTCGTCCAGATCCGGGCGCCGGGGGTGGGGACCGGGTCCGGCGGCGGAACCTTCGACAGCAGGGACTTGATCCCGTCGATCAGGTCCTCGTCCTCGTGCAGGACGTACGACAGGTACGGCTCCGAGGCCTGGTCGGCGATCGTGTAGACGGCGCACCAGGTGGCCAGGGTCGGGACCGTCATCTGTGCCATCAGGGCCAGGGTCTGGTCGCGGTCCAGGGTGCCGGCGAGCAGGTCGGAGGCCTCGACCAGGAAGCTGAGTGAGCCCCTGCGCAGCCGCTCCAGTTCGCCGAGGCGGGCCGACTCGACGGCCAGGGCGATCCGGTCGGCGGCGAACTGCAGACGCAGCGCCTCCTCGTTGGAGTATCTGCCGGGGGCCTCCGCGGCGACGCCGAGGGAGCCGGTGAGACGGCCCTCGACCTTGAGGGGGACGGTGACGACCGAGCGCATGCCGGTGCCGTGCAGCAGCGGCACGGCGCCCGGTACGGCCGCCAGGTCGTCGTGGACGGCCGGCATCCGGGCGGAGCCGTAGCGGCCGGGGCCGGCCTCGACGGGGACGCGGGCGAAGCGCTGGCGGGCGGAGGGCAGGCCGGTCGAGGCGCGGACCTCCAGCTCCGTCTCGTCGTCGGTCGCGAGGAGGAGGAAGGCCGCGTCGGCGTCGAGCATGTCGCGGGCGCGTTCCACGGTGCGCTGGAGCAGGCCGTCGAGGTCGTCGGGGGCGGGGGAGCCGATGAACACCTCGAACGGGTCGGCGCTCTGGCCGTCGGGGGCGGTGCCCGCGTCGGCGGACGCGGGGCCCCGCGACGGGGTCTGGAGAACGGCCCGTTCGTGGTCCTGCACCAGGAGGCACACGGTTGACGGCTCGCCGCCGGTGTCGCGCACGCGCAGGTGTGAGGCGTAGACGGGGATGACGCGGCCGTGGGCGCCGCGGATGCCGTAGCTGCCCTCCCAGCGGGAGAGCTGGAGCGCCTCCGCGATGCCGGTGCCGGTGCCCGGGGTGTGCGGCCAGGCCGCGAGGTCGGTGAGCGGCTTGCCGGTGACCTGCTCGGCGGCGTAGCCGAAGAGGGTCTCCGCGTCCTCGTTCCAGGACGTGATGGAGCCGCCGCGGTCGATCTGGACGACCGCCACGCGGACCCGGCCGTCGGCGAGGGGGAGCATGGCGGCGGGGAGGGCGGGGCCGGCGGCACGGGTGCCGACCGGGCGCTCGGGCAGGTCGAGCAGGAACCAGACGTTCTTGTGGGTGGGCGTGTACTCCACGCCCCAGCGGCCGGCCAGGGCCGCGCACAGCTGGAGGCCCCGTCCGCCCTCGCGGTCGGGGCTGCCCATGTTGATCGCCGCGCCCTGGAGCGGGATCTCCCGCTCGGGGTAGCGGTCGGCGACCTCGATCCGCACTCCCGCGTCGCTGCGCAGGCACAGGACGTCGGCGGCGGTGCCCGCGTGGACGACGGCGTTGGTGACCAGCTCGCTGGTCAGGACCACGGCGTCGTCGACGATGTCGCCGAAGCCCCACCCCTGGAGGGTGTCGCGGACGAAGGAGCGGGCGGTCGCGACCGATCGTCCGACGGGCTCGAAGCTGGCGGCCGCGCGCGCGGTGATCACAGCACTCCTCGTCCGGTTGTCGACGTGCAGGGGTCCGTGGCCGCCCGGCTCGCGTCGCTGCTCGGGCAGCTGCGGGTCGGTCGGTCGTGGCTCCGGGGACTGTCCCCCCGGGATCACTCCGGTGGTCATTGTGTGCGGCCGCCTCCATGCCCGCTCGTTCCGTGCCACCGCCCAGGCCGGACCGGACCGGCGTGGCTGGACAGCCGCATGCAAGGTTACTTACCTTCGTCGCCCCCGCGGATGCCGGTCAGCAGTGTTTCCGCCCGAAGAGTGTGCGGACGGTGTGCGAAGCTGCCGAACTGTTATGGCCTGGTTCGGCCGGGGTGAAACACTGGGCAAGCTTCTGGTGAAGGTCCGGGCAGGCTGAGTGTGGTCTTCGCATGGGGGGCAGCAACCCTTTGGATGACCTGATTACATCGGGCAGGAATACCCAGCAGTAACTGGTACGCCGGGTGACACCCGGGCACAGAGCGTGAATGGTCGACCCTTGCGGGAGGGACACAGTGGAGTCTGGCGCAGCGGCGCGGAGCACTAAGACGCGCGCGAAGGGCGGACAGTCCCTGAGCAGCCAGCGCAAACCTCGCGGCGGGACCACCGCGGTCGACACGGCCGCCCTGAACCGGCTGCTCGCCGCGCTCGTCTCCATGCGCGACGGGAACTTCCGCAAGCGGCTCACGGTGTCCGGGGACGGCGTGGTGTCGGAGATCGCGGCGGTCTTCAACGAGGTCGCCGACCGCAATCTGCATCTGACCGGCGAGCTGTCGCGGGTGCGGCGCATGGTCGGGCGCGAGGGCAAACTCACCGAGCGCCTGGAGACGGGTGCCTGCGAGGGCTCCTGGGCCGCCGCGATCGACAACTCCAACGCGCTCGTCGACGATCTCGTACGGCCCGTGTCCGAGGTCGGCCGAGTGCTGTCGGCGGTGGCCGAGGGCGATCTGTCGCCCCGGATGGAGCTGCGCTCGCAGACGCCGGAGGGGTCCGGGCATCCGCTGCGCGGGGAGTTCCTGAAGGTCGGGCGGACGGTCAACAACCTGGTCGACCAGTTGTCGACGTTCACCGACGAGGTCACGCGGGTGGCCAGCGAGGTGGGCACCGAGGGCAAGCTGGGCGGACAGGCCCAGGTGCGGGGCATGTCCGGGTCGTGGAAGGACCTCACCGACTCGGTCAACACCATGGCGTACCGGCTGACCGCGCAGGTGCGGGACATCGCGCTGGTGACCACGGCGGTCGCCAAGGGCGATCTGTCGCGCAAGGTCACGGTGCACGTGGCCGGCGAGATGCTGGAGCTGAAGAACACCGTCAACACGATGGTCGACCAGCTCTCGGCCTTCTCCTCCGAGGTGACGCGGGTCGCCCGGGAGGTCGGCACGGACGGCATCCTCGGCGGCCAGGCGCATGTGCCCGGGGTGGACGGCACGTGGAAGGAGCTCACCGACTCGGTGAACCTGATGGCCGGGAACCTGACGGCCCAGGTGCGCGGGATCGCGCAGGTCACCACGGCGGTCGCCAACGGTGACCTGTCGCAGAAGGTGACGGTGCCGGCGCGCGGCGAGGTCGCGCAGCTCGCCGAGACGATCAACCAGATGACGGAGACGCTGCGGATCTTCGCCGACGAGGTCACGCGTGTGGCGAACGAGGTGGGCGCCGAGGGCCGCCTCGGTGGGCAGGCGAACGTGCCGGGCGCGGCGGGCACCTGGAAGGACCTGACCGACTCGGTCAACACGGTCTTCCGCAACCTCACCACGCAGGTGCGGGACATCGCCGCGGTGACGACGGCGGTGGCCAGCGGTGACCTGTCGCAGAAGGTCACCGTGGACGTGGCCGGCGAGATGCTGGAGCTGAAGAACACCGTCAACGGCATGGTCGACCAGCTGTCGTCGTTCGGTGCCGAGGTCACGCGGGTGGCGCGGGAGATCGGTGTCGAGGGTGAGCTGGGCGGTCAGGCGCAGGTGGCGGGGGCCGCGGGGACGTGGAAGGACCTGACGGACTCCGTCAACACCGCGTTCCGCAACCTCACCGGTCAGGTGAGGAACATCGCCCAGGTGACGACGGCGGTGGCCAACGGCGATCTGTCGCAGAAGGTCACGGTGGACGTCTCCGGCGAGATGCTCCAGCTGAAGAACACCGTGAACACGATGGTGGACCAGCTGTCGTCCTTCGCGGACCAGGTGACCCGGATGGCCCGGGACGTGGGTACGGAGGGCCGGCTGGGCGGTCAGGCGCAGGTGGACGGCGTCTCCGGCACGTGGAAGGAGCTGACCGACTCCGTCAACTTCATGGCCGGCAACCTCACCTCCCAGGTGCGGCAGATCGCCCAGGTGACGACGGCCGTGGCGCGCGGCGACCTGTCCCAGAAGATCGACGTCGACGCGCGCGGGGAGATCCTGGAGCTGAAGAACACCATCAACACGATGGTGGACCAGCTGTCCGCCTTCGCCGACCAGGTCACCCGGGTCGCCCGTGAGGTGGGTACGGAGGGCCGGCTGGGCGGTCAGGCGCAGGTTCCCGGCGTCGCCGGTGTGTGGCGGGACCTGACCGACTCGGTGAACGGCATGGCCGGGAACCTGACGGCCCAGGTGCGCAACATCGCGCAGGTCGCCACCGCCGTGGCGCGCGGTGACCTGTCCCAGAAGATCACCGTGGACGCGCGCGGGGAGATCCTGGAGCTGAAGAACACCCTGAACACCATGGTGGGCCAGCTGTCGTCGTTCGCCCAGGAGGTCACCCGGGTGGCCCGTGAGGTGGGCACGGAGGGCATCCTCGGCGGTCAGGCCGAGGTCCAGGGCGTCTCCGGCACCTGGAAGGACCTCACGCAGTCGGTGAACTTCATGGCGAACAACCTGACCATCCAGGTCCGCAACATCGCCGAGGTCACCACGGCGGTCGCCAAGGGCGATCTGTCGAAGAAGATCACCGTCGACGCCAAGGGCGAGATCCTCGAGCTGGTCACCACCGTGAACACGATGGTCGACCAGCTGTCGTCGTTCGCCGAGCAGGTGACCCGGGTGGCCCGTGAGGTGGGCACCGAGGGCATCCTCGGCGGGCAGGCGCACGTGCCGGGCGTCGTGGGCATCTGGAAGGACCTCAGCGACAACGTCAACCTGATGGCCAACAACCTGACCATGCAGGTGCGCAACATCTCCCAGGTCGCGGCCGCGGTGGCCAACGGCGATCTGACGCGGACGGTGACGATCGAGGCGCGCGGTGAGGTCGCGCAGCTCGCGGACACCTTCAACACCATGGTGAAGACGCTGAGTTCGTTCGCCGACCAGGTCACCAAGGTGGCCCGCGAGGTGGGCACGGACGGGATCCTCGGCGGGCAGGCCTACGTTCCGGGTGTGGCCGGCACCTGGAAGGACCTCACCGAGTCCGTGAACCAGATGGCGTCCAACCTGACCGGGCAGGTGCGCAACATCGCCATGGTCACCACCGCCATCGCCAAGGGCGATCTGACCAAGAAGATCGACATCGACGCGCGCGGCGAGATCCTCGAGCTGAAGACCACGATCAACACGATGGTCGACCAGCTGTCCTCCTTCGCCGAGGAGGTCACGCGCGTGGCCCGCGAGGTGGGCACAGAGGGGCAGCTCGGCGGTCAGGCCCGCGTGCGGGACGTCGACGGCACCTGGCGCGACCTGACGGAGTCGGTGAACGAGATGGCCGGGAACCTGACCCGGCAGGTGCGTGCCATCGCGCGCGTGGCGACCGCGGTGACCCGCGGTGACCTGAACCTGAAGATCGACGTCGACGCCTCCGGCGAGATCCAGGAACTCCAGGACTACATCAACAAGATGATCGCCAACCTGCGCGACACCACGATCGCCAACAAGGAGCAGGACTGGCTGAAGGGCAACCTGGCGCGCATCTCCGCCCTGATGCAGGGCCGGCGCGATCTGCAGGACGTGGCCTCGCTGATCATGAGCGAGCTGACGCCAGTGGTCTCCGCGCAGCACGGCGCGTTCTTCGTCGCGATGTCGCCGGCCGACGCCACGGAACTCGGCGGTGACAGCGGGGACGAGTACGAGCTGCGGATGCTCGGCTCGTACGGCTACTCGATGGGCTCCATGCCGACGTCGTTCCGGCCGGGTGAGGCGCTGATCGGCACGGCCGCGCAGGAGAAGCGCACGATCCTCGTGGAGAACGCGCCCAGCGGCTATCTGAAGATCTCCTCCGGGCTGGGCGAGGCACCGCCCGCGCAGGTGATCGTGCTGCCGGTGCTGTTCGAGGGGAAGGTACTCGGTGTGATCGAGCTGGCGTCCTTCACCCCGTTCACGCAGATCCAGAAGGACTTCCTCAACCAGATCGCGGAGATGATCGCCACCAGCGTCAACACCATCTCCGTCAACACCAAGACCGAGCTGCTGCTGAAGCAGTCGCAGGAGCTGACCGAGCAGCTGCGGCTGCGCTCGGAGGAGCTGGAGCAGCGGCAGAAGGCGCTGCAGGCGTCCAACGCCGAGCTGGAGGAGAAGGCCGAGCTGCTGGCCCAGCAGAACCGCGACATCGAGGCGAAGAACTCCGAGATCGAGGAGGCGCGGCAGGTCCTGGAGGAGCGCGCCGAGCAGCTCGCGGTCTCCATGCGCTACCGCAGCGAGTTCCTGGCCAACATGTCGCACGAGTTGCGTACCCCGCTCAACTCCCTGCTGATCCTGGCCAAGTTGCTCGCCGACAACGCGGAGGGGAACCTCTCGCCGAAGCAGGTGGAGTTCGCCGAGACGATCCACGGCGCGGGCTCCGACCTGCTCCAGCTGATCAACGACATCCTGGACCTGTCGAAGGTCGAGGCGGGCAAGATGGACGTCTCGCCGACGCGTATCGCACTGGTCCAGCTGATCGACTACGTGGAGGCCACCTTCCGGCCGCTGACCGCGGAGAAGGGCCTGGACCTGTCGGTGCGGGTGTCGCCGGAACTGCCCGCCACCCTGCACACCGACGAGCAGAGGCTGCTGCAGGTGCTGCGCAACCTGTTGTCCAACGCGGTGAAGTTCACCGATTCCGGTTCGGTGGAGCTGGTCATCCGGCCCGCGCGGGGCGACGTCCCGCAGGCGATCCGGGAGCAGTTGCTGGAGACGGGCTCGCTGGCCGACCCGGACGCGGAGATGATCGCCTTCTCGGTCACCGACACCGGTATCGGCATCGCGGGCAGCAAGATGCGGGTCATCTTCGAGGCGTTCAAACAGGCCGACGGCACCACAAGCCGCAAGTACGGCGGTACGGGCCTGGGGTTGTCCATCTCGCGGGAGATCGCGCAGCTGCTCGGCGGCGAGATCCACGCGCAGAGCGAGCCGGGCCGCGGCTCGACGTTCACGCTGTATCTGCCGCTGCACCCGGGCGAACTGCCCCCGCAGGGCTACCAGCAGCCCGGATCGGCGCTCAACGCCGACGAGTTGGTCGTGTCCTCGGAGTCGTCGCCGTCCGACCTGTCCGAGCTGTCCGCCGCGGAGATCGAGACGCCGGCGGAGGTGAAGTCGTACCGGGAGACGCAGAACGGGGCCGCGGCCCTGTTCCGGCGCCGCCGCCGGGCGCTGCCGCCCGCCACGCCGCGCCCCGCGGTGCAGGGCCGGCCGGTCCCGGAGCAGTGGCCGGCCGCCGAGGAGCAGGACGCGGCCGGCCAGGGTCACCGCGACGCGCGGTTCGGCGGCGAGAAGGTGCTGATCGTCGACGACGACATCCGCAACGTGTTCGCGCTGACCAGCGTCCTGGAGCAGCACGGGCTGTCCGTGCTGTACGCGGAGAACGGCCGTGAGGGCATCGAGGTCCTGGAGCAGCACGACGACGTGGCGGTGGTGCTGATGGACATCATGATGCCGGAGATGGACGGGTACGCGACGACCACGGCGATCCGCCGGATGCCGCAGTTCGCCGGGCTCCCGATCATCGCGCTGACCGCCAAGGCGATGAAGGGCGATCGCGAGAAGGCGATCGAGTCGGGCGCCTCCGACTACGTCACCAAGCCGGTCGACCCCGATCACCTGCTGGCCGTGATGCGGCAGTGGATGCGGGAGGAGTGACGGCGGGGAGAGTCAGGGGTGCGCGCGGAGTTGCTGACGCGGTGTGGCCGAAGCCGTGTAGGAGCACGGGATTCGGGGAACCTTCTGGTCTCCCGCTACGTTTCTGCTACGGGCACAGTGACATGCACAGTGACATCACGGTGACAGGGTGTGGCGACGGGCGGGGTACGGCTACGATGACCGGCACAAGGACGGACGGCGTAAGGGAGCCGTCCCCTGGGGCGGCACCCGCGGGTGCCTCCCCGGTTCACGCGGACAGGGGTGGCCCCACGCCGGGGCGAGGAGGGCGGGCCATGGTGCAGAAGGCCAAGATCCTCCTGGTCGATGACCGGCCGGAGAATCTGCTGGCGCTGGAGGCCATCCTCTCTGCGCTCGATCAGACGCTGGTGCGGGCATCGTCCGGGGAGGAAGCACTCAAAGCGCTGCTCACGGACGACTTCGCGGTGATTCTGCTCGACGTGCAGATGCCGGGCATGGACGGTTTCGAGACTGCGGCGCACATCAAGCGGCGGGAGAGGACCCGGGACATCCCGATCATCTTCCTCACCGCGATCAACCACGGCCCGCACCACACGTTCCGCGGGTACGCGGCGGGCGCGGTGGACTACATCTCCAAGCCCTTCGACCCGTGGGTGCTGCGCGCCAAGGTCTCCGTCTTCGTCGACCTGTACATGAAGAACTGCCAGCTGAAGGAGCAGGCGGCCCTGCTGCGGCTCCAGCTGGAGGGCGGCGGCAAGGCCGGTGTCGGCGAGGGCAAGGAGTCGGCCGGGCTGCTCGCCGAGCTCTCCGCCCGCCTCGCGGCCGTGGAGGAGCAGGCCGAGGCGCTCTCCAAGCAGCTCGACGACGACTCGGCGGACGCGGCCGCGGTGGCCACGGCGGCCCATCTGGAGCGCAAGCTGACGGGCCTGCGGCGGGCGTTGGACGCCCTGGAGCCGGGGGCGGGCAGCACTTCCGCGGTCTCGTCGACGAACTGACCCGTGCCGCCCGGGCGTTCGACACCTTCCGGACATGTCGGATGTGCTGTTCGCCGTGTGCGGGTGACGGCCCGTCGCCTCATGAGGTGCCGTCAGTTTCCCGACCTCGTCGGCACGACACGAACGGGTGAAGCACTGGGCACACGTGTCCGGCGTCGTCTCCACCGGTAACCTCACACCTATGGCCTCACGTCCCTCCGCAGCCAAGAAGCAGCCCGTCAGGAAGGCGGCCGCTCCCGTGAAGGCTGCGGCGAAGAAGGCCGCCGCTGCGAAGAGGGCCCCCGCCAAGAAGGCCCCGGCGCGCAAGGCACCCGTCAGGAAGGCCGCGGCCAAGGCGCCCGCGCCCCGGCCGGCGCCGAGCCCGACCGGGGGCGTCTACCGGCTCGTGCGCGCCCTCTGGCTCGGCCTCGCGCACGCCGTCGGCGCCGTGTTCCGCGGCATAGGGCAGGGCGCCAGGAACCTCGACCCCGCGCACCGCAAGGACGGCGTCGCCCTGCTGCTGCTCGCGGTCGCGCTGATCGTCGCCGCCGGCACCTGGGCCGACCTGCGCGGCCCCGTCGGCGACCTGGTCGAGATCCTGGTGACCGGGGCCTTCGGCCGCCTGGACCTGCTCGTGCCGCTGCTGCTCGCGGTCGTCGCCGTGCGCTTCATCCGGCACCCCGAGCAGCCGGAGGCCAACGGCCGCATCGTGATCGGCCTGTCCGCGCTCCTCATCGGTGTGCTCGGCCAGGTCCACATCGCCTGCGGCTCACCCGCCCGCGGCGACGGCATGCAGGCCATAAGGGACGCCGGCGGCCTCATCGGCTGGGGCGCGGCGACCCCGCTGACGTACGCCATGGGCGACGTGCTCGCCGTACCCCTGCTCGTGCTGCTCACGGTCTTCGGCCTGCTGGTCGTCACGGCCACCCCGGTCAACGCGATCCCGCAGCGGCTGCGGCTGCTCGGGGTGAAGCTCGGCATCCTGCCCGAGCCCGAGGACGACGAACTCGCGTACGCCGAGGACGACGCGCACTACGACGAGCAGTGGCGCGAGGCGCTGCCCGAGCGCCCCCGTAAGCGCCAGAGCGCCCCTCAGGCGTACGACCCCGAGGGCGCGGAGCAGGAGGCACTCGCCAAGCGCCGCGGCCGCCCCCGGCGTTCCGCCGTGCCGCAGCCCGACATGGGGCGGCAGATGGACGCCGTGGACGTCGCCGCGGCCGCCGCGGCGGCGCTCGACGGCGCGGTCCTGCATGGCATGCCCCCCTCGCAGGTCGTCGCCGACCTCACCCAGGGCGTGAGCGTGGGCGACCGCGTGGAGACGACCCCGACCCCCGTCCCGGCCGCCCGCCCCGAGCAGGACACCCCGGCCGCCCGCCCCGAACGGGACGAAGCGGCCGGCCGCCCCGCCAAGGCCGCCGCGGCCGCCCGCCCCCCGCAGGAGGAGCAACCGGCCGGCGTCCCCGACCTCACCAAGACGCCGCCCGCCGAGACCCGCGAGCTGCCGCCGCGCGCCGAGCAGCTCCAGTTGTCCGGCGACATCACCTACTCCCTGCCCCCGCTGGACCTGCTGGAGCGCGGCGGCCCGGGCAAGTCGCGCAGCGCGGCCAACGACGCGATCGTCGACTCCCTGACCACCGTCTTCACCGAGTTCAAGGTCGACGCCCGCGTCACCGGCTTCACGCGCGGGCCGACGGTCACGCGGTACGAGGTCGAACTCGGGCCCGCCGTCAAGGTCGAGCGCATCACCGCGCTCACCAAGAACATCGCGTACGCCGTCGCCAGCCCGGACGTCCGGATCATCAGCCCGATCCCCGGCAAGTCCGCGGTCGGCATCGAGATCCCCAACACCGACCGGGAGATGGTCAACCTCGGCGACGTGCTGCGCCTGGCGGAGTCGGCCGAGGACGACGACCCGATGCTCGTCGCGTTCGGCAAGGACGTCGAGGGCGGCTACGTGATGCACTCGCTGGCGAAGATGCCGCACATGCTGGTCGCCGGTGCGACCGGTTCCGGCAAGTCGTCCTGCATCAACTGCCTGATCACCTCGGTCATGATGCGGGCCACGCCCGAGGACGTCCGGTTGATCCTGGTCGACCCCAAGCGCGTCGAGCTCACCGCGTACGAGGGCATCCCGCACCTGATCACGCCGATCATCACCAACCCCAAGCGGGCCGCCGAGGCGCTCCAGTGGGTCGTCCGGGAGATGGACCTGCGGTACGACGACCTCGCGGCGTACGGCTTCCGGCACATCGACGACTTCAACCGCGCGGTGCGCGAGGGAAGGGTCAAGCCCCCCGAGGGCAGCGAGCGGGAGCTGCAGCCGTACCCGTATCTGCTGGTGATCGTCGACGAGCTCGCCGACCTGATGATGGTCGCGCCGCGCGACGTCGAGGACGCGATCGTGCGCATCACCCAGCTTGCGCGGGCCGCCGGCATCCACCTGGTGCTCGCCACCCAGCGGCCCTCGGTCGACGTCGTCACCGGTCTGATCAAGGCGAACGTGCCCTCGCGACTCGCGTTCGCCACCTCCTCGCTCGCCGACTCGCGCGTCATCCTCGACCAGCCGGGCGCCGAGAAGCTGATCGGCAAGGGCGACGGGCTCTTCCTGCCGATGGGTGCGAACAAGCCGACCCGTATGCAGGGCGCGTTCGTCACCGAGGACGAGATCGCGGCCGTCGTCCGGCACTGCAAGGACCAGATGGCGCCCGTCTTCCGGGACGACGTCACCGTGGGGACCAAGCAGAAGAAGGAGATCGACGAGGACATCGGCGACGACCTCGACCTGCTGTGCCAGGCGGCCGAACTGGTCGTCTCGACCCAGTTCG
The DNA here is from genome assembly GCF_044763235.1 of Streptomyces sp. NPDC096152. Taxonomy (NCBI): domain Bacteria; kingdom Bacillati; phylum Actinomycetota; class Actinomycetes; order Kitasatosporales; family Streptomycetaceae; genus Streptomyces; species Streptomyces sp. NPDC096152. The sequence continues at coordinate 191,638 of NZ_JBIWFW010000011.1, read as the reverse complement.
GGTCGACCTCCATGCTCCAGCGCAAGCTGCGGGTCGGCTTCGCCAAGGCCGGGCGGCTGATGGACCTCATGGAGTCGCGGAACATCGTCGGCCCCAGCGAGGGCTCCAAGGCACGTGACGTTCTCGTGAAACCCGACGACCTGGACGGTGTGCTGGCCGTGATTCGCGGGGAGTCCGTCGGGTAGCGGCAAGACGGCCGTCCGGCGGATCCGCCTACTGCGGGTGGGTGGGGTGCGTGCACCGTGATCCACCCGTTAGCGAGCGACGGGCAACCGTTTCCCCTGGACATACGTCAAGTTGAGCGAAAGGACGGGCGCGGGTCCCACGCTGGGCTCCGGATCTGTCCCACCATCGGATTGTCCGGCCATTCCGATGGCGTACAAAGTCCTACCGCCGGGTCGCTCCACCTTTCGCACCCCCCTAGACTGAACCTCCAGCACAGGCGGCTACACGCTCGAAAGGCGCCCCCGTGTCCATCGGCAACTCCCCTGAAGACGAGCGTCCGTTCGAAGACGTTTCCGAGGAAGACCGCCCCTCCATCGGCCAGGCCCTGCGGCAGGCTCGCATCGCCGCCGGGCTGACCGTCGACGACGTCAGCAGCGCCACGCGGGTCCGTATCGCCATCGTGCACGCCATCGAGGCCGACAACTTCGCCCCCTGCGGCGGAGACGTCTACGCGCGCGGGCACATCCGGACCCTGGCGAAGGCCGTGCACCTCGATCCCGCCCCGCTGCTCGCGCGGTACGGCACCCAGCACGGCGGGAGCCCCGCCCCCACTCCGGCCGCCCCCCTGTTCGAGGCGGAACGTATCCGCCCCGAGCGCCGCGGCCCGAACTGGACCGCGGCCATGGTCGCCGCGATCGTCGCCGTGGTCGGCTTCGTCGGCTTCACCGCCTTCACGGGCGGCGACTCCGGCGACGGCGCCGGGACCCAGGTCGCCGAGGGATCCGCGTCGACGCCCGGCAAGCCGGCCTCGCCCACGCCCAAGAGCAGCAAGCCCGCCGACCAGAAGCCCGAGCCCTCCGACAGCGCCATCGCGGCCGCCCCGCAGGACAAGGTCACCGTCAAGGTCAGCGCCACGGGCGGACGCAGCTGGATCTCCGCCAAGGACCACAACGGCCGGATGCTCTTCGACGGGCTGCTCAAGAAGGGCGACTCCAAGACCTTCCAGGACAACTCCGAGATCAACCTCATCCTCGGTGACGCCGGAGCGATCCAGCTCTTCGTCAACGGCAAGAAGATCGAGGACCAGTTCCAGCCGGGCGCCGTGGAACGCCTCACATACACCAAGGGCGACCCGCAGGTCGGATAGGCCCGCGAGGGGGCCCAAGGGGTGCGCTCGTGACGGGGTTGGCCAAGATCGGCCAACCCCGTCGACGTGGGGTGTCAGCGGGACGAAGTAGTCTTGAGCCCATGCCTGAACGCCGTACCGTCGCACTCGTCACTCTCGGCTGCGCCCGTAACGAGGTGGACTCGGAGGAGCTCGCAGGCCGTTTGGAGGCGGACGGCTGGCAGCTCGTGGAGGACGCCGCGGAAGCGGACGTCGCCGTGGTCAACACCTGTGGCTTCGTGGAAGCCGCCAAGAAGGACTCCGTCGACGCCCTCCTGGAGGCCAACGACCTCAAGGGCCAGGGCAGAACGCAGGCGGTGGTTGCGGTCGGCTGCATGGCCGAGCGCTACGGCAAGGAGCTCGCCGAGGCCCTTCCCGAGGCCGACGGCGTGCTCGGCTTCGACGACTACACGAACATCTCCGACCGCCTGCAGACCATCCTGTCCGGCGGCATCCACGCCGCGCACACCCCGCGGGACCGCCGCAAGCTGCTGCCGATCAGCCCGGCCGAGCGGCACTCCGCGACCGACGTCGCCCTGCCCGGACACGGCGCCCCCGCGGACCTCCCGGAGGGGCTCGCCCCGGAGTCGGGCCCGCGCGCGCCCCTGCGCCGCCGCCTGGACGGCGCCCCGGTCGCCTCGGTGAAGCTCGCCTCCGGCTGCGACCGGCGCTGCTCCTTCTGCGCCATCCCGTCCTTCCGCGGCTCCTTCATCTCCCGCCGCCCGAGCGACGTGCTCAACGAGACGCGGTGGCTGGCCGAGCAGGGCGTCAAGGAGGTCATGCTGGTCTCCGAGAACAACACCTCCTACGGCAAGGACCTGGGCGACATCCGCCTGCTGGAGTCCCTGCTGCCCGAGCTCGCCGAGGTCGACGGCATCGAGCGTGTCCGCGTCAGCTACCTCCAGCCCGCCGAGATGCGGCCCGGCCTGATCGACGTGCTGACCTCCACCCCGAAGGTCGCCCCCTACTTCGACCTGTCCTTCCAGCACTCCGCGCCCGGCGTGCTGCGCGCCATGCGGCGCTTCGGCGACACCGACCGCTTCCTGGAGCTGCTCGACACCATCCGCACCAAGGCCCCCGAGGCCGGCGTGCGCTCCAACTTCATCGTCGGCTTCCCGGGCGAGACGGAGGCCGACTTCGCCGAGCTGGAGCGCTTCCTGAACGGCGCGCGACTGGACGCCATCGGCGTCTTCGGCTACTCCGACGAGGAGGGCACCGAGGCCGCCGGCTACGACAACAAGCTCGACGAGGACGTCGTCGCCGAGCGGCTCGCCCACCTCTCGCGGCTCGCGGAGGAGCTCGTCTCGCAGCGCGCCGAGGAGCGCGTCGGCGAAACGGTGCGCGTGCTCGTCGAGTCGGTCGACGCCGAGGAGGGCGTGTACGGCCGTGCGGCGCACCAGGCGCCGGAGACCGACGGCCAGGTGCTGCTCACGAGCGGCGAGGGCCTGGACGTCGGCCGTATGGTCGAGGCGAAGGTGGTCGGTACGGAAGGCGTCGACCTGGTGGCGGAGCCGCTCCAGGGCTCGCTCGCGTGGAGTGAGGAGGCGGGCAGATGACGGGAGTCCCGGCATCCGCGGCAGGCGGCTCCTCCGGCGGGCAGGGGGCGGCCGCGAGGGCGGTCTCGGGCCGTGCCGACGCGGGCGGGGCTTCCGGTCGGGCCGGTCGTCTTGGTTCCGGCGCCTTGTCCGGCGGTCCGGTGGGTGTTCCCGCGATGACGGGTGCTTCCGGTGCGTCCGGCGGCGTCGGGGATACGCCGGGGGAGTCCGGTGTTTCCGGAGGTGCCGGAGGCCCTGGTGTTTCCGGTGTTCCCGGAGTTCCTGGGGCGTCCGGTGGTGTCGGTGGTGACTCCCGTGCTGCCGGTTCGGCTTCCGCTTCCGGCAGCGGCGCCGGTGCGGGTGCCGGCGCCGGGATCGGATTCGGTGCCGAGGGAGTCGATGCCGGCGCTGGTGTGGCCGGTGCCGGCGACGTCGACTCCGGGGCCGGTGAGGAAGGCGGCGTCCGGCCGCTGCGCGGCGGCAAGATCGCGGCCGCCGCGGTCAACCAGGCCAGCGTCTGGAATGTCGCCAATCTGCTGACGATGCTGCGGCTGCTGCTGGTCCCCGGCTTCGTCGCCCTGATGCTCGCCGGCGGCGGGTACGACCCCGCCTGGCGCTCGCTCGCCTGGGCGGCCTTCGCGGTCGCCATGATCACCGACCTGTTCGACGGGCATCTGGCGCGGACCTACAACCTCGTCACCGACTTCGGGAAGATCGCCGACCCCATCGCCGACAAGGCGATCATGGGGGCGGCGCTGATCTGCCTCTCCGGCCTGGGCGATCTGCCGTGGTGGGTGACCGCCGTGATCCTCGGCCGGGAACTCGGGGTCACACTCCTGCGTTTCCTCGTCATCCGCTACGGCGTCATCCCCGCGAGCCGAGGCGGCAAGCTGAAGACCCTCACGCAAGGCGTGGCCGTCGGGATGTACGTGCTGGCGCTGACGGGGTGGCTGGCCACCCTGAGGTTCTGGGTGATGGCCGTGGCGGTCGTCCTGACCGTGGTGACCGGGTTCGATTACGTGAGGCAGGCCGTGGTGCTGCGCCGGCGGGGAATCGCCGAGCGCCGGGCGGCGTTGGAGGAGTCGGAAGCGTGAGTTCCCCCGCCACCGAAGTGGTGAGACTACTCACGGTGAGGGACGAGACGATCGCCGTCGCCGAGTCGCTGACCGGTGGCCTGGTCGCGGCGGAGATCACCACGGTGCCCGGGGCCTCCAAGGTCTTCCGGGGCTCGGTGACGGCCTACGCCACCGACCTCAAGCACGAGCTGCTCGGCGTCGACGCCACCCTGCTGGCCGAGCGGGGAGCGGTGGATCCGCAGGTCGCGGCCCAGATGGCGGCCGGAGTGCGCAAGGCGCTGGGAGCCGACTGGGGCATCGCGACCACCGGAGTGGCCGGCCCCGAACCCCAGGACGGGCAACCCGTCGGGACGGTCTTCGTGGCCGTGGACGGGCCCTCGGAGGCCGAAAAAGGCGCCGTTCACGGCGGGAAAACGGCCTCGCTGCGGTTGAACGGCAGCCGGGCGGAAATTCGTATGGAGAGTGTACGGAGCGTACTCGCGCTGCTTCTCCAGCAGCTCGCGAGCGAACAGACCGGAAATGAGCGGGCACAGGATACGGAACGGAACGGGGGGTTCTGATGTTTGCAGCCCTGAGTGAACACGACATCGCTCCCCGCACGGCCGCGGCGCGAGGCGGTACGGTGGGGCGTGAAGGATGCGGCTACGCGGTCCGAGGAGGGAGCCACCGATGATTCTGCTCCGTCGCCTGCTGGGTGACGTGCTGCGTCGGCAGCGCCAGCGCCAGGGCCGTACTCTGCGCGAAGTCTCCTCGTCCGCCCGAGTCTCGCTCGGCTATCTCTCCGAGGTGGAGCGGGGGCAGAAGGAGGCTTCCTCCGAGCTGCTCTCCGCCATCTGCGACGCGCTGGACGTACGGATGTCCGAGCTCATGCGGGAAGTGAGCGACGAGCTCGCCCTCGCCGAGCTGGCCCAGTCTGCCGCGGCCACCGAGACCGTTCCCACGCCGGTTCGTCCGATGCTGGGTTCCGTGTCGGTGACCGGTGTGCCGCCGGAACGCGTGACCATCAAGGCCCCCGCCGAAGCGGTGGACGTGGTTGCCGCGTGACCTGCCACGCACCCGCGTGCGTGCACTGACGCACGTGCACTGACGCACACGTTGTGAGGCCCCGGCCGGGGTTTCTCCGGGAAGACCCGGAGGGACGCCGGCCGGGGTTTTCGTATGTCCGCGGGGGCTGCGGCGCCGCCCTCGCCGTGCCCGTTTGCCGGTGGGGTGAGGTGCGGTCATGGTGGAGGGCGGGCTTCGTTCGGGTGACCGGCGCGGGAAGGGACGGACGCGCCCTCTGTGCGACTCGGTGCGCCCTCCTACGGGAGGGGGCCGCGTTCTAGCTTCGTGCTGGAGGTGGGAGCGATGACGGGGCCGATAGTGCGCCGGGGGGCCGTTCTGGCGATGGCGCTGGTGTGGTGGTGGGCGGTACTGCGGCTGGCGCTGGCGTACGACGCGGGGGTGCTGGAGGGGGCGGTCGCGGCCGGCGGCTGGGGCCTGAGCCTGCTGCCGGTGCACTGCGTACCGAAGCCCGGGGCGACCGGGACCGCGGGGTCGTGCCCGCCCGAGGCCCGGCCAAAACCGCACGAATGGTTCTGACGGACCGTCAACCCGGCTTACGGCCGGTAGGACTTGTACGGGCGTAGCGTTCCCGCCACCGCTGGGGGGAACCCGGTGCCGGAGCGGGGCCCGCCTGACAGGTGGGGCACCAGTACGTGGGCCGCTCCTGGGAACCGTCGCCCTGGTCGGCCACCCGGACCGACGTCCGGCAGCGCAGGCAGGGTCGGGGCGCGCGGCCGTACACGAACAGGTCCTGGTGGGGAAGGCCCGTGGTCCGGCGGACCACCCGCTCGCGGTTGACCTCCAGGAGCTTCTTGGCGAGGGCGGGCAGCTTCGCGGCGCGATCGGCGGGCAGTGCCCCGACGGAGAGCCAGGGGGTGACACCGAGCAGGAAGCAGAGCTCGCTCTTGTACACGTTGCCGATCCCGGCGAGGTTGCGCTGGTCGAGCAGGGCCTCGCCGAGCTGGCGGGCGGGGTCGGCGAGGAGATTGGCCAGGGCCCGCTCGGGGTCCCAGTCCGGCCCGAGCAGGTCGGGGCCCAGATGGCCGACTGCGCGTTCCTCGGCGCTGGTGTGCAGGAACTCCAGGACCGGGAGCCGGTATCCGACGGCCGTGCGCTCGGCGGTTCCGAGGATGACCCTGATCTGGTGGGCGGGGCCTCCCCGCCAGCGTTCGCCGGGTCCGTACACCTTCCAGGCGCCTTCCATCCGCAGATGCGAGTGGAGCGTCACGCCGCCTTCGACGCGGGTGAGCAGGTGCTTGCCGCGCGCGACGGTGTTCAGGACGGTCCGGCCGGTGAGGTCGACCGTGGCGTACTTCGGCACCCGCAGGTCGCTGCGGGTCAGCACCTTGCCCGCCAGGGCGTCGTGCAGCCGTCGCGCGGCCTGCCAGACCGTGTCACCTTCGGGCATGTGTCCAGGGTGCCACGACGGCCGCGCCCCGTGCGCCTCGTACGCACCGTGGGGCCTGTGCGCCTCGTGCGTCCCGGGAGGACGCATACGTCCCGGTCCCGGGCGGGACCGTCCTGTTCACGCCCGCAGCCGCAGTCCGCGCGGGGTGGCGATGAAGCCCGCTCCTTCCAGGAGGGTGCCGATGGGGGAGGTCAGCGCAGGGGTGCCGTTGACGCGCTCGACGGTGACCGTGCCGAGGGAGCCCGCGCGAGCGGCCGCGGCGAGCGCCCCGGCTGCCGCCCGCAGACGCGGGTCCTCGGTGGCCTTCTCCTCGGGGTCGGTGGGCCAGGCCAGCAGTGTCTTGCCGCCCCGCTCCATGTAGAGGGTCAGCTCACCGTCGACGAGAACCACCAGGGACCCCGCCTTGCGGCCCGGCTTGTGCCCCGCGCCGGTCGGCGGTTCGGGCCAGGGCAGGGCGGCGCCGTAGGCGTTCGCGGGGTCGGAGGCGGCGAGGACGACGGCCCGGGAGTCGGCGGAGGGGGTACGGGATCCGCGGCTCCCGAAGCCGTTGCCGTAGCCGGGCCGGGTGCCGGACTCGTGGCCGTTGCCGTAGCCGGGCCGGGTGCCGGACTCGTGGCCGTTGCCGTAGCCGGGCCGGGTGCCGGACTCGTGGCCGTTGCCATAGCCGGTGCCGTAGGGGCCGCTGCCTCTCGGACCGCCGCCGCGGGGGCCGCCGCCGCGGGGGCCGCCCGCGCCCGGGTCCGCGAAGTCGTGGGGCGACACGTACTCGCCGGGCCGAGGGGGTGCGGGGGGCGGCCAGTCGCCGTCGAGGGCCGGTCCACCGTCCCAGGGGTCGGCCTGTGGGGCGGGGGCCTCGGACGGGGGCAAGCCGCCGAAGCCGCCGAAGCCGTCAGGGGCGCCGGGGCCGTTCGGGGAGCCGGTGCCGTGAGCGGCGTCGAAGTCGTCGGGTGCGCCGAAGCCGCCGTTCCCGAAGTTCGCTGCCGGCGAACCCTCGCCCCGCTCGCGGGCGTTGGACACCGCGCGCAGGCGGTCGACCGCGCCGTCCATCGCGAACTGGGCGGCACCCAGGCCCTCCACCACATAGCCCCGCCGGGCCTGCCCGCTGTCCTCGAAGGCGGACAGGATCCGGTACACGGCCGAGAAGCCGCCCTCGACGCCCTCGGCCGCCACCGCTCCCCGGGTGACCACACCGTGCCGGTCGAGGAGCGTGCGCGCCAGGGCGTGGGCGCGCACGGTGGCGTCGGCCTCCCGGCCGGGCAGCAGGGACCACCGGCCGGCGACGGTCGGCGGGCCGGTGCGCGACGCGGCGCGGGCGGCGGCCGTGAGCGAGCCGTACCGCCCGCGCGGGACGGAGCGCTTGGCGCGGTGGGCCGTGGACCCCGCGGTACGGCCCGAGCCCAGCAGGGACCGCATCGGGGCGAGCGTGTCGTTGGTGAGGCGGCCGGACCAGGCCAGGTCCCAGAGGGCGTCGGCCAGTTGCGGATCGGTGGCCTCGGGGTGCGTGGTGGCGCGGACCTGGTCGGCGATCTGACGGAAGAACAGGCCGTAGCCGCCGGCGAGGGTGTCGAGGACGGACTGGTGCAGCGCGGTCAGCTCCAGTGGGTGCGGTGGCGGCAGGAGCAGCGGGGCCGCGTCCGCCAGATACAGCGAGACCCAGCCGTCCTTGCCGGGCAGCGCGCCCGCGCCCGCCCACACCACCTCGCCGGCGGCGGTGAGTTCGTCGAGCATCGAGGGGGTGTAGCCCGCGACACGGGAGGGCAGCACCAGCTTCTCCAGCGCGGAGGCGGGTACGGACGCGCCCTGCAACTGCTCCACGGCGCGCACCAGTCCGTCGATGCCGCGCAGTCCGTGTCCCTTGCCGACGTGCTGCCACTGCGGCAGGAACTGGGCGAGCGCGGCCGGCGGCACCGGTTCGAGTTCGTGCCGCAGTGCGGCCAGTGACCGGCGGCGCAGCCTGCGCAGGACGGCCGCGTCGCACCACTCCTGCCCGATCCCCGCCGGGTGGAACTCCCCTTGCACCACGCGGCCGCCGGCCGCGAGCCGCTGCAGCGCGCCCTCCGTGACCGCCACGCCCAGGCCGAAGCGGGCGGCCGCCGTGGCCGAGGTGAACGGGCCGTGCGTGCGGGCGTGGCGCGCGAGCAGGTCGCCCAGGGGGTCCTTGACGGGCTCGGTGAACGCCTCCGGGACACCCACCGGCAGCGCCGTGCCGAGGGCGTCGCGCAGCCGGCCCGCGTCCTCGATCGCCGCCCAGTGGTCGGCCCCGGCGATCCGCACCCGGATGACCCGGCGGGCGGAGGCCAGCTCCTGAGCCCAGTGCGGCTCGGCGCCGCGCTCGGCAAGCTCGGCGTCGGTGAGCGGACCGAGCAGCCGCAGCACGTCCGCGACGCCCTCGACGTCCTTGACGCGCCGGTCCTCGGTCAGCCACTGCAGCTCGCGCTCCAGCTCGGTCAGCACCTCGGCGTCCAGCAGCTCCCGCAGCTCCGCCTGGCCGAGCAGCTCGGCCAGCAGCCGCGAGTCCAGGGACAGCGCGGCGGCGCGGCGCTCGGCCAGCGGCGAGTCGCCCTCGTACAGGAACTGGGCGACATAGCCGAAGAGCAGGGAGCGCGCGAAGGGCGACGGCTCGGGGGTGGTGACCTCGACCAGGCGCACCTTGCGGGACTCGAGGTCGCCCATCAGTTCCACGAGACCCGGAACGTCGAAGACGTCCTGAAGACACTCGCGGACGGCCTCCAGGACGATCGGGAACGAACCGAACTCGCTCGCCACCTGGAGCAGCTGGGCCGCGCGCTGCCGCTGCTGCCACAGCGGTGTGCGCTTGCCGGGGTTGCGGCGCGGCAGCAGCAGGGCGCGCGCGGCGCACTCGCGGAAGCGGGACGCGAACAGGGCCGAGCCGCCGACCTGGTCGGTGACGATCTGGTCGACGTCGCCCTTGTCGAAGGCGACGTCCGCCGCACCGACCGGCGCCTGGTCGGCGTCGCCCGCCCCGCCGAAGGGGGCGCCCCCCTTCGCGGGTTCCTGGTCCAGCAGGTCCAGACCCATCAGGTCGGCGTCGGGCAGGCGCAGCACGATGCCGTCGTCGGCGTGCATGACCTGCGCGTCCATGCCGTACCGCTCCGACAGGCGGGCGCCGAGCGCCAGCGCCCACGGGGCGTGCACCTGCGCGCCGAACGGGGAGTGCACGACCACCCGCCAGTCGCCGAGTTCGTCGCGGAAGCGCTCCACGACGATCGTCCGGTCGTCCGGGACGTGACCGCAGGCCTCGCGCTGCTCGTCCAGGTACGTCAGCACATTGTCCGCGGCCCAGGCGTCGAGGCCTGCCGCCAGCAGGCGCAGCCGGCCGTCCTCCTTCGACAGCGCGCCGACCTCGCGCAGGAACGCGCCCACCGCGCGCCCCAGTTCCAGCGGCCGGCCCAGCTGGTCGCCCTTCCAGAACGGCAGCCGGCCCGGCACGCCCGGCGCGGGGGAGACCAGGACCCGGTCGCGGGTGATGTCCTCGATGCGCCAGGAGCTCGTGCCGAGCGTGAAGACGTCGCCGACCCGGGACTCGTAGACCATCTCCTCGTCCAGCTCGCCGACCCGGCCCCCGCCCTTCTTGGGGTCCGAGCCGGCGAGGAAGACCCCGAAGAGGCCGCGGTCGGGGATCGTGCCCCCGGAGGTGACGGCGAGGCGCTGCGCGCCGGGGCGGCCGGTGACCGTGCCCGTCACCCGGTCCCACACCACGCGCGGGCGCAGCTCCGCGAACGCGTCGGAGGGATAGCGGCCCGCGAGCATGTCGAGGACGGCCGTGAACGCCGACTCCGGCAGGGAGGCGAACGGCGCGGCCCGGCGGACCGCGGCGAGCAGGTCGTCCACCTGCCAGGTGTCCATCGCCGTCATCGCGACGACCTGCTGGGCGAGGACGTCCAGCGGGTTGGCGGGCACCCGCAGCGCCTCGATGGCGCCGGACCGCATCCGCTCGGTGACGACCGCCGCCTGGACGAGGTCGCCGCGGTACTTCGGGAAGACCACGCCGGTGGACACCGCCCCGACCTGGTGTCCCGCGCGGCCGACGCGCTGCAGGCCGGAGGCGACGGACGGCGGGGACTCGACCTGGACGACGAGGTCCACGGCGCCCATGTCGATGCCCAGTTCGAGGCTGGAGGTGGCGACCACGGCGGGGAGCCGGCCCGCCTTGAGGTCCTCCTCCACCAGGGCGCGCTGCTCCTTGGAGACCGAGCCGTGGTGGGCGCGCGCGATGACCGCCGGCGCGCCGTGCGCCGCGCCGGAGCCGCCCATCAGTTCGGCCGGGGAGTGGTGCTCGTCCAGGGACTCGCCCGTCGCCCGCTCGTACGCGATCTCGTTGAGCCGGTTGCACAGGCGCTCGGCGAGCCGGCGGGAGTTGGCGAACACGATCGTCGAGCGGTGGGCCTGGACCAGGTCGGTGATCCGCTCCTCGACGTGCGGCCAGATGGAGGGACGCTCCGCGCCGTCGTCGCTGTCGGCGACCGGGGAGCCGCCGAGCTCGCCCAGGTCCTCGACCGGGACGACGACCGAGAGGTCGAACTCCTTGCCGGACTCCGGCTGGACGATCTCCACCTTGCGGCGGGGCGAGAGGTAGCGGGCGATCTCGTCGACCGGGCGGACCGTCGCGGACAGGCCGATGCGGCGGGCCGGCCGGGGCAGCAGCTCGTCCAGCCGTTCCAGTGACAGCGCGAGGTGCGCGCCGCGTTTGGTGCCGGCCACCGCGTGCACCTCGTCCAGGATCACCGTCTCGATGCCGGTCAGCGCGTCGCGGGTGGCCGAGGTGAGCATCAGGAACAGCGACTCGGGGGTGGTGATCAGGATGTCCGGCGGGCGCGTGGACAGGGCACGACGCTCGGCGGCCGGGGTGTCGCCGGAGCGGATGCCGACCTTCACCTCGGGCTCGGGCAGGCCGAGGCGGACGGATTCCTGGCGGATGCCGGTGAGGGGGCTGCGGAGATTGCGCTCGACGTCGACGGCGAGGGCCTTCAGCGGGGAGACGTACAGAACCCGGCAGCGCTTCTTCGGGTCGGCCGGGGGCGGGGTGGAGGCGAGCTGGTCGAGCGCGGCGAGAAAGGCGGCCAGCGTCTTGCCGGAGCCCGTCGGGGCGACCACCAGCACGTCCGAGCCCTCCGCGATGGCCTGCCACGCGCCCGACTGGGCGGCGGTGGGCGCGGAGAAGGCCCCCGTGAACCAGCCGCGGGTCGCGGGGGAGAAGCCGTCGAGGGCTCGGTGTGCTGAGCTGGACATGCATCAATCCTGCACCCGGCCACTGACAGTCCGCTCTGAGCTGCGGCTTTGCCACGTCGGCGGAGGAGCCGTCGGAGCGGCGGGGCGGTCCGTCCCCCGTCCGGCGTGACGGAAGATGGACGCATGGAAGGGTCTGGCGAGGAGCGGGCACGGCACTGGAGCTACGAGGAGCTGCCCGGTGTCGATCTGCTGCGGGCCCGGTACGTCAGGAAGGCGTTCGTGCGGCACACGCACGAGCACTTCGTGATCGCCGCCATCGCCGAGGGTGTCGAGGTGTTCCACCACCGAGGGGCCGACCAGTACGCGGGGGCGGGATCGCTCGCGCTGGTCAATCCGGACACCCCGCACACGGGGCGCGCGGGCGTGCCGGAGGGGTGGCGGTACGGGGCGGTGTATCCGGCGCCGGAGCTGGTGGCCGAGATCGCCGGTGAGACCACGGGGATCCGCGGGACGCCCGGCTTCGCGAGCCCGGTGCTCGACGATCCGTACGCCGCCCGACTGGTCCATCAGGTGCTGCGGGCCGCGGACGAGGGGAACGCGCTGGCGGCCGACACGCTGCTGCGGGTGGCCGTGACCCGGCTGCTGCGGTTGAACGGCGGGACGCTGCCGCGGCGGGAGGTGCGGACGGCCGGCACGCGGCTCGCGGCACGCGCGCGTGCCGTGCTGGAGGAGCGGATGGCCGGGCCGCCCACCCTGGAGCGGCTGGCGGGCGACCTGGGGACCAGCCCGTTCGCGCTGCTGCGGGCGTTCCGGGACGCCTACGGGATGCCGCCGCACGCCTGGCTGACCGACGCCCGCGTGCGGCGGGCCCGACGGCTGCTCGACGCGGGCACGGCCCCGGCGGAGGCCGCCGCCGTCGTGGGGTTCACCGACCAGGCGCACCTCAGCCGGCACTTCTCCCGCATCGTGGGCGTGCCTCCGGGGGCCTACCGGCGTGAGCGCAAGAACGTACAAGACGCGCGGCAGCGGCTGCTCCTACCGTCGCAGGCGTGGCAGAAGAGACAGCACTCGCAGACATACGCCCCGACGACGGAGACAAACCGGACGCAGCCGTCGTACGGGACGCCCTCGGAGTCGGAATCGCCGTAGGCCTGTCCGGGTTCGCCTTCGGGGTGACCTCGGCGGGCAGCGGGCTCACGCTGCTCCAGACCTGTGCGCTCAGCCTGCTGGTGTTCACCGGTGCCTCCCAGTTCGCGCTCGTGGGGGCGCTCGCGGCCGGGGGCAATCCCTTCACGGCGGCCGCGGGCGCCTTCTTCCTCGGGGTGCGCAACGCCTTCTACGGGCTGCGCCTGTCCCAGGTGCTGGCCCTCCCGCGCGCGCTGCGCCCGCTGGCCGCCCAGTGGGTCATCGACGAGACCACCGCGGTGGCCCTCGCCCAGCCCACCCGGCGCGCCGCGCGGCTCGGCTTCACCGTCACCGGGATCACCCTGTACCTGCTGTGGAACCTCACCACACTGCTCGGCGCGCTGGGCGCCAAGGCCATCGGCGACACCGCGGCGTGGGGTCTCGACGCGGCCGGTCCCGCCGTCTTCCTGGCGCTGCTCGCGCCCATGCTGAGGACCGCCACCGAGCGGGCCGTCGCCGCTCTCGCCGTGCTGCTCGGGCTGGGGCTGCTGCCCGTGCTGCCCGCCGGGGTGCCCGTGCTGCTGGCCGCGCTCGCGGCACCGGCCGTGCTCTGGCTGGAGGGCCGGCGCGTGGGCGGCGCACGCGACGGCGGACGGGAGGGGAAGCGTTGAACGCCTGGATCGCGATCGCCGCGACCGTCCTCGGCTGCTACGCAGTCAAGCTCGCCGGGCTGCTCGTGCCGGCTGGCGCACTGGAGCGCCCGCTCGTGAAGCGGCTCGCCGCGCTGCTGCCCGTCGCCCTCCTCGCCGCTCTCACCGCCCAGCAGACCTTCGCCGACGGGCACGCGCTCGTCCTCGACGCGCGGGCGGCCGGCCTCGCGGCCGCCGCGGTCGCGCTGCTGCTGCGTGCGCCGTTCCTGCTCGTCGTCGCGGCGGCCGTGGTGGTGACGGCGGGAGTGCGGGCCATGGGCGGATGACGTGAGCCGCGGGCGGCGGACGTGGGGGCACGGGCGATCGTGGAGCGGGCGCGAGCGGCGGGCGGGACGGCGGCCCAATGGCGTGCGGCACGCACGCGCGTGCGTGCCGCGGGGACGCTTCCGCCTCAGCCGATGGCCCGGCCGTACGCCCGGAGGGTGCGCAGGGCCTCGATCGTCACCATGGGGCGCGCCTCCAGGGCGACGCCGGGAGCCCACTGGCGCCAGGTGATCGGCCAGCCGCCGTCCTCCCGCTGCCGGCTCGCCAGGAAGTCCAGCGAACGGTTCATCTCGTCGTCCGTGAACCACTCGCGCGCGAGGGAGCCGGGGGTCCTCGCGTAGTCGTACGGGAAGTGGTGTTCCTCCGGGGCGTAGCCGGGCGCGACCGGGAAGGCCTCCAGGTGCTCCGGGTCCAGCGCCGCGAGCCGGTGGTCGCGGACCAGGCGGCCGAGCCGGTCGGCGGCCGCCTCCGCGCGCGTGCGGTCGGCAGCGGCGTCCAGGAAGGTGACGGCCGCCTCGATCTCGTAGGGGTGGGACCTCTCCAGGGACTCGATCCGCTGCCAGCAGTAGTCGGTCGCCCGGAACAGCCAGGCGTGCCACACCTCGTTGCGATGCAGCAGCCCCACCACGGGACCGGTGGCGAGGAGGTCGCTCGGCGGGTCGTCCACGATCGGCACGAAGGGAGCCGCCGGATAGCCGCGCTGGCTGGGGTGGACGGCGGGCAGGGCACCGTCCGGCGTGGAGACGGAGGTCAGGTAGCGGCAGACGCGTTCCACCCGCTGTCCGCCGCAGCGCCCGATGGAGTCCAGGACGCGCAGCGCGTGAGCGGTGTGCAGCGGCTGGCTGACCGGGCCGCGCAGATCGGGCTCCAGCGCGTGGCCGAAGCCGCCGTCCTCGTTGCGGTAGGCGTCCAGCGCGGTCTCCACCGGGTCGGCGGCGCCGTTCAGGAAGTGGTGCGCGAACAGCCGCTGCTCCAGTACGCGCGCGGTGAGCCAGACGAAGTGTTCGGCGCGGAAGAGCGGGGAGGACGCCTGGGGCGTCGGGGGGAGTGGGGAGGCTCCGGTTTCGGGCATGAGTCAGACCGTAGGGCGGAAAGCGGTCCCGGCACGCGGTCCCGGCTCGGGCCCACCCCCAGGGGCGGGATACTGGACTCATGCGGTTGACGGTCTTCTGGGAGCGGATGGCGGAGCACTTCGGCACGGGGTACGCCGACACCTTCGCGCGCGACCACGTGATGTCCGAACTCGGCGGGCGCACGGTGCACGAGGCGCTGGACGCGGGCTGGGAGGCCAAGGACGTGTGGCGCGTGGTCTGCCGGGTCATGAACGTTCCGCCGGAGATGCGCTGACCGGACCGGGCCCCGCACGACCGGCGCTGGTTGTCGGTGGCGTGGGCGAGACTTGCACCGTGGCACCCACTGACGACACCGGGCGGATCCCCCGGCACGCATCCCCGTTCGACCCGACGCCGCCCGCCCGGCCCCCGGCCGAGGGTGCCGCCGGGGCGGGCGCCCGGATGCCGCACTGGCTGCCGCGCGCCATGGTGCTCGCGCTGGCGCTGGTTGCCGCGTTCCAGCTGGGCAGCTGGGCCTTCCACCAGGTGACGGGCCTGCTGATCAACGTCCTCATCGCGTTCTTCCTGGCCCTCGCCATAGAGCCGGCGGTGAGCCGCATGGCCGCCCGCGGCATGCGCCGGGGCCTCGCGACCTTCCTGGTGTTCCTGGGCCTGATGATCGCCGTGGCGGGCTTCGTCGCCCTGCTCGGCTCGATACTCGCCGGGCAGATCATCAAGATGGTCGAGGGCTTCCCGGAGTACCTCGACTCGGTGATCAACTGGGTCAACACGACGTTCCACACCGAGCTCCGGCGCGTGGACGTCCAGGAAGGCCTGCTGCACTCCGACTGGCTGCGCAAGTACGCGCAGAACAGCGCGGCGGGCGTGCTCGACGTGTCCGCCCAGGTGCTCGGCGGCCTGTTCCGGATGCTGACCGTCGGCCTGTTCTCCTTCTACTTCGCCGCCGACGGGCCGCGCCTGCGCCGCGCCCTCTGCTCCGTCCTGCCGCCCGCCCGGCAGGCCGAGGTGCTGCGCGCGTGGGAGATAGCCGTCGACAAGACCGGTGGCTACCTGTACTCGCGCGGTCTGATGGCGCTGATCTCGGGGATCGCCCACTACATCCTGCTGCAGGCGCTGGGCGTGCCCTACGCGCCCGTGCTCGGTGTCTGGGTGGGCCTGGTGTCCCAGTTCATCCCGACCATCGGCACCTACCTCGCGGGCGCCCTGCCCATGCTGATCGCCTTCACGGTCGCCCCGTGGTATGCGCTGTGGGTGCTGGTCTTCGTCGTGGTCTACCAGCAGTTCGAGAACTACGTGCTCCAGCCCAAGCTGACCTCGAAGACCGTCGACATCCACCCCGCGGTCGCCTTCGGGTCGGTGATCGCGGGCACCGCGCTCCTCGGTGCGGTCGGCGCCCTGATCGCCATTCCCGCGGTCGCCACCCTGCAGGCCTTTCTCGGGGCCTACGTGAAGCGGTACGACGTCACGGACGACCCCCGGGTCCACGGTCATCGCGGACGGGGCTCGACCCGGGGCCTGTTCACGCGGGCGCGCGGGCTGTGGGCGCGGCGGCCGGAGGAGCCGCGGGCCGGGGCGGAGGGCGCCCGGGTCGTGGCGCAGGCCGGGGCCGCGGACGCACCGGCGGCGGGGGAGTCCGAGCACGGGCCGTCCGGGGAGCGACCGGGGACGGGGCGGTAGACGGCCGGTTCGCCCGGGGCGCCGCACCGAGTGGTGCGCTTGACACGAAAATCGAACATCCATTCTTATGGAAGCTCCGGCGCGGCTCGACGGGGGGATTTCGCCCCGTTCAAGGGGAGAAGTGCCCGAGTTATCCACAGGCCGGACGGGCGTCGGGGCGCATTGTCAGTGGCAGGCGTTAGCGTCTTTGACGTGAAGCGATCGACTCAAGCAAACCGGGTGGAACCCATGGCAGGAACCGACCGCGAGAAGGCGCTCGACGCCGCGCTCGCACAGATTGAACGGCAATTCGGCAAGGGCGCGGTCATGCGCATGGGCGAGCGGTCGATGGAGCCCATCGAGGTCATCCCCACCGGGTCGACCGCGCTGGACGTGGCGCTCGGCGTCGGCGGCCTGCCGCGCGGCCGCGTGGTGGAGATCTACGGACCGGAGTCCTCCGGTAAGACCACCCTCACCCTGCACGCCGTGGCCAACGCCCAGAAGGCCGGCGGCCAGGTCGCCTTCGTGGACGCGGAGCACGCCCTCGACCCCGAGTACGCGAAGAAGCTCGGTGTCGACATCGACAACCTGATCCTCTCCCAGCCGGACAACGGCGAGCAGGCCCTGGAGATCGTGGACATGCTCGTCCGCTCCGGCGCCCTCGACCTCATCGTCATCGACTCCGTCGCCGCGCTCGTCCCGCGCGCGGAGATCGAGGGCGAGATGGGCGACAGCCACGTCGGTCTGCAGGCCCGTCTGATGAGCCAGGCACTGCGGAAGATCACCAGCGCGCTCAACCAGTCCAAGACCACGGCCATCTTCATCAACCAGCTTCGCGAGAAGATCGGCGTGATGTTCGGCTCCCCGGAGACCACGACCGGTGGCCGGGCGCTGAAGTTCTACGCCTCGGTGCGTATCGACATCCGCCGCATCGAGACCCTGAAGGACGGCACGGAGGCGGTCGGCAACCGCACCCGCTGCAAGGTCGTCAAGAACAAGGTCGCGCCGCCCTTCAAGCAGGCCGAGTTCGACATCCTCTACGGCCACGGCATCAGCCGCGAGGGCGGTCTGATCGACATGGGCGTGGAGCACGGCTTCGTCCGCAAGGCCGGCGCCTGGTACACGTACGAGGGCGACCAGCTCGGCCAGGGCAAGGAGAACGCGCGCAACTTCCTGAAGGACAACCCCGACCTGGCCAACGAGATCGAGAAGAAGATCAAGGAGAAGCTGGGCGTCGGCGTCCGTCCGGAGGAGCCGACCGCCGAGCCGGGCACGGACGCCGCGGTCTCCGCCGGCGCCGCGGACGCCACGAAGGCGGTGCCCGCGCCGGCGACCAAGGCCACCAAGCCCAAGGCCGCCGCAGCCAAGAGCTGACCCGTGACACGACGAACGGACTGGGCCGAGTACGAGTACGCCGTTCCCGGTGCCCCACGGGGGAGGGGCACCGATGACGACACCGGCTCCGTCACGGACGGCGCGATGGACGGTCTCGGCGCGCACGGGGGTGTCGAGACCGGATCACGCGCGGGCGGCCCGCGCACAGGCGGTTCACGTGACGGTGGGCCGCAGCGGGGCCGTGGGCGTCGTCGGCGTGGGTTCGGCGAGGCGTCCGCCGAGGACGGAGGCGCCTTCTCCTCATCGAGGGCCGAGCAGGAGGAGTCTCCGGGGGACCCGGTGGAGCGGGCGCGCGCGATCTGCCTGCGCCTGCTCACCGGGACCCCGCGCACCCGCAAGCAGCTCGCCGACGCCCTGCGCAAGCGGGAGATCCCGGACGACGCGGCGGAGGAGGTGCTGTCGCGGTTCGAGGAGGTCGGGCTGATCAACGACGGCGCGTTCGCGGACGCCTGGGTGGAGTCCCGGCACCACGGACGGGGACTGGCCCGGCGGGCCCTCGCGCAGGAGCTGCGCACCAAGGGCGTCGACGCGGCGCTGATCGACGAGGCCGTCAACCAGCTCGACACCGAGCAGGAGGAGGCCACCGCGCGCGAACTCGTCGACCGCAAACTGCGCGCCACGCGTGGCCTCGACCGCGACAAACGCCTGCGCCGCCTCGCCGGCATGCTCGCCCGCAAGGGCTACTCCGAGGGCATGGCCCTGCGGGTGGTCCGCCGGGCACTGGAGGAGGAGGGCGAGGACCCGGAGTTCCTCGGGAACGAGGGGTACTGAGGGATACTGAGGGGTACTGAGAAGGCACCTCACGGCGCTCTTCCCCGTACCCCGGTGTCCAGCGGTGTGCGGCCGGCTGTCAGGTCGCACCGGGTCGTCGCGGACCGGTCATGCCGGGGCGTCGTGAACCGGTGGTGGTGTCACGGGCAGCCCGGCCGCCCGCCACGCCTGGAAACCGCCCACGAGGTCGGTCGCCCGGTGCAGGCCCAGCTCCTGCAGGGACGCGGCGGCCAGGCTCGACGCGTAGCCCTCGTTGCAGATGACGACGACGCGCAGGTCGTGGCCGGTGGCCTCGGGCACGCGGTGGCTGCCCCGGGGGTCGAGTCGCCACTCCAGCTCGTTGCGTTCGACGACCAGGGCGCCGGGGATCAGGCCGTCCCTGTCGCGCAGCGCCGCGTAGCGGATGTCCACCAGGAGCGCCTCGCCGGCCCGGTGGGCCGAGTGCGCCTCCGGCGGTTCGATCCGGTGGTAGCCCTGGCGCACCCGCTCCAGCAGTTCGTCGATGCCGACCGGCGGCCGACCCGCGCTCACTGCCAGTCCCGCGGTCGCTCGACCTGCTCGAGGCGCAGTACCTGCCCGGTGCGGCTGTAGCGGCGGATCCGGGGCAGCGGCGGGTGGTAGGCGTGCACCGAGACGGCGTGCCGGTCGGGGGACTCGTTGAGCACCTCGTGGACATGGTGGCGGCCGAAGGAACGGCCCTGTCCCGCCGGGAGGCGCCGCTCGCGGTCCACGCCGTCGGTGAGCTCCAGGGTCTTCCAGCCGTCGGTGGGCAGCCGGGCGGCGAGCGAGTTCTCCCGCAGCTCGCCGGAGGCGGTGAAGAAGGCGCCGACCGACCCGGCGTGGTCGTGCCAGCCGGTGCCACTTCCGGGGGGCCAGCCGATCAGCCACGCCTCGCTGCCGCGGGGGCCCTCCAGGCGCACCCAGGTGCGGCCTTCCGGGTCGAGCGGGAGCGAGGCGATCAGCTCGGCGTCGGAGGCGGTGCGCCGGACGAAGTCGAGGAGGTCCGCCTGCGTGGGCGCCTGCGCAGCGGGCGAGGTCACGGGAACGGACGTGAAGGGGGAGGGCGAGGGGGAGACAGACACGTACACCGTCCTGAAGATGCGTCGAGAAGGGCGCGCGGCGGCAGGGAGCGGCGTGGCGCCCGAGGAGGGGAAATGCGCATTCAGCAGGACGGACGACACACGCAGCCCGCGTAGCGGACGAGGTCCATGTGGACCCTCCGCCACAGGCGCACATCGGTGTCGGTCATGATCCGGAGTACACCACGGGGGTGCGAAACGGTCAACTGACCGTCACCATGCGGACGGGGCACGCGCCGGGCACCCGCAGACCGGCGCCTGCGCCGGACCGTGCCCGCCCACCAGCCTGCGACCCCGCGCTCCGCGCTCAGCGCGTCCCCGCGCCGCCGGCGTCAGCGAGCCGACCCACCGATCCTCAGCGCGCCCCCGCCGACGCCCGTGCCGTCGACGGCAGGGGGCCGCCGAGTGCCGCCTCCGCCGCCGAGTACAGGTCGGCCGGCCGTACCCCGCTCAGCGCGGTGACGAGGTGCCCGTCGGGCCGTACGAGGAGCACGGTGTGGGCGGCGGCGCCCGGGTAGCTCTCGGCGACGAGCAGTTCGGCCGGTCGGGGCAGCGCGGTCACCGCGGCCGCCAGCCGGGGCATGAGACCGGCGCTCACCCAGTGCCGGCGCTCCCACACGACGGTGCCCGGCGCGACCAGCACCACCAGCAGCGCGCCGCGGCCGAGCCGGTCCCGCAGCGGTACGAGGGAGCCGTCCTCCGCGGTGACCGGTACGTCGGCGACCTGCGCGCCGACCGGCGTGTCGACCGGGGTCTCGCCCTCGGCGGGCGCGGGCGCGAGCGGCGAGTCGGCGTACGTCCCCGGCGCGCCCAGCGGCCCGCGCCCCAGATGGGCGTCCAGGAAGAGGGCGTCGTGCCCGCGGGACGTCCCGGGGACGTACGAGCGCAGCCCGCCGCCCCCGCGCAGCAGGGGCAGGGCCTGGTCCGCCGCACGCAGCCGGGCGGCGACGGCGGCCCGCCGCTCCGCCTGGTAGCTGTCCAACAGGGCCTCGTGCGGCCCGTGGTGCCAGGCGAGCGAGAGTTTCCAGGCGAGGTTGTCGGCGTCCCTGAGTCCCTCGTCGAGACCCTGTGTGCCGAACGCGCCCAGCAGGTGCGCCGCGTCGCCGGCGAGGAAGACCCGCCCGGCGCGCCAGCGGCGGGCCAGCCGGTGGTGGACCGTGTGGACGCCGGTGTCCAGCAGCTCGTACGTCGGTGTGGGGTCGCCGGTCCAGCCGGTGAGGGTCTCGCGGACGCGGTTGACGAGCAGTTCCGGCGTGACCAGGTCCTTGCCGGGCGGCAGCAGCCAGTCCAGGCGCCAGGACCCGCCGGGAAGCGGGCGCGCGGAGACTTCCCCGGCCGAGGGGCCCGTGGTGCGCCAGGGCGGCAGCCGGTGGAGGAACGCTTCGCCCGGCCGGGGGAGTTCCGCGCGCAACGCGGCGACGGCGTGCCGCTCGACGGCCGTACGGCCGGGGAAGCGGATGTCCTCCAGCTTGCGCACGGTCGACCGGGGGCCGTCGCAGCCCACCAGGTAACTGCCGCGCCACCATGTGCCCTTGGGGCCGCGAGTGTGGGCGGTCACGCCTGACGGCTCCTGCTCGATCGCGTCGAGGCGGCTGTCCACGGTGAGCTCGACCAGCGGTTCGTCGGCGATGGCGGCGCGCAGGGCGCCGGTCAGGACGTGCTGGGCGAGGTGCAGGGGAGCGGACTCGGCGTCGTCGAAGGCGACCTCGCGCATCACCTGTTTGCGCCGCATCGACCGCCAGCCGGCCCAGCGCAGTCCCGCGTCGCCGAGCGGGACCCGCGCGAGACGCTCCACCAGGGCGGCCGTGTCGGCGCGCAGCACCACGGTGCGCGCGGCGCGCGCCGCGTCCCTGCCCGGCCCCTCGTCCAGGACGACGGACGGCACCTCCTGACGCGCCAGCGCCAGGGCGAGCGTGAGCCCGACGGGCCCCGCCCCGACGACGATCACCGGATCCACGACGCAGCGCCCCCTGCCCGTGTCGGTGTCCCGAGGGCCGCAAGCGAACAGGTTGGTGAAGCAGGGTGCACGATCACAGAACGTATGCAACAGATTGCCGTTGCCTGCGTCAAGCGATGCTGGCTGTGCCATGGCCGAGCGTTCGCTCGGCCGGTGACTGTTCCCTGCTTGCCCGCGCTGAGTCGGCTGGTGCGCGTGAGTTCCCTGGGTGGTACCGACGCGCGACCAGTCGTCAGGCGGGCATGGCGACGACTCCGGCTTGCCACGCGATCCGGGCCGCGTGGATGCGATTGGCGGCTTGAAGCTTGACGCACAGTGTGCGTACGTGGTCCTTCACCGTTTCCGGGCTGATGTGGAGTGCCTCGCCGATAGCCCGGTTCGGGAGGCCGTCGCTGAGGAGCGCCAGGACCTCGCGCTCCCGTGAGCTCAGATTGGCCACGCGCTCCCGCGCCCCGTGGGACGAGCGGACCGGCGTGGGGCAGCCGTGGATGATTGCGTCCGCGATCTCGGGGGAGAGTGCACGGCTGCCCTCGGTGACGGCGGTGAGGGCCCAGGTCAGATGTTGGGGGGCGGAACGGTGGAGCAGGACGCCGGCCGCACCCCGGGCGAGGAGAATACGAGCGTCCTTGTCTGTGATGCGCTCCGCGATCACCAGAATGGCGGGTGACGCCGGAAGCCGGGAAACGGTCTCCACCAGCGGGAGAGAGTCCCTGCCACACGCGTCACCGCTGATCAGAAGGTCCGGGCGGGTCGTCTTCACCAACGTGGCCGCCTGCGCGCGCTTCCCTTCGGCGACGACGCTCGGCAGCAGGTTCCGGTACGGATCTGGAGCCAGGTCCTGCAACATCCCCCGTAGTCCTGCGCGGCACAGCGATCTGTCATCGATGATTCCCACCCGTAGCATGCGATCCCCGTGTGGTTCTGTCCGTACGCGACGGTACCTGCGACATCGCTCCCGTCCGGTCACGACGAGAGCACTCATGTGATCCTCCGGCTCTTGCGCGTGCACGTCAAGCGTGTTTGTCGTGTACGCCCGGGACGCTTGCGCGCGCCGACAATAATCAGCTCCCGAATTTCGCCGCAGTGGAGAGTCGGCTCTGCCGGGAAAGTCAATCCCCAATTCAGGGGGATGCCGTTCATCATCCCCATTGCCGGGGTCCTGTCCTCGTCTCAAAAGAACGCATGGTGGGTGGGAACTTCGCCAGTCCATGGACGAGAGGAACGAAATTCAATGGCTGACAGGGCACGCCGGGGGGCGGTATGGGGAGCGGCCGCAGCCGCCTCTTTGCTGACTATCGGAGCGGCCACCGCGCCCGCGGCGGCCGCTCCCGCCGCATCATCGAGTGCCGCCGCGATCCACTGCGGCAATCCGGTCCTCAAAGTCTGGTACGACTCGGACCAGTTCGGCACTTACCTCAAGGCGTGGTTCCAGACCGACCGGGGCTGCCCGCGGGGGCGCGGGGTCGCCAGCCTCTCCGGGCAGATCCACTGCTTCAAGCCGCACCCCAAGGTTGTCTACCGCGACAACGTGGCGAACAAGAAGGCCCCGGCTCAAACCATCATCAAGGCGCTGCCGCCGAAGAGTAAGTGCAAGACCTTCTATGCCGAGGCAACCATCGTCTACAAGAATGCCGGCCGAGTCCCCTTCAGGGACACCTGGCGCTGGAACTGGGGTGACTACCCTGCGTAATTCGATTTCCGCCAGAAAAGTCCACGACTTCCTCCTGTGCGGAATCTCCGCGCGGGAGGCTTCTGAAGGAGGTTGTTCATGCATGACGGGCAGAGGACCAAGGTGAGGCGCCGCGCGGCCGTGCTTCTCGGCGCAGCAGTCATGGCTTCCGCTCTGGCGGCGCCCTCGGCGTCCGCGGACGGCCCCTCCGAGATCTACCTCGGCAAACGCTCCGGCACCATCCGGGTTGGCGGGTTCTCGCACACCTACACGTGGGTGGACAAGCAGTACCGCAGTACCTCGTTGCCCAATCTGCGCAAGCACTCCATCCGCGTCACCTTCAGCGGGTGCGCCCAGTGGCGGGCCCGTGCCGCAGTGCGGTGGGGCAGGACATACGACACCTACGAGGCGAAGGCCAAGGGCTGTCACAAGTCTGTTCTGCTCACGCCCCAGGGCGACATGAAGGCCAACGTCACGCTGACCATTCACCAGGAGCCCACGGACATGACGGCGAGCACCGTCATCAAGCCCGTCCACTGATCCGAGGCGCCGCAGGTGTCCTGGCCGTCCCCGCCGCGGCGGGGACGGCCAGGACACCTGCGCTTCGGCGACTACCTCTCCGCTTTCTTCGCGTCGCCGTCGGCTGCGCCGAGGGACACTCCTGTGACGTCGAGCACCCCAGGCTGCTCGGCCGGCTCGGCCGCAACCGCCACGGCGACACCGGTCCTCGTACGGCGTCCCCGCCGCTCGATCCAGGTCGCGAGCGAGGACAGCGCCAGACACATCGCGATGTAGATCGCCGCGACGACGATGGTGACCGCCGTGAACGGGTTCTCCCCGTTGACGATGATGTTGTTGGCCATCGTCCGCGTGGCGAACAGAAGCTCCGTGTACGTGATGACGTAGCCGAGCGAGGTGTCCTTCAGGGTGACCACGAGCTGACTGATCATCGTCGGCAGCATGGAACGCACCGCCTGCGGCAGCAACAGCGTCGTCATGACCTGGTACTTGCGCAGACCGAGCGCGTACGCGGCCTCCACCTGTCCCCGGGGCACCGCGTTGATGCCTGCGCGGAAGACCTCGGCCTGGACACAGCCGTTGTAGACGGTCAGGCCGATGACGAGACCCCAGAACGCGCTGTTCTCCCCGATGACTCCGAGATCGTTCTTGTAGGTGAGGAACACCACCCACAGGGCGTAGATGGTGATGAGGAGCGGGACCGCGCGGAACAGTTCGACGAAGGTGGTCGCGGCCCAGCTGACGGCCCGATGCTCGGAGAGCCGCGCCACAGCGAGCAGCAGCCCGAGAGCCAGGGACAGCGCACCCGCGAGGGCGAACACCTTCAGGGTGGTCAGTACGCCGTCGCGGATGTTTGTGCGCACCCCGGCGTTGTTGAAGATGTCCCAGACTTTCGGGTCCAACTGGCCCTTGACGTTGAGCCGATACACGACGAAGGCGAGCACGGCGACCACGGCGAGCGAGCCGATCACCAAGTAGAGGCGGTTGCGTGTACGGGCCTTGGGGCCCGGTGCGTCGTACAGAACGCTCGAACTCATCGTGCGACCCCCAGACGTCGCTCCAGCAGCCGGAAAAGACCGCTGATCGAGAACGTGATCACGAGATAGCCCAGAGCCACCCACAGGAAGATCCAGGCGATGGCGAACCCCTGGTCACTCAGCATCTTCTGCACGCCGAACAGCTCCGTGACGCTGAAGGCGCCCGCGATCGCCGAGTTCTTGGTCAGCGCGATGAAGATCGAGCTCAGCGGCGGGAGCACGGTGCGCGTCGCCTGCGGGAGGACGATCAGACGCAGGGTCTGCGAGAAGGTCATGCCGATGGACCGGGCGGCCTCAGCCTGCCCCAGGGGCACGGTGTTGATGCCGGACCGCACGGCCTCGCAGACAAAGGCCGAGGTGTACAAACCCAGGGCCAGGAGTGCCTTCGCCCATGGGCTCAGCCCCGGTACGAAGATGACCGGGACGACGAACCAGGCGATGAGGAAGAGCAGGGTGAGGGGCGTGTTCCGGAAGAGGGTGACCCACGCAGTGCCGAACATCCGCAGCGGAGGCACGGGGGAGACACGGAACCCGGCGATAATGACCCCCAGCACCATCGCGAGGAGCCCGCTGGCGAGGGTTAGCAGGACGGTGCCGATGAACCCCTCGCGGAATTCCGCGAGATGGTCGAGCAATACGTTCACGGGGAGGTCCTCGTGGCGGTGTACGGGCAGGGAGGAGCGCGTCCATGGCGGTGCGCCGACCGGCGCCGCCAGGACGGGCGGGCCTGCCGCCGGGCACCGGTGGGGCACCGGGACCGGGGCAGCAGGCTCGTGTGACGCCGTGGTCGCGACGTCTGGGACTCGTCAGTAGCGGTTGACGGCCGGCGGCTCCGTGTACGGGGAGCCCGAGAGGCCGAGGGTCGCCTCGTACGCCTTCTTGTAGTCGCCGTTCTTCTCGTGCTTCTCGATCGCGTCGTCGATGGCGTCGCGCAGAGCCTTGTCGTTCTTGTTCATCCCGACGCCGTACGGCTCCTGGGTAAACGGCTTGCCTACCACCTTGAGCTTGGTCGGCCGCTGCGCCGCATAACCCTTGAGGATCGCGTCGTCGGTGGTGACGGCGTCAACCTCGTTGTTGAGCAGCTGCTGCACACACTCGGAGTACTTCGACAGCTCGACGGTCTTGGCCCCGTACTTGGGCTTCTTGATCTCCTGCAGGGGCGTCGAGCCCTTGATGGAGCAGACCGTCTTGCCCTTGAGTGAATCGGGTCCGGTGATGCCCTTCTCGTCCTTGCGTACGAGCAGGTCCGCGCCCGCCATGAAGTACGGACCGGCGAAGCCCACCTGCTTCTTGCGCTCGTCGTTGATCGTGTACGTACCGACGTACAAGTCGACCTCGCCCTTGGAGATGGTGGTCTCACGGACGTTGGAGTCGACAGTCTTGAACTCGATCTGGGAGGGCTTGAACCCGAGGTCGCCGGCGACCATCTTGGCGATCTCGATGTCGAAGCCGGTTCGCTTGCCGCTCGTGTCCTCGAATCCGAGATACGGCTGGTCGTTCTTGGCGCCGATCACGAGCTTGCCGGCTTGCTGGGCTTTCTTCAGCGTGGGGGAGTCGATCTTCACGTTCCCCGCGACGGCATACGTCGGCAGCTTGGGCGCGTTCGAACCGCTGGCTTCGCCGGCGGGCTGGTCGCCGGCGTTGCCGGATTCTCCACCGCAGGCCGTGAGGGCCAGCGCGAGCGCGGTGAGGACTGCCGCGGAGGCAGACGTACGGAACTTCATCCTGGACATCCTTCGAGTCGGCAGATGTGTTGAGTGCGGCATCGCGGGTGCCGCGCAGCTCGGACGCCGGGGGCGTCGGAGCCGGTGGTACGGGGTGTCGGCGTCAGTGGTTGAGGATCTTCGACAGGAAGTCCTTGGCCCGGTCGCTGCGCGGGTTGCTGAAGAACTGGTCGGGTGTGGCCTGCTCGACGATCCGGCCGTCGGCCATGAAGACCACGCGGTTGGCGGCCGACCGGGCGAAGCCCATCTCGTGGGTGACGACGATCATCGTCATGCCGTCCCGGGCGAGCTGCTGCATGACCTCCAGGACCTCGTTGATCATCTCCGGGTCCAGGGCGGAGGTCGGCTCGTCGAAGAGCATGACCTTCGGGTCCATCGCCAGCGCCCGGGCGATGGCCACGCGCTGCTGCTGGCCGCCGGAGAGCTGGGCGGGGTACTTGTCGGCCTGGGCGCCCACGCCCACCCGGTCGAGCAGGGCCCGGGCCCGCTCCTCGGCCTTCTTCTTGTCCGCCTTGCGGACCTTGACCTGGCCCAGGGTGACGTTCTCGAGCACGGTCTTGTGCGCGAAGAGATTGAAGGACTGGAAGACCATGCCGACGTCGGCGCGCAGCCGGGCCAGCTCCCTGCCCTCGTGGGGCAGCGGCTTCCCGTCGATCGTGATCGTGCCCGAGTCGATCGTCTCCAGGCGGTTGATGGTGCGGCACAGGGTGGACTTCCCGGACCCGGAGGGCCCGATGACCACGACGACCTCGCCGCGGGCGATCGTCAGGTCGATGTCCTGGAGCACGTGCAACGCGCCGAAGTGCTTGTTGACGCTCTTCATGGCGACCAGATCCCCGGTCGACGCCACGTCTTCCTTGGCCATCGATACTTCGGTCATCGCTTCTCTGGCTCCGTCCTCCTCGGTTTCGGAGGACACTAATTTCCCCGTACGACCTGCGTCATTACATCTGAGGGAGATCTGAGCATCACGATCCGATAGCAATCGGACACGTGTCGTAGCAGCGGCCGCCGGGCCGCGTACCGGCTGGATAACGGAAGCCGTGCGCGACCGGAACCCTCTTGACGCCGTCGTCGTCCATCAGCGTGACTGCCATGGTGCACACGTGCGTGCACGCGCCTCTACAGACCACGATCGTACGACGGATGAACCGGAGGGGGCCGGGATGAGACTGCTCCTCGTCGAGGACGACAACCACGTCGCCGCCGCCCTGTCCGCGGTCCTGGCGCGGCACGGTTTCGACGTCACGCACGCCCGCAGCGGCGAGGAGGCCCTCCAGGCACTCGTCCCGGAGGGCGCCGGCTTCGGGGTGGTCCTGCTCGACCTCGGCCTGCCCGACCAGGACGGCTACGAGGTCTGCGGCAAGATCCGCAAGCGCACCAGCATCCCGGTGATCATGGTCACCGCCCGTTCCGACGTCCGCTCCCGCATCCACGGCCTCAACCTCGGCGCCGACGACTACGTCGTGAAGCCGTACGACACCGGAGAGCTGCTCGCCCGCATCCACGCCGTCAGCAGACGCACCGCCCACGAGGAGCAGGACAGCGGCGGCGAGACCGCGCTGCGCCTCGGCCCCGTGCGCATCGAACTGCCAACCCGGCAGGTCAGCGTCGACGGCTCGGTCGTCCAGCTGACCCGCAAGGAGTTCGACCTCCTCGCCCTGCTCGCCCAGCGCCCGGGTGTCGTCTTCCGGCGGGAGCAGATCATCAGCGAGGTGTGGCGCACCAGTTGGGAGGGCACCGGACGCACCCTGGAGGTGCACGTCGCATCCCTGCGCTCCAAGCTGCGCATGCCGGCCCTGATCGAGACCGTACGCGGCGTCGGCTACCGCCTCGTCGCCCCGGCCGCGTAGCGGGCACGGGTGCGCACGCGTCTTCTGCCGCTGCTCATCGTCCTGATGGCGGCGGTGCTGCTCGCGCTCGGTGTCCCGCTCGCCGTCAGCGTGGCCGCGGCCGAGCAGCAGAAGGTGGTCGTCGACCGGATCGACGACACGGCACGCTTCGCCGCCCTCGCCCAGTTCGTCACCGACCGCCCCTCCGGCTCCCGCCAGACGACCCCGGACGAGCGCCGCGAGACCCTCGGCCGTGAACTCGAGAGCTACTACGAGGTCTACGGCATTCGGGCCGGGGTCTTCTACCGCACCCGCACCCCCATGGCCAACGCGCCGACGGACTGGTTCCTCCCCCGGACGGGCGAGGTCCGCGACGCGTTCCAGGAGGCGCTGCTCAGCCGCCGCAGCCACGACCCCGCCCAGGTCTGGCCCTGGCAGCGCCGCCGGCTGGTCGTCGCCTCGCCCGTCATCCGGGACGGCGACGTCGTCGCGGTCGTCGTCACCGACTCGCCGACCGGGCAGATGCGGGCGAGCACACTCCACGGCTGGCTGCTCGTCGGTGCGGGGGAGATCGCCGCGATGCTGCTCGCCGTCGGCGCCGCGCTGCGGCTGACCGGCTGGGTGCTCAAACCCGTCGGGGTCCTCGACGCCACCACGCACGACATCGCCACCGGACGGCTGAAGTCACGGGTCGCGGTGGCCAGCGGGCCGCCGGAACTGCGACGGCTGGCCAGGTCGTTCAACGAGATGGCGGACAACGTCGAGGACGTGCTGGAGCAGCAGCGCGCCTTCGTCGCCGACGCCTCGCACCAACTGCGCAACCCGCTCTCGGCGCTGCTGCTGCGCATCGAGCTCCTCGCGCTGGAACTGCCCGAGGACAACGAGGAGATCGCCTCGGTCCGCACCGAGGGCAAGCGCCTGACCCAGGTCCTGGACGACCTGCTCGACCTGGCGCTCGCCGAGCACGCCGAGGCGGACATCCGGCTCACCGACATCGGCGCGCTGACCGAGGAGCGGGTCGCGGCCTGGGCCCCGGCCGCCGAGGCCAAGGGGGTGCGGCTGGTGGCGGACTGCCCGGCCACCACTGCATGGGCCGACCCGGTGGCGCTGTCGTCGGCGCTGGACGCCGTGATCGACAACGCGGTGAAGTTCACCTCGGAGGGCGAGCGGGTCGAGGTGACGGTCTCGGCGGACGGCGGCACCTCGACGATCGTCGTCGCCGACCACGGCCCCGGCCTCGTCGAGGAGGAGCTCGCCCGCGTGGGAGACCGCTTCTGGCGCAGCGGCCGCCACCAGAACATCAAGGGCTCCGGCCTCGGCCTGTCCATCGCGCGGGCGCTCCTCGCGGCGGGCGGCGGCTCGATCGCCTACGACCGCAACGAACCGCACGGCCTGAGGGTGACGGTGACGGTGCCCAGGTCGGAGCCGGGGGCGGGGTAGGCCCAAGGGGCCGGATCGCAGGTGCCGGATCGCAGGTGCTGGGGCGGAGGTGCTGGGGCGGAGGTGCCGGGCGGAGGTGCCGGGCCGTGGGGCGTCCGGGCGGAGGTGCCGTGGCGGGGGTACTGCCCGTGGGGCGGCCGGGCGGAAGCGCCGTGGCCCGGGTGCGTAGGGGGCGGGACGAAGGTGTTGAGCCGCAGGCGCCCGGGCGGAGGTGCTGGACCGCAGGCGCCCGGGCGGAGGTGCTGGACCGCAGGCGCCGGGGCCGGTGTGCCGTGGCGAAGGCGCCGGACCGCGGGCGCCCAGGCATCAGGGGCCGAGGCGTCCAGGTATAAGGGCCGTGCGCGGAGGCGCCGGCGGCGGGTGCTACGGCTTGACCGAGCGGTAGTAGCGGCGCGCGCCCTCGTGCAGGACCAGCGGGTCGGTGTAGATGGCGGTGCGCAGATCGACCAGCTGGGCCGAGTGGACGTGGCCGCCGATCTTGTCGCGACTCTTGATCACGGTGCGGGTCACCCACTCGGTGAGCCTGGGGTCCATGTCCTTGCGGGTGATCAGCACGTTGGAGACGGCGATCGTCGGCACGGTCGAGCCTTGCTGGAAGCCGGAATAGGCAGACTCCGGCATGTTCCTGGCGCGGTAGTAGCGGGTTGCGCCCCCCGCTGCGTGCAGCCGGGACACCAAGTCGGAGCCGATCGGCACGAAGCGGAACGCGAACTTTCCGGCCAGCTGCTCGACCCCGGCCGTCGGCAGCCCGCCCGACCAGAAGAACGCGTCGATCGCGCCCCGCCGCAGCTGGTCCGGGGCCGTGTCGATGCCGTCGCTCCTCGGCCTGATCCCCGTCGTGGGGTCTATCCCGGCCGCCGTGAGCACCCGCCCGGCGATAAGCCGCACCCCCGAGCCGGGAGGCCCGATCGCCACCCGCTTGCCCCGCAGATCCGCGACCGAGGCGATGCGCGCGCCCCGGGGGACGACGAGCTGTACATAGTCGTCGTAGAGGCGCGCGACACCGCGCAGGCGGTCGGCGCCCGGTTCGTGGTTCAGCTGGTACGTCTCCACCGCGTCGGCCGCGGCGATCGTGAAGTCGGCACGGCCGGTCGCCACGCGCGCGACGTTGTCCTGAGAGCCGTTGCTGGCCAGCAACCGCACCTTCAGGCCCGGCATCTCCCGGTCCAGCTCGGTGCGCAGCAGTGTGGCGTACTCCTGGTAGACGCCTCGGGAGGTGCCGGTGCTGAAGGTGATCGTCCCGCTCGGCGGCTCGTCGCCCAGCGGCAGCAGCCACCACAGCAGGAGGCCGAGCGCCACGACGCCGGCGGCCGCGCCCCGCAGGGCCCCGCGCCTGCCGATCCGGGAGAACATCTTGGACATGCGCGCGATCCTGCCAGCCGGGGCGCGGTGCTGGCCAGGGCCGGGCGCGCGCATGCCCGGCCGGGCGGTCCCGGGCCGCGGCTACAGTCGCCGTATGAGCTCCTCGCCCGCCGATCTCGTCCGTGAGTTCCACCGCGCCTTCGGGCTCGACACCCGCGGCACACCCGCCGAGGTGTCACCGGAACTCGCCGCGCACCGCGGGGAACTGCTCGCCGAGGAGGCCGCGGAGGTCGCCGAGGTCTCGGTCGGCGGACCGCTCGACCGGCTCGCGCACGAACTGGCGGACGTCGTGTACGTGGCGTACGGCACAGCCCTGGTGCACGGCATCGACCTCGACGAGGTGATCACCGAGATCCACCGCTCCAACATGACCAAGCTCGGCCCCGACGGGAAGGTCGCCCGCCGCGCCGACGGCAAGGTGCTCAAGGGCGACCACTACCGCGCACCCGACGTGTCGGCCGTCCTGCGCCGGCAGGGCTGGGCGCCCGAGGGCGCCTGACATCCACGCGCCGGGGTGGCCCCCGGCGGCCCCAGACGCGCCCCGGTCCGGGCGCCCCGCGCGGTCAGCGACTGCCTTCGCGCACGCCGTTCCGGGCCGGCGCACGACCCGAGGGCGGGAGGGGCACCTGGGGAACGGGACGGCCCGTGGTCCGCGCCCGGTCGGTGGCCCGCGCCCGGTCCGCGGGCAGCGCCCGGTCCGTGGACGGCGCCGGCTCGGCGGCCGCCCGCGCGGGGAACGGCCGCGCGCACCGTACGGCCAGCGCCGACGCGAGCAGGGACAGGGTGACCGCGTCCTTGAACGCCCTGTGCGTCGAGGCGTCCAGCAGCGGAAACGTGAACTCGGGAACCTGCGGGACGAGCGCCGCCCAGAACCACGGCGAGCGCGTCACCGAGTCCCGCTCCAGCGCACCGGCCAGCAGCAGCGGCACGACGACGACCAGATAGTGGTCGTAGGACGGGCGGGACACCAGGTAGGACGCCAGCATGAGCATCGCGGCCGTGTCCGCGAGCCGCGCCGGGCCGGGGCCGGCGCGGCGGCGGCGCAGCCAGGCGCACCCCACGCCGGCGGCCGCCGCGATCAGGGCGACCCCTTCCGCGAGGGTCGGCGGCACCCCGAGGCGCGGCAGCACCGCGGGCAGGGAGGAGTCGAACGGCCGCATCAGGGCGTCCCCGCCCTTGAGGAGGAAGGGCAGCGTGCGGGTGAAGAACCCGCCCGGGTCCGGCATCATCAGGGCCGCGCCCAGCGACAGGGCCGCGGGCAGCCCCGCCATCCACGCCAGGGCGCGCCACCGCCGGGCCAGGACGAACAGCAGGACGACGGGCAGCAGCAGCGGCTTGACGGCCACGGAGATCCCGAGGACCACCCCGGCGGCGTCCCAGCGTCCGCGGTCCGCCAGCAGCAGCGCCAGCGGCAGGGCGAGGGCGCTGACGGCGGTCCAGTTGCCGAGGTTCACCAGGTGGCCGACGGGCGCCCAGGCCAGCACCAGCCCCAGCAGCCCGAGGACCGCGAACCGGCTGCGCGCCGGCACCCGGAACAGCCGTACGGCGCACCACCAGCCGCCGGCGATCAGCGCCACGCACACCACCGGCGCGGCGACGCGCAGCACGGACGCCGGCAGCGCCGCCTGCGCCCCGGCGAACAGCACGGCGCTCGGCAGGTACAGAAAGCGCCGGTCCGCGTAGGGGGCGCCACCCTGCAGCCAGATCTGCCCGGCGTGGACGACGAAGGCGTTGTCCATGCCGCCCCCCGCGAAGGCGACCGCCACCCGCGCGGCCCGGGCGGCCAGTACGACTGCGAGGAGCGCGACCGCGACCGGCCCGGCCGGACGCAGCAGCCACGCGCGCAGCGCCCCGGCCGAGGTGGACCCGGCCCGGGGGGCGCCGATCGAGGTGG
The DNA here is from genome assembly GCF_044763235.1 of Streptomyces sp. NPDC096152. Classification (NCBI taxonomy): domain Bacteria; kingdom Bacillati; phylum Actinomycetota; class Actinomycetes; order Kitasatosporales; family Streptomycetaceae; genus Streptomyces; species Streptomyces sp. NPDC096152. Next base: position 158,548 of record NZ_JBIWFW010000011.1, on the reverse strand, counting down.
CGCCGGGCGCGGTCGTCCGGAGGGCGTCACGAAGCCGCATCACACCTGCCTGTCCGGGAGGGCCCGCGGGAGCGGTGCTCCGCGGCTGCCATGCTGCGACCCCATTTTGTGCTCCTTGCGCCCATTTCCCGGTGATTCCGGCGAGGCGTTCCCCGCTCTTCCGCCGTCCGGACGCACTGCGCGGACCGCCTACCCTTGTGGCATGAGCAGCATCGACCGGAGCCGAGAAGTGGGCGTCACTCGCAGCTATGAGATCCGCACCTACGGGTGCCAGATGAACGTCCACGACTCCGAGCGGCTCGCCGGGCTGCTCGAGGACGCCGGCTACGTGCGGGCGCCGGAGGGGGCGGACGGCGAGGCGGACGTCGTCGTCTTCAACACCTGCGCCGTGCGGGAGAACGCCGACAACCGGCTCTACGGCAACCTCGGCCACCTCGCGCCGAAGAAGGCCGCGCGGCCCGGGATGCAGATCGCGGTCGGCGGCTGCCTCGCGCAGAAGGACCGCGACACCATCGTGAAGAAGGCGCCCTGGGTGGACGTCGTCTTCGGCACGCACAACATCGGCAAGCTGCCGGTCCTGCTGGAGCGCGCCCGCGTCCAGGAGGAGGCGCAGGTCGAGATCGCCGAGTCCCTGGAGGCCTTCCCCTCCACGCTGCCGACGCGGCGCGAGAGCGCGTACGCGGCCTGGGTCTCCATCTCGGTCGGCTGCAACAACACCTGCACCTTCTGCATCGTCCCCGCGCTGCGCGGCAAGGAGAAGGACCGCCGCACCGGCGACATCCTCGCCGAGATCGAGGCCCTGGTCGGGGAGGGCGTCTCCGAGATCACGCTGCTCGGCCAGAACGTCAACGCCTACGGCTCCGACATCGGCGACCGCGAGGCGTTCAGCAAGCTGCTGCGGGCCTGCGGGAACATCGACGGCCTGGAGCGGGTCCGCTTCACCTCCCCGCACCCGCGCGACTTCACCGACGACGTCATCGCCGCGATGGCGGAGACGCCGAACGTGATGCCGCAGCTGCACATGCCGCTCCAGTCCGGCTCCGACCCGGTCCTGAAGGCCATGCGCCGCTCCTACCGGCAGGAGCGCTACCTCGGGATCATCGAGAAGGTCCGGGCCGCCATCCCGGACGCCGCGATCACCACCGACATCATCGTGGGCTTCCCCGGCGAGACCGAGGAGGACTTCGAGCAGACACTGCACGTGGTCCGCGAGGCCCGGTTCGCGCAGGCGTTCACCTTCCAGTACTCCAAGCGGCCCGGCACCCCGGCCGCCGAGATGGAGAACCAGATCCCCAAGGAGGTCGTCCAGGCGCGCTACGAGCGTCTCGTCGCCCTCCAGGAGGAGATCTCCTGGGAGGAGAACAAGAAGCAGGTCGGCCGCACGCTGGAGCTCATGGTCGCCGAGGGCGAGGGCCGCAAGGACGGCGCCACGCACCGCCTCTCCGGCCGCGCCCCCGACAACCGGCTGGTCCACTTCACCAAGCCGGAGCAGGAGGTCCGCCCCGGCGACGTGGTCACGGTGGAGATCACCTACGCCGCTCCGCACCACCTGCTCGCCGAGGGCGCGGTGCTCGGCGTGCGCCGCACCCGCGCGGGCGACGCCTGGGAGAAGCGCAACGCGGCCGAGGCGGCCGAGCCGGCCGGCGTGATGCTCGGCCTGCCCAAGATCGGCGTTCCGGCCCCGCTCCCAGCGGCCACGGGCAGCGGCTGCGGCTGCGACTGATTGACGGCAACGGCTGCGACCGGCCGGCGGCCGTGGCTGAGGGCCGCCGGCTCCGGCTGAAGGCCGGACGGGCCGCCGCCGCGGCGGCGAGTGACCGGCTGCAACGACTGCGACTGACCGGCGGGCGCCGCTGAGGGCCGCCGGCTCCGGCTGAGGCTCGGACGGGGCCGGCCACTGCGGCTGAGACCGAGACCAGTCGGCGGGTGCCGAGCGCCGGCTGCGGCGACCGGGTTCCGGCCGCCCCACCCCGGGAATGCCGTACCGGCGGCGAGCGGCGTTACCCTGCCGATCATGCTTGTCGCCGCCGCAGTCTGCCCCTGCCCGCCCCTTCTGGTCCCCGCGGTCGCCGCGGGAGCCGCGCACGAGCTGGACGTCGCGCGGGCCGCGTGCACCGACGCCCTCGGCGTCCTCGCCGCCGCCCGGCCCGACCGGCTCGTGGTCGTGGGACCGGCCGAGCGGTCCGGGCGCGGCCCGTACCCCGAGGGCACCCCGGGCTCGTTCCGGGGCTTCGGCGTGGACCTCGGCGTACGGCTCGGCCGGGACACGGGCACCACCTCCGGGCGCGCGCTGCCGCCCTCGCTCGCCGTCGCCGCCTGGCTCCTGGAGCGCACCGGCTGGTCCGACGCGCCGATCGAGGCGCTCGGCGTCGGGGAGACGCTGGAGCCCGAGAGGTGCGCCGAGACCGGGCGGGACATCGCCGCGCGGTCCGAGCGGGTCGCCCTGCTGGTGATGGGCGACGCCAGCGCCTGCCGCACCATCAAGGCGCCGGGCTACCTCGACGAACGGGCCGCGCCCTTCGACGCGGAGGTCGCGCGCGCCCTCGGGGAGGCGGACGTCGCGGCCCTCAAGGCGCTCGACCCCGGACTGGCCGACGAGCTGAAGGCGTCGGGCCGGGCCCCCTGGCAGGTGCTCGCGGGTGCCGCCGAGGAGGCGGGCCTCTCCGGTGCCCTGCTGTACGACGACGCTCCGTACGGGGTGGGATACCTGGTCGCCACCTGGTCGTGACGGCGCCGCGTCCGGTGCCCCGGGTGTCAGGTGCGGGCGCCCTCGCCGACCTCGTGCCCGGCCGCCTCCGGAGAGGCCTGCTGCCGGGGAAGCTCCACACCTTCGGCATCGGCGCCCGCGCCGGCCGGGCTTTCCGGGTCGTCGGCGGCCGACTCCGCCTCGCCGTCCCCGGCCACCGGGGCTGCCGCGGCCGCCGCCACGACGCCCTCCTCGGCCTCCGCAGCCGCCGCGGTGCCCTCGTCGGTCCGCGCCGCCTCCGGCGCGTCCCCCTCGCCGGCGCCCTCCGCCTCCGGGCCGGCCGGCGCCGGGTCGAGGTCCGTCCGGTCCGCTCGCTCCCCGGCGGCCGATACCTCCTCCGCAGCCCTCGACCTGCCGAAAAGTCGCGCGAATACGCCCATGTCCACTCCCTAGGTCACTCCTGCGTGCGGGCGATAACCCGACCGGCCCGGCGCGTCCCACCGCGATGTCCCGCAAGGTGCGGACCGCGGCCGCCTGAATCCGGCAACGGATGTCTCACAACGCGCAACGAACCCCGGCCCGCGCCGTCACGTAACTCGTTCGAGGCGCCGCCAGGACGTTTGCGAGACTGGTGCGGTGAGCAGTGCACCCTCCGCCCCCCGTGTCATCGCCGTCGTCGGCCCCACCGCTGCCGGAAAGTCCGATCTCGGCGTCTTCCTGGCCCAGCACCTCGGCGGTGAGGTCGTCAACGCCGACTCCATGCAGCTCTACCGAGGGATGGACATCGGTACCGCGAAGCTGACGCCCGAGGAGCGCCAGGGCGTCCCGCACCACCTCCTCGACATCTGGGACGTCACGGTCGCCGCCTCCGTCGCCGAGTACCAGCGGCTCGCGCGGGAGCGGATCGACGCGCTGCTCGCCGCGGGCCGCTGGCCGGTCCTGGTCGGCGGTTCCGGCCTCTACGTCCGGGGGGCCGTCGACAACCTGGAGTTCCCCGGCACCGACCCCGAGGTCCGCGCCCGGCTGGAGGACGAGCTCGCGCTGCGCGGCTCCGGTGCGCTGCACGCCCGCCTCGCCGCCGCCGACCCCGAGGCGGCGCGGGTGATCCTGCCCAGCAACGGCCGCCGCATCGTCCGGGCGCTGGAGGTGATCGAGATCACCGGCCGCCCCTTCACCGCCAGCCTGCCCGGCCACGACTCCGTCTACGACACCGTGCAGATCGGCGTCGACGTGGCGCGCCCCGAACTGGACGAGCGCATCGCCCGCCGGGTCGACCGGATGTGGGAGGCGGGGCTTGTGGACGAGGTGCGCGCGCTGGAGGAGCAGGGCCTGCGCGAGGGGCGCACGTCCTCACGCGCGCTCGGCTACCAGCAGGTGCTCGCGGCGCTCGCCGGGGAGTGCACCCTCGACGACGCGCGCGCGGAGACCGTGCGCGCCACCAAGCGCTTCGCGCGCCGCCAGGACACCTGGTTCCGCCGGGACCCGCGGGTGCACTGGCTGAGCGGAGCTGCGGCGGATGTCACAGAACTTCCGCACCGCGCCCTGGCATTGGTCGAACGACCGGTTACAGCCTGATCACGTGATGGCATCGGGACGCCCAGGCCGTCATCCGGGCCTCCGGCGCCATGCCATCATCGAGCTTCGATCGACCAAGTGGAGTCCGAGTTGGGAGGGCGCGTGGCGATGGAGGCCGGCCCTCGCGACACCGCACAAGGCACCGAGCACATCATCATGGAACGCGTTGACGCGGATCCGGACGAGGGCTCGCTGAGCCCCGACGGGCCCGACGAGACGCAGGGCGGTGTGACCGACGACGGTCCGGCGCCCGAGGAGATGTTCGCCGGGCCCGAGGTCGAGGTCGAACTGCGCCCGCAGCGGCGGCTGCGCATCTGGCAGCTCGCGCCCATCGTCGGCCTGGCCGCGGTCGGCTCCCTGATGTTCGCCTTCCCGCTGGCCTTCGACTTCGGCGACAGCGGCGCCGTGATCGCCATGCTGGGCCTGCTGATCTGCTCCTGCGCGGCCGGCTGGGGCATGATGGCCGCCCGCCGGGTCGGCCACACCTGGCCGGGGTTCCCGCAGCGGGGTTCCGGCCGGCGCCCCGACTGGCGCGTCGTCGGCATGTACGCCCTCCTGGTCGCCGTGGTCGTGTTCCTCGCCGTGCTGAGAGTGGCCCGGCTGCGCTAGGCACGTCCGGCAGCCCATGCCCATGCCCATGCCCATGCCCATGCCTGTGCCTGTGCCTGTGCCGAGCCGGGCAACCGAAGCCCGGCAGCCCCTGACGGGCAGGTCGTGCTCACGCGCTGCCGACCGTGATCATTCAGCGGCCCCATCGACGTACCGACCACGTACGATCGAGGCATGAGCACGCGGATCGCCTTCCTCAAGGGGCACGGTACGGAGAACGACTTCGTGATCGTCCCCGACCCGGAGAACACCGTCGACCTCTCCCCGGCCGCCGTCGCCGCCCTGTGCGACCGCCGCGCGGGCATCGGCGGGGACGGCGTGCTGCACGTCGTACGGTCGGCCGCCCACCCGGAGGCCAGGGCGATGGCCGCCGAGGCGGAGTGGTTCATGGACTACCGCAACGGCGACGGCTCGGTCGCGGAGATGTGCGGCAACGGCGTTCGGGTCTTCGCGCGCTACCTCCAGCACGCCGGGCACGTGACGGAGGGCGATCTCGCGATCGCCACGCGCGGGGGAGTGAAGACGGTGCACCTCGCCAAGGACGGTGACGTCACCGTCGGCATGGGCCGGGCACGGCTCCCCGAGGGCGACGTCACGGTGAGCGTCGGCGAGCGCGGCTGGCCCGCGCGGAACGTGAACATGGGCAATCCGCACGCGGTCGCCTTCGTGGACGACCTCTCGGACGCCGGCACCCTGTACTCCGCGCCCCCGTTCAGTCCGGCCTCCGCCTATCCGGACGGGGTGAACGTCGAGTTCGTGGTCGACCGCGGCCCCCGCCACGTGGCGATGCGCGTGCACGAGCGCGGCTCCGGCGAGACCCGCTCGTGCGGCACGGGCGCCTGTGCCGTCGCGGTGGCGGCCGCCCGGCGGGAAGGCGCCGACCCCGCGGTCACCGGCAGCCCGGTGACGTACACGGTCGACCTGCCCGGCGGCACCCTGGTGATCACCGAACGGCCGGACGGCGAGATCGAGATGACCGGCCCGGCGGTGATCGTCGCCGAGGGCGAGATCGACGCCGAGTGGCTGGAAAACGCGGTTCGCTGACACCGCGGCCGGCGAGGCATCGCAGCCCGGGCCGCCTGTCGTCACGGCCTCTCACCTGCTCGCGGGCCGGCCCCGGAAGTGAATCCACGGCTGACCGCCCATCAGGTGACCGGAAATCGTAAACCTCGCAACTATCGCTCGAATGGGTGATCCGTTTCACGCTCGCCGAGAGACGGCCGGTTGCGCGTGCTGGGGTCGGTAGCATCAAGCACCGGCCCGGACGGGGGAATCCGAAGCCATCCCCTGAGCCGTTGTACGCCCTGGGGCACCCCGTCCGCCGGTCCACGCAGCCGGAGGTGCCCATGAGTGCGGATGCCACGAATCCTGCGACGCCGGGCCCAGTCGCTCCCGCGGCGCCCCGCAGGAGGGCGCGCCCCCGGATCGACCTGCGCCGCCTCGGCCGGGCGGCCCTGCTCGGCACCGCCTCCCGCGACCGGCTGCCCGACGCCATCGGCCACGTGGCCGAGGCCCATCGCGCCCACTTCCCCGACGCCGACCTCGAACCGCTGCGCCGCGCCTACGTCCTGGCCGAGTCCTCGCACCGCGGCCAGATGCGCAAGAGCGGCGAGCCGTACATCACGCACCCCCTCGCCGTGACCCTGATCCTCGCCGAACTGGGCGCCGAGACCACGACGTTGACGGCTTCCCTGCTCCACGACACGGTCGAGGACACGGACGTGACCCTGGATCAGGTCGGCGAGCAGTTCGGCGCGGAGGTGCGCTATCTCGTCGACGGCGTCACCAAACTGGAGAAGGTCGACTACGGCGCCGCGGCCGAGCCGGAGACGTTCCGCAAGATGCTCGTCGCCACCGGCAACGACGTCCGCGTGATGTCGATCAAACTCGCCGACCGGCTGCACAACATGCGCACCCTGGGCGTCATGCGCCCGGAGAAGCAGGCCCGCATCGCCAAGGTCACCCGGGACGTCCTCATCCCGCTCGCCGAACGGCTCGGCGTGCAGGCGCTCAAGACCGAACTGGAAGACCTCGTCTTCGCGATTCTGCGCCCCGAAGAGTACGAGCACACCCGCGAGTTGATCGCGCACAACGCGGCCCGCCCGGACGACTCGCTCGCCGTGACCGCCGAGAGGGTCCGGACCGTCCTGCGCGAGGCCGACATCCAGGCCGAAGTCCTGATCCGGCCAAGGCACTTCGTCTCCGTGCACCGGGTGGCCCGCAAACGCGGCCGGCTGCGCGACTGCGACTTCGGCCGCCTGCTGGTCCTGGTCAACGAGGACGCCGACTGCTACGCGGTCCTCGGCGAACTGCACACCTGCATGACGCCGGTCGTCTCGGAGTTCAAGGACTTCATCGCCGTCCCGAAGTTCAACCTGTACCAGTCGCTGCACACCGCCGTGGCCCTCCCGAAGGCGCGCCCGGACGGGCCCGCCGGGCTCCCGGCGGACGACCAGGTCGTCGAAGTCCTCATCCGTACCCACCAGATGCACAAGGTCGCCGAGGCCGGCGTCGTCGCGCTGGGCAACCCCTACGCCCCGGTCGCCGACCCCTCCGCCGCCGACGCCACGGCCCTCGACGCCCCGGCCGACGGCGAGCGCGTCGACCCCACCCGGCCCGGCTGGCTCTCCCGCCTCCTCGACTGGCAGCGGGCCGCGCCCGACCCCGACACCTTCTGGTCCACCCTGCGCGAGGATCTCGCCCAGGACCGCGAGATCACCGTCTTCCGGCCCGACGGCGGCAGGCTGGGCCTGCCCGAGGGGGCCAGTTGCGTGGACGCCGCCTACGCGCAGTACGGCGAGGACGCGCACGCGTGCATCGGCGCCCGGGTCAACGGCCGCCTGGCGACGCTGAGCACCGTCCTGCGGGACGGCGACACCGTGCAGCTCCTCATGGGCCAGGACCCCGCCTCGGAGCCCTCCAGGGAGTGGCTGGACCACGCGCGCACCCCGGCAGCGCGCATCGCGATCCAGCGGTGGCTGACGGCCCATCCGGCACCGGCCGGCGACGGGACCGGGGAGAACTCCGACGCCGACGCCGACGCCGTCTCTTCCGGTCCGGCAGCCGGAGAGGCGGAGAGACCACCCGCCTCGGGCGCCCTCGCGCCGGACGGCCCGGCGGGCGTGAAGGCTTCCGCCGGCGCGAGAGAGGGCGCAGGTCCGGGAGGGTGGGACGGCGCGGAGGCCGGGGAAGGCGACTCCGCGAGTTCCCTCCCGACAACGAGCGACGCACAAACAGCGCAGACGGCTCACGCCGCTCACGCCGCTCACGCCGCACAAGCCCCACGGACCGCACGCGGGTCACACGCGTCACGGGCCGCACAGTCCGCACAGACGGCGCAGGCCGCACCGCCCGCCGACGGCACCTCCGCGAGCGGCCCGGCCCGCCGCCCCGGCCGGGCGAGCGTCGTGGTCGTGGACCGGCCGCGGGCGACCGCGCGGCTCGCCGGCTGCTGCACTCCGGTGCCGCCCGACGAGGTGACCGGGTTCTCCGTACGCGGGGGAGTGGTGACGGTGCACCGCGTGGAGTGCTCCGCGGTGGAGCGGATGAAGGACGCGGGGCGCGCGGAGGTCGCCGTGCGCTGGGGCGACACCACCGCGTGCCGGGTCACGCTGCTCGCTGAATCGTTCGGCCGCCCGCATCTGCTCGCCGACCTCACGGAGGCCATCGCCCTCGAAGGCGTCGCGATCGTCTCGGCGACCGTGGCCCCGCCGGCCCAGCAGCGCGTCCGCCACACGTACACCCTCCAACTCCCCGACGCGGCCGGACTCCCCGCCCTCATGCGGGCCATGCGCAACGTCCCGGGCGTGTACGACGTGAGCCGCACCCAGCCCCAGCCGCCGAACGCCTGAGCGGACCCGACCGCCGGGAAAACCCCGTTCGGGTGGGCCGGGCGCGCGCCGCCGCCGCCCCGCCCGTGCGCGCTGGTAGCCGTGGTGCATGGCGATCACCTTCCGCAATCAGGTCCGCCCCTCCGGCCCCGGCGCCTCCGATCCAGGCGCCGACGTCCACCCCCACGACATCCGGCCAACCGGCCCGCGCACCGCGGCCCGCCGCCGCCCTCTGACGGCGGCACTGCTCGCGAGCGCCACCTCCCTCGGCCTCCTCGCCGCGAGCGCCCCGCCCGCGCCGCTGGGCGTCGGCGACCGGCTCTTCCCGACCCTCGGAAACCCCGGGTACGACGTGACGTCGTACGACCTCTCCTTCACCTATCCCGGCCGCAACAGCGAGCCGCTGCGCGCGGTCACCACGATCGACGCGCGGGTCACCTCCACGCTCGAGCGCGTGAACCTCGACTTCGCGCACGGCACCGTCGACTCGGTGCAGGTCGACGGGCTGCCCGCGACGTTCGCCTCGGCCGGTGAGGACCTGGTGGTCACCCCGGCCGTGCCGCTGCCCCGGGGCAGCTTGATGCGGATCACCGTGCACCACACCAGCGACCCCGTGCCCGAGAAGGGACGGGACGGCGGCTGGGTGCGCACCGAGGACGGCCTCGCCATGGCCAACCAGGCCGACGCCGCCCACCTGGTGTTCCCGTGCAACGACCACCCCTCCGACAAGGCGATGTTCACCATCCGGGTCACCGCGCCCGACGGCTACACCGCCGTCGCCAACGGACTGCCCGTCACCGGCGTCGTGCCCGGCCGCGCCGGCCGGACCCCCGGCGGGACCACCTGGACGTACCGCACCCGCCACCCCATGGCCACCGAACTGGCGCAGGTCTCCATCGGCCGCTCCACGGTGCTGCACCGCACCGGTCCGCACGGCCTGCCCGTGCGGGACGTCGTCCCCACCGCCGACCGCGCCGCGCTGGAACCCTGGCTCGCCAAGACCCCCGGCCAGATCGCCTGGCTGGAGGGCAAGGTCGGGCGGTACCCCTTCGAGACCTACGGCGTGCTCATGGCCTCCGCCGCCACCGGCTTCGAGCTGGAGACGCAGACCCTCTCCCTCTTCGAGAAGGGCATCTTCACCCAGCCCGCCTTCCCCAAGTGGTACGTCGAGTCGGTCATGGTGCACGAGCTCTCCCACCAGTGGTTCGGCGACAGCGTCACCCCGCGCACCTGGTCCGACCTGTGGCTCAACGAGGGACACGCGACCTGGTACGAGGCCCTGTACGCGGAGGAGAAGGCGGACAAGCCCATGGCGGTCCGCATGAGGGCCGCCTACGGCGCCTCCGACGGCTGGCGGGCGTCCGGCGGCCCACCCGCGCTGCCCAAGGCGCCCAAGCCGGGCCAGAAGATCAGCATCTTCCGCCCGAACGTCTACGACGGTGCCGCGCTCGTCCTCTACGCGCTGCGCCAGGAGATCGGCAAGCCCGCCTTCGAGCACCTGGAGCGCGACTGGGTACGCACGCACCGGGACGGCACCGCGACCACGGCCGACTTCGAACACCTCGCCGAACAGATCTCCGGACGCGACCTGAGCGGCTTCTTCCAGGCCTGGCTGTACGGCGCGAAGACGCCGCCGATGCCGGGCCACCCGGACTGGAAGCCCGGCCCGTCCCGGCCGGCGAAGGTCAAGAAGTAGCTCCGGGAGGCGAAGCAATAACACCGTGGCGGGACGATCCGTGCCGTGCGACCATCTTCGGGTCGGCACGGCACGGGGCACGGGAATCTCCCGGGGTACCCGAGCGTTGTGAGCAGTGACGGAGCGGCTGTCGAGGCCCCTGAGGTTCCGCCGCGGCTCCGTCGCCGCACTACGGATTCCCAACGACGTAAGGACCCAATGACCTCCTCTTCTTCCTCTTCCCAGGCCACCAAGCGCCTCGCGCAGTCCCACCCCGAAGGTCTTCGGGCCGATGCCCTGATGGAAGAGGACGTCGCCTGGAGCCACGAGGTCGACGGAGCGCGGGACGGCGACCAGTTCGACCGCTCCGACCGCGCGGCCCTGCGCCGAGTCGTGGGTCTCTCCACCGAGCTCGAGGACGTCACCGAGGTCGAGTACCGCCAGCTCCGCCTGGAGCGGGTCGTGCTCGTCGGCGTCTGGACCTCGGGGACCGTGCAGGACGCGGAGAACTCGCTGGCCGAGCTCGCCGCTCTCGCTGAGACCGCAGGCGCGGTCGTGCTCGACGGCGTGATCCAGCGCCGCGACAAGCCGGACGCGGCGACCTACATCGGCTCCGGCAAGGCCCTCGAGCTGCGCGACATCGTCCTCGAGACGGGCGCCGACACCGTCATCTGCGACGGTGAGCTGAGCCCCGGCCAGCTGATCCAGCTGGAGGACGTCGCCAAGGTCAAGGTCATCGACCGCACGGCCCTGATCCTCGACATCTTCGCCCAGCACGCCAAGTCCCGGGAGGGCAAGGCGCAGGTCGCGCTGGCCCAGATGCAGTACATGCTGCCGAGGCTGCGCGGCTGGGGTCAGTCGCTGTCCCGGCAGATGGGCGGTGGCAGCGGCGGCCTCGCCACCCGAGGCCCCGGTGAGACCAAGATCGAGACGGACCGGCGCCGGATCCGCGAGAAGATGGCGAAGATGCGCCGGGAGATCGCGGACATGAAGACCGGCCGCGAGATCAAGCGCCAGGAGCGGCGCCGCAACAAGGTGCCGTCCGTCGCCATCGCCGGCTACACCAACGCCGGCAAGTCCTCCCTGCTCAACCGCCTCACCGGCGCGGGCGTCCTGGTGGAGAACGCGCTGTTCGCGACCCTGGACCCGACCGTGCGCCGGGCCGAGACCCCGAGCGGCCGGCTGTACACGCTGGCGGACACCGTCGGCTTCGTCCGGCACCTGCCGCACCACCTGGTCGAGGCGTTCCGCTCCACCATGGAGGAGGTCGGCGACTCCGACCTGATCCTGCACGTGGTGGACGGCTCGCACCCGAACCCGGAGGAGCAGCTCGCCGCCGTGCGCGAGGTGATCCGGGACGTCGGCGCCACCGACGTGCCCGAGATCGTGGTGGTCAACAAGGCGGACGCGGCCGATCCGCTGGTGCTCCAGCGGCTCCTGCGGGTGGAGAAGCACTCCATCGCCGTCTCGGCCCGCACCGGCCGGGGCATCTCCCAGCTGCTCACGCTCATCGACGACGAGCTGCCGCGGCCGTCCGTCGAGATCGAGGCGCTCGTGCCGTACACCCACGGCAAGCTGGTCGCCCGTGCCCACACCGAGGGCGAGGTGATCTCCGAGGAGCACACCGCGGAGGGCACCCTGCTCAAGGCCCGGGTGCACGAGGAGCTCGCGGCGGACCTGGCACCGTACGTGCCCACCCCCGCGCTCTGACCGGCAGCCCGACCGGCAGCGCGAAGGCCCGCCCCCGCATCGCGGGAGGCGGGCCTTCGCCGTGCCGTCGTCAGCGGTCGCCGTACGTCCGGCTCATGTTCTGGTAGAGCGCCTCGGCGCCCCGGCCGAGCTGCGGTCCGGCCAGCCAGGTGTGGTCGGACGGGCCGATCGAGGTGTTGGAGACGAGCTCGGTCCTGCCGTCGACCACCCGGAACCAGCCGCCGCCGGACGAGCCGCCGGTCATGGTGCAGCCGATGCGGTACATCGTGGGCAGGGCGGGGCTGAGCGACAGCCGGCCCGGACGGTCGACGCACCGGAACATCTTCAGGCCGTTGTAGGGCGGCGCGGCCGGGTAGCCCCAGGCGCCCATCTTGGCGGCCTCGGCGGCCGACGGGGCGGAGAAGTCCACGTCCAGGGCCGCGCCCACCGTCTCCTCCAGGGACTTCGCGCCGGACTCCGGCTTCACGTGCAGCACGGCGTAGTCGTACGCCGCGCCCGCGCCGCCCGTCTCCGAGCCGCCCTGGATCCACTGGTCGGAGGTCGAGGCCCAGTCCGCCCACCAGGCGCCGTACGGAGCGACCTCGGTGGAGTCCGCGCTGCTCAGTTCGGAGGCGGGCCTGCCCAGGTCGTTGTAGGCCGGGACGAAGGCGATGTTGCGGTACCAGCCGCCGCCCCGGCCGGCGTGCACGCAGTGGCCCGCCGTCCACACCAGGTTGGACCTGCCCGGGTGGTTGACGTCCTTGACGACGGTGCCGGAGCAGACCATCGAGCCCTCGGGCGAGTCGAAGAAGACCTTGCCGACCGGAGCGGCGTTCTCGTGGTACGGGGTCTTCTCGGCCTGCGCCTGGACCGGCCGGGGCTCCGGGTCGCTGACGCCCTCGGCGGCGGCGTCCTGGGTGACCGTCTTGTTGGCCTCCTGCGCGGACTTCATCCGCTCCGGCTTCCACAGCCCCTTGATCATCGGGTTGACGAAGTCCTTGGCCTCACTGAGCCACTTGTCCCGGTCCCAGTTCTTCCAGCCGCCGTTCTTCCACTGGTCGACATCGATCCCGTGCTCCTTGAGCTTGTTCGCGATGTCGGCCGGGACGTGGACCTTGCCGTCGTCGCCGTCGCCGGCCGCCCGCGAGGCGGTGGCGGCGGGTCCGGCGCCCTCGTCCTTGCCGTCGGAGCCCCCGCAGGCGGTGGCGGTGAGCGCCAGGGCCGCGACGAGACCGCCGGCCACGAGGACGGTGCGCCGCCGGTCGCGGCGGGACACCGAAGGCGTACGTATGGAACGCGTACGTATGGAACGCATGGTGCGTCGACCCCCGTTGAAGCGTGTGGGGACGGCTCCCGCGATGGCGCGGGCGAGCCGTCCGAAGTGACACCCCACTATGCCCGTGGAGTTGGGAGAGAACTGCGAGAGGGCGGTGAAGGTTCCCGTGCGACCGGACCTCCACCGCCGTGGACGTCGGAAGTCCTACCGGCCGGCGAACTTCCTGCTGACCGAGTCGTAGACGCCCCTGGCCACCGTGCCCAGACGCGGTCCCGCCAGCCAGCCGGCCGTCACCGGGCCGATCGAGGTGTTGGAGACCAGAGCGGGCTTGCCGTCCGGTCCCGTCTCGACCCAGCCGCCGCCGGAGGAACCACCGGTCATGGTGCAGCCGATGCGGTACATCGTCGGGTCCGGCGTGTTCAGCGACAGCCGTCCCGGCCTGTCCTGGCACTGGTACAGCCGCTGGCCGTCGTACGGCGGCGCCGCCGGGTAGCCGGTCGCGGTGATGCTGTCCACCTTCGGCACGGCCGGGGCGTTGAAGTTCACCGGCAGCGCGCCGCCGACCGTCTCCTCCAGCGACTTGCCGTCGCCGCCCTTCTCCGGCGTGACATGGATGACCGCGAAGTCGTACGAGGCGCCCTGCCCGCCGGTCGAACCGCCCTGCTCGATCCACTGCTCCGAGGTCTGCGCCCAGTCGCCCCACCACACGCCCAAGGGGGCGACCTGGTCCCGGGTGGCGCTCTCCAACTGGCCCTCGGTGCGGCCCGCGTCGTTGTACGACGGCACGAAGGCGATGTTGCGGTACCAGCCGCCCTTCTTGCCGGCGTGCACGCAGTGACCCGCCGTCCACACCATGTTGGACCTGCCCGGGTGGGCCGGGTCCCGCACGACCGTCGCCGAGCAGACCATCGTGCCCTCGGGGGAGTCGAAGAACACCTTGCCCGCCGTCGCCGCGTTGGCGTGATAAGTCGGCCGTATCGCCTGGGCCTTGACCGGGGCGGGCGTCGGATCGGTGACCCCCTGGTCACCGGAGAGGTCGTTGTCGTCGACCGGCTTGTCGGGGTCCTCGGCCCGGCGCATCCGGTCCGGGTTCCACAGGCCCTTGATGATCGGGTTGACGAAGTCGTTCGCCTCGCGCAGCCAGTCGTCCCGGTTCCAGTTCTTCCAGGCGCCCTTCTTCCACTGGTCGACGTCGATCCCGTGTTCCTTCAGCTTCCGCCTGATGTCGTCCGGGATCCTGACCTTGCCGTCGCCGGTGGCGCCGGGGTCACCGGCGGTCGCGGAGGCGGTCGCGGCCCGGCCCTCCGCCGTGTCCTTGCCCGAGTCGCAGCCGGTGGCCGTGAGCGCCAGCACCGAGGCCAGGGCAACGGCGGTCACCACGGGGGGACTTGTACGACGGGCACCTCCTCCTCGGCGGGCGGTGCGGGACGGCCGTATGGGTCGCATGGTGGTGACTCCCCCTGATGTGGTCGAACTCGTTGGTGCGGCCGCGGCACTCCACCGGATGCGGTGGACGGCTCTCGGGACGTGCTCACGGCGAGCTGGAACGGCACCACACACTATGTGCTCGCGGTGGGGGACCACCGACGGAACGGCAACGGTTTCGCTACGGGGGCGGTCCGGCCGGCGCTCCGGCTGCCCGGCTCTTTCCGTCTCCACGGGTGGATCTCCGAACCACCCGTAACCGTGCGGGCGTTCCGCTGTTGTAGCGGGTGGGGGGCCCGCTGCCCAAGTCCGGGTCCGCCTGTGGCGAGGGCGGAAAGCCGCCTGGTCAGCGCGAGAGCGCCTGGGGACATCGGGAGGACAGAGAGCCGTGACCGTGACCGAGTCAGCGCCCGGGGAGTGCGCGCCCACGGGGGCGCGCGCCGCGCACGAAGGGATCCTGCGGCGTCAGTCGGCGCGTGAGTCCGCCGCGCGCACCTATGCGCGCGCCCTGCCGATCGTCCCGGTCCGGGCGCGCGGACTGACCATCGAGGACGCCGAGGGCCGGCGCTACCTCGACTGCCTCTCCGGCGCGGGAACCCTCGCCCTCGGGCACAACCATCCGGTCGTCCTGGAGGCCGTCCGCGCGGTCCTCGACTCGGGCGCGCCGCTGCACGCCCTCGACCTCGCCACACCGGTCAAGGACGCCTTCATCACCGAGCTGTTCCACACCCTGCCGCCGGGTCTCGCCGACCGCGCGCGCGTGCAGTTCTGCGGGCCGGCCGGCACGGACGCGGTGGAAGCCGCGTTCAAGCTGGTGCGTGCCGCCACCGGCCGCACCACGATGGTCGCCTTCGCCGGCGCCTACCACGGGATGACCGCGGGATCCCTCGCCGCCTCCGGACACGCCGCCGACGTGCAGGTCGCCCACCTGCCCTACCCGCAGGACTACCGCTGCCCCTTCGGTGTCGGCGGCCCCCGCGGCGCCGAACTCGCCGCCCGCTGGACCGAGTCCGTCCTGGACGATCCCAAGTCCGGAGTCCCGCTGCCGGCCGGGATGATCCTCGAACCGGTGCAGGGGGAGGGCGGGGTGATCCCCGCGCCGGACGCCTGGCTGCGGCGGATGAGGCAGCTCACCGCGGACCGGTCGATCCCGCTCATCGCCGACGAGATCCAGACCGGTGTCGGGCGCACCGGCGCCTTCTGGGCGGTGGAACACAGCGGCGTGACACCGGATGTGATGGTGCTGTCCAAGGCCATCGGCGGCAGTCTGCCCCTGGCCGTCGTGGTCTACCGCGACGACCTCGACGTCTGGGCGCCCGGCGCCCACGCGGGCACCTTCCGCGGCAACCAGCTAGCCATGGCCGCCGGTACCGCCACGCTCGCCTACGTCCGTGCGAACGCGCTCGCCGAACGCTCGGCGACCCTGGGCTCCCTGATGCTGGCCCAACTGGAGCGACTCGCAGCGGAGTTCCCGTGCGTCGGTGAAGTGCGCGGGCGGGGACTGATGATCGGGCTGGAACTGGTGGATCCGCAGGGGGAGGCCGGGGCTTCGGCCGGCGCTCAGGGGCCGCGCCCCGCGGCGCCCGAACTCGCCGCCGCCGTACAGCGGGAGTGCCTGCGGCGGGGCCTGATCGTCGAACTCGGCGGCCGGCACGCGAGTGTCGTACGGCTCCTTCCGCCTCTGACGATCAGCGACGAGCAGGCGGCGGCGGTGCTCGACCGGCTGTCCGACGCGGTCGCGGCGGTCGCCCGCGGCCACGACGAGCGCACCGGCCGGCCGGGACCGTCGCACGAGCGGCCGGGACCGTCGAACGGGCGGCCGCACGAGCGGATGCCACGCCCGGCCGGGTCCGTGGAGGGGGCGGGGTAGCGCCGGGGCGCGGGTGCTCCGGCTGGGGCGCGGTGGTCGTGCGGGGTGCGGGGTGCGGGGTGCGGGTCGGCCGGTCGGCGCGGGCGGTGGGGCAGACGCCGACCTGGCCGGGACCGAGCCCGCCGCCGACCCGGCCGGGAGCACCCCGGCCGCAGAAGGTCCGGCCGGGAGTGTCCCCGGCCAGAGTGACCGGCTGGGACCGACCTCGCCCAGCCGACCCGGCCGGGAGCGCCACGACCGGAGAAGACCCGGCCGGGAGCACCCTGACCGGAAAAGACCCGGCCGGGAGCGCCACGGCCGGTGCGCCCTGTCGGCGCAGAGCCGCGCCCCCTCCGCCACCGCCCCGAACCCGCGACGACCCGAACGACCTCAGAGGAACCGCCTTGAACGCCACCCCCGAAACCGACGGCCGCTCCCGGACCCATGACGCGACCGTGACCGAGTCCGCGTCCGAGTCCGAGTCCGAGTCCGCGTCCGAGCCCGAGTTCGAGACCGTGACCGCGTCCGAGTTCGAGACCGCGACCGACTCCGAGACCAAGTCCGAGACCGACTCCGCCTCCGAGACCGGAACGGTCCCGCACCAGTGGGGAAGGGTGGACGCCGGGCAGCAGCCGGACACCCGGCAGCAGCCGGACGCCGGACACCAGTCGGACACCGGTCAGCAGGCGAATGGCGCGACCGCCGACCTCCTGGACCACCCAGACGCGCACACCGCCGCCCAGGCCGCCGCCGTGGAGAGCCTGCTGCGCTGCTGGGTCCGGGAGACCGGCACCGCCGCCCCCGGCGACGGCACCCTCCGCATTCCTCTCCCGGCCAGCGCCACGGCCCTGTGCGTGCCGGTGCGCCACTGGTCCCCGACCGGCTGGCACCGCTTCGGCCTGCCGTACCTCGCCGGCGCCCCCGAGGACGCCCCGCCCGTCGACGCGCCCACCGTCGCGGCCCTGATCGCCCGGGAAACGCGCACGCGGCCTCCCGCACCGGCGTTCCCGGAACCGGCGCCGCCCAGTCCGTCACGGCCCCGGAACGCGGCACCGACGGCATCGGCGCCCGCGGGCTCCGCCGACGCCGTCGATCTCGTCGCGCGGGTCGCGGACTCCGTCCGTCGTACCGCGCTCTTCCTGGCCGACCGCCGGGAACGCCCCGCCGACGGCCCCGACCGCTTCCTCTCCGCCGAACAGGCCCTGCTGTTCGGGCACCCGCTGCACCCCACCCCGAAAAGCCGCGAGGGCCTGTCGGAAGCCGAGGCCCGCCGGTACTCACCTGAGTCGCGCGGCTCCTTCCCGCTGCACTGGCTGGCTGTCGCCCCAGCCGTGCTCGCCGCCGACTCCGCCTGGACCGAACGCGGCCGCTCCGTCCCCGCGGCCGGGCTCACGACCCGGCTCGCCGGGGCGGACCTGCCGCTGCCCGACGGCCACGCGGCCCTGCCCCTCCACCCGTGGCAACTGCGCGAGGTCCGTCATCGCGCCGACGCGGCGGCCCTGTTCGAGGCGGGGCTGCTGCGCGACCTCGGCCCCCACGGCCCCTCCTGGCACCCCACGTCCTCCGTACGCACCGTGCACCGCACCGGTTCCCCGGCCATGCTCAAGCTGTCGCTGGGCCTGCGCATCACCAACTCCCGGCGCGAGAACCTCCGCAAGGAGCTGTACCGCGGCGTCGAGGTCCACCGGCTGCTGCGCACCGGTCTTTCCCGGCAGTGGCGAGCGGCCCACCCGGGCTTCGACATCGTCCGCGATCCGGCCTGGCTGGCCGTGGACACCGAGGAGGGTGCCCCCGTACCCGGACTGGACGTGGTGATCCGGCACAACCCGTTCGGCCCGTCGGACGACGTCTCCTGCATCGCCGGCCTCGTCGCACCCCGCCCCTGGCCCGGCGCCGATTCCGGCTCCCACTCCCGCGCGGGGTCCGCCGCCCCGACCCTGCGCTCCCGGCTGGACGACGTCGTCACCCGCCTGGCCCTCCGCACCGGCCGTCCCAGGGGAGCCGTCGCCGCCGAGTGGTTCCTGCGCTATCTCGAACAGGTCGTACGCCCCGTCCTGTGGCTGGACGGCGAGGCCGGTATCGCCCTGGAGGCCCACCAGCAGAACACGCTGCTCCTGCTGGACGCCGACGGCTGGCCCGCGGGCGGCCGCTACCGCGACAACCAGGGCTACTACTTCCGTGAGTCCCGACGCGCCGAACTCGACGCCCGGCTGCCCGGCATCGGCGAACCGAGCGACACGTTCGTGGCGGACGAGGTCACCGACGAACGCTTCACCTACTACCTCGCCCTGAACAACGTGTTCGGCCTCATCGGCGCCCTCGGCTCCCAGCGCCTCGCCGACGAACGACTGCTGCTGGCCGCCTTCCGCCGCTTCCTCGGCGCCCTCGCCTCCGGTCCCGCCCGCACACGCTCCACCCTCCCCGGCCGGCTGCTCGACTCACCGGTCCTGCGCTGCAAGGCCAACCTCCTGACCCGGCTGCACGGCCTGGACGAACTCGTCGGCCCGGTCGACACCCAGTCCGTCTACGTCACCATCGCCAACCCGCTGCACCCCTGACCGCCCCCGCCTCCCCCTTTCCTGTCTCCGCGGGGCACGCCCCACCCCGTCTCCCGAGAGGAACGCGCCATGCCTCCCACCGACGCCGACGCCGACGCCGGTACCGACGCCGGCCAGGCCTCCGGCACCGGGACCGCCCTCGGAACCGCCGCGGGCCCCGCCGCCAAAACCGCCCTCGGCCCCGCCACCACCGGCCACCCGACGGAGCCGTGCCGCGTGGACCCCGACGGCGAGGACACACTCGATCTGCGTCTGCCGGACGACTTCCTCACCCTCTTCACCGAGACGAAGCGGACCGACGTCCCCGCCCCGGCCGTGGACGACCTCCTCGACGGCGTCGGCGGCTGGGGCCCCACCGCGACCCGGGCCGGCGCCTTCCAGCTGGTCCCCGTCCGCCTCGAGCGCGACCTCCCGCTCATCAGTGGCTGGATGAACGACCCCGCCGTGGCCAAGTTCTGGCACCTGGCCGGCACTCCGAGCGTGACCGAGGCCCATCTGCGTGCCCAGCTCGACGGCGACGGACGCAGCGTGCCCTGCCTCGGCCTCCTGGAGGGGACCACGATGAGCTACTGGGAGATCTACCGGGCGGACCTCGATCCGCTCGCCCGCCACTTTCCCGCCCGCCCGCACGACACGGGCGTCCACCTCCTCATCGGCGGAACCGCCGACCGCGGACGAGGGCTCGGCCGTGTCCTGCTCAGAGCCGTTGCCGACCTGGTGCTCGACCGGCGGCCGGCCTGCGCGCGCGTCGTGGCGGAACCCGATCTGCACAACGCACCGTCCGTGGCCGCCTTCCTGAGCGCCGGCTTCCGGTTCTCGGCCGAGATCGAACTGCCCGCCAAGCGGGCCGCCCTCATGATCCGCGACCGATCACTGCGCGACCGGCCGTGACATGAGGTCCCCGTGTGCCTCCGTTCGCCGTGCCACGCGTACGGATCCGGTTTCCGGTCCCGGTCGTCCCCGGGGCGGAGTCCCGGGTCCCCGCTTGATCGCACCTTTGTCAGTCCCGAGCCGTAGGGTGGTCGCGCTATGACGAAGCCCTCCCTCCCCGAACTCCTGCACGCCGCCGTCTCCGCCGTCGGCGGCACGGAGCGCCCCGGCCAGGTGACCATGGCCCAAGCCGTCGCCGACGCGATCGACGACGGCTCACACCTGCTGGTCCAAGCCGGCACCGGCACCGGAAAGTCCCTGGGCTATCTCGTGCCCGCGCTCGCTCACGGGGAGCGGGTGGTCGTGGCGACCGCCACCCTCGCCCTGCAGCGTCAGCTCGTGGAGCGGGACCTGCCGCGCACCGTCGATTCCCTGCATCCCCTGCTGCGCCGCCGCCCGGAGTTCGCGATGCTCAAGGGCCGGTCGAACTACCTGTGCCTGCACCGCCTGCACGAGGGCGTGCCGCAGGACGAGGAGGAGGGCCTCTTCGACCAGTTCGAGGCGGCGGCCCCCACCAGCAGGCTGGGCCAGGACCTGCTGCGGCTGCGCGACTGGGCGGACGAGACCGAGAGCGGCGACCGCGACGACCTCACGCCCGGCGTCTCCGACCGGGCCTGGGCGCAGGTGTCGGTCTCGTCCCGTGAGTGCCTGGGCGCCTCCAAGTGCGCCTACGGAGCCGAGTGCTTCGCCGAGATGGCCCGCGAGCGCGCCAAGCTGGCCGAGGTCGTCGTCACCAACCACGCGCTGCTCGCCATCGACGCCATCGATGGCGCGCCGGTCCTCCCGCAGCACGAGGTGCTGATCGTCGACGAGGCGCACGAACTGGTCTCCCGGGTGACCGGCGTCGCCACCGGCGAGCTCACCCCCGGCCAGGTCAACCGCGCGGTGCGCCGCGCCGCGAAACTGGTCAACGAGAAGGCCGCCGACCAGTTGCAGACCGCGGCCGAGGGCTTCGAGCGGCTGATGGAGCTCGCGCTGCCCGGCCGCCTGGAGGAGATCCCGGAGGACCTCGGATACGCGCTGCTGGCGCTGCGGGACGCCTCCCGCAACGTCATCTCCGCCATCGGCGCGACCCGCGACAAGTCCGTCCAGGACGAGGACGCGGTGCGCAAGCAGGCCCTGGCCTCGGTCGAGAGCGTGCACGACGTGGCGGAGCGCATCACCAACGGCTCCGAGTGGGACGTCGTCTGGTACGAGCGGCACGACCGCTTCGGCGCCTCCCTGCGGGTCGCCCCCATGTCGGTGTCGGGCCTGCTGCGCGAGAAGCTCTTCGCGGACCGCTCCGTCGTCCTGACCTCCGCCACCCTCAAGCTCGGCGGCGACTTCAACGGCGTCGGCGCGTCCCTGGGCCTCGCCCCCGAGGGCACGGAAGGGGACGACGTACCGCAGTGGAAGGGCGTGGACGTCGGCTCGCCCTTCGACTACCGCAAGCAGGGCATCCTCTACGTGGCCAAGCACCTGGCACGCCCCGCGCGGGACGGCGACCGGGGGGACATGCTCGACGAGCTCACCGAGCTGATCCAGTCGGCCGGCGGCCGGACGCTCGGGCTGTTCTCCTCGATGCGGGCCGCCCAGCTCGCCGCGGAGGACCTGCGCGCCCGTATCCCGGAGTTCCCGATCCTCCTCCAGGGCGAGGAGACGCTGGGCGAGCTGATCAAGAACTTCGCGGCGGACCCCAGGACGTGTCTCTTCGGCACGCTGTCCCTGTGGCAGGGCGTCGATGTGCCCGGCCCCAGCTGCCAGCTGGTCGTCATGGACAAGATCCCGTTCCCGCGCCCGGACGACCCGCTGATGAGCGCCCGCCAGAAGGCGGTCGAGGACGCCGGGGGCAACGGCTTCATGGCGGTCGCCGCCACGCATGCGGCGCTTCTGATGGCCCAGGGCGCCGGGCGTCTCGTCCGGGCGTCCGGGGACCGCGGTGTCGTCGCCGTCCTGGACCCGCGACTGGCCACCGCCCGCTACGGCAGCTACCTCAAGGCGTCACTGCCGGACTTCTGGTACACCACCGACCGCAACCAGGTACGCAGGTCGCTGGCCGCGATCGACGCGGTGGCGCAGCAGGCGGAGGCCCAGTGACGGTGCGGTGAGTCCCCGCGGCACAGATCGAGAGCCTGGCCCGGCACGGGCGAAGATGGCCCGGCACAGCTCGAGAAGGCCCGCCCCGGCCGGCGCAAGGCGACGCAGGTCCGGCGCAGCGCACGGTGACGCGGGCCCGGCACAGCACAGGGCCCCGGAACCGGCGCAGGGGTTCCGGGGCCCGGTCTGGAAGCGGATTCGCGTGATCCGCCGCCCGACCGCTCGGCGCGGCCCGCCGTCAGGGTGCGTGAGGCGCGTGTCCCTGCGGCCGGCTCGCTCGGCCGAGCGTCAGACGCGCCGCAGAACGGCCACCACCTTGCCGAGGATCGTCGCGTCGTCGCCGGGGATCGGCTCGTACGCCGCGTTGTGGGGGAGCAGCCACACGTGGCCGTCCTCGCGCTTGAAGCGCTTGACGGTGGCCTCGCCGTCGATCATGGCGGCCACGATGTCACCGTTCTCGGCGACCTGCTGGCGTCGGACCGTGACCCAGTCGCCGTCGCAGATCGCGGCCTCGATCATCGAGTCGCCGACGACCTTCAGGACGAACAGCTCACCGTCACCCACGAGCTGCCGGGGGAGCGGGAAGACGTCCTCGACGGACTCCTCGGCGAGGATCGGGCCGCCGGCCGCGATCCGGCCCACCAGCGGGACGTAGGAGGCGGCGGGCTTGCCCACCGTGTCCGTGGACTGCAACGTCGCGGCCTGGTCGGAGCCGCGGACCTCGTAGGCGCGCGGGCGGTGCGGGTCGCGGCGCAGGAAGCCCTTGCGCTCGAGTGCCATCAGCTGGTGCGCGACCGAGGAGGTGCTGGACAGGCCGACGGCCTGGCCGATCTCCCGCATGGACGGCGGGTAGCCGCGCCGCTGCACGGAGTCCCTGATGACCTCGATCACCCGGCGCTGCCGGTCGGTGAGTCCGGAGCTGTCCGCCCGGATGCCTGGCGGTCGGCCCGGCAGGGAGCGCTTGTGCCCCTCCGGATTCACGGCTTCGTTCATCGCATGCACCGGCTCGAGTCGGCCCTGGGAGCGGTCCTGGGCAGTGATGGTGGCACTGTCTGCGGTGGTGGTCACGTCGGCCCCTCTCGATGGTCTCCCTGCTGCACAACGGTAGATGCTTTCGAAAGGTTGCGCCAAACACACGTTCGAGTGAAAAACCGCGAATCAGCGGAATTGATCATGGTTCGGGGTGTATAGCTGACGCGGATCCTGGCGGACAAAAAGGCCCATTGTTGTACTCTTCTCCGCCGGGGTGGCGACCTCGTGGGTGCCTGCCCAGTCTGCCATCCGGCGCCCCGCAGGCCGGCCGCCGACTCCCATCTTGCCCGGGAGTCCCACGCGCCCTCCGTGCGGCGCCCACGGTATCTCCGTAACCGCGCCGCGGGTACGTGCGCGCCTCCGCGTGTTTCCCGCGGCGATGGGGGCAACTGTCGCCTGCGGGGGCGCGCGCGGCGGAGGGCGACACGCGTGCGTGGCTTCGATGTAAGAGCCAATCCCCACATCTAGTGGTTGGATGGCTACAGCAGCCCACAAGTTGTGGTCCCCCGGGTCTTCGGTCCCTCGATCATCGCCTATGCTTGGGGCTGCTTCGCGGGGCTCCTGGGGCTCGGCGAGGCTATTGAGTCTGCTGTGAGGAGGGTTGGAGTCCATGCACTGCCCCTTCTGCAGGCACCCCGACAGCCGTGTGGTCGACAGTCGTACGACCGACGACGGCACGTCGATCCGCAGGCGCCGCCAGTGCCCTGACTGCTCCCGTCGGTTCACGACCGTGGAGACGTGCTCGCTCATGGTGGTCAAGCGGTCCGGAGTCACCGAGCCCTTCAGCCGTACCAAGGTCATCAACGGCGTGCGCAAGGCATGCCAGGGACGGCCTGTCACCGAGGACGCGCTCGCCCTGCTCGGCCAGCGGGTCGAGGAGGCGGTGCGGGCCAGCGGAAGCGCCGAGGTCGCCGCCCACGACGTGGGCCTGGCCATACTCGGCCCCTTGCAGGAACTCGACCTCGTCGCCTTTCTGCGGTTCGCCTCCGTCTACCGGGCTTTCGACTCGCTCGAGGACTTCGAGGCCGCGATCGCGGAACTCAGGGAAGGGGCGCGACACCCCGCCGCGGAGGACGTGGACGGCGACGACGCCGTCGCGGGGAGCCAGGAAGACGACCGCGGGCGCGGTGGGACGGCTGAGGTCCCCGTGCCCGCGCGTGCCGCCGACTGATCGGCGCGCCGGCCCGGACCACGTGTCCGGGGCCGGCCGGACGGCGGCGACGAAGACCGGTTGCGGGCGGCAGCGACAGGGGTGCCCGCAGCACCAGACAGAACACCGTGTCTCCGGAACATCGGGGCACTTCAGGGCGTTTTCGCCCGTAGAGGGAGGCGGCATGACAGAGACGGCGAGCGGTCCGGCACGAGGTTCCCGCGCCAAGGGCGGCAAGGGCACCAAGGGACTGCACATCGAGCGCATCCACACCACCCCCGGCGTACACCCGTACGACGAGGTGGCCTGGGAGCGCCGTGACGTCGTCATGACCAACTGGCGCGACGGCTCGGTCAACTTCGAGCAGCGTGGCGTCGAGTTCCCCGACTTCTGGTCGGTGAACGCGGTCAACATCGTCACCAGCAAGTACTTCCGCGGTGCCGTCGGCACCCCGCAGCGCGAGGTCAGCCTGAGGCAGCTGATCGACCGCATCGTGAAGACGTACCGGAAGGCCGGCGAGGACAACAAGTACTTCGCCTCGCCCGCCGACGCCGAGATCTTCGAGCACGAGCTGGCCTACGCCCTCCTGCACCAGATCTTCAGCTTCAACAGCCCCGTCTGGTTCAACGTCGGCACCCCGCAGCCCCAGCAGGTCTCCGCCTGCTTCATCCTGTCCGTCGACGACTCCATGGAGTCGATCCTCGACTGGTACAAGGAAGAGGGCATGATCTTCAAGGGCGGTTCCGGCGCCGGCCTGAACCTCTCCCGCATCCGCTCCTCCAAGGAGCTGCTCTCCTCCGGCGGCAACGCCTCCGGTCCGGTCTCCTTCATGCGCGGCGCCGACGCCTCCGCCGGCACCATCAAGTCCGGCGGTGCCACCCGCCGCGCAGCCAAGATGGTCATCCTCGACGTCGACCACCCCGACGTGGAGGACTTCATCGAGACCAAGGTGAAGGAGGAGGAGAAGATCCGCGCGCTGCGCGACGCGGGCTTCGACATGGACCTGGGCGGCGACGACATCACGTCCGTCCAGTACCAGAACGCCAACAACTCGGTCCGTGTGAACGACGAGTTCATGAAGGCGGTCGAGAAGGGCGGCAAGTTCGGCCTGCGCGCGCGGATGACCGGCGAGGTCATCGAGGAGGTCGACGCCAAGTCCCTGTTCCGCAAGATGGCCGACGCCGCCTGGGCCTGCGCCGACCCGGGCATCCAGTACGACGACACCATCAACCACTGGCACACCTGCCCGGAGTCCGGCCGGATCAACGGCTCGAACCCCTGCAGCGAGTACATGCACCTGGACAACACGTCCTGCAACCTCGCCTCGCTGAACCTGATGAAGTTCCTGAAGGACGACGGCAAGGGCAAGCAGTCCTTCGACGTCGAGCGCTTCTCGAAGGTCGTCGAGCTGGTCATCACCGCGATGGACATCTCCATCTGCTTCGCGGACTTCCCGACCCAGAAGATCGGCGAGAACACCCGCGCCTTCCGCCAGCTCGGCATCGGCTACGCCAACCTCGGCGCCCTGCTGATGGCGACCGGCCACGCCTACGACTCCGACGGCGGCCGCGCCCTCGCCGGCGCCATCACCTCCCTGATGACCGGCACCGCGTACAAGCGCTCCGCCGACCTGGCCGCGGTCGTCGGCCCGTACGACGGTTACGCCCGCAACGCGCAGCCGCACCTGCGCGTCATGAAGCAGCACTCCGACGCCAACGCCACGGCCGTCCGCATGGACGACCTGGACACCCCGGTGTGGGCCGCGGCCACCGAAGCCTGGCAGGACGTGCTGCGCCTCGGCGAGAAGAACGGTTTCCGTAACTCCCAGGCGTCCGTCCTCGCGCCCACCGGCACCATCGGTCTCGCGATGTCCTGCGACACCACCGGTGTCGAGCCGGACCTCGCGCTGGTGAAGTTCAAGAAGCTGGTCGGCGGCGGCTCGATGCAGATCGTCAACGGCACCGTCCCGCAGGCCCTGCGCCGCCTGGGCTACCAGGAGGAGCAGATCGAGGCGGTCGTCGCCCACATCGCCGAGCACGGCAACGTGATCGACGCCCCCGGCCTCAGGCACGAGCACTACGAGGTGTTCGACTGCGCCATGGGCGAGCGTGCCATCTCCCCGATGGGCCACGTCCGCATGATGGCCGCGATCCAGCCGTGGATCTCCGGCGCCATCTCCAAGACGGTCAACATGCCGGAGTCGGCGACCGTCGAGGAGGTCGAGGAGATCTACTTCGAGGCCTGGAAGCTCGGCGTCAAGGCGCTCGCGATCTACCGCGACAACTGCAAGGTCGGCCAGCCTCTCTCCGCCAAGAAGAAGGAGGAGGAGAAGGTCGAGGTGACCGCCAGGACCGAGGCGGCGATCCGCGAGGCGGTCGAGAAGGTCGTCGAGTACCGCCCGGTCCGCAAGCGTCTGCCGAAGGGGCGTCCCGGCATCACCACCTCCTTCACCGTCGGCGGCGCCGAGGGCTACATGACCGCCAACTCCTACCCGGACGACGGTCTCGGCGAGGTCTTCCTGAAGATGTCCAAGCAGGGCTCGACCCTCGCGGGCATGATGGACGCCTTCTCCATCGCCGTCTCGGTGGGCCTGCAGTACGGCGTGCCGCTGGAGACGTACGTCTCGAAGTTCACCAACATGCGCTTCGAGCCCGCCGGTATGACGGACGACCCGGACGTGCGGATGGCGCAGTCGATCGTCGACTACATCTTCCGCCGCCTGGCGCTGGACTTCCTGCCCTTCGAGACGCGCTCCGCGCTCGGCATCCACTCCGCCGAGGAGCGCCAGCGTCACCTGGAGACCGGCTCCTACGAGCCGATCGACGAGGAGGTCGACGTCGAGGGCCTGGCCCAGTCGGCGCCGCGCGCCCAGGAGCTGAAGGCCGTCGCGCCGAAGGCCGAGGTCGAGGCGGCCAAGCCCGCTCCGAAGCAGGCTCACACCAGCGCCGAGCTGGTGGAGATGCAGCTGGGCATCCAGGCCGACGCCCCGCTGTGCTTCTCCTGCGGTACGAAGATGCAGCGGGCCGGCTCCTGCTACATCTGCGAGGGCTGCGGCTCCACGAGCGGCTGCAGCTGATCCGGACGGCGGCGCGGTGCCGTGACACCGTGAAGTGAGGTAAGGGGCGTCGGCCACGGCCGACGCCCCTTACCCGTCTCCCGCCGGACTACGACAGGTGCACCCGGCCCATACGCCGGGTGAACGTCGCCGGATCGTCCTCGAAGCCGTGCGTGCCGGGACGGAAGTCCCAGCTCCCGGACTCCTCGCGCACGAACTCCGCGACCGCCGCCGCCGTCGCCCCGGGTATCCCGCCGAAGCCGTCCTCGGCGAGGACCGTGTAGCCCTCGCGGATGCGCAGCCCCGGGCCGAGCACGTCGGCGAAGGTCCGGTGCTCCTCACCCTGCTGGATGACGACGCCGACCACCACGCGCGCGTACCGGTCGGCGAGGCGGTCGAGTTCCAGCGTCATGATCTCGTCCCAGCCGAACCCCTTGCCGTCCCTGCTGTCCCGGTTGAGGTAGATCGTGCCGTCCGGGGAGCGGCTGTCGAAGTGCACCACGTACGCCGGGGTGCCGTGAGGATCGTCCGCGGTATAGGTCGCGGCGACGATGTCCAGGTCCGTCGGCGGCTGCCCCGCCGGACTCGGATCCCACCTCAGTGACACCTCGACCTTGCGAATCCCCTTGCTGAGCCCGCTCACCAGCCTCCCCCTTCTCCGGTCGCCGTGCCTCCCCG
Organism: Streptomyces sp. NPDC096152; assembly: GCF_044763235.1. NCBI lineage: Bacteria > Bacillati > Actinomycetota > Actinomycetes > Kitasatosporales > Streptomycetaceae > Streptomyces > Streptomyces sp. NPDC096152. The sequence continues at coordinate 130,455 of NZ_JBIWFW010000011.1, read as the reverse complement.
TGCCCCAACTGCGCGGCATCGGGGGCTCGTTGTCCATCGTGCCACGCGCGCGGGGGCGCTTGCGCGGGTGCTGTCCCCACGAGCGTGACCGGCGCCACGCTCCCTGGCCTTACGATGGCGCGGTGCTGGTCAAGTGGATTCGCTGCACCGTGGTGGACCGCCGCGGCTTCGAGCGGGGGCAGCGGAAATGGGCGGGGCTTCCGGGAGAGCCGGGATTCCGGGGGCAGGGCGGTGGCTGGAGCCGGCTGCGGCCGCAGGTGGCGCACGTCTTCGCCTTCTGGGAGAGCCGTGCCTTCTACGACTCCTTCATGGCCCGCTCCCATGACCGGCTGGCGGCGGCGCAGGCCGGCACGTTCAAGGACGCGCAGGTCAGGCTGTTCGACTACCGGTTCGACGTGAAGACCGGCTTCGAGCCGCGCTTCGCCGACGCCGACCTGCTGCGGGTGGCCCTCTGCCGCATCCACGAGGAGCGCGCCGAGCACTTCACGCTGATGCAGGAGAAGGTCTGGAACCCCGCGATGGCGGGGTCGCCCGGCATGGTCCGCGGCCTGTTCGGCGAGGCCCCGGGGAACGAGTTCCTGGTGCTGTCGATGTGGCAGTCCTCCGCCGAACACGGCAAGTACCGCACCGAACGGGTGGAGCGGCTCGCCCTGCGCGCCCAGACGGAGGCCGACGTAGCGGCCCTGACGGGAGACATCGTGGAGCTGGAGCCAGGCTGGACGGTGTGATCCCGCCGATCACCGGGAGGCGGTGATCGTGTGCTCTGTGTGGTGCACGGTGCACGATCTGTGTGACCTACGCCGTACGGCGCCCTTTCGAGTCCTCGATCGGACGTCACCCGATCTAGTGTTCTGGCATGGCACGACCACGGCGCATCGTTCTTGTCCGGCACGGCGAGTCGACGGGCAATGTCGATGACTCCGTCTACGAGCGTGAACCCGACCACGCGCTGGCGCTGACCGAGCGCGGCTGGCGGCAGGCCGAGGAGACCGGCAAGAAGCTGCGCGAGGTGTTCGGGCGCGAGCAGGTCAGCGTCTACGTCTCGCCCTACCGCCGCACCCACGAGACTCTCCGCGCCTTCCATCTCGACCCCGAGCTCATCCGGGTGCGCGAGGAGCCCCGGCTGCGCGAGCAGGACTGGGGGAACTGGCAGGACCGCGACGACGTACGCCTCCAGAAGGCCTACCGGGACGCCTACGGCCACTTCTTCTACCGCTTCGCCCAGGGCGAGTCCGGCGCCGACGTGTACGACCGGGTCGGCGGTTTCCTGGAGAGCCTCTTCCGCAGCTTCGAGGCCCCGGACCATCCGCCCAACGTGCTCCTGGTCACCCACGGGCTGGCCATGCGGCTGTTCTGCATGCGCTGGTTCCACTGGACGGTCGCCGAATTCGAGTCGCTGTCGAACCCCGGGAACGCCGAGATGCGGATGCTCGTTCTGGGGGACGACGGCAAATACACCCTTGACCGGCCGTTCGACCGATGGCGGAACCCGGAACCGTACGGGATCACCGGATAGAGTGACAAAACGATGACCCCTGACCTCTCTCCCGAAGGGCGCCTGGAGCGCGCCCTCGCAAGCCTGCGCGGACTCGCGGTGGGGGACGCCCTCGGCTCCCAGTTCTTCGTGCCGGTGAACTACCCGCTGCTCAAGCGCCGCGAGCTGCCATCCGGCCCGTGGCAGTGGACCGACGACACGGAGATGGCCTGCTCCGTGGTCGCCGTCCTGACCTCACACCAGCGCATCGACCAGGACGCGCTCGCGCTGTCCTTCGCGACCCACCACGACTTCGACCGGGGCTACGGGCCCGCGGTCAACCGCCTGCTGCGCCTGGTCAGGGAGGGCGGCGACTGGCGCGAGCTCGCCGCCGCGCTCTTCAACGGCCAGGGGTCCTGGGGCAACGGCGCGGCGATGCGCATAGCCCCGCTGGGCGCCTGGTACGCGGACGACCCGGAGCAGGCCACCCACCAGGCGGAGATCTCGGCCTACCCCACGCACCAGCACCGCGAGGCCGTGGTGGGCGCCATGGCCGTCGCCGCGGCCGCCGCGCTGGTCGCCGCCCCGGGCGGCCCGCCGACGGCCGAGGCCCTGCTCGACGGGGTCATCACCCTGGTCCCGGCCAGAAGCGCCGTGGGCGCGGGCCTGCGACGCGCGCGCGACATGCTCGACTACGCCGACGCGGGCACCGTCGCCGCCGTCCTCGGCTGCGGCCGGCGGACGACGGCCCACGACACGGTGCCCTTCGCCCTCTGGTCGGCCGCGCGGGCTCTCGACGACTACGAGGCGGCCTTCTGGACGACCGCGCAGGCCGGCGGGGACGTCGACACCACCTGTGCGATCGTCGGTGGGGTGCTGGCAGCCGGGAAGGCCGGCGCTCCGCCCGGCCCGTGGCTGGGACGGACGGAGACACTGCCGGAGTGGATCCCGGCCGCCGTGTGAGGTTTCCGCCCGGCCGCCCGCGCGGGCGGCCGGCGCGGTCAGCCGAGGGCGGGGCCCGCCGAGCCGGACAGGGCCTCCAGGTCGCTCGTGCGGACCCGGATCACCAGCCAGGCCGTGACCAGGGCGAGCACGGCCATGGCCGCCGCCGGGACGAAGGCCGTGGCGATGCCGTGGGCGAGCACGTCGTGCCCCCAGGGGGCGGGCAGCTGACGGGTTCTGGCGAACTCCGCCTTCTGCTCCGCCGAACCGTGGGCGAGGAACTTCGGCAGCTGCTTCTTCGCCTCGTCCTTGCTGGCCGAGCCGAACACCGTGGTCAGGATGGACAGTCCGAGCGAACCACCCACCTGCTGCGTGGCGTTGAGCAGGCCGGAGGCGGCGCCCGCCTCGTGCGGGGCCACGCCCGAGACCGCGGTCACCGTCGCGGTCACGAAGTTCAGGCCCATGCCGAACCCGAAGACCAGCATCGGCCCGAGGACCCCGCCGAGGTAGGAGCTGTCCGGGCTGATGAGGGTCTGCCAGGCCAGTCCGGCCACCACGAGCGTGGAGCCGGTGAGCATGAACGGCTTGGGCCCGAGCCTCGGGAGGAACCGCTGCGACAGACCCGCGCCCACCGCGATGGCCGCGGTCACCGGCAGGAAGGCCAGCCCCGCCTTGATCGGGCTGTACCCCAGTACGTTCTGCACGAAGAGCACGATGTAGAAGAACATGCCGAACATCGCCGCGGCCAGGCTCAGCATGATCACATACGTGCCCGAGCGGTTGTGGTCGGCGAACATCCGCAGCGGAGTGATCGGCTCCTTGGCACGCCGCTCGGTGAGCGCGAAGGCCAGCAGCAGGACCGCCGCGGTCGCGAACGACCCGACCGTCAGGCCGTCCCGCCAGCCGTCCTCCGACGCGCGGATGAAGCCGTACACGAGCGCGGCCATGCCGACCGTCGAGGTCAGCGCGCCCGCGATGTCGAAGCGCCCGGGATGCCGCTCGGACTCGTGGATGTATATCGGGGTGAGGAACGCGATCAGCACTCCGATCGGCACGTTGACGAAGAGCACCCAGCGCCAGTCGAGCCACTCGGTGAGCATGCCGCCCGCGAGCAGACCGATCGCGCCGCCCCCCGCGGAGACGGCGGCGAAGACCCCGAAGGCCCGGTTCCGCTCCGGGCCCTCGGGGAAGGTGGTGGTGATGAGGGCCAGCGAGGTGGGCGACGCGATCGCGCCGCCCATGCCCTGCAGGGCGCGCGCGGCCAGCAACTGCCAGGGCTCCTGGGCCAGTCCGCCGAGCAGCGAGGCGAAGGTGAAGAGCAGGATGCCGGTCATGAACACCCGGCGGCGGCCCAGGATGTCGCCGGCCCGGGCGCCGAGGAGCAGCAGACCGCCGAACGTGAGCGTGTAGGCGCTGACGACCCAGGTGAGGTCGGTGGTGCTGAACTTGAGCGCGTCTTGAATGTGCGGGAGGGCGATGTTCACAATCGTCGCGTCGAGTACCACCATGAGTTGGCAGGCCGCGATGACCGTGAGCGCGATACCGGGATGCCCGTCCCGGCGGGCCGCACCCGGCTTCTGGTGTCGGATCAACTGAGAGGTTGTCACTATGGGTCCCCCACAACAGCTTTAGTGAACGATGGCGTTCACTGTCGCGTCAACGGTAGTGAGTCCCCGCTAGTGAACGCAAGCGTTCACTTATGGCTCCGTCATGCGGCGTGTCCCCCGCCGCGGCCGACGGGCCTCCTCACCCCGCACAATCCGCTCCCCTGTTCGCTGGAGAATCACAGATGGTTACCTCGCGCTGGGCGGCTTCCCCCGCCCAGACGGCCACCCCCCGCCGGCGCGGCGCCGTGCTCGAACGCGCCATCCTCGACGCCGCGCTGGAGCAGCTCAGCACGGTCGGCTGGAAGGGGCTGACCATGGAGGGCGTGGCCGCCGGCGCCCAGACCGGGAAGGCCGCCGTCTACCGCCGCTGGCCCTCCAAGGAGGACCTCGTCGCCGACGCCCTGCAGGCCGGACTGCCACGCGTCGAGGGGGCGCCGGATCTGGGAAGTGTGCGCGAGGACCTGCTGGCGCTCTGCCGTCAGGCCCGCGACGCGATGTACTCCCGCCCCGGCTTCGCGCTTCGCGCCGTGATTCACGAATGCGACCCGAGTCAGGCGGAGCGCTTCCATGGCGTGATCTTCGAAGGTGTCGTGGAGCCGATGATCCAGCTGCTCCGCGAAGTCGTCGTCCGTGGAATAGGACGCGGAGACGTGCGCGCGGACGCGGCCAACGGCTATGTCTTCGACGCCGTGCCCGCCATGATGATGTACCGGTCGAAAATGTGCACCAGCGAATGGAGTGATCGGGATCTGGAGGAGATGATCGACCAGCTGATGGTTCCGCTGCTGCGGCCGGGCGGACCCTGAGCGCGCGCCCGAAGGGCCCTGGAGCCACCAGGGGTGACCAGGGTGTCGCGACGGGATCCGGGCGGCGTACGCTAAGGGCGCCATGCCGTACGAACCACCCACTCACACCGTCGAGCGCTCCCTCCGGGCCACGACCGGAGCGAAGGTCATTGCCGGTGTCGACGAGGTGGGGCGCGGTGCCTGGGCCGGTCCCGTCACCGTCTGCGCGGCGGTCACCGGACTGCGCCGGCCCCCCGTGGGCCTCACCGACTCCAAGCTGCTCACCGTCAAGCGCCGTACCGCGCTCGCCGGGGAGTTGCGGGGCTGGGTGACGGCATACGCGCTCGGTCACGCCTCCGCACAGGAGATCGACGACATGGGGATGACGGCGGCGCTGCGGCTCGCGGCGGTGCGTGCCCTGGAGGCGCTGCCGGTCCGACCCGAGGCGGTCATCCTCGACGGCAAGCACGACTACCTCGGCACACCCTGGACCGTCCGCACGGTCATCAAGGGCGACCAGTCGTGCGTGGCCGTCGCGGCGGCTTCGGTGATCGCCAAGGTTCACCGCGACAAAATGATGGCCGAACTGGGTGTCGACCATGCAGACTTCGGTTTTGCGGCCAACGCCGGGTATCCGTCGCCCGTGCACCGGGCCGCGCTGGAGGAGCGGGGCCCCACCCCGTACCACCGGCTCACGTGGGCGTATCTTGATGCGCTGCCCCGGTGGCGGCACCTCAAGAAGGTCCGCGCCTGGGCGGACGGAGGCGCTCCGGAGATCGAGGGTCAGCTCGGCTTCGACTTCTGACGGTTCCACCCGCCCCGATGTGCCACCCGCCCACGCGGGCCGTACCAATGTTTGATAAACATCAGCCCATGCCTCTCCTTCCCGAGGAGCCTCAGATTCACGAGAGTGCCCAGGGTCCCCGCGCCACTCCGGCCACCGGACGCACCGCGCCGACCCCCCGTCCCGTACCCGGCCCCCGCCCCGCGGCTCCGTCGCGTCCCGGTCGTCCCGGCCCTGTGCGGCCGGCGCCGCCGGCGCAACGCATGCCACGGGACGTGATCGCCGCCAAGCCCGGGCCTTCGGCTCCGGCTGCCCCCGTGCCCTCGGGGAGCCCGCAGATCCAGCTGATCCCGGCTTCGGCCGAGGGGGCGCTGGACGCGGCCGAGGAAGCGGTCGACCTGCTTCTGGACTCGGGTCGCGCGCCCGGTGAGGTGCTGGTGGTCACCACCGGCGAGCCGCACCCGTGGGCCGCCCACGAACTGTCCTTCGGCGAAGCCGCCTACTGGGCCCAGCACGACGCGGGCGACGACGTCTTCTACGCGAACGCCTCCGCGGTCTCCCGTGCCGCGGGCCGTCCCGTGGTCGTGGTCGCCGTCAACGGCGGTGCGACTGCCGCTGTCGCCGAGGCTCTGCCCCTGGCCCGCACCCGGGCCGGTGCCCTGCTGATCGTCTGCGGAGACCCGCAGCGGATCAACTCGGTGCTGGGCGCGAGCGTCTGACCGCCTGACCATCTGGCCGCCTGACCGTCTGACCCGTTCCCGGCATGCCGGGGAGCGGGGCGTCGGTGCGCCAGGTGCGTCCTGGTGCGTCCGGGTACGCCTGTCCGGCAGACCTCGGACGCGGCAGGTGCGTTCGGGCGCAGGCACGCGGACGGACCTACGGACGCGGACCGACGTACATGGTGGAGGCGCCCTTCCGGCGCCACTGCACAGCGGGCGTTCCGGCGTGCGCGGACGACCGTGCCGGACGGCCGCGTGCCGGACGGTCGGGGGCGGCGGCCGGGGGGGCTGGTCGGGGGTGGCCGTGGGCGGTAGGTGCGGGCAGGCCCCCGCAGCCGTCGCGGTCGTAACCGGATTCGTGTGACCGCAGGGCCGTGGTGCCCTCGATACGTCCCTGGTGCCCGTGGTGGGTCCGTGGTGCCCCTGGTGGTCCCGCGGTCAGCGGGCCGCCACGCGCCGCAGGACCTCGGAGGCAGCCCCTCCGGTGCGCGGCAGCGGAGGCAGTGACGCGGGGGAGCCGAACGGTTCGGGTGCCGAGTGCGCGTTCGGCCGGCGACCGCCGCGGCCCTCGCCGAGCACCTGCCAGCCCTCCCGGGTCAGCGTGATGTACGCCCCGCAGCGCAGTCCGTGCAGGGTGCAGGCGTCACGCAGCCCCCACATCCAGGCGCCGTCCTCCTCCGTCCAACGCCCGTCCCCCTCACGGCAGTAGAGCAGCACGGCGGTGCGCACCGGAGTGCGGCGCCGCAGGTCGTGCGGGATGACCCGGCGCAACTGGGAGAGCAGCGCGTTGCGGAACATCCAGCCGTCGGCGGGGGCCGGGCGGCGCACGAAGGAGGCGCTCGCCTGCACGCGCTCGTCCGGGTCGAGGACCGCGACGACCGCGGTCGCCGGTCCGGGGTGGTGCCGGGCATGCAGTCCGCTGACCACTTCCCGGGGGTTGCGCAGCAGAGGGATGCCCGCGGAGGCCCACTCGGCGGGTTCGAGCACACGATGGGCGGAGGCGGCGGACGTCGACAGCGAGGCCGCCGAGGACGGAGCGAATCCGAAGGTCACGTTCCTCCCTTCGGCTACGCGCCCACACTGCGGGCGGGGTCGGACTCGGGGGAGCGCACACCGCAGCAGAGCCCTACCGGATCACGTCCGAGCCGTGCGGGGAGCGGACTTCAATTCTTCCTGCCGAACTTGGATGCGGCAACGAGCAATTGGGGCCACCGACCGTTATCGGGTGAGCCGTGGCTTATATCCTTACCCCGAGTGCACCCGCGCGACGCCTGAGCCGTTCGAACCCCCCATGTTCCTACGCCACGGAGCCCCGCGCGGTCCAGAGGGGCGCACGCTCCGTGACGGCGGGAACGCGGGCAGCTCCCCGCACGGAGCCTTTTCAGCCCTGCACGGCCAGGACCAACGGCAGCACACCCTGGGCGCCGGACCCTCTCAGCAGGCGGGCGGCGACAGCGAGGGTCCAGCCGGTCTCGGTGTAGTCGTCGACCAGGAGCACCGGACCGGGGTTCCCGGCGAGGGCCGCGGCCAGGGCGGGCGGCACCGTCAGCGCCCCGTCGAGAGCCTTGAGGCGCTGGGCGCTGTTGCTCCGGGCCGCCCGGTGCGCCTCCCCGGCGTACTCCACGGTGCCCAGCAGCGGCAGCCTTCCGATCCGGGCGATGTGCTCGCCCAGGGAGTGGATCAGCCGCGGCCGGGTGCGCGAGGCGAGTGTGACGACGCCGACCGGGCGCGGTGCCCCGTCCGCAGTCCCCGCGGTCCAGCCGTCCGGCCCCTTCGCCCAGTCGGCCAGCACGTCCACCACGGCCCGCGCCACGTCTTCCGGCACAGGACCGTCGGGCGCGTGCGACGCGAGCATCGGGCGCAGCCGGTTGCCCCAGCCGATGTCCGACAGGCGCCCCAACGCCCTGCCCGGCCCCGCCTGTTCACCAGCCGGAATGCGTCCCTTGAGCTCGACGCCGATCGCCGGGAGGCCCGTCGGCCACATGCGGCGGGGCTCCACCTCGACGCCGGCCCGGCCGAGATCCACGCGCGCGGCCTCCACCGCCGTGGTCGACGTGTCCGCCGTGAACCGGCCGCCCGCGCAGGTGTCGCAACGCCCGCACGGTCTGGCGGTGTCGTCGTCGAGCTGGCGCTGGAGGAACTCCATCCGGCAGCCCGTCGTCGCCGCGTACTCGCGCATCGCCTGTTGTTCGGCCTTGCGCTGCTTCGCGACCCAGTCGTACCGCTCCGCGTCGTACGACCACGGCCGGCCGGTGGCGACCCAGCCGCCCTTGACCCGCCTGACCGCCCCGTCGACGTCCAGGACCTTGAGCATGGCCTCCAGGCGGGAGCGCCGGAGCTCGACCAGCGGTTCCAGCGCGGGCAGGGACAGCGGGCCCGCCGCGCGGGCGAGCACGTCCAGCGTCCGGCGCACCAGCTCCTCGGAGGGGAAGGCCAGCGACGCGAAGTACTCCCAGATCGCCTCGTCCTCCTTCCCGGGGAGGAGGAGCACCTCCGCGTGCTCGACACCGCGGCCGGCGCGGCCCACCTGCTGGTAGTAGGCGATCGGGGAGGACGGCGAGCCCAGGTGCACGACGAATCCCAGGTCGGGCTTGTCGAATCCCATGCCGAGCGCCGAGGTGGCGACCAGGGCCTTGACCTTGTTGTTCAGCAGATCGTCCTCGGCCTGCTGCCGGTCGGCGTTCTCCGTCTTTCCCGTGTAGGAGGCGACGGTGTGGCCGCGGCCGCGCAGGAAGGCGGTGACCTCCTCGGCGGCCGCCACGGTGAGCGTGTAGACGATCCCGGACCCGGGCAGCTCGTCGAGGTGGTCGGCGAGCCAGGCCATCCGGTGCGCGGCGTCGGGCAGCCGCAACACGTTCAGACTGAGGCTCTCCCGGTCGAGCGGGCCGCGCAGCACCAGCGCGTCAGACGCGCCGCCGGTCCCCAGCTGCTCGGCCACGTCGGCGGTCACGCGCGCGTTGGCCGTGGCCGTGGTCGCGAGGACGGGCACTCCCGGCGGGAGCTCGGTGAGCATCGTGCGCAGCCGCCGGTAGTCCGGGCGGAAGTCGTGGCCCCAGTCGGAGATGCAGTGGGCCTCGTCCACGACCAGCAGCCCGGTCGCGGCCGCGAGCTTGGGCAGGACCTGGTCGCGGAAGTCGGGGTTGTTCAGCCGCTCCGGGCTGACCAGGAGCACGTCGACCTCGCCCGCGGCGATCTCGCTCTGAACGGTGTCCCACTCCTCGGTGTTCGCCGAGTTGATGGTGCGGGCGTGGATGCCGGCGCGGGCCGCCGCCTCCACCTGGTTGCGCATCAGCGCCAGCAGCGGGGAGACGATCACCGTGGGGCCGGCGCCCCGCCCGCGCAGCAGGGAGGTGGCCACGAAGTAGACCGCGGACTTGCCCCAGCCCGTGCGCTGGACGACCAGGGCGCGGCGGCCCTCGGCGACCAGCGCCTCGATCGCCCGCCACTGGTCCTCGCGCAGCCGTGCCGTGCCCGTGCCGTCGCCGACGAGCCGGGCGAGAACCGCGTCGGCCGCCGCCCGGAGGTCCGCGTTGTTCGTGTGCTCCATGCGTTCCATACAACAGGACGGCACTGACAATCGGGACGGTGGCGGTCCGCGCCGGGTGCGGTTGATGTGTCCCTGATCGGACTTATCCACAGGCCAAAGCGGGATTCGACGTTCCGCGAGATCGTCGGCGCATGACGAATCACAGCGAAACGACTGGATCCCCCGAAAGCGGAGACTTCGGCACGGGCGCATACGGCGCGGGTGAGTACGGCAAGGGCCTGTCCGGCGAGGGCGTGTCCGGCGACCACAGGCACGGAGGGGACGCGCAAGGGGACCCCGAGCCCGGCGGCGGCGACATCGCCTACGACACTTTCGCCGGCCCGGAGTCAGGTCAGGAGGGCCCGGAACATCAGGTCACCCTCCGCACCCCGGCCGAGCTCGCCGACGCTCTGCCCTATCTGCTCGGGTACCGCCCGGAGGACAGCATCGTCCTGGTCGCGCTGCACGACCGGGACGGACGCGGCCGGTTCGGCGGCCGGGCCAGGCTCGGCATTCCACCGGGCATGGACGACTGGCCGTCCGCCGCCCGGCAGCTGGCCCAAGGCCTGATCGCGGGCAGCGAGCGCCGCGGTGCCAAGCCCGAGCAGATGGTCGCCTTCCTCTGCCAGGAGCCGGCCGCGGGTGAGTCGGGACGACAGGTCATGCGGCGGCTGGAGCCGCTCGCCCAGAAGCTGCGCACGGAATGCGGCCGCCTCGACGTCCCCGTGATCGAGGCGCTGTGCATCTCCGACGGCCGCTTCTGGTCGTACTGCTGCCCCTCCGAGGGATGCTGCCCCGACGAGGGGCTGCCAATGGGACTGCCCGGTACCTCCGTACTGGCCGCCGCGGCGGCCTACGCCGGAATCCAGGTGCGGGGAAGCCTGCGGGAGATGCGGGCCAGACTGCTGCCCTGGGAGACGGCCGCGGCGCTGGACCAGGAGATCGCCCTCGACACCGCCGGCATGGACCTGGTGCCCCGGATCCTCGACGAGGGGAGCCGCGCTGCGGTGGCCGAGCAGACGCTGGAACTGGCCGAACGCGTCGTGCGGCGGTTCGCCGAGGCGCCCTTCGTCCCCGGCAGCACGCCGGCGGACCTGCGGGACGACGATCTGCTCACGCACCAGGAAGCCGCGGCGCTGATCCTCGGCCTGCAGGACCGCGAGACGCGGGACCGCGCGGCCGAGTGGATGGAGGGCGACGAGGCCGGTCCGGCACTTCGGCTCTGGCGAGCCCTGGCCCGCCGCTGCGTCGGCCCCTACGGCGAGCACGCGGCCGTGCCGCTGACACTCGCGGGCTGGGTCGCCTGGTCCACCGGTGACGACCTCGAGGCGAGGGAGGCGCTGGCCATGGCACTGGGCGCGGACTCCGACTACCTCTTCGCCCGCCTTCTGCACCAGGCCTGCAACGAGGGGCTGGACCCGGAATCGGTGCGCCGCTGCCTGCGCGCGGAGCGTGACGGACGGGCGCGACCGAAGGTGGGGGGAAGCGAAATCCCTGAGGCGAGGGGAGTCCCTGAGGCGGAAGGGGCCGTCGGTGCCGTCGGCGAGGAGACGAACGGGGCGGCGCCTCGCGAGGCGAGCCCGACCGACGCCCGGGAGACGCACGGGGCCGCGCCCCACGGCGCGGCGGAGACCGCCGCCCGGGAAGCCGGACCGGCTGCCGAGGGCGACACGGACACGCGGACACCCCCGGACGGGCGGGCCACCAGCGGTACCTGCCGACCCCCGGCGTCGGAGGTCGCGCCGTCCCGACGCAGGCGTCGGACCAGGGCAGGCCGACCGGACCCGTCGCGCTCTGGCCGGGAGGACATGCGCCAGGGCGGGGACGGGAGGCGCCCGAGCGGGACGCGCCGGGTGGCCAGGACGCACCCCGCGACGTCCCGGAGCGACACCTTGCACCTGGACTCCTCGCAGTCGGCAGGCCGCCCGCGCCGGGGCATCACGGCCGGGGACGCCGCCCCATTCCGAGGCACCACGGCCGGGGACGCCGCCCCATTCCGAGGCGCCGCGGCCGGGGACCGCACCCGACGCCGAGGTACCGCGGCCAGGAACGGCGCACCGCGTCGAGGTGCCGACAGCCCCCCGAGCCCGATCGCCCGAGGTGACGCCCCCGACGGCACCCCGTGAGCGGCAGCCCCGAGCCGGGGACGGATCGCCGACTCGCCCAGGCGAGCGTGCCCCGTGCCCGGCGCGCGCCGGGTCGGTCGGCCCCTCGCCGCTGGGGAATTCCCGACCGCGAGACGGAGGAACTGCTGCCGGCGGCCGGACAGTGTCTGACCTGGCTACGGACAGCCGTGGGGGCACGTACCTGTGTGATCCGCGTCCAGGAGACGGCCGTCGCTGTCGCCGGCCTGGCCGCCGAGGGCTGCGAGAAGGAGGCGGCCTCACTGCTGCTGGGCATCCTGGCGGCGGCCGAGGCGTTCGGTCACCGGCTGCCGGAGACGCACGCGGGGGAGCAGCGCACCGGCGGCGGCGCCCCCCGTCCCCCGGCGGCCTGCCGCCCCTCGGCCACGTCGGCGGCGGCCGGGGTGCTGCTGCCGACCGCGCTCGTGGGCGTCTGCCCCGACGCCCCGGCCCGGAAGGTCACGCTCCGCTCCCTGCGCTCCGCTCCCTGCGCTCCGCTCCCTGAGCTCCGCGCCGCTCGGAGAGATCGGCCTCATGGGGCTGCGGGTCGCCGGCGCCCCCTTCTCCGTACGGGTCGGCCGGCTCGGACCGACCCTGGTCGAGGAGGCCGCCACGGACCGCGGTTGGGAACGTGACCTCGGACGAGGCGGCACAGGCCGACGGGAGGCGAGAACGTTTTGAGAGCCGTGAGAACCGTGACCGATCGAAACGGATCGGTCATGGACGTCCTTGACGGAGGGAGTGTTTATCGTCAGGCAGACGACTATGATCGCGGCATGCCCTACGACCCGTCAGCCTTTCCGCCTTTCGCCGTCACCGTGGACCTGGTCGTGCTGACCGTGCGCCGCCATGCCCTGTGCGCGCTGGCGGTGCGCAGGGGGGAGCCCCCCTTCCAGGGGCGGTGGGCGCTCCCCGGCGGCTTCGTACGGGCCGACGAGGACCTGTCGCAGGCCGCGGCGCGCGAACTGGCCGAGGAGACCGGGCTGCGCGCCCACGACCCGTCCGTTCCCGCCCAGGACAACGGCGCCCACCTGGAGCAGCTCGCGACCTACGGTGATCCCAAGCGTGATCCCCGCATGCGCGTCGTCAGCGTCGCCCACCTGGCCCTCGCCCCCGACCTTCCGGCACCCCGGGCGGGCGGCGACGCCAGCAACGCGCGCTGGGCGCCCGTCGAGGAACTGCTGCAGCAGGGCGGGTACGGCCGGGACGGCGAGCCGGTGGCCCCGCTCGCCTTCGATCACGCCCAGATCCTCGCGGACGGGGTGGAACGCGCACGGTCCAAGATCGAGTACTCGTCGCTGGCGACCGCGTTCTGTCCGCCCGAGTTCACCGTCGGTGAGCTGCGCCGGGTGTACGAGGCGGTGTGGGGCGTGGCGCTCGACCCGCGGAACTTCCACCGCAAGGTGACCGGCACGCCCGGGTTCCTGGTGCCGACCGGGGGCACCACCACCCGCCAGGGAGGTCGCCCGGCTCAGCTCTTCCGGGCCGGCGGCGCCACCCTGCTCAACCCGCCCATGCTGCGCCCGGAGGTCTGACCGCCGCGCCCCGTGGGAGAGGCTTGGTACGGCGACTGGTCGGCCCGGGGCGGCCAGGGCCCGATCTTCCTTGCGATTCCTTCCCGTGAACGGCCAACCAGGGACCGAGATGGGGTATGGGCGGAGATCAACGCGCGTCGCGCTACCCGAAAAAACGGACATAACGCGCTATCTTGCTGCGGGTGATCCAGGCCTTCGGATTGACCAGCGACTCCCGCAAGGACCTTCCGCCCGCCGTCGACGATGTCTCCTTCGAAGCGCACGCGGGCCGTGTCACCGCGCTCCTCGGAACGCCGGGCGCGGGCAAGACCACGACGCTCAGACTCATGCTCGAACTCCAACAGGGCCGTGGCATCACCTATTTCAAGGGGCGACCCCTGCACCGCATCGCCCACCCGTCGCACGAGGTCGGGGTCCTTCTGGGCGACGTCCCGGGACACCCCTCGCGAACGGTCCGCGGTCACCTGCGCATGCTCTGCGCCGCGGCGGGCCTGCCGGCCCGGCGTGCCGACGAAGTGCTGGAGGTCGTCGGGCTCGTCAGCCTGCGCGAAGAGCGGCTGGGCACCCTGTCGCGGGGTATGGACCGCCGCCTGGGTCTGGCCTGCGCCCTGCTGTCCGACCCGCACACACTGGTGCTCGACGACCCGGCCGCCGGACTCTCCCCCCGCGAAGCCCGCTGGTTCCACGGCATGCTCCGGGCCCACGCGACCCAGGGCGGCACGGTCCTGTACACCACGGCCGACTCCAAGGAGGCGGCGCGCACGGCCGACCGCGTCGTCACACTCGCCCGGGGGATCCTGGTCGCCGACCAGGAGGCCGCCGACTTCGCCCGCACCCGGCTGCGCCCCCGGGTCGCCGTCCGCAGCCCGCACGCCACCCGCCTCGCGGCCGCCCTGACCAAGGAGGCCCGCACCGCCCGCCACTCCGTGGAGGTCGTGCGGGAGGAGGGCAATCGTCTGTCCGTCTACGGCAGTACGTGCGCCGACATCGGCGAGACGGCGTTCCGCCACGGCATCCTCATCCACCAACTAGCTGACGAGTTGGGGGACATGGGCCCAGGTGCCGCTGCGGCGCCTCCGGACGGCGCAGCGGTCACCGGGCAGCTCCAGTCCGCGCCGACGCCGACGTCGGGGCCGTCGGCCACCGGGCGGCGCAAGGCCCCCGTGAACGTCGTACGCGCCCCGGAGCAGCCGGCCCCCCGGCGCTCCGGCGCCGACGCGGGCACGCCGGTGACCGAGGACGCGTCGCCGGCCGGCGACGCCCGCTCCGGCGGCGAGGCCTCCCCATCCCCGTCCGATCCGGCGTCCGTCGCCGCACACGCCGAGGGCGCGTCCGACACGGCCCCTGCCGCCGGCGCGCCGGTGACGGCATCGGCCCAGAGCGCCTGCTCCACGGCCCCCCTTCAGGGGGTCTCCGCCGCGGACCGCCCCGAACACGCCCCCGCAGCCCGTCGGCCCGCAGGCCCCTCCAACGCCTCCCACCCTGCGGAAGCCCGTTCCGGGGGCACACCCGCAGTCGCCCGTCCCCAGGACTCGTCCGCGACCGCCACGCCCGCGCAGTCATCGACGCCCGGCCACTCCGGGCACTCACCCGCGACCGGGCGTCCCGCGGGCTCATCCGCGATCGAGCGTGCCGTTGATTCGTCCGCGGCCGGGCATCCCGGGCGCGTGTCCGCGCAGTCACCCGCGACCAAGCGCCCCGCGCCCCCCTCCGCTGCCGTGCGCCCCGGGAGCAAGGGCGATCCCGCCACGGCGCGCTCCACGGGAGACGCGCCCACCACCCGCGAGGCCGACCCCGGCGCGTCCGGCGCGGCGACCGGGCAGCCCTCGATTCCGACCCCGCGCCCGGCCGAGGCCGCCGCGCCCGCTCTCTCCTCCCCCTTGCCGCCTCCCATCGCCGTCCGGCCCGGCCCCCGCCCCCTGCGTCCCCTCCGCTACGAGCTGCGCCGCGCCGCCGGAATCAGCACGGGCTTCGTCATCGGTGCCGCCGCCCTCGTCGCCTCCGCCCTCACGGCCCTGGTCCTGGGCCGACTCGGTCACACGCCGCAGCCGCGCCTGCTCGCCGCATGGCCGCAGCAGTTCCCCCTGCCGCCCGCGGCGCTCGCCGCCGGTCTGCTGGGTGCCCTCTCCTTCGGCGACGAGTTCCGCCACCCCGCCCTCGCCGCGGACCGCGGCTCCGTACCCCGCCGACTGGGACTGCTCAGCGCGAAGCTCCTCGTCGCGGGCGCCTCCGCGCTGCTGCTGGGCTTCCTCACGGTGGGCTGTGACGCCGAGGTGCTCTACCTCGTCTACGGACGGGAGCTCACCCAGGTTCCCGGAGACTGGCTCTCCCCGGCGGCGAGTTGGGGCGGCCTCGTGGTCGGGTGCGCCTGGGCCGGCGTACTGGCCGCCGGCCTGTTCCGGTCCACCACGGCCGGGCTCGCCGCGGTGCTCGCCGTGCCGGTGCTCGCCGTGCCCCTGATGGAGAAGGTCTTGGCGGGGGCCACGGACCGGGCCGCCGCCGGTTTCCCCCAACGTCTTCGCGAATCGTTCCTGCTGCAGTGGCCCTTCGGAGGGGACCGCTTGGTGGCCGCCGCTGCCCAGGTGATCGCACAACCCGTGGGCGGCGCACTGACGTTGTCGCTGGCCACGCTGTTGTGCGCCTACCTGCTGACGACCCTGCGAAGCAGGATCGGGTGACCGCCCTTCGCGTCTTTTCGGTCGTCCCGCGGGCACAACTCCCCGAGGGGTGCTCATTTCTTTTCGATAAGGCGTCAATTGCGACGGAGTGAGCGATCACCCTTTCGTGTGCTTTTCACCAAAGACCTCAAGGGAGTTGGAGACGGCGCCGACAAAGGATCCGTGAGTACCCTTGCGCACACCATGATGACCGCCGCCCGCTCCTCAGACTCCGGCCTCGTCGGCCCGGGCGGACTCGACCGCTACCCCTACGCCGAAGCGCCCGTCCCCGATCGCGTCGGCGCCCCCTCCTGGGAGGGGCCGGAACCGGAGCTGGGCCGGGTGGGCCGGCGTGCCACGGGCAGCCGCGGCCGCGGACTGCACGGCCAACTCGTTCAGCAGCTGGGACAGATGATCGTTTCCGGGGATCTGGGCGCCGACCGCCCGCTGGTGCCCGAGGAGATCGGCCAGCGCTTCGAGGTCTCCCGCACCGTCGTCCGCGAGTCCCTCCGCGTGCTGGAGGCAAAGGGCCTGGTCAGCGCCCGCCCGAACGTGGGCACGCGCGTACGCCCGGTCAGCGACTGGAACCTGCTGGACCCCGACATCATCGAGTGGCGGGCCTTCGGGCCGCAGCGCGACGACCAGCGCCGCGAGCTGAGCGAGCTGCGCTGGACGATCGAGCCGCTCGCCGCGCGCCTCGCCGCCGGGCACGGGCGCGAGGACGTCCAGCAGCGCCTCGCCGACATGGTCGAGATCATGGGGCACGCCCTGGGCCAGGGCGACGCGCTCACGTTCTCCCGCGCGGACGCCGAGTTCCACACCCTGCTCATCCAGATCGCGGGCAACCGCATGCTGGAGCACCTCTCCGGCATCGTGTCCGCCGCCCTCCAGGTCTCCGGCGGCCCCGTCACGGGCTGCGAACGGCCGAACGAGACCACCCTGGCGCAGCACGCGCGGATCGTCGACGCGCTCGCGGCGGGCGACGGCGCGGCGGCGGAGGCCGCCATGCGCCAGCTGCTCACGGTGCACCCCGAGGTCGAGCGCGTCGTCCCCGCGCCGCGCGAGCACTGACCCGCGCGGAGACGACACGGCCGGGCTCTGCCGTCCTCTCGAGCGGACGGCACGGCCGGCTGCATCGCCCCTCGCGGCCCCACCGAGGCGCCGGACCGCCGCTCGCAGGACCTCGCCGGATCCCTTGTGCATCCGGCGAGGTCCGCGAGCGACGGTCGCGAGCGACCGGGCGGCGTGGCGATCGGCCGGGAGCGAACGGCGAGTGCGCGGCGAGCGGCGCGGAAGCGGCTCGGCGGTGCGGCTACCGTGGTGAAGTCCGCAGGTAGGGTCCGGTCAGCGGCACAGGTGACCCCAATTGCCCACATCTGGCCGTTCTTGAGTGCTTACGGGGTGTGACTCGGGCCACGCAGATTGGGCGTAACGCTCGTGGAGACAGCGCGATGACCTAAGAGGTGACAGCCGCGGAGGGAATACGGACGCCGTTCACGGCGCTGTGCCTCTTCCCGGCCCCCGCCCGCGCCGTCGGCCCATCCCCAGGCCGGTGGTCGGCTCCTGTCCCCCGTGGACGGGGCCGGAAGCCGTTTTCCAACGTTCCGAGAGGTTGTTCGTGTCGGCCAGCACATCCCGTACGCTCCCGCCGGAGATCGCCGAGTCCGTCTCTGTCATGGCGCTCATTGAGCGGGGAAAGGCTGAGGGGCAGATCGCCGGCGACGATGTGCGTCGGGCCTTCGAAGCTGACCAGATTCCGGCCACTCAGTGGAAGAACGTACTGCGCAGCCTCAACCAGATCCTCGAGGAAGAGGGTGTGACGCTGATGGTCAGTGCCGCGGAGCCCAACAAGCGCACCCGAAAGAGCGTCGCAGCGAAGAGTCCGGCCAAGCGCACCGCCACCAAGACGGTCGCGGCGAAGACGGTGACCACCAGGAAGGCCACCGCCACCGCCACGCCGGCGGAGCCCGCCGCCGACGCGCCCGTCGAGGACGACGCCCCCAAGAAGGCCGCCGCCAAGAAGACGACCGCCGCCAAGAAGACGGCGGCGAAGAAGACCACTGCCGCCAAGAAGACGGCGGCGAAGAAGACGACCGCCGCCAAGAAGGACGACGCGGAGCTCCTCGAAGAGGAGGTCCTCGAGGACGCCCCGAAGGCCGGCGACGAGCCCGAGGGCGCCGAGAGCGCCGGTTTCGTGCTCTCCGACGAGGACGAGGACGACGCCCCGGCCCAGCAGGTCGCCGCGGCCGGCGCCACCGCCGACCCGGTCAAGGACTACCTCAAGCAGATCGGCAAGGTCCCCCTGCTCAACGCGGAGCAGGAGGTCGAGCTCGCCAAGCGCATCGAGGCCGGCCTGTTCGCCGAGGACAAGCTGGCCAACGCCGACAAGCTCGCCCCCAAGCTCAAGCGCGAGCTGGAGATCATCGCCGAGGACGGCCGCCGCGCCAAGAACCACCTCCTGGAGGCCAACCTCCGTCTGGTGGTCTCCCTGGCCAAGCGCTACACCGGCCGCGGCATGCTCTTCCTGGACCTCATCCAGGAGGGCAACCTCGGTCTGATCCGCGCGGTCGAGAAGTTCGACTACACCAAGGGCTACAAGTTCTCCACGTACGCCACCTGGTGGATCCGTCAGGCGATCACCCGCGCCATGGCCGACCAGGCCCGCACCATCCGTATCCCGGTGCACATGGTCGAGGTCATCAACAAGCTCGCGCGCGTGCAGCGCCAGATGCTCCAGGACCTGGGCCGCGAGCCCACCCCGGAGGAGCTGGCCAAGGAACTCGACATGACCCCGGAGAAGGTCATCGAGGTCCAGAAGTACGGCCGCGAGCCCATCTCGCTCCACACCCCGCTGGGCGAGGACGGCGACAGCGAGTTCGGTGACCTCATCGAGGACTCCGAGGCGGTCGTCCCGGCCGACGCGGTCAGCTTCACGCTGCTGCAGGAGCAGCTGCACTCGGTCCTCGACACCCTGTCCGAGCGCGAGGCGGGCGTCGTCTCCATGCGCTTCGGTCTCACCGACGGTCAGCCGAAGACTCTCGACGAGATCGGCAAGGTCTACGGCGTCACGCGTGAGCGCATCCGCCAGATCGAGTCCAAGACCATGTCGAAGCTGCGCCACCCGTCGCGTTCGCAGGTGCTGCGCGACTACCTCGACTAGGTCGCAGCGGTACGGCTCCGAAGGCCCGGTTCCCCTCAGGGGCGCCGGGCCTTCGTGCTGCGGCCCGCGCCGCTCTGAATCACTCTGGGTGTTCGATGACGCCCAAGGAGTGAGGAGTGTGCATGCGAAGCCGTATTGCCCGGGCACTGGCCCGGCCGCTGGTCATAGCGGCCGCCACGGCCGCGATACCGCTGGTGAACGCCGCCCCGGCGACCGCCGACGGCGTGGTCGTCGGCGGTACTCCCGTAGACGTGTCCGTGAGTCCGTGGGCGGTGGCGCTGTCCAGCCGTGACCGGTTCGGGGGTACCCGTGCCGGACAGTTCTGCGGAGGTGTGGCCATCGGCCCGACCACCGTGCTGACGGCCGCCCACTGCATGGCCAAGGAGGTCATCGGCGCGCCACCGACACCCGATCTGAAAGTCATCACAGGGCGTACGGATCTGCTCTCGGACGAGGGCAGGGAAGTCTCCGTACGCAGCGTCTGGATCAATCCGCGCTACAACGGTGCCACCAACGCCGGCGACTTCGCGGTGCTCTCCCTCGATGAGCCGCTGCCCCAGAGCTCGGTCATCGCGATGGCGGGCCCGGGCGACCCGGCGTACACACCGGGCACCGGCGCGACGGTCTACGGCTGGGGGGACACCACCGGCAACTCGGCGTATCCGCACACCCTGCACGCCGCCGGCGTGCACATCCTGTCCGACGCCCAGTGCCGACGGGCGTACCCGGGCGGTGTCGACGGCACCTACATGCCGCAGACCATGCTGTGCGCGGGGGAGGAGGAGGGGGGCAAGGACGCCTGCCAGGGGGACAGCGGTGGGCCGCTGGTCGCCGAGGGGCGGCTGGTGGGCCTCGTGTCCTGGGGGAACGGCTGCGGGCGGCCGGGGAGCCCGGGGGTCTACACGCGCGTGTCCGAGGTCGTACGGACGCTGGGCGCCTCCACCGGCAAGAACAAGACGCCGCACGGATCCCGCCAGGGCTGACGGGGATCAGCGGGGCGTGACGGCGATCGATGGATCAACGACGGCCCGGTGCGCGACGGCCACGTGGACGGGCGGCCGCTCCTGTGTGAGGAGTGGCCGCCCGTTCGCCGGCCTGCGCCGGCAGTGGCTCGTCGTGCGAGGTGTCAGCGCTCATCTTCGGACGCGGAAGCGGGAACGGTGGTGAGGCGCTCCGTCTCGTCCTGTATCTCAGCGGCGATCTTCTTGAGTTCCGGCTCGAACTTGCGGCCGTGGTGGGCGCAGAAGAGCAGTTCGCCGCCGCTCGCCAGGACGACGCGTAGGTACGCCTGGGCGCCGCAACGGTCGCAGCGGTCAGCGGCCGTCAGCGGGCTCGCGGGGGTCAGAACAGTAGTCACGTCGCCTCTTCTCTAGCTCGACGAGCTGTCGTACCAGGGTCAACATCCAACCAGCCCCAAACGTTCCCGCTCGTGGCTTTTTCTCGAAAAACCTTTCCGAGACGTCGGCTGCTGCCGGTTTGGCGGCGAATGTGCCGTATTGCGTTTCTGTGTGTCTTACGGTTTCGCGCGGTCGGTCATGGATCGGTCCTCCCGGCCGGGTTGCCGGTTGTTCATGAGGACGTGCCCGGAGCCTAAATGGTTCATGCCTCGAAGGGAACGTGATTCGTGCTTCACTCCATCGAAGGATCGAACATCCATACGACTCTCTACTACTCTGGGTCTCAGCCGAGGGTTGCGTTGCAAGGGCTCTACCAGGCCTCGGTACCCTCTGAGCGGCTACCGATGCCACGCCCTCACCCCGCAGGGCCCACTCGAAATTCAGCGAGGAGCGAACCGCGTGACCGCCGAGACGTCCGTGCCGTCCACAGCTCTGCTGGCAGGAGCAGACCGGGACGGTTCCAACTACACCGCGCGGCACCTGCTCGTCCTCGAGGGGCTCGAGGCCGTACGCAAGCGCCCGGGCATGTACATCGGCTCGACCGACAGCCGCGGTCTGATGCACTGCCTCTGGGAGATCATCGACAACTCCGTGGACGAGGCCCTGGGGGGCTACTGCGACCACATCGACGTGATCCTGCACGACGACGGCTCCGTCGAGGTGCGGGACAACGGCCGGGGCATCCCGGTCGACGTCGAGCCCAAGACCGGCATGTCCGGCGTCGAGGTCGTCATGACCAAGCTGCACGCGGGCGGCAAGTTCGGCGGCGGCTCGTACGCGGCCTCCGGCGGTCTGCACGGTGTCGGCGCCTCCGTGGTCAACGCCCTGTCCGCCCGCCTCGACGTCGAGGTGGACCGCGGCGGCCACACCCACGCCATCAGCTTCCGGCGCGGCGTCCCCGGCGCGTTCACCGGCAGCGGGCCCGACGCCAGGTTCGAGGCCAAGGGGGGCCTGCGGAAGGCCAAGAAGATCCCCAAGACCCGCACCGGCACCCGGGTGCGCTACTGGGCCGATCGGCAGATCTTCCTCAAGGACGCCAAGCTCTCCCTGGAGAACCTGCACCAGCGAGCCCGCCAGACCGCCTTCCTGGTGCCGGGCCTGACCATCGTGGTCCGCGACGAGTACGGGCTGGGCGAGGGCGGCAGCAAGGGCGAGGAGTCCTTCCGCTACGACGGCGGCATCAGCGAGTTCTGCGAGTACCTGGCCAGTGACAGGCCTGTCTGCGACGTCCTCCGCTTCACCGGGCACGGCACCTTCAAGGAGACGGTCCCGGTCCTCGACGACCATGGCCAGATGACGCCCACCGAGGTCACCCGTGAGCTCGGCGTGGACGTCGCGCTGCGCTGGGGAACCGGCTACGAGACGACCCTCCGGTCCTTCGTCAACATCATCGCCACCCCCAAGGGAGGCACCCACGTCGCCGGCTTCGAGCAGGCCGTCGCCAAGACGATGAACGAGGTGCTGCGGGCCAAGAAGCTGCTGCGCGTCGCCGAGGACGACATCGTCAAGGACGATGCCCTCGAGGGCCTCACCGCGGTCGTCACGGTCCGCCTCGCCGAACCGCAGTTCGAGGGCCAGACCAAGGAGGTCCTCGGTACCTCGGCGGCCCGCCGGATCGTGAACACCGTGATCAGCAGGGAACTCAAGGCGTTCCTGACCTCCACCAAGCGCGACGCGGCCCAGCAGGCCCGCGTGGTCATGGAGAAGGCCGTCGCCGCCGCACGCACGCGCATCGCCGCTCGGCAGCACAAGGACGCACAGCGCCGCAAGACGGCCCTGGAGTCCTCCTCGCTGCCCGCCAAGCTCGCCGACTGCCGCAGCGACGACGTCGACCGCAGCGAGCTCTTCATCGTCGAGGGCGACTCGGCCCTCGGTACGGCGAAGCTCGCGCGGAACTCCGAGTTCCAGGCGCTGCTGCCGATCCGAGGCAAGATCCTCAACGTCCAGAAGTCGTCCGTGACGGACATGCTGAAGAACGCCGAGTGCGGCGCGATCATCCAGGTGATAGGAGCGGGGTCAGGCCGGACCTTCGACCTGGACGCTGCCCGCTACGGCAAGATCATCATGATGACCGACGCCGATGTGGACGGCTCCCACATCCGCACCCTGCTGCTCACGCTCTTCCACCGCTACATGCGGCCCATGGTCGAGGCGGGCCGGGTGTTCGCCGCGGTGCCGCCGCTGCACCGCGTCGAGCTGATCCAGCCGAAGAAGGGCCAGGACAAGTACGTCTACACGTACTCGGACCGCGAGCTGCGCGACAAGCTGCTGGAGTTCCAGAGCAAGGGCATCCGCTACAAGGACTCGATCCAGCGGTACAAGGGCCTCGGTGAGATGGACGCCGACCAGCTGGCCGAGACGACCATGGACCCGCGCCACCGCACCCTGCGCCGGATCAACCTCTCCGACCTGGAGTCCGCGGAGCAGGTCTTCGACCTCCTGATGGGCAACGACGTGGCACCCCGCAAGGAGTTCATCGCGAGCTCGGCGGCGACGCTGGACCGCTCACGCATCGACGCGTAGCCGCTCCGCCGGGCGGGTGCGGGTGCCGGGGGAGTCCCTCTCCTCCGGCCTCCACCCGCGGGTGGAGAGGCGCGGTGTCTCGGGCTCCACCCTTGATCCACCCGTGGTCCACCCCGGCTCCGATCACCCGGCCCGCCGATTTCCGTAGCGTCGAAGGCGTCGGCGGCACTCGGCCGTCGCACCCCTTCCGTTTACGGAGGCTCCGATGTCCGGGCTGGTCAACGCGCTGGTGATCGTGGTCGTCGCCGCCCTGGTGATCTCGCGGCAGTTCCGCGCCCGCCGATTCGACGCCGACCGGCGCTGGTGGCTCCTGCCCGCGGTCCTCGCGGTCGTCGCGCTGCGCGATCCCGTCATGGTCGACGTCCGCCACCGCACCGAGTCCGTCGCGCTCCTCGCCGCCGAGGTCGCCGTCGGCCTCGCCGTCGGCGCCGGCTGGGCCTGGACCACCCGTTTATGGGTGGAGGCGGACGGCACGGTATGGACCAGGAGCGGCAGGGCCGGCGCGGCCGTCTGGATCGCGGGCGTCGCCGTGCGCGGGGGCCTCTTCGGACTCGGCGTGCTGCTGGGCGTGCGTCAGAACAGTTCCGCCGTGACCCTCGCCCTCGCGGGTACCTTGCTGATTCGCTCCGCCGTCCTGGCCTTGCGGACACGGGCCCTCGCCCCGTCCGACGTCCGTGTCCCGTCCGGCCTCCGCGCCACGACGGACGTCCCTGTCCCGTCCGATCTCCGCGCCACGACGGACGTCCGTGCCGCGGCGTACCGTGACGACAGGCCGCGGCCCGCGTGGAAGGAGCGCGTGTGACGGAGAACGTCTGGACGCGCTGGCCCTCGCGCGAGGCGCTCGGACGCGCCGGGATCTCCCGGGCGCGGCGATTCCTGGCGCTGTTCGCGAGGCTGCTGGTCCTGGGCATGCTGCTGTGGGGCGTCTTCACCGGAAGTCACGTCCACCCCTGGGCCGCGGCCGGGGCGGCGGTGGGCCTGCTGGCGGCCGCCCTGGCCTCCTGGGCCTTCTTCCGCACAACGCTCGACCACAGACTCCGGCCGTCCCTCGCTCTGGTCGCCGTGCTCATGGCGATCGGGGTGGTGGCACAGGTCACCGGCTTCCGGGTGCCGGCTCTGGTCCTCTGGTGCGGCTGCGCCGTGGTGTCGCTGGAGCGGCTGCCCCTGGCCGCCGCCCTGCCGGTGACGTCGGCAGCCCTCGCGACGTACGCGGCGGTCGACAGCGACCCGTGGCTGACCACCGCCGCCACGACCGCGGGCCTGGCCCTGGCCGGATACGTCCTGCGTCTCGACGCGGAGGCCCAGGGCCAGGCCCAGCGGCTGCTCGTCCAGGAGCGGGCGGCGCGGGCCGCGGAGGCGGAGTCGGCGGCGCTGGCGGAGCGGGCCCGGATCGCCCGGGAGATCCACGACGTCCTCGCCCACAGCCTCTCGGCGCAGCTCGTGCACCTGGAGGCCGCCCGGCTCCTGATCGAGCGGGGTGCCGACCGGGAGCAGATCCTTCAACGGGTGGTGGCGGCACGGGGCATGGCCCGCGACGGCCTCTCCGAGACCCGGCAGGCGCTGTCCGCCCTGCGCGGGGAGCTGACCCCGCTGGAGGACTTCCTCAACGGGCTCGTAGGGATGAACGACGGTGCCGATGTCACCGTCACGGGTGAACGCAGACCGCTGCCGGCCGAGGCCTCGCAGACCGTGCGCAGGGTCGCCCAGGAGGCGCTGACCAACGTCCGCAAGCACGCTCCGGGCGCCCGGGTCCGGGTGCGGCTGGACTACGGCGAGCACCAAGTCACCCTCGCCGTGCGGGACACGGGCGGCACGCCGGGAGAACTGACCGCGTCCGGAGGGGGGTACGGTCTGCTGGGCATGCGGGAGCGTGCCGAGCTGCTGGGCGGCTCGCTGGAGGCAGGGCCGCACGAGGAGGGTTTCGCGGTGACGCTGAAGGTGCCGGTATGACGGAAGAGCCCGGGAAGAGGCCCGCGCGGGTCGTCGTGGCGGACGACCAGACCGTGGTCCGCGAGGGCATCGTGATGCTGCTCGGGCTGCTGCCCGGGATCGAGGTCGTCGGGTCCGCGGGCGACGGGGACGAGGCGGTGGAACTCGTCGCCGAGCTGGCTCCGGACGTGGTCCTGATGGACCTGCGCATGCCCCGCTGCGACGGCGTGGAGGCCACCCGCCGGATCCGCTCGGAACATCCGGGGACACAGGTGGTGATCCTCACGACGTTCGCGGACGACGACTCCCTGTTCCCCGCTCTCGCAGCGGGAGCCCGCGGCTACCTCACCAAGGACGCCGGCGGGGACGAGATCGTCCGGGCCGTACAGAGCGTGCTGTCCGGGGACGCCGGACTGTCACCCGGCATCCAGCGGCGCCTGCTGGAGCGTCTGGCCGAAGCGCAGCCCCCGCCCGCCGTCCCGGCCGCGGCGCCGGACGGGCTCACCGCGCGGGAGACCGAAGTGCTGGAGCTCATCGCCGACGGCCTGAGCAACCAGGAGATCGCCCGCCGACTGCACGTCTCGACCGCCACCGTGAAGACCCACATCAACAACCTGTTCGCCAAGACGGGCCTCAAGGACCGTGCCCAGGCGGTGCGTTACGCCTATGCGAAGGGGCTGGTCCGGCCACCGACCCGGCCGATCACCTAATGGGGTGAAGAGGGCGGCGAAGAGAAGTCGGGGATCTTCCCGTTCTGTCCATCCTTGGACATGCAGTCAAGCAACGGTCGTTCCCGCGGTGGCGGTGAAGGTCCCGAGAACGTGGTCGAGAGCCACGAGGGCCAGGATTCGTCATCCGGAGACATGAGGTATCGGGACCCCTGGTACGACGCACTGGCCTCCGGATGGGGTGAGGGGGACGGAGTGCCCGTCCCGGCCGCACCGGTGCCGGGGGCGCGCCGGGAGGATCAATCCGTCGGCGCCGTCGGCGCCGTCGGCGCGGCGGCCGGCGTCTATCTCGAGGTGCAGCGCAGCGCGGCGTTCCGGGAGGTGCGCGGCCGGTACCGGAGGTTCGTGGTGCCGGCGGTCGCGGTCTTCTTCACCTGGTACGTGGGGTACGTGGTGACGGCGACGGCGGCGCCCGGGGTCATGGCGCGACCGGTGCTGGGCGCGGTGAACGTGGGGATGCTGGCGGGGCTCGGCCAGTTCCTCAGCACGTTCCTCCTCACCTGGGCCTACGCGCGGCACGCGCGGCTGCGCCGGGACCGGCCCGCGCTGGAACTGCGCTGGGACACCCAGGAACTGACGCGTGGCGTGCGGGGCGGGGTCTCGTGACGGACAACCATCAGACCCTGGCGCTGCTGCTGTTCAGCGCGTTCGTCGCCGTCACGCTGGGGATCACGACCTGGGTGAGCCGTCATCGGCACGGCTCGGCTGAGGAGTTCTACGCGGGCGGCCGGCTCTTCTCGCCCATGGAAAATGGTTTTGCCATCGCCGGCGACTACATGTCGGCGGCGTCCTTCCTGGGCGTCGCCGGGCTCATCGCGCTGTTCGGCTACGACGGGATGCTGTACGTGGTGGGCTTCCTCGTGGCCTGGCTGGTGGTGCTGTTCCTGGTCGCCGAGCTGGTGCGCAACTGCGGGCGGTTCACCCTGGCCGACGTGGTCGCGGCCCGGATGAGCGAGCGTCCGGTGCGGATCGCGGCGGGAACCTCGTCGGTGACCGTCTCGGTTCTGTACCTGGTGGCGCAGATGGTGGGCGCGGGCAGCCTGGTGGCGCTGCTCCTCGGACGGACCGACCAGGGGGCGCAGGCCTGGACGGTCGTCGGCGTCGGAGCCCTGATGGTGGTCTACGTGTCCTTCGGAGGGATGCGGGCCACCACCTGGATCCAGATCGTCAAGGCGGTCCTGCTGCTCGGCGGCACCGTCGTGCTGACCGTGCTCGTCCTGGTCCGGTTCCACGGCGACATCGACCGCCTGCTGCTCACCGCCGCCGAGCGCAGCGGCCACGGAGACGCCTTCCTGGCCCCCGGCCTGAAGTACGGCGGGGACTGGACGGCCCGCCTGGACTTCATCAGTCTCGGACTCGCCCTGGTGCTGGGCACGGGCGGACTGCCGCACATCCTGTCCCGGTTCTACACGGTGCCGACGGCGCGGGCCGCCCGCCGGTCGGTCATCTGGTCGATCGGACTCATCGGGGGCTTCTACCTGATGACGATCGTCCTCGGCTTCGGGGCGGCCGCGATCGTCGGCCCCGCGGCCGTGCGGGGCTCCAACGCGGCCGGGAACACCGCGGTTCCGCTGCTCGCCCTCGACCTGGGAGGCGGCGCGGACTCCACGGGGGGCACGGTGCTGTTCGCGGTGGTGGCCGCCGTCGCCTTCGCCACGATCCTCGCCGTCGTCGCCGGGATCACGCTCGCCTCCTCGGCGTCGGTGGCCCACGACCTGTACGCCTCCCTGCGCCGCCGGGGCGCCCGGCAGCGCAGCGAGGTCGCCGTGGCGCGGGTCGCCGCGGTCGGCATCGGCGTGGTGGCGATCGGGCTCGGTCTGCTCGCCCGCGATCTGAACGTCGCCTTTCTGGTGGGCCTCGCCTTCGCCGTCGCCGCCTCCGCGAACCTGCCCGTGCTGCTCTACTCGCTGTTCTGGCGGGGCTTCACGACGCGCGGCGCCGTGTGGGCCGTATACGGCGGGCTGGTGCCGGCGCTTGTGCTCGTCGTGCTGTCGCCGGTGGTGTCCGGCAGTCCCGACTCGCTGTTCCCGGGTGTCGACTTCCAGTACTTCCCGCTGCAGAACCCGGGCATCGTCTCCGTCCCGCTGGGCTTCCTCGCCGGCTGGCTGGGCACCGTCACCTCCGCCGAACTGCCGGACGAGGCCAAGCACGCGGAGACGGAGGTGCGGTCGCTGACCGGCGCGGGAGCCGTATAGACGCCGTCTCCGATGGATCAAGGGCGCGGGCAGGCGGTGAAAGCGCCCTTGATCAGGCCCGGTGAGCCGGTGGCGTCCCGTCGTGGTGTCCGGGTGCCGGGTTACGGCGCCACCCACGCGTACCGGTGTTCGGGGCGGCCCGTGTCGCCGTATCTGAGGGAGAGGCGCAGACGTCCGGCCTGTTCCAGGTGGCGGAGGTAGCGCTGGGCCGTGGAGCGGCTCAGGCCGGTCTCCGCGGCCACCTCGTGGGCCGACAGGGGCCCGCCGGCCCGGTGCAGGACGCCGCAGATCAGATCCGTGGTCGGCTCCGAGTGACCGCTGGGCAGGCCGGGGGAGGACGGCGCGGGGCTGGTGCGCAGGGCACCGAAGATCCGGTCCACCTGTTCCTGCCCGGCCACTCCCCGGCCGCCGACGCGGTCGACGGTGCGGCGCAGGGCCGCGTAGGAGTCCAGGCGGGTGCGCAGCGCGGCGAAGGTGAAGGGCTTGACCAGGTAGTGCAGCGCGCCCAGGCGCATCGCCTGCTGCACGGTCGCCACGTCGCCGGCCGCGGTGATCATGATGACGTCGGCGCCGTGGCCCTGTTCCCGCAGGTGATGGACGAGTTGCAGACCCGTCCGGTCGGGCAGGTAGTGGTCGAGCAGGACCAGGTCGATGCCGCCGCGCTGGACGGCGGTCAGAGCCTGCGCGGCACTGTGTGCGCGGGCGGTCACCCGGAAACCGGGAACCTTTCCCACGTACTTGGCGTTGATCTCGGCGACACGGAAGTCGTCGTCGACCACCAGGACGTCAATCATCGGGCCTCTCTCCCTCAAGGCCTTGGCGAGCGTCAAGCCCGTATTCGGCTACGTTGTTGTAGCGCGAGCAAAACGAGCACAACAGGTGCTTGCGAGCAAAAGAACGGCTTGCGCCCAGAAGACTGCTGCTGTGGCCCGCACCACACCTACCGTCCCGGCCATGAGCGCAGACACCAGCCCCGCCATCGAACTGCGGGGCGCCAGCAAGACGTTCAGGACCCCGTCAGGGGGCCTGCACACGGCCGTAAGGGGCCTCGACCTCACCGTGGCACGCGGTGAGTTCGTGGCCGTCGTCGGCCCCACCGGTTGCGGCAAGTCGACCACGCTGACCCTGGTCAGCGGCCTGGAGGAGCCCAGCGAGGGCGAGGTGCTGGTCGCCGGCACACCGGTTCGCGGTGTCGGCGACAAGGTCGGGTTCGTCTTCCAGCAGGACGCCACCTTCCCCTGGCGGACCGTGCTGTCCAACGTGATGGCCGGACCGCGTTTCCGCGGCGTACCGAAGGCGGAGGCGAAGGAGAAGGCGCGCGCATGGCTGGCCCGGGTCGGCCTCGCCGCCTTCGAGGACCGCTACCCGCACCAGCTCTCCGGCGGCCAGCGCAAGCGCGTCGCCCTCGCCGCCACCTTCGTCAACGACCCCGAGATCCTGCTGATGGACGAGCCGTTCTCGGCCCTCGACGTGCAGACCCGGGCGCTGATGTCGGACGAGCTGCTGGAGCTGTGGGAGGGCACGGGCGCCTCGGTCGTCTTCGTCACCCACGACCTGGAGGAGTCGATCGCGCTGGCCGACAAGGTCGTCGTGATGACCGCCGGTCCCGCGACGGTGAAGCACGTCTTCGACATCGACCTGCCCCGGCCGCGCAAGGTCGAGGAGGTGCGGCTGGAGCCGCGGTTCATCGACATCTACCGCGAGATCTGGGAGTCCCTCGGCGAAGAGGTCCGCATCACCCGTGAGAGGGGTGCCGCCCATGTCGCCTGAGGTCCTCACCACGCCCGTCGTCGA
The DNA here is from genome assembly GCF_044763235.1 of Streptomyces sp. NPDC096152. Lineage (NCBI taxonomy): Bacteria > Bacillati > Actinomycetota > Actinomycetes > Kitasatosporales > Streptomycetaceae > Streptomyces > Streptomyces sp. NPDC096152. The sequence goes on along the minus strand of NZ_JBIWFW010000011.1, from coordinate 100,577 downwards.
CACGGCCAAGACGCCGGACCGCGCGCACTCCCGGGCCCGCGCCGCCCGCCGCCGCAGGACGATCGTGACCACCATGCGGGTCCTGCTCCTGGTCGCCGTGCTCGGCCTGTGGGAGGCGCTCTCCCGGGCCAGGATCATCGATCCGTTCAACTTCTCGATGCCCTCGAAGATCTGGGACCAGATATGGACCTGGATCACCCACGGCACCGCGCTCGGCTCGCTGGGCGAGCAGATCTGGTACACCCTGCACGAGGCGCTCCTCGGCTGGCTGTTCGGCGTCGTGGCCGGTGTGGTCCTCGGCATCGTGCTCGGCCGCGTCGCCTTCCTCGCCGACGTCCTCGGGCCCTACATCAAGGTGCTCAACTCCATACCGAGGATCGTGCTCGCCCCGATCTTCGTGATCTGGTTCGGGCTGGGACCGGCCTCCAAGGTCGCCTCCGCCGTGGTCCTGGTCTTCTTCCCGGTGTTCTTCAACGCCTTCCAGGGGGCCCGGGAGGTCGACCGCAACCTGGTGGCCAACGCCCGGATCCTCGGTGCCGGCGACCGCAGGGTGACCCTTCAGGTCGTCGTCCCGTCCGCCACCTCCTGGATCTTCACCAGCCTCCACGTCAGCTTCGGCTTCGCCCTCATCGGCGCGATCGTCGGCGAGTACATCGGCGCGACCAAGGGCATCGGCCTGCTCGTCGCGCAGTCCCAGGGCACGTTCAACGCGGCCGGTGTGTACGCCGCGATGGTGATCCTCGCCGTGGTCGCCCTCTTCGCCGAAGGGCTGCTCACCTTCGCCGAGCGCCGCATCTTCCGCTGGAAGCCCGCCGGCTCCGGGGACTGAACGAACCCCTCCCGTATCGCAGTTCGCATCATCAGCGCTTCTGCTGCCCGCACCGCCTCTCACAAGGACGTGAACTCCCATGCGCAAGACCGCCAGACTCGCCGCGTCGGCCGCCGCCGGCCTGCTCGCCCTCACCTCCCTCACCGCCTGCGCCAACGACGCGGCCAGTTCGACGTCCGACTCCGGCAGCGGCTCGGGGGGCGGCAAGGGCGAGCACGTCAAGATCATGGTCGGGGGCCTGGACAAGGTCATCTACCTGCCCGCGATGCTCACCCAGCGGCTCGGCTACTTCACCGCGGAGGGCCTGGACGTCCAGCTGCTGAGCGAGCCCGCCGGCGTCCAGGCCGAGACCGCGCTCGTCTCCGGCCAGGTCCAGGGCGCCGTCGGCTTCTACGACCACACCCTCGACCTGCAGGTGAAGGGGAAGTCGGTCGAGTCCGTCGTCCAGTTCTCGCACGCGCCCGGCGAGGTCGAGGTCGTCTCCGGCAAGGCGGCGGGCACGATCACCTCGCCCAAGGACTTCAAGGGGAAGAAGCTGGGCGTCACCGGCCTCGGCTCCTCGACCGACTTCCTCACCAAGTACCTCGCGGTCAAGAACGGGGTCAAGGTCAGCGAGTTCACCCCGGTGGCCGTCGGCGCCGGACCGACCTTCATCTCCGCGCTCCAGAAGGGCGCCATCGACGGCGGTATGACCACCGATCCGACCGTCGCGACGATCCTGGACAAGAAGGCGGGGAAGGTCCTCGTCGACATGCGGACACCGGAGGGTTCGCAGCAGGCGCTCGGTGGGCCGTACCCGTCGTCGAGCCTGTACATGCAGACGGACTGGGTCAACAGCCACAAGGACACCGTCCAGAAGCTGGCCAATGCGTTCGTCAAGACGCTCACGTGGATGTCCACGCACAGCGCCTCGGAGATCGCCGCCAAGATGCCCGCCGACTACTCCCAGGGCGACAAGGCGCTCTACGCCCAGGCGATCAAGAGCACGCTGCCGATGTTCACCAAGGACGGCATCATGCCGGCCGACGGACCGGGGACGGTCGAGAAGGTCCTCAAGGCGTTCAACCCGAACATCAAGAACGCCAAGATCGACCTCAGCAAGACGTACACGACGGAGTTCGCCGAGAAGGCCGCGGGCTGACATCCGTATGCATGGGGGGCACGGTCCCTTCCCCCGCCCCCACGGGCCGTGCCCTCAGGCGCGGGTCGCCCACACGTAACGGTGTTCCGGGCGGCCCGCGTCGCCGTACTTCAGGGTCAGCCGCGCCCGTCCCGTACGCTCCAGCAGCTTCAGATAGCGCTGGGCGGTCTGCCGGCTCACCCCGGTCCGCTCCGCGATCTCCTGGGCGGACACCGGCGCGTGCGCGCTCATCAAAGACCTGCGGACGAGTTCGGCGGTGGCGGGGGAGTGCCCCTTGGGCAGTCCGGGCTCCGGCGCCGCGGACAGCGTCCCGAAGATCCGGTCCACCTGCGCCTGCTCGGCCTCGCCGCCGCCGTCCAGGGTGCGCCGCAGCCGGGCGTACGCCTCCAGCTTGGCCCGCAGACCCGCGAAGGCGAACGGCTTGACCAGGTACTGCAGGGCTCCGTGCCGCATCGCCGCCTGCACGGTCGCCAGGTCCCGGGCCGCCGTCACCATGATCACGTCGAGCCGGTGACCACGCCGGCGCATCTCCCGGACCACCGCCAGGCCCGTCCCGTCGGGCAGGTAGTGGTCCATGAGCACCAGGTCCACCCGCGGCAGCGTCTCCAGCAGGCGCAGCGCCTCGGCCGCGCCGTGCGCCTCGCCCGCCACGTGGAAGCCGGGCACCTTCTCGACATAGGCCGCGTGGACCCGCGCCACCCGGGTGTCGTCGTCCACGACCAGGACCTCGATCATCGCGACTCCTCCCCGGCGGCACTCCCGGCCGCCCCATCGGCGGCGGCCGGCGCCGGTTCCGGGCCCGGCTCGGCTAGTGCCTCGGGCAGGACGACCGTGAACCGCGCGCCGCCGCCGTCCGCCTCGTCCACCGACACGCTCCCGCCCTGCCGCTCGGCGAGCCTGCGCACCAGGGACAGGCCGATCCCCCGCTTGCCGTGCGCCGGCGGCTGCTTGGTCGACCAGCCCTCCGTGAAGATCAACTCGCGCTGGTCCGCGGGAACGCCGGGCCCCGTGTCGCACACCCGGAGGACGGCGGTGCGTCCCTCGGCGCGCAGTTCGACCTCCACGCGCGCGTGCGGTGTGGCCGCGACCGCGTCGAGCGCGTTGTCCACCAGGTTGCCGACGACCGTCACCAGCCCCCCGGGATCGACCAGCCGGTCCGGCAGCCGGGTCCGGTCCGACACCCAGAGCGCGACCCCGCGCTCGGCGGCGACGGTCGCCTTGCCGACCAGCAGGGCGGCGAGCAGCGGGTCCTGGATCTTCTCGGTGACCTGTTCCGACGTGGCCCGGTGGTCGCCGACCACCTCCCCGACGAACTCGACGGCCTCGTCGTACATCTCCAGCTCCAGCAGCCCGAGCAGGGTGTGCATCCGGTTGGCGTGCTCGTGGTCCTGGGCGCGCAGGGCGTCGATCAGGCCGCGTGTGGAGTCCAGTTCGCGGCCCAGCTGCTCCAGTTCGGTGCGGTCGCGCAGGGTCGCCACGGCGCCGCCGTCACCGGTGGGCATGCGGTTGGCGACGAGGACGCGCTGCCCGCGGACGGTGAGCAGGTCGGTGCCGGTCACCCGGCCGGCCAGGACGTCGGTCGTGCGGCCCGCGCCGAGGGCCTCGTCGAGGGACCGGCCGACCGCCTCGTCGCCGAGGCCGAGCAGCCGCCGCGCCTCGTCGTTGAGCAGCCGGACGCGGCCGGTGCGGTCCAGCGCCACGACCCCCTCGCGGATGCCGTGCAGCATCGCCTCGCGTTCCGCGAGCAGCGCCGCGATGTCCGAGAAGGCCAGGTCCCGCGTCTGCCGCTGGACCCGGCGGGAGATCAGCCAGGCGGCCAGCGCGCCGACGGCCAGGGCGCCGCCCGCGTACGCGAGCAGGCCCGGGATGGCATGGAGCAGCCTGGCCCGGACGCTGTCGTACGCGATGCCGACGGAGACGGCCCCGACGATGCCGTGGTCGGCGCCGTACAGCGGCACCTTGCCGCGGGCGGAGCGGGCCAGCGTGCCCTTGTCGATCTCCATGACCTCCCGGCCGGCCAGCGCCTCGGTGGGGTCGGTCGACACGGGCCGGCCGATCCGCCGCGGGTCGGTGTGCGACCAGCGCACGCCCCGCCAGTCCATCACGACGATGTACTCCGCCCGCGTGGCCAGCCGGATCCGCTCCGCCGCCCGCTGTACGGGCCCGTCGGCCGTCGGGGCGGTGTTCTGCACGTCCCGCGCGATCTCGGGGTCCTGGGCGACGGTCCGCGCGATGGCGAGGGCGCGGCGCATCGCCTGGTCGTCCAGCTGATGGCTGAGCGGCGCGAGGAACAGCCCGGTCGCCAGCACCGCCACTCCCGCGGCGATCGCGAGCTGCATCAGCAGCACCTGCGAGAACACCCGCCGGGGCAGGCCGAGGCGCCGGCGGCGTGCCGGGGGAGTGGGGCTCATGCCCATGACGGTACGTCGGAGGGCGGGGGCCGCCCCAGGGGGTGTGGCGCGGATCTCGTGCCCCGTCGCGGGCCGACGGGACCGCGCGGGGGCCGGCCCCGGCGTGGGCCGGCGGGATCAGCCGGCGAGCCGAGCCGCCGTCAGTTCGCGCAGGGCCACCACGTCCATCCGGCCGGGCGTGCCCAGCACCGACGCGCCGCAGCTCTCGGGGCCGGGCGGCAGCGAGGTGTCCTGCGCCACGGACACCTGCCACCGTCGTCCGTCGGCATGGGCCACGGTCACCTCCCAGCGGGGCGCGGACCCTTCGGGGCACACGACGGCCGGCTCGGTGCGCACGACGGTCAGCGCGTCCGCCCCGTCCTCGCCCGTCGCCGCGCGCACGGCCAGCTCGGCGGCCTGCGCGGGCCGCTCCCAGGCCGTGCGGCCCCGGCAGCCCTCGACGACGACCCGGCCCTCCCGCACGGCGTGCAGCACGTCCTTGACGGCGTGCGCCTCGGCCCGGCCGTAGGCGTATCCGTACGGCAGCACCAACAGCGTCGGGGAGAAGCGGTGGCCGCCGAGGTGCGTGACCTCCCAGACGCCCTCGACTCCCGAGGCGGCGAGCTCGGTCGCCAGCGGACGGCCCAGCAGGGCGCAGCAGCGGTCGCGCTTGCCGTTGGTGCACACGAGGGCGAGCGGGTCGCCCGTGTGGGGCCGGCCCCCCAGCACCGCGTCGAAGGAGTGGTGATCGCCCCGGCCCAGCGCGGCGAAGTCGAGGTCGAGCAGCCGTTCCGGGGCGGCGGTCAGGGCGCTGCGCAGCCACATTCTCCCCGGAACGGTGTGGGCGGCGTATACCCGCCGCACGGACGGAGTACGGCGGTCGGCGTGCCGTCCGGGGCGGCGGATGAGCGCGACGCGGACGCCGGTGTCCCGCGTGGCCCGCTCCAGGGCGCGGCCCACGGCGGGGTCCAGGTGACTCGAGGTGAGCGCCTTGGCACCCCAGGGGCCGGGCTGTTCCAGGAGCAGCCACGTCGTCGCCGTGGCCGCGGTGGCGGACAGCGGCTCGTCGTGATCCCGGGAGGCGGTCGCGCAGGTACTCACACAGGTGAGCCTAACCTGACTCGGAGCGGAGCGACGCCCGACCGCCCGGGTGATCTATTCCGGCAGCGGTTGCGGTGGCCGCGGTCCCACGTAATGGCCGCTCGGGCGCATGCGCAGCGGACGCTCCCCGTACTCCTCCAGGGCGTGGGCGATCCAGCCCGCCGTCCGGGCCACGGCGAAGATCGTCTCGCCCGCGGTGTACGACATGCCGCTGGACGCGGTGAGCACGGCGAGCGCCAGGTCGACGTTGGCGTGCAGCGGGGTGTGGCGGGCCGCGGTGACCTCGATGTCGCGGGCCGCGGCGAGGGCCGGGGCTGCGCCCGGGATGCCCTCCAGGATCTCGAACAGCGCACGCGCGCGCGGGTCCTCGCCCGTGTAGAGGCGGTGGCCGAGTCCCGGGATGCGGCGGCCGTCCCGGAGTTCCTCGGCGATCACGGGGCCCGCCGAGCCCCGGTCGAGCACCTCCAGCAACAGCCGGTGGGCGAGCCCGCTGGCGGCGCCGTGCAGCGGGCCCTCGATCACGCCCAGTCCGGCGGAGACCGCCGCGTAGGCGTGCGCGCGGGCGGAGGCGGCGACGCGCACGGCGAGCGTCGAGGCGGCCAGATCGTGGTCGACGAGCAGGGCCAGCGCGGTGTCGAGGGCGCGCAGCGACACGTCGTCGGCCGGGCGGCCGCTCAGCCGCGCCCACAGGCGGTGAGCGAGCGGACCCTCGTCGTGGTGGTCCCCCATGACTGGCGGCAGCGCGGTGACGAGGGTGGGGATGAGGATGCGCGCGGTGCCGAGCACCGCGTCCTCCGACAGGTCGAAGCGCAGCGGGTCCGCGGCCGCGGCGGCGATCGCGGCGACCCGCAGCCGGTCGGTGGGCCCGGCGTGCTCGGGCAGGGCGTGCACGGCGCGGCGGGCCACGGCGACGGAGGCGGCGGGCGCGGTGAACGTGACACCGGGACGCAGCCGCCCCGTCCACAGCCACTCGGCGACCTCCTCGTACGTGTGCCGGGCGGCCAGCGCGGTCGCGTCGACGCCGCGGAAGTAGTACCGGTCCTTCTCGATGAGCGTGATGCGGGTGCGTACGGACAGTTCGCCGCCCGGGGCCGCCGAACCGCCGCCGCCCTCCCGCCTGTTGCGGCGGGCGAGCGTCTCGACCTCACGGGCGTCGAAGGTGCTGCCCCGGCCGCCCGGCGCACGCCGGCTGCTCAGCTGACCGCGGCTCACATAGGCGTACACGGTCTCGGGCTTCACACCGAGCAGTTCGGCGGTCTCCCTGGTGCTCAGCCGCCGCTCCGCGGAGCCGGGGGCGGGTTCCTGATCGCGCATGGGGCTCACGGTATCCGTCCGGTCGCGTATTGATCGAATCAATATTGACAATGAACGAGTCAAGCATGGACAGTCGAATCAAGTCCAGGGAGGAAACATGTCCAGCAACAGGGCCGCAGCCACGTTCGTCGACGTACCGCGGGGACTCGCGGGAGTCGTGGTCACCGACACCCGGATCGGTGACGTCCGCGGACGCGAGGGCTTCTACCACTACCGGCAGTACTCGGCCGTCGAGCTGGCGCGGACCCGCCGCTTCGAGGACGTCTGGCACCTGCTGGTGCACGGCGAACTGCCCGATCCGGAGGCGGGCGCCGCCTTCGCCGCGCGAACCGCGGCGCTGCGCCGGCTGCCCGAGGAGGTCCGGGCCGCGCTGCCCGCCGTCGCGGCCGCGAGTGCCCGGTCCGGCCCGCTCGCCGCGATGCGCACGGGGCTGTCCGTGCTGGGCGCGGCGAAGGGCTTCCGCCCGGTGTACGACATCGACCCGGACCGGCGGCGCGAGGACACGCTGACGGCCTGCGCGGCCGTACCGACGCTGCTCACCGCGCTGCACCGGCTGGGAAAGGGCCTTGAGCCGGTCGAGCCGCGCGAGGACCTGTCGTACGCGGCGAACTACCTGTACATGCTGACGGGTTCCGAGCCGGACCCGGAGCGCGCCCGTGCGGTCGAGCAGTACTTGATCTCAACCATTGACCACGGATTCAACGCGTCAACCTTCACGGCCCGGGTCATCGCCTCGACGGGCGCCGATGTGGTGGCATGCCTGGTGGGGGCCGTCGGCGCCCTGTCCGGACCGCTGCACGGCGGTGCGCCCAGCCGGGCACTGGACACCCTCGACGCCATCGGCACGCCCGACCGCATCGCCCCCTGGATCCGGGAACGCGTCCTCGCGGGCGAGCGCATCATGGGCTTCGGTCATGCGGTCTACCGCACCGAGGACCCCCGCTCCCACATGCTCCGGGAGACGGCCCGGCGCTTCGGCGGCCCGCGAGTCGAGTTCGCCGTCGAGGTGGAACGCCGGGTGGAGGCGATCCTGGCCGAACTGAAACCGGGCCGCGAGCTGCACACGAACGTGGAGTTCTACGCGGGCGTGGTCATGGAACTCTGCGGTCTGCCCCGCGAGATGTTCACCCCGACCTTCGCCGCGGGACGGGTGGTGGGCTGGAGCGCGAACATCCTCGAACAGGCGGAGGACTCGAAGATCATCCGCCCGGTGGCGCGGTACGTCGGACCTCAGGCGCCGGTGACGGTGCCGGCGGCCTGAGTGGCGGCCGGTCCGCAGCGGCGGCGGCAGCGAGGGGCGCACGGCCCGGCGCAATGTCCGACGTCGCCCCGCGCGAGCCGCTGACGATCGTTCACTCCGGCGGGTTTCCCGCGGCTCGTATCCTGTGTCGGCATTCAGTGTTGGTCCGCGCGTCACAGGGGTGAGCCGGTGCGCGCGTCGGCGTGAGAGAGGTCGCACGGTGAGTCAGCCGAGCCCGCGTACGGGGTCCACCCCGCGTCCGGGGCCGAGTCCGAGCGCGGGCACCCGCCCGGATCCCCGCACGAGTACCCGGCAGATCCCGGTCGTCGTACTCGCCGGATTCCTCGGCTCGGGCAAGACCACGCTGCTCAACCATCTGCTGCACCGCAGCGGCGGCAGCCGCATCGGCGCGATCGTCAACGACTTCGGCGCCATCGAGATCGACGCCATGGCGGTCGCGGGCGCGCTCGGGGACTCCACCGTCTCCCTCGGCAACGGATGCCTGTGCTGCGCCGTCGACGACAGTGAGCTCGATCTGTATCTGGACCGGCTCACCGCGCCCGCCGCCGGGATCGACGTCATAGTCATCGAGGCCAGTGGGCTCGCCGAGCCGCAGGAGCTGGTCCGCATGGTGCTGGCCAGCGAGAACCCCGCGGTCGTCTACGGCGGCCTGGTCGAGGTGGTCGACGCCGCGGAGTTCCACGGCACCCGGGCGCGGCACCCCGAGATCGACCGCCACCTCGCGCTCGCCGACCTCGTCGTCGTCAACAAGGTCGACCGGGCCGACGACGGCGAGAAACTGGTGGAGCTGGTGCGGTCCCTCGTCGACGGGGCCGCCGTCGTCCCGGCCCGCTACGGCCGCGTCGACCCCGAGTTCCTCTTCGACTGCCGCCCCGCCGGGGAGCGCGTCGGGCAGCTCTCCTTCGACGATCTGCACGGCGACCCGCCGTACGAGTGCGCGGAGCACGCCCCCGCCGGGCACCTGCACACCGGCTACGACAGCCTCTCCTTCACGTCCGACCTGCCCCTGGACCCCCGCCGGCTGATGCGGTTCCTCGACAGCCGCCCCGACGGGCTCTACCGGATCAAGGGCTACGTCGGATTCGGCCCCCACGACCCGCGCAACCGCTACGCCGTGCACGCCGTCGGCCGGTTCCTGCGCTTCTACCCCGAGCCCTGGCCGGCCGGCGACCCGCGCCGCACCCAACTCGTGCTCATCGGCTCCGCCATCGACACCGAAGCTCTCGGCAAGGAGCTGGAGGCGTGCGGGAACGACGCCCCGGACGCCGACGAGCACGGCATGTGGGGCGTCCTGCGCTACATACGGGACCCCGACCAGCGGGAGGTACAGGACCCCGACGAGCCCGAGCCCGACCCCGGGCCGGGCTCCGTGGGGCAGCACTCCGGCCCCACGGACCGTCCGGACGCGCTCTAGGCGAGAGGGCCCGGGCCCCGGCCCGGCATGCCAAGGGCCTGTCCGGCGGATCATGCCGCGGACGCGGGGTCCGGCACGCCCTCCCCCAAGCTCTTCGAGCAGGGGGTACCCCAGTGGCGTTGTCGTCGGTTGCCGACTCTCCCAAGCTCTCGGCTTCGGTCGAGAGGGGGACCTCCATCGCGTCGACGCCCTCCTCCGCCTTGCAGCTGGACGCCCCAGCCCCCGCTCACCTGCGCTGATGACGCGCCGTTGCCTCTCTGCGAATTGAACCGCCGGACAGGCCTAGACCGGCCCCGCCACCGCCGCGACCGTCTTCGCCAGCGACACGCCCGAGCCGTCGCGGCGCGGGTCCGTCTCCGGCAGCTCGGCCGGGGTGCCGTTCTTCTGCGCGGCCCGTGCCGGGATGGGCCCCGCCCAGGCGAAGGACAGGCAGTCCTCGCCCTTGAGGAACCGCTGGCAGCGGACCCCGCCGGTCGCCCGGCCCTTGCGCGGGTACTGGTCGAACGGCGTCAGCTTGGCCGTGGTGTGGACCGAGTCGTCCAGCGTGCCGCGCGAGCCGGCCACCGTGAAGACGACCGCGTCCGCGGCCGGGTCGACGGCCGTGAACGAGATGACCTTGGCGCCCTCGGCGAGCTTGACGCCCGCCATGCCGCCGGCCGGGCGGCCCTGCGGACGGACCTGCGCGGCCTGGTAGCGCAGCAACTGGGCGTCGTCGGTGATGAAGACCAGGTCCTCCTCGCCGGTGCGCAGCTCGACCGCGCCGACGATCCGGTCGCCCTCCCTGAGGGTGATGACCTCCAACTCGTCCTTGTTGGCCGGGTAGTCGGGCACCACGCGCTTGACCACACCCTGCTCGGTGCCCAGCGCCAGGCCCGGCGAGGACTCGTCCAGGGTGGTCAGGCAGACGACGGTCTCGTCGTCCTCCAGGGACACGAACTCGGCGAGCGGCGCGCCCCCGGAGAGGTTCGGCGCGGTGGCCGACTCCGGCAGCTGGGGCAGGTCCACGACGTTCAGCCGGAGCAGCCGGCCGGAGGAGGTCACCACGCCCACCTCGCCCCGGGCCGTCGCCGGGACCGCCGAGACGATCACGTCGTGCTTGTGGCGCCTGCCCTCGTGGGGCAGCGGCTCGTCGGTCATCGTGCGGGCCAGCAGGCCCGTCGAGGACAGCAGGACCCGGCACGGGTCGTCCGCGACCTGGAGGGACACGGCCGTGGCCGGGGCGGCGCCCGCCTCCAGCAGCAGAGTCCGCCGGGGCGTGGCGAACTTCTTCGCCACCGCCGCCAGTTCGGCGGAGACCAGCTTGCGCAGCTCCGCGTCCGACTCCAGGATCCGGGTCAGCTCCTCGATCTCCGCGATGAGCCTGTCCTTCTCCGCCTCCAGCTCGATGCGGTCGAACTTGGTCAGACGGCGCAGCGGCGTGTCGAGGATGTACTGGGTCTGGACGTCGCTCAGCGAGAAGCGCCGCATCAGGCGCTCCTTGGCCTGTGCGGAGTTCTCGCTGGAGCGGATCAGGCGGATCACCTCGTCGATGTCCACCAGCGCGGTGAGCAGGCCCTCGACCAGGTGCAGCCGGTCGCGCCGCTTGCCCCGGCGGTACTCGCTGCGCCGCCGCACCACCTCGAAGCGGTGGTCGAGGTAGACCTCCAGCAGCTCCTTCAGGCCCAGCGTCAGGGGCTGGCCGTCCACCAGCGCGACGTTGTTGATGCCGAAGGACTCCTCCATCGGCGTCAGCTTGTACAGCTGCTCGAGGACCGCCTCGGGCACGAAGCCGTTCTTGACCTCGATGACCAGGCGCAGGCCGTGCTCGCGGTCGGTGAGGTCCTTGACGTCGGCGATGCCCTGGATCTTCTTGGAACCGACCAGGTCCTTGATCTTGGCGATCACCTTCTCCGGGCCGACCGTGAAGGGCAGCTCGGTCACGACGAGGCCCTTGCGGCGCGCCGTCACCGTCTCCACCGTGACCGTCGCGCGGATCTTGAAGGTGCCCCGGCCGCTCTCGTAGGCGTCGCGGATGCCGGACAGGCCCACGATCCGGCCGCCGGTGGGCAGATCGGGGCCCGGGACGTGCTTCATCAGGGCGTCCAGATCCGCGTTCGGGTGGCGGATCAGGTGGCGGGCGGCCGCGACGACCTCGCCGAGGTTGTGCGGCGGCATGTTCGTGGCCATGCCGACCGCGATGCCCGACGCGCCGTTGACCAGCAGGTTCGGGAAGGCGGCGGGCAGGGCGACGGGCTCCCGCTCCTGACCGTCGTAGTTCGGCGCGAAGTCGACCGTGTCCTCGTCGATCGACTCCGTCATCAGGCTCGTCGCCTCGGTCATGCGGCACTCGGTGTACCGCATGGCGGCGGGCGGGTCGTCGTTGCCCAGGGAGCCGAAGTTGCCGTGACCGTCGACCAGGGGCACCCGCATGGAGAAGGGCTGCGCCATGCGCACCAGGGCGTCGTAGATCGACGCGTCGCCGTGCGGGTGGAGCTTGCCCATGACCTCGCCGACGACGCGAGCGCACTTCACGTAGCCGCGTTCGGGGCGCAGGCCCATCTCGTTCATCTGGTAGACGATGCGGCGGTGGACCGGCTTGAGGCCGTCCCGGGCGTCCGGCAGGGCGCGCGAGTAGATGACCGAGTACGCGTACTCGAGGAAGGAGCCCTGCATCTCGTCGACGACGTCGATGTCGAGGATCCTCTCCTCGTACGGCTCGTCGGGCGGCGGGGTCTTCGTGCTGCGGCGGGCCATCGCTGCCGGCTCCTTGCTGAAGCGTTGACGGGATCTGACGCGGACCATTGTGGACCGCGCGACTGACAGTGCGGACCAGGACCCGGCACCCGTTGCTTCACCCGGGGTTCCAAGGGGCCGTCGGAGCCGCCCCCCGGGGGTGGCGAGGCGACGGTTGCGGCACCCGCGGGGCGTGCGCGGCGCGGCACCCCGCTCTCGCTTTCGGCCCGCCCTCCCGTGCTCGCTCTCGGCGTACGACCTCCGGGAACTTCGCCAGGCGTGCGCGCGCTTGCATACAGTGGCAGGACGGCAGGAAAACGGCGGTTTCGACGACCGCCACCGCGATCGAAGGGACGTACATGCCCAAGGGTCACACGGCCACAGCCGAGGCAGGCTCCGGCGGCCTGACAGCGACCGAGCACCGCCTGGCCAACGGCCTGCGCGTGGTGCTCTCCGAGGACCACCTGACCCCGGTCGCGGCGGTGTGCCTCTGGTACGACGTCGGCTCCCGCCACGAGGTCAAGGGACGTACCGGTCTGGCTCACCTTTTCGAGCACTTGATGTTCCAGGGCTCCGCGCAGGTGAAGGGCAACGGCCACTTCGAGCTGGTGCAGGGCGCGGGCGGCTCGCTGAACGGCACCACCAGCTTCGAGCGCACCAACTACTTCGAGACCATGCCCGCCCACCAGCTCGAGCTCGCCCTCTGGCTGGAGGCCGACCGTATGGGCTCGCTGCTCGCGGCCCTCGACGAGGAGTCGATGGAGAACCAGCGGGACGTCGTCAAGAACGAGCGCCGCCAGCGCTACGACAACGTTCCGTACGGCACCGCGTTCGAGAGGCTCACCGCGCTCGCCTACCCGGAGGGCCACCCGTACCACCACACGCCCATCGGCTCGATGGCCGACCTGGACGCGGCCACGCTGGAGGACGCGCGCGCGTTCTTCCGCACGTACTACGCGCCCAACAACGCCGTCCTGTCCGTGGTGGGCGACATCGACCCCGAGCGGACGCTCGCCTGGATCGAGAAGTACTTCGGCTCCATCACCTCGCACAACGGCAAGCCGCAGCCCCGCGACGGCTCCCTGCCCGAGGTCATCGGCGAGCAGCTGCGCGAGGTCGTCGAGGAGGAGGTCCCGGCGCGGGCGCTGATGGCCGCCTACCGGCTGCCGCACGACGGCACGCGCGCGTGCGACGCGGCGGACCTGGCCCTGACCGTCCTGGGCGGCGGCGAGTCCTCCCGCCTCTACAACCGGCTGGTGCGCCGGGACCGCACGGCCGTCGCGGCCGGGTTCGGCCTGCTGCGGCTGGCCGGCGCGCCCTCCCTGGGCTGGCTGGACGTGAAGACCTCCGGTGACGTCGAGGTCCCGGTCATCGAGGCCGCCATCGACGAGGAGCTCGCCCGGTTCGCCGAGGAGGGCCCGACCGCCGAGGAGATGGAGCGGGCCCAGGCCCAGCTGGAGCGCGAGTGGCTGGACCGGCTCGGCACCGTCGCGGGCCGCGCCGACGAACTGTGCCGCTACACCGTCCTGTTCGACGACCCGCAGCTCGCCCTCACCGCCGTGCACCGCGTTCTGGAGATCACGCCGGAGGAGGTCCAGGAGGTCGCCAAGGCCCGCCTGCGCTCCGACAACCGCGCGGTGCTCGTCTACGAGCCGGTCGCGGCCGAGACCGAGGGCGCGGACGCCGCGGCCACCGACGACACCGAGGAGGCGGCGAAGTGACCGAGCTCGCCACGATGGAGTTCCACCCCCGGCCGCAGGCGGGCGAGGCCAGGCCGTGGGCGTTCCCGGCCCCCGAGCGCGGGACGCTGGACAACGGTCTGACGGTGCTGCGCTGCCACCGTCCCGGCCAGCAGGTCGTCGCCGTCGAGGTGCTGCTGGACGCGCCCCTGGAGGCGGAGCCGGCCGGCCTGGACGGCGTCGGCACGATCATGGCGCGGGCCTTCTCCGAGGGCACCGACAAGCACTCCGCCGAGGAGTTCGCCGCCGAGCTGGAGCGCGCCGGCGCCACTCTCGACGCGCACGCCGACCACCCCGGCGTCCGCCTGAGCCTGGAGGTCCCGGCGTCGCGCCTGGCCAAGGGGCTCGGCCTGCTCTCCGACGCGCTGCGGGCCCCCGCCTTCACCGAGAGCGAGGTCGAGCGGCTGGTGCGCAACCGGCTCGACGAGATCCCGCACGAGCTGGCCAACCCGTCCCGCCGCGCCGCCAAGGAGCTCTCCAAGGAGCTGTTCCCGGCCTCCTCGCGCATGTCGCGCCCGCGCCAGGGCACCGAGGAGACGGTCCGGACCATCGACTCGGCGGCGGTCCGCGCCTTCTACGACCGCCACGTCCGCCCCGCCACGGCCACCACCGTGGTCGTCGGCGACCTCACCGGCATCGACCTCGACGCGCTGCTCGGCGAGACCCTGGGCGCGTGGAGCGGCTCGCAGGCCAAGCCGCGGCCCGTGCCGCCCGTCACCGCCGACGACACCGGCCGCGTGGTGATCGTGGACCGCCCGGGCGCCGTCCAGACGCAGTTGCTCATCGGCCGTATCGGCCCCGACCGGCACGACCGCGTGTGGCCCGCCCAGGTGCTGGGCACCTACTGCCTCGGCGGCACCCTCACCTCCCGTCTGGACCGCGTCCTGCGCGAGGAGAAGGGCTACACCTACGGCGTGCGGGCGTTCGGCCAGGTGCTGCGCTCCGCTCCCGACGGCTCGGGCGCCTCGATGCTCGCGATCAGCGGCTCCGTCGACACCCCGAACACCGGCCCGGCGCTGGGGGACCTGTTCACGGTCCTGCGCAAGCTCGCCGCCGACGGTCTGACCGACGCCGAGCGGGACGTCGCCGTGCAGAACCTGGTGGGCGTGGCACCGCTCAAGTACGAGACGGCGTTGGCCGTGGCGGGCACGCTGGCCGACCAGGTCGAGCAGCACCTGCCCGACGACTACCAGGCGACGCTGTACCAGCAGCTCGCCGCGACCGGCACGGTGGAGGCCACCGCGGCGGTCGTCAACGCCTTCCCGGTGGACCGCCTGGTGACCGTCCTCGTCGGTGACGCGGCGCAGATCAAGGAGCCGGTCGAGGCCCTCGGCATCGGTCAAGTCGGCGTCGTGGCAGCCGAATAGGCGGCCGCGGCGCCCGCGCGGCACGGGTCCGCGCCCACCCACCCGCGCGGGCGGCCGGCGAGCGGTACGCGTGAGGGAGCCCCGGTGGCCGAAGTGTCACCGGG
Source organism: Streptomyces sp. NPDC096152 (assembly GCF_044763235.1). NCBI lineage: Bacteria > Bacillati > Actinomycetota > Actinomycetes > Kitasatosporales > Streptomycetaceae > Streptomyces > Streptomyces sp. NPDC096152. The sequence goes on along the minus strand of NZ_JBIWFW010000011.1, from coordinate 85,205 downwards.
GCTCCCTGATGTCCGAATTGAGGGAGAGGCTGCCTTTCTGCCCTGTGTCCTGCGCTACAAAACCCACCATTCGTTTGGGATTTGAAAGCGGGCCCGTTTAGCGTCGGTCCGGCTGTCCGTCAGGCAACGCGCCGCGCCCGCGGCACCGGACAGTCATCGCCGAGTCCCCGTACGGCGCGAGCCAGGGGAGCCGGGGACCCACCGTCCCTGGGGTGAATCGGACACCCGCGCGTGCCGCGAGGGGGTCCGTAGGAGACCTTCCTGCTCCGAACCCGTCAGCTAACCCGGTAGGCGAGAAGGAAGGAAAGGAACAACGTCTGCATGGCGTTCACCCGCGCCACCGGGAAGCACCGTCGTCCCAGCCGGATGCACCGCACCACCGCACGCGCGGTGGGCGTCGCCGCCCTCACCACCTCCGGCGTCCTCGGCACCCTCTCCGCCGCCCCGGCCCTGGCCGCCGAGACGCCCGCTCCCGAGGACACCGGTCTCACCCCGGTCGTCACCATCGGTGACTCCGTCGCCGAGAAGATCGACGCACAGGCCGTCGCCCAGCACCGGGCCGCCGCCCAGAAGCAGGCCGAGGAGGCCGCGCGCGAGAAGGCCGCCGAGCAGGCGCGGAAGGCCCGCGAGGCGGCGCGTGAGGCCAAGGAGCGCGCGGCCCGCGCGGCCGAGCGCAAGCGCCTCAACACCTTCGTGGCGCCGATCTCCGACTCCTACGTCTCCACCGGGTACAAGACCGGCGGCACCCTGTGGTCGTCCGGCTCCCACACCGGTATCGACTTCCACGCCTCCAGCGGCACCGCCGTCCACGCGGTCGGCACGGGCACCGTCGTGAACACGGGCTGGGGCGGGGCGTACGGCAACCAGGTCGTGATCAGGATGGCCGACGGCATGTACACCATGTACGGCCACCTGTCGTCCATCGGCGTCTCGGTGGGCCAGAAGGTCGTGCCGGGCCAGCAGATCGGGCTCTCCGGCGCCACCGGCAACGTCACCGGACCGCACCTGCACTTCGAGGCCCGCACCACCCCGGAGTACGGCTCCGACATCGACCCCGTCGCCTACCTCCGCAAGCACGGCGTCGACGTCTGACGCGGCACCGGCGCCGCCCGCCTCCCGCGCATCCGAAGCCCCGGCTCTCGCAGCCGGGGCTTTCGGCGTTTAGGACGCCCCGCTGTCCAAAAAAACTCCATGGATTCCGACCCGCCGTCGGAAATTCCGGCTCATTGCAATAGAGTCACGGAACGGGCGTCCATCGTCGACGTTTCACGGGGATTAAGGCGGAGGTCGGTCATGCGTATTCCGGCGCACTCGGTGTGCACGGCGATCCGGGACGACATCGTCGCAGGCGTCCACGAGCGCGGCAGCCGGCTCACCGAGGAAGTCCTCGCGCGCCGCTACGGCGTCTCGCGCGTCCCCGTGCGCGAGGCCCTGCGCACCCTGGAGGCCGAGGGTTTCGTGGTGACCCGGCGGCACGCGGGCGCGTGTGTGGCCGAGCCGACCGAGCAGGAGGCGGCGGACCTGCTGGAGATGCGGATGCTCCTGGAGCCCCTCGGCGCCGCCCGCGCGGCCCAGCGCCGCACCGAGGCCCATCTGAAGGTCCTGCGCGGCCTGGTCAGGCTGGGCCAGGAACGGGCCCGCAGGGGCAGCAGCGAGGACCTGCGCTCCCTGGGCGGCTGGTTCCACGAGACGCTCGCCCAGGCCTCCGGCAGCCCCGCGCTGACCTCGATGCTGACCCAGCTGCGGCACAAGATCTCCTGGATGTACACGGTCGCGGCGCCGGCCGACCCGGTGGAGTCCTGGGTGGAGCACGGCGCCATCGTGGACGCCGTCGCGCGGGGCGACGGCGAGCGGGCGCGGACGGTCACCGCCGTGCACACCGAGCGCGCGACGGCCGCGCACCGGCTGCGTCCGCCCGGCGCCGCGCCCCGCGCCGACCGTGTGAGGACTTCGCAACATCCCGTAAACACGTCGGGCCCGTGCTATTAACACGAGCACCGTATACAAAGAAGGGATATTCGGCCGAGGTGTATTTCGGCTGCCCTTTTCCATGACCCCGGGAATTTCCGATCGGCGTGCCCCGAGGGGTGCGCGCCGTCCCAGGACGAATGTCCGCGCCAATTCGTCGGACCCGCCGAAACGTCGGACGGACCCGCCGGAACGCAGGAGGCCGCGCCGCCCGGAAAGGGCGACGCCGCCTCCTGCGCGCGGTGAGGCGGTCAGACCGTCTCGGGGAGCTCCTCGAGCCCCTCGGCGACCAGCTTGGCCAGCCGGTCGAGGGCGATCTCCGCGCCCTCGGCGTCGGAGGCCAGGACGACCTCCTCGCCGCCCTGGGCGCCGAGGCCGAGGACGGCCAGCATGGAGGCCGCGTTGACGGGGGTGCCGTCGGCCTTGGCGATCGTCACGGGGACCCCTGCGGCCGTGGCCGCCCGGACGAAGATGGAAGCGGGGCGGGCGTGGAGGCCCTCGGCCCAGCCGACGTTGACGCGGCGCTCAGCCATGTGATGCTGCCCTTCAGGTGTTCAGGGTTGTCTAGACCAGTTTTCCATATCGCGCGGCACCCTCCCGGAGCGGTCCGGTGTTCCGTACCCGGGAGGGCGTCGGGCCGCGGCCTCGGCCCGACATGTGCCTCCCACAGACTGCCTCGCGCCGTCGCCCTCGCGCCAGGGCGCGCCGTGCGGACCCCGACCGGACAGGCCCGGGTCCGCACTGATCCGAAAGGAAGATCCTGGCCGTACTCTGGGGCCCATGCAGAGCTCGTCGGACCGGCATGTGTACCCCGCCCACTGGGAGGCCGACGTGGTGCTGCGCGACGGCGGCACCGCACGGATCCGCCCCATCACCGTCGACGACGCCGACCGCCTGGTCAGCTTCTACGAGCAGGTGTCGGACGAGTCGAAGTACTACCGTTTCTTCGCGCCCTACCCACGCCTGTCCGCGAAGGACGTCCGCCGCTTCACGCACCACGACTTCGTGGACCGGGTGGGCCTCGCGGCCACGGTGGGCGGCGAGTTCATCGCCACCGTGCGCTACGACCGCATCGGCGCCGACGGCATGGCCGCGACGGGTCCCTCCGACGAGGCCGAGGTCGCCTTCCTCGTGCAGGACGCGCACCAGGGGCGCGGGGTCGCCTCCGCCCTCCTGGAGCACATCGCCGCCGTCGCGCGCGAGCGCGGCATCCGGCGCTTCACCGCCGAGGTGCTGCCCGCCAACAACAAGATGATCAAGGTGTTCACGGACGCCGGCTACACGCAGAAGCGCAGCTTCGAGGACGGCGTCGTCCACCTGGAGTTCGGCATCGAGCCGACGGACCGCTCGCTGGCGGTGCAGCGCGCCCGGGAACAGCGAGCCGAGGGCCGGTCGGTACGGCGCCTGCTGGCGCCCGGGTCGGTCGCTGTCGTCGGAGTCGGCCGCACCCCCGGCGGCGTGGGCCGCAGCATCCTCGGCAACATCCGCGACGCCGGGTTCACCGGCCGCCTGTACGCCGTGAACAGCGCCTTCGCCGAGGACCTGCGGGAGATCGACGGGGTGCCCGCGCACCGCTCGGTGCGGGAGATCGACTCCCCGGTCGACATCGCGGTCGTCGCCGTGCCCGCCGACCACGTCCCCGAGGTCGTCACCGAGTGCGGCGAGCACGGCGTCCAGGGGCTCGTCGTGGTCTCCGCCGGATACGCGGAGAGCGGCCCCGACGGACGCGAGCGCCAGCGCGCCCTCGTGCGGCACGCGCGCGCGTACGGCATGAGGATCATCGGGCCCAACGCCTTCGGCGTCATCAACACCTCGCCCGGCGTCCGGCTGAACGCCTCCCTCGCGCCCCGGATGCCCCGGCCCGGCCGCATCGGGCTGTTCGCGCAGTCCGGCGCCATCGGCATCGCGCTGCTGTCCCGGCTGCACCGGCGCGGCGGGGGCGTCACCGGCGTCACGGGCGTGTCGACGTTCGTGTCGTCCGGCAACCGGGCCGACGTCTCCGGCAACGACGTCCTGCAGTACTGGTACGACGACCCCGACACCGACGTCGCCCTCATGTACCTGGAGTCCATCGGCAACCCGCGCAAGTTCACCCGGCTCGCCCGGCGCACCGCCGCGGCGAAGCCGCTGGTCGTCGTCCAGGGCTCCGGCAGCGGCCCGCAGGGGCACACCGTACGGGCGACGCGGCTGCCGCACGCCACGGTGTCCGCGCTGCTCCGGCAGGCCGGGGTGATCCGCGTGGACACGATCACCGAACTGGTCGACACGGGCCTGCTGCTCGCCCGGCAGCCGCTGCCCGCCGGGGCGCGCGTGGCGATCCTCGGCAACTCCGAGTCGCTCGGCGTGCTGACGTACGACCGCTGCCTCGCCGAAGGGCTGCGCCCGCAGCGTCCCGTGGACCTGACGACGGCGGCCTCGGCGGAGGACTTCCGCGCGGCGCTGGCCCGGGTGCTCGCCGACGACACCTGCGACGCCGTGGTCGTGACGGCGATCCCGGCCGTGGGGGAGGGGGCCGCCGAGGACGCCGCCCTGGCCGAGGCGCTGCGGTCGGCCGCGGAGACGGTGCCCGGCAAGCCGGTGCTGGTGGTCCACGTCGAGCTGGGCGGACTCGCGGAGGCGCTGTCGGCGGCGGCCAGCACCGGCCCGCAGGCGGGCCCGGACACCGCCCCCCAGGCTGGACCGGACGCCGGTGCGCAGACCGGCCCCGAAACTGGCCCGCAGGCCGGACCGGACGCCGGCCCGGGCACCGCCCCGCAGGCCGCCCGAGACGCCGCCCCCCAGCCCGGCCCGGACACCCGCAGGCCCCCCGCCGCGGCGCCCCGAGCGGGCGCGGAGCCCGCCGCCGCGGCGTCCGCCCCGGCGCCCGAGACCCCGGCACCCGAGGCCTCCGGCGCCTGCTCCCGCCTGATCCCCGCGTATCCCGCCGCCGAGCGAGCCGTACGGGCCCTCGCCGAGGCGGTCAGGTACGCCCAGTGGCGGCGCGACGCCGCCGACCCCGGCAAGGTGCCCGAGTACGACGACATCGACGAGAAGGGCGCCGCCCAGCTGATCGACGGGCTGCTCGCGCGCGGGCAGGGGCTCACCCTCGGAGCCGAGGAGACCGGCGAGCTGCTCGGCCGCTACGGCATCCCCGTCCGCCGGGCCCTGCCCGCGCCGACTGCCGACGCCGCCGCCGAGGCCGCCCGCTCGCTCGGCTACCCCGTCGCCCTGAAGGCCACCGCCCCCCACCTGCGCCACCGCGCCGACCTCGGCGGCGTACGCCTGGACCTCGCCGACGAGGAGCAACTGCGCCGGGCGTACACGGAGTTGACCGACCTGTTCGGCAAGCCCGAGGAGCTGCGGCCGGTGGTGCAGGGCATGGCACCCAGGGGCGTCGACACCGTCGTACGGGCCGTCATCGACCCGGCGGCCGGCGCGGTGCTCTCCTTCGGGCTCGCCGGGGCCGCCTCACAGCTGCTCGACGACATGGCGCACCGGCTGGTCCCCGTCACCGACCGGGACGCCACCTCGATGCTCCGGTCGATCCGGATGGCCCCGCTGCTGTTCGGCTGGCGCGGCTCCGCGCCGGTCGACAGCCCCGCGCTGACGGAGCTGCTGCTGCGCGTGTCCCGGCTGGTCGACGACCACCCGGAGGTCGTCGCCGTCACCCTGGAGCCCGTCGTCGTGGCCCCGCGCGGGCTGAGCGTGCTGGGCGCCGGCGTCCGCCTCGCGCACCCGCCCGCCCGCGGCGACCTCGGCCCGCGGACCCTCCCGGCGTACTGAGCCGCGTTTCCCCGGCCCGCGGCGGTGCCTCGCAGTCAGTGCGCCCCCGTAGGATGGACGGCATGGCCAAGACCAGTACGACGACCCAGGGGCTGCGGGCGGCGATCGAACGCAGCGGCTACTACCCGGCTCTCGTGGCCGAAGCGGTGGAGGCCGCCGTGGGCGGCGAGCCCGTCCGGTCGTACCTGGTCCATCAGGAGACCACGTTCGACCAGAACGAGGTGCGGCGGCACGTGACCGTGCTCGTCCTCACCGGCAACCGCTTCATCGTCAGCCACACCGACGAGCAGGCCGCCGACAGCACCTCCCCGACGCCGTACGCCACCACCTCGACGGAGTCGGTGAAGCTCGACCGGATCTCCTCGGTCGTGGTCAGCCGCGTGGTGGCCAACCCGGAGCAGTACACGCCGGGCACCCCGCCCCGCGAGGTCGTGCTCACCATCGGCTGGGGCGCCGTCTCCCGCATCGACCTGGAGCCGGCCGCCTGCGGCGACCCCAACTGCGACGCGGACCACGGCTACACGGGCAGCTCGACGGCGGACGACCTGAGCCTCCGCGTCAGCGAGGCCGGGGACGGCCCGGAGACGGTGCGCCAGGCGCTCGCCTTCGCGCAGGCCGTCTCCGAGGCGACCGCGGACCCGACCCGCTGATGGCACAGCCCACCGCCTGGGACCACCCGGAGCCCCTGGCCGTCGAGTCCGCCCCCGTGCCGCAGTACGGATCCGGCTCGCTCGCCGACCTGCTGCCCACGCTCGCCGCCGGCATGGGCGTGCCGGACATGACCGCCGCGATCCAGGAGCTGACCCCGGCCGACCGCGCCTGCGTCTTCCTGATCGACGGACTCGGCTGGGAGCAGCTGCGGGCGCACCCCGAGGAGGCGCCCTTCCTGACCTCCCTGCTCGGCAGCTCGCGCGGCGGCACCGGCCGTCCGATCACCGCCGGCTACCCGGCCACCACCGCCACCTCCCTCGCCTCCGTCGGCACCGGCCTGCCGCCGGGCGCCCACGGCCTCCCCGGCTACACCGTGCGCAATCCCGGCACCGGCGAGCTGATGAACCAGCTGCGCTGGCACCCGTGGGCGCCTCCGCGCCCCTGGCAGCCGTACCCCACGGTCTTCCAGCTGGCCCACGACGCCGGTGTGCACGCCGCCCAGGTGTCCTCCCCGACCTTCCAGAACACCCCGCTGACCAAGGTCGCGCTCAGTGGAGGAACGTTCCTCGGGCGGCTGACCGGCGAGGACCGCATGGACGTCGCGGCCCGCGAGCTCGCCGCCGCGGACCGGGCCCTGGTCTACACGTACTACTCCGAGCTCGACGGCGCGGGCCACCGCTACGGCGTCGACTCGGACACCTGGCGCGGCCAGCTCATGCACGTCGACCGGCTCGTCCAGCGCCTGGCCGAGCAGCTCCCGCCGCGCAGCGCGCTCTACGTCACCGCCGACCACGGCATGGTCGACATCCCGTTCGACGAGCAGCACCGCATCGACTTCGACGAGGACTGGGAGCTGAGCGCGGGCGTCGCCCTGCTCGGCGGCGAGGGACGCGCCCGGCACGTGTACGCGCACCCGGGCGCCGCGAACGACGTGCTGACCTGCTGGCGCGAGGTGCTCGGCGAGCAGTTCTGGGTCGCCTCGCGGGACGAGGCGATCGCGGCCGGCTGGTTCGGGCCGCGGATCGACGACCGCGTCTACGAGCGCATCGGCGACGTGGTCGCGGCCGCCCGCGACGACGTGCTGCTCATCGCCTCGGAGCGCGAGCCCAAGGAGTCGTCGATGGTCGGCAACCACGGCTCGATGACCCCTGCCGAGCAGCTCGTCCCCCTGCTCGAAGTACGCTCCTGACGCCGCCGCCCGTCGCCCGCCGTCCCCGTCCGACCTCGCCCGAAAGGTGCTCGACTCCCCATGCCCGAGCTGGTGTTCTTCTCCGGAACGATGGACTGCGGGAAGTCGACACTGGCACTGCAGATCGAGCACAACCGCTCGGCGCGCGGGCTGGTGGGCCTGATCTTCACCCGCGACGACCGCGCCGGTGAGGGCAAGCTGTCCTCGCGCCTGGGCCTGGTCACCGACGCGGTGGAGGTCGAGGACGGTGTGGACCTGTACGCGTACATCGTCGAGCACCTGTCGCAGGGCGGCCGGGCCGACTACGTCATCGCGGACGAGGCGCAGTTCCTCGACCCGGAGCAGATAGACCAGCTCGCCCGCGTGGTCGACGACCTGGACGTCGACGTCTACGCCTTCGGCATCACGACCGACTTCCGCTCCAAACTGTTCCCCGGCTCGCAGCGCCTGGTGGAACTGGCCGACCGGGTCGAGGTCCTGCAGGTCGAGGCCCTGTGCTGGTGCGGCGCCCGCGCCACGCACAACGCCCGCACGGTGGGCGGCGTCATGGTCGTCGAGGGTGCCCAGGTCGTCGTCGGCGACGTCAACCGGTCCGCCGACGAGATCGGCTACGAGGTGCTGTGCCGGCGCCACCACCGCCGCCGCATGACGGCCGCATCGGCCCACGCGGCGGTGCTGTCACCGGACGTCCTGCCGGTGTCGTCCGGCTGACCGGTGTCGTGACATAGGGCGAGGAGACCGCCGACCTGAAAGAGCCCTGCCCTCCGACAGGAACAGGCAGGGCTCTTGCGGCCGCACGGGCGTCAGACGCGCCGCTCCCACGAGGCCGGCCCGACGAACCCCGCCCACGCCTCACGCGTGACCGTGAGCACGGGGCCGGGGACGGCCTTGGAGTCTCGGACGTGCACGGCAGCCGTTCCGGCCGCGACCTCTACACACTGACCGCCCTCAGTTCCGCTGTAGCTGCTCTTGAACCAGAGGAGACCAGTAGCGACGGTCGAGGACTCAGCGTTGTTCATGGTGATCCCAGCAACCCTTCGACGAACGCCAGCGACTCTCGCGGAGTGAGAGCTTGCGATCGGATAATCCCATAGCGTGCGGCGGCGAGAGCCGTCTGTTCCGGGTCGGTTTCAAGAGCGCTGGTGGCGTGCGTCTCGGCGTACACGAACTTCTTGCCGTCCTTGCGGGTGACGACCGTGAACGGTCCGTTCACGCCCGCATTGTCCTCGCATTCGGTCGGCATGACCTGGATCTCGACGTTCTGCTTCTGGCCGACCAGGAGGATGAGTTCCAGTTGTCCCCGCACGACACCCTTGCCGCCGTACCGATGCCGCAAGACGGCCTCGTCCATCACGAAACTCAGCAGTGGCGCGGGCCGCCGGTCGAAGATGTCCTGCCTGGCCAGCCGAGCGGTTACCCGCTGCTCGACCGTTTCCGGTTCCAGGGGCGGGCGCCGCATGGCGAGCAACGCCCTCATGTACTCCTCCGTCTGGAGGAGGCCGTTGACGACATGCGTGTCGTACATGAGCAGCTCAAGGCACTCCTTCTCCAGCGCCGCCATCCCCTGAAAGAACACCGGATACTGAGCCCGCTCCACCTGCTCCTTCCACAGGCACAGCAGCCCGCCCGCCCCCAGCACTTCATCGGCCCGCTCGATCGTCCTGGGAGACGGAATCCTCCGTCCCTGCTCGAACGACGCGATCGTGGACGCCGAGTACCCGAGCCGCCTCCCCAACTCCTCGCGTTCCAGGCCCTCCCGCATCCGCAGAGTCTTCATGGTCTGGCCGAACGCGAGGACGACGCCACGCCCGGCCTCGTCCTCCGGTCGCCGCCCGGCCCCGTCGTCGTTGTCCCAGCCGTCCCCGAGACTCACGTCCGCTCCCACTCCGCTGTCGCTCCCACGCGCCCCGGTAACCGCCTCGGTCCCCGCCCCCACGCTCTCGCGCTCCGCCATGTCCATCACCGCCTCCTCGCCTCAACGCCCCCGCGAGGGACGCCGTTACGGCACGCAGCTCGTACAAGCGCGTACAACACGCGTACAGCAGCCCCCTGTCACTGCGTCACCGCTGGTCACGTCCGGCGACCGACGAGACCGTGATCGGCATGACGACCGAACCGATCCGTCCAGTCCGGCCCGCCGCAGCCCCGCCGCGCGACCGCACCTTCGAGATGTGCTTCACCTCCACGCCCCGCGGCGCCCGCCTCGCGCGCCGTCTGGCGGCCGTCCGCCTGGACGCGTGGGGAATCCCGTACGGCACGGACGCGCACGACGCGATCGCGCTGATCGTCGCCGAGCTCACCACGAACGCCGTACGGCACGGGCACGTCCCCGGCCGGGACTTCCACCTGCGCCTCCACGCCCCGCCCCACGACCGGGCGGTGCGCGTCGAGGTCACCGACACCCGCGCCGAACGCCTTCCCCGCCGCCCCGCCGCCCCGGAGGGCGCAGCCGACACCGAGGAGGAAGCCGGCCGCGGGCTGATCCTCGTATCGCACCTGGCGACCCGCTGGGCCTGGCATCAGCGCCAGGACGGTCCGGGCAAGACCGTCTGGGCGGAGTACGCGCTCCCGTCACGGTCCCAGTCGTGATCTCACCCGGACCGTTCGACGTGAAGTGCACAGGCGTGCGCGAAGGGCCGACGGCAGAGGTTGTAGGCCCGCCGCCGATCTGAGCCGCAGGGCGTCAACGCTGCCGCTGGACCAGGCAGAACCGGGCGCCCTCCGGGTCCGCCACCGTGGCCGTCCGGCCGCGGGCGGTGTCGTGGGCCGGGTCCAGGACATGGCCGCCGAGGTCGGCGACCCGGGTGAGCGCGGCGGCCGTGTCGGCGACCTCGAAGTACGTCGTCCAGTGCGGTCCCCGGTCGCGGGGCAGGGCCGGACCCAGACCGTGGACGCCGGCGACCGGACGGCCGTCGAGGCACAGCGTCACCTGGTCGAGGCCGGCCGCCGCGCTCCGCCGCTCCTCGTAACCGAACAGCGTCTCGTAGAACTTGGCTACGGTCGCCGCCTCGTAGGTCACCAGCTCGTTCCAGACGGGGGTGCCGGGCACGCCGGTGACGCCCGTGCCCTGGTGCGCCCCGGCCTGCCAGACGCCGAAGACCGCGCCCGAGGGGTCGGAGCCGATCGCGAGGCGCCCGGCCTCGGCGGCGTCCAGCGGTCCCACTCCGATGGTGCCGCCGCACAGGCGTACCGTCTCCGCCGTCAGATCCACGTCGTCCGAGGCGAGATACGGCGTCCAGGCGACCGGCAGGTGTCGGTCCGGCGGCAGTTGACCGATCCCCGCCACCTCGCGACCGTCCAGCAGGGCCCGCACGTACGGGCCGAGCTGCTGGGGGCCGGGCCGGAACTCCCAGCCGAAGAGCTCGCCGTAGAAGGCCTCGGTCGCGGCCATCTGGTGAACCATCAGGCTCATCCAGCACGGCGTGCCGGGGGTGTACCGAGCGGGCGCCCCGCCGTTCGGGCCGGCCGACTCCGGTGCCTCGGTCATCGTCACTCTCTTCTCGGCCCCTCGCGGTGGCCGCGTCGCTTCCGCTCTCCGGACCCCGAGCCGATGCTCGTACCACCCGTCGCGGGCGCGTTCGGGGCGTGTCCTCAGGGCGGTTCCCGGCCCTGAGGATGCCCTGTGCGGCGTCCTGCCCGTTTCCGTGCGCTTGCCTACGGATGTCGATCGGCTGTACAGGATGTGGCCGATCCCGTACGCCGGGTGATCGGACCTGCCCGGCGGGCAGAGTAGCCGGAGCTGGACGCGGCGGCCACCCCGTGCGCAAGGATGGTGACCATGAACGCCATCATCTCCGCATCCGACCTCGCGAGCGCCCTCACCGGCCCGAACCCGCCGGTCCTGCTCGACGTGCGCTGGCAGCTCACCCTGGCCAGGACGGCCGGCGAACCGGCCTTCGACGGGCGCGCCGAGTACGAGACCGGGCACATCCCCGGCGCCGTTCACGTCGACCTGGACCGTGAACTGGCCTCGCCGCCGGGCGGGAGCGGCCGGCACCCGCTGCCCGGTACGGACGAGTTCGGCGCCGCGATGCGCCGCGCGGGGGTGTCGCCGGACCGGCCGGTGGTCGTGTACGACGGAGGGCAGGGCTGGGCGGCGGCCCGTGCGTGGTGGCTGCTGCGCTGGACGGGTCACCCGGACGTGAGGGTCCTGGACGGCGGGTTGACGGCGTGGCAGGGGCCGCTGGAGACGGCGGTGCCCGAGCCCGCGGCGGGCGACTTCGTGCCGCGGCCCGGGGTGCTGCCCCTGCTCGACGCCGACGGTGCCGCCGCGTTGGCGCGGTCGGGGGTGTTGTTCGACGCGCGGGCGGGGGAGCGGTACCGCGGGGACGTGGAGCCGATCGACCGGGTGGGAGGCCACATTCCGGGGGCGGTGTCCGCGCCCACCACCGAGAACGTGGCGGCGGACGGCCGATTCCTGCCCGCGGAGGAACTCCGGGCGCGCTTCAAGGCGCTGGGCGCGGGCGACGGCGGGAAGGTCGGCGTCTACTGCGGCTCCGGTGTCTCCGCGGCACACGAGGTCCTGGCCCTCGCCGTCGCGGGGATTCCCGCGGCCCTGTACGTCGGGTCGTGGTCGGAGTGGTCCTCGGACCCGTCGCGTCCGGTCGCGGTGGGGCCGGACCCGCAGTGAGCGGACGGGTGCGCGGACCGGCAGCGATCCGGTCCGCGCATCCGGGAGGGGGCCACCCGGACAGGCGCGGCCCTCCGTACGGCAGTGTCCTGCCGCTACTCCTGCTTCTTCCGGCGCGTCCCGAAAACGATCTCGTCCCAGCTCGGGACCGCGGCGCGGCGCCCGGGGCGGACGCCGTCCGCCTCGGCCTGACGGTCGGTGGCACCGATGAGCCGGTCGCGGTGGCTGCCGACGGAGCGCGGCATGAGGACGTCCGCGTAGGCGGAGCCCGCGCCGACCGAGGCCGCGGGCGCCGGAGGCTCCTCCGCTTCCGGTTCCGTCGGGGGTTCCTCCACGGGCTCCGGGGCACGCTCGGGCACCACCAGATCGCCGCGGAAGCTCGGCACCGCCTCCAGCAGGCTCGTCAGCGAGTCCCGTTCGTTCCGCTCGCCCGTGCTCTCCTCGGCCGGCTCGGGGGCCTGCGCGGGCAGGCTCGGCCGGTCGCGGTCGAAGGAGCGCTCGCGCGGCAGCCGGGCGATGCGCGGCACGAACGGGAAGGTGGGCTCCGGGGCGCCGATGTCGTCGGACTCGCCGATCAGGGACCGCGCCTCGTCGTCGACCGCCTGCACGAGCCGTCGCGGCGGGTCGTACGTCCAGCTCGCCGAGTGCGGTTCGCCCGCGACCCGGTACACCAGAAGGACTTCCCAGGTGCCGTCGTCGCGGCGCCAGGAGTCCCACTGGACGGTGTCCTTGTCGGCGCCGCGCAGCAGCAGCCGCTCCTGGACGGCCTCGCCGAGCGGCGGACCGGAGTTCTCGCCGGGGCGGCGCACCGGGGTCTTCCGGGCCCGCTCGGCCATGAAGGCGCGCTCGGCCAGGACGGGACCCTCGAAACGCCGTACACGATCGACGGTGATGCCGGCGAGTTGGGCGACCTCTTCCGCGGTCGCGCCGGCTCGTATCCGCGCCTGGATGTCACGGGGGCGGAGATGGCTCTCCACCTCGATCTCGATCTGGCCGAGGCGGGGACGGTCGCCGCGCACGGCGGCACGGAGCCGTTCGTCGATCGGAAGCGTGTACTCCGTGCTGTCCGCAGCCTTCAGCACCAACCGTGTGCCGTCATTCGAGACGGCCACGACACGCAGTTCGGGCATGGGGACCTCCCGGGTGGTGCCTGCCGACGTCACGTGCGTCGCTGCTTCCGCTAGTCGAGTGTGGCCTGCCCGGGTGCAGCCTGCCACAACCTTGCCGAGTTGCCCGGCGTGTCGGGCGCGGGCCCTGGAACGCCGTTATGGCACGGTTACCTGTTCACAACGCTCAGTGACCAACTGCGTCACCCTGTGCAACCAGCCCCCTCCCGGCGGTCCAGCAAGGTCCCGGACACCCTGGAGGGATACCGGACCCAGGGCTCGCCACAGTACTCCATTCGGACCACGTGCGTGGATTGGCGCGCCGTTCAACTTCTGGCAAGGAACGGGACTTGACGGTCCCTGCCCGGTTTTATCGATCATGAACGTGGCGTACTTCACGTAATCGACGGAAACGGAACTAACGGTTTCGTCCGCTTTTCTCCAATTCGGTGCTGTTGTAAGGACCTTGGCGCCTCGGGCCTGGCGGCCCGCGGCTCCGCTACGCGCCCAGCACCCTCCGCAAGTAGTCGTTCTGAAAGCGCCGTTCCGGGTCCAGCCGGTCGCGCAGCGCCGTGAACTCGCCGAAGCGGGGATACACCCCGGAGAGGTACTCGGCGTCCCGGGTGTGCACCTTGCCCCAGTGCGGCCGGCCCTCGTGCGCGGTGAAGATGTGCTCGGCGGCGGTGAAGTACCGCTGGTACGGCGTGCCCCGGAACATGTGGACCGCGACGTACGCACTGTCCCGGCCCGAGGCGGTGGAGAGCGTGATGTCGTCGGAGGGGGCGGTGCGCACCTCCACCGGGAAGCTCACCCTCAGGTCGGAGCGGTCGAGCATCCTCTGCAGTTCGCGCAGTGTGTCGGTCAGGGCCTCGCGCGGAACGGCGTACTCCATCTCCACGAACCGCACCCGGCGGGGCGAGGTGAAGACCTTGTACGGGATGTCGGTGTACGTCCGCGCGGACAGCGCCCGGCTGGAGATCCGGGCGAGCGCGGGGATGCCGGCCGGCACCGCGCGGCCGACCCAGTTGGCCGCCTGGAAGACCCCGTTGGAGAGGAACTCGTCCTCGAACCAGCCGGCCAGCCGCCCCACCGGCTGCTCCGGGCCCGCGCTGCGGTTGTTGCGCTTGGTGGTGGTGCTGCCGGTGTGCGGGAACCAGTAGAACTCGAAGTGCTCGTTCTCCGACCACAGTTGGTCGAACTCGGCGAGCACCCGGTCCAGGGTCATCGGCTCCTCGCGGGCCGTGAGGAGGAAGACGGGCTCCACCGCGAAGGTGATCGCGGTGACGATCCCCAGGGCGCCCAGCCCGATGCGGGCGGCCGCGAACACCTCCGGGTTCTCCTTCTCGGAGCAGGTGAGGACCGAACCGCCCGCGGTGACCAGCTCCAGCCCCTTGATCTGGGCGGCGATGGAGGCGGACTCGCGGCCGGTGCCGTGGGTGCCGGTGCTGGTCGCCCCGGACACCGTCTGCTCCATGATGTCGCCCATGTTGGTGAGCGAGAGACCCTCGCGGGCGAGTGCCACATTGAGTCTCTTGAGTGGCGTGCCCGCCTCGACCGTGACCGTCATGGCCTCGCGATCAATCTTGCGGATACCGGTCAAGAGTTGAGGGCGGATCAAGACGCCGTCCGTCGCGGCGATGCTCGTGAAGGAGTGCCCCGTACCGACCGCCTTCACCTTCAGCCCGTCCTCGGCGGCCTTCCGCACGGCCGCGGCCAGCTCCTCCACCGAGGCCGGCGCGACCTCCCGCGCGGGGCGCGCGCTGACGTTTCCGCCCCAGTTGCGCCAGGTGCCGTTCTTCGTGCTCGTCGTGCTGCCCAACGAAGCCTCCCCGAACCGGAGCCGGCCCGCTGAGCCGGCGAACAGCGCCACAGCCAGAAACGGCAGGCTTGCGACCAGTAGAAGGGGGATCATACTCACGGCCGTCGCTCATATGCCCGGCGCCCGGCGCCCGGCGGCCTGCGAGCGCCCCCGCCGGGCGCCCCCGCCGGGCGCCCCCGCCGGGCGCGGCGCCGTGGAACCCGTCGGCACCGGACGCGACACCCCGCCGTTTCCCGGCTGTCCGTACCGGGTGGCAGGATCGAGACATGCCAGACGCGCTCGATGCCACCCCGTACGACGCCCTGCTCCTGCTCTCCTTCGGCGGCCCCGAAGGCCCGGACGACGTGGTCCCGTTCCTGGAGAACGTGACGCGCGGGCGCGGCATCCCCAAGGAACGACTGAAGGAAGTCGGACAGCACTACTTCCTCTTCGGCGGGGTGAGCCCGATCAACGACCAGAACCGCGCCCTGCTCCAGGCGCTCCGCAAGGACTTCGCCGACCACGGCCTGGACCTGCCGGTCTACTGGGGCAACCGCAACTGGGCGCCTTACCTGACGGACACCCTGCGCGAGATGGTCCGGGACGGTCACCGCCGCGTCCTGGTCCTGGCCACCAGCGCCTACGCCTCGTACTCGGGCTGCCGCCAGTACCGCGAGAACCTCGCCGACTCGCTCGCCGCCCTCCGGGCCGAGGGCCTGGACCTCCCGCGGGTCGACAAGATGCGGCACTACTTCAACCACCCCGGCTTCCTCGAGCCCATGATCGACGGGGTGATCGAGTCCCTGGCCGGCCTGCCCGAGGACGTCCGCGACGGGGCGCACATCGCCTTCACCACCCACTCGATCCCGACCTCCGCCGCGGACACCTCCGGCCCGGTCGAGGGGCACGGCGACGGCGGGGCCTACGTCCGGCAGCACCTAAACGTGGCGAAGCTGGTCGCCGACGCCGTTCGCGAGCGCACCGGCGTCGACCACCCCTGGCAGCTCGTCTACCAGTCGCGCTCCGGCGCCCCCCACATCCCGTGGCTGGAGCCGGACATCTGCGACCACCTCGAGGAGCGGCACGCCGCCGGGGCCCCCGCCGTGGTGATGGCGCCCATCGGCTTCGTCTCCGACCACATGGAGGTCCTCTACGACCTGGACACGGAGGCCACGGCCAAGGCAGGGGAGCTGGGCCTGCCGGTGCGCCGCTCGGCCACCGTCGGCGCCGACCCGCGGTTCGCCGCGGCCGTCCGCGACCTGATCCTGGAGCGCGCCGCCGTCGAGCGCGGGCAGCGGGTCACGCCGTGCGCCCTCGGCGCCCTCGGCCCGAGCCACGACGTCTGCCCGGTCGGCTGCTGCCCGGCCCGCGCGCCCCGCCCCGCGGCCGCGGGCGCCGACACCCCTTACGCCTGAGGAGCCCCGTGATCGACGCCCTGACCACCGAACTGCTGGAGGTCGCGCGGGAGGCCGCGCGCCGCGCCGGGGAGCTGCTGCGGGACGGCCGTCCGGCCGACCTCGCGGTGGCCGCCACCAAGTCGAGTCCGATCGACGTCGTCACCGAGATGGACATCGCGGCCGAGAAACTGATCAACGGCCTGATCTCGGACCGCCGCCCCGACGACGGCTTCCTCGGGGAGGAGGGCGCCGCCACCGAGGGCACCAGCGGGATCCGCTGGGTCGTCGACCCGCTCGACGGCACGGTGAACTACCTGTACGGGCTGCCGACCTGGGCGGTGTCCGTCGCGGCCGAGCAGCACGGCGAGACCGTCGTCGGTGTGGTGGCCGCCCCGATGCGAGGGGAGACGTTCTACGCGGTGCGCGGCCGCGGCGCGTGGGCCACCGGCGTCTGGGCCGGCCAGCGCAAGCTGGCCTGCCGCGCCGCGCCGCCCCTCGACCAGGCCCTGGTCTCCACCGGCTTCAACTACGTCACCGAGGTGCGCACGCACCAGGCCGACGTCGCCCGGCGGCTCATCCCGCGGCTGCGGGACATCCGGCGCAGCGGCTCGGCCGCGGTCGACCTGTGCGACGTGGCCGCGGGCCGCCTCGACGGCTACTACGAGCGGGGCCTGAACGCCTGGGACTACGCAGCCGGCGACCTGATCGCCCGGGAGGCGGGCGCCCTGACCGGTGGCCGCCCCGGAGAGCGCGCCTCGCACGACCTCACGGTCGCGGGCACCCCGGGCGTCTTCGAGCCCCTCCAGCGCCTCCTGGAGGACCTCGGCGCCTGGCACGACTGACCGGAGACGACGCGGCCCGACCGCACACAGCGCGGCCCGACCGCACACAGCTTGGCGCACGACCGCACACGGCAACGAAGCGGGACCCCGGCGCTGGATTCGCCGGGGTCCCGCTTCGCGCACGCTGATCAGACGGCGGACACGCCGACTTCCACACCGTGTTCGGCGGCGAGGCGGCGCAGGTCGTCGAGCTCGGCCAGTTCGACGTCGACGAGGAAGTCGTCGCCTTCGTCGCGAGCCCGCGTCAGGTCGGACTCGGTCGCCTTTATACGCTGCAGAAGTCCTGCGGTGAATGCGTCCATGCTGCGCCCCCTCGTCCTGGGTCGTGGGTCGGTGGCACGGGGGTGTGCCGTTCGAAAGGGGCGATCACGTTTCCACTGGATGCCCAGCGCTGCCCGGCTGGGCGGCGACGGCGCCGGACACCCACGCCCACTCCGCCGGAAAGCGGATCATGATGTACCGCAGGTGGTACGGCACATGCAGAGCGTGATCGCGGGGTGTAAAGCCGTCCTCCCCAGCCTCCCTCCCGCGGAAACCTCAACCGCGCGGAAATATTCGGCATTCCCGGACCTTCATCCGGTTCTCATCCGTCCCACCCCTCCTCGTCGCCGGCCGCCTCCCCGGCTTACAGCCGACTTATGACCGAAAAGGGCAGGATGGAGGCACACACCCGTGAGGACCCCTGCCCGCGTGTGCCCGAGCGGCGCTACGCGGGTGGACATCAGGAAGGACAAGGGACGTGCGCGTACTCGTCGTCGAGGACGAGCAACTGCTCGCCGATGCGGTGGCCACCGGACTGCGCCGGGAGGCCATGGCCGTCGACGTCGTGTACGACGGTGCGGCCGCCCTCGAACGCATCGGCGTCAACGACTACGACGTGGTCGTCCTCGACCGCGACCTCCCCCTCGTGCACGGGGACGACGTCTGCCGCAAGATCGTGGAACTCGGCATGCCCACGCGCGTGCTGATGCTCACCGCGTCCGGCGACGTCAGCGACCGGGTCGAGGGCCTGGAGATCGGCGCCGACGACTATCTCCCCAAGCCCTTCGCGTTCAGCGAGCTGACGGCACGCGTGCGCGCCCTCGGCCGGCGCACCAGCGTGCCCCTGCCGCCCGTCCTGGAGCGCGCCGGCATCAAGCTCGACCCCAATCGCCGCGAGGTCTTCCGCGACGGCAGGGACGTCCAGCTCGCGCCGAAGGAGTTCGCCGTCCTGGAGGTCCTCATGCGCAGCGAGGGCGCGGTCGTCTCGGCGGAGCAGCTGCTGGAGAAGGCGTGGGACGAGAACACGGACCCGTTCACCAATGTCGTACGGGTCACCGTGATGACTCTGCGCCGCAAGCTCGGCGAGCCCCCGGTGATCGTCACCGTGCCCGGCTCCGGGTACCGGATCTGATCCGCCGTGGCCGCCACCCCCGCGCCGCCCCAGGCGCCGCCGAAACCCACCTGGGACCCCCGGAGGCCGGAGCCGCCCTTCCCGTGGCTGCGCCCGACCATCCGGATACGGCTCACCCTGCTCTACGGCGGCATGTTCCTGATCGCCGGCATCCTGCTGCTGTCGATCATCTACCTGCTCGCCGCGAACGCGCTGAACGTGGGCAGCGAGCTGCCATTCAAGATCATCTCGGGCCAGGTCACCAGCGACGCCTGCAACTTCCCGACCCAGACCACGGCGACGCAGCTCAACCACGCGATGAGCGAGTGTGTGAACGAGCAGCGCCAGCACGCCCTGGACAGCCTGCTCAGCCGCTCGCTGCTGGCCCTGCTCGGCCTCGCCGTCATCGCCTTCGCCTTCGGCTACGCGATGGCCGGCCGGGTGCTGTCCCCGCTCGGCCGGATCACCCGCACCGCACGCGCGGTGGCCGGCTCGGACCTGTCCCGGCGGATCGAGCTGGACGGCCCGGACGACGAGCTGAAGGAGCTCGCCGACACCTTCGACGAGATGCTGGAGCGGCTCCAGCGGGCCTTCACCGCCCAGCAGCGCTTCGTTGGCAACGCCTCGCACGAGCTGCGCACCCCGCTCGCGATCAATCGCACGCTGCTGGAGGTGCACCTGTCGGATCCGAACGCGCCGGTGGAGCTGCAGCAGCTCGGCAAGACGCTGCTGGCCACCAACGAGCGCAGCGAGCAGCTCGTGGAGGGCCTGCTGCTGCTCGCCCGCAGCGAGAACCAGATCGTCGAGCGCAAGCCGGTGGACCTCGCGGAGGTCGCCTCGCAGGCCGTCGACCAGGTGCACGGCGAGGCCGAGGCCAAGGGCGTCGAGATCCGCGGCGAGCGCAAGCCGGCGGTCGTCCAGGGCAACGGCGTCCTGCTGGAGCGGATCGCGCTGAACCTGGTGCAGAACGCCGTCCGGTACAACGTGCCCGAGGGGGGCTGGGTGGAGGTCACGACCGACGTCCAGCACGGCCAGGCGGTCCTTGTGGTCGCCAACACCGGCCCCGTCGTCCCGGCCTACGAGATCGACAACCTCTTCGAGCCCTTCCGGCGGCTGCGCACCGAGCGCACGGGCAGCGACAAGGGCGTGGGCCTCGGACTGTCGATCGCCCGCTCCGTGGCGCGGGCGCACGGCGGGCACATCTCGGCACGGCCTCGGGAAGGGGGCGGTCTCGTGATGCGCGTCACATTGCCCGTCTGAGATCATATGTGCGAGCACCGGGGTTGTTCGCTGCGCGCGGAATCCACAAGGGCCCGTTGGTGCCGCTCGGTGTGTGATCGATCACAGGCAATTTTTTCCGGCCATCCACTCTCCGTGATCATGAATCATGTCGGAAAGCCGGAAAAATCCTGGTTTTCAGGTGTACTGATCACGGGAAGTACACGGTGGGACCGCTTTGAAGTGCGGCATCCGGACCGT
Organism: Streptomyces sp. NPDC096152; assembly: GCF_044763235.1. Lineage (NCBI taxonomy): Bacteria > Bacillati > Actinomycetota > Actinomycetes > Kitasatosporales > Streptomycetaceae > Streptomyces > Streptomyces sp. NPDC096152. The sequence continues at coordinate 65,011 of NZ_JBIWFW010000011.1, read as the reverse complement.
GTACGGTCCCGTTCGCCATCCAAGCCGATCACTCTTGAGGGGGCCGGTTGGGTGTCGATTGAGTAACAGACCTTGATGTGAGGCAAAATCTCCGCCTCAGGTCGGGCACAAGTCCGGCCTCTCACGCGTTACGTGCGCTGGAGACACCACAGACACCCAGAGGGGGAGAGCGACATGGCAACCGATTACGACACTCCACGCAAGACCGACGACGACGTCGACTCGGACAGCCTTGAAGAGCTGAAGGCCAGGCGGAACGACAAGTCGACCTCCGCCGTCGACGTGGACGAGTTCGAGGCCGCAGAAGGCCTGGAGCTTCCCGGCGCCGACCTCTCCAATGAGGAGCTGGCCGTCCGGGTGCTGCCCAAGCAGCAGGACGAGTTCACCTGCATGAGCTGCTTCCTGGTGCACCACCGCAGCCAGCTGGCCCGCGAGAAGAACGGCCAGCCGATCTGCCGCGACTGCGACTGAGGCGGGGTCGGCCGTGACCGGCTCGACCCCTCCCTGGAAGCGCCGTTCCCCTCGCGGGGGAGCGGACCCGGGGCCGTCCGACGGCCCCCACGGCGTGCGTGACGACGAGCGAGGCTCATCCGATGCGTCCGGCCCGGCCGGACCGACCGGATCAGCCTCGCTCGCATCGCTGTCCGGGCGCGGTGACCCCACCGGGCCCGAGACAGGTCCCGGGCCCGGTGCCCGGACTGAGACACCTCCTGCCCGGCCGGAGCCGGGAGCCGGGGGGAAGGCCGCGAGGCTGGGCGGCAGAGCCGCACGAGCGGCGCGCGACGGCGCCCGCAAGGGCGGCAGCCGCGCCAGGGCGGGACTGGCGTACCTCGTCGACCGGATCATCGACATCGCCCCGCGCATCCCCGTACGGGACCTCGCCGCCCTTCGCCGGCAGTTCCCGGGCCTGGGGCCCGAGCAGATCGCGGACAGGCTGGTCGCGGGCGCGGCCAAGGCCACCTCCGCGGTCGGAGCCGGGGTCGGAGCGGCGGCGATGCTGCCCGTGCCGCCCGCGATGCCGACGGAGCTGGCCGCCGAGATCACCGGCGTGGCGGCGATCGAGCTCAAGCTGATCGCGGAGCTCCACGAGGTGTACGGAGTGCGGCCGCCCGGAGATCTCAGGGCCCGCAGCGCCGCCTATCTGACCTCGTGGTCGGGGGAGCGCGGCATCGACGTGACCAGGCCTTCGACGTTCGACTCGGCCTTCGGCGGCCACCTGAGGCGCCGGCTCAGACACCAGATCATGAAGCGCACGGTGCGTGACCTGCCGAACCTGATGCCGTTCATGGTCGGGGCCGCCGCCGGTGCACTCCTCAACCGCCGGGAGACCCGCAGGCTCGCCGGGCGGATCCGCGCCGACCTCCGCCGGATCCAGGTCCGCTGGGACGCGTTGCCCGCGCTGCCGCCCCTGGAGACCCCCGCCGACGCGGTGGCGATCGACGACATCCCGGGCGACGTCCGCAAGGAGATCGGGCACTGACGGGATCGGGCACCGACGGAGCTCCACCGGACCGGTGCCCACGGCTCCGGTGGCTCCGGCCCGCTGGGGGCCGCCGCGGGCGTGCACGGCGTCGAGCCCTGTGCGGGGGCGTACCGAGCCCCGTACGAGGTGCCCGTACGGAATGCCGCACGAGGGGTGCCGAAGGGGCTTCTACGCGGTCCCTGGCGCCGCGGCCGCCCGGGCCGCCTTCAGGGCCTCGGCGAGGCCCTCCGGGTCACGGGTCGACAGGTACAGGTACGGCGTCGGGTCCTCCGGGTCGGTGACCTCCACGCGCAGCGCCCCGGGGACGTAGGCGCGCAGCAGCAGGAAGGCGCGGGTGTCGGCCTTGTAGGTGCGCCAGGCGCGCGCCTCCTCCGCGTCCAGCACCTCGGCCTCGCCGAGGGCCGTCACCGGGATCCTCGCCTCGCCCGCGACCAGCGTCCCGCCCACGACCCGGATGCGCGGGGAGCCGTACGCGCTCACCACGACCGCTGCCGCGGCGGTGCCGCCGACCAGCCCGCCCAGCGTCGGCAGGGTGCCGAAGGGAAGCATGATCAGGGCGCAGGAGACACCGATCAGGAAGCTCATCAACCACCAGGAGCGGGGCGCGGTGAGACGTTCTTCGTAGGGCGGGGCGGAGGGCTGCATGAGCCAAGCTTGGCACGGTGTCGGGGCCGGGCCGAGGCGCGGGTAAGGTCTGCGGCTGTGAGTGGTAGTTCCGCAGGTCTTCAGCCCCCGTCCGATGCCGTGAAACCCGTGCGGCACCCCGAGGCCCCCGCCCCCGGTGAACTCCTCGGCGCGCACTACGAGCAGTGCTTCGGGTGCGGCGGGGAGCAGTCGCACGGCCTGCACCTGCAGGCCCGGGCGGGTGAGGGTGTCTGCATCACCGCCGAGTTCACCGTGCAGAGCGCCCACCAGGGAGCGCCCGGACTGGCCCACGGCGGGGTGCTCGCGACCGCGCTCGACGAGACGCTCGGCTCGCTGAACTGGCTGCTGCGGACCATCGCGGTGACCGGCCGGCTGGAGACCGACTTCGTGCGCCCGGTGCCGGTGGGCACCACCCTCTATCTGGAGGCCGAGGTCACCGCGGTGGCCGGGCGGAAGATCTACTCGACCGCCACCGGCCGGATCGGCGGCCCCGACGGGCCGGTCGCCGTCCGCGCCGACGCGCTCTTCGTCGAGGTCAAGGTCGACCACTTCGTCAGCCACGGCCGGGAGCAGGAGATCCAGGCCGCCATGAGCGACCCGGACCAGATCCGGCGGACCCGCGCCTTCGAGGTGAACCCGTGAGCCGCGACCCGGTGGACGTGCTGATCCGGCGCGTCGACCCCGATGTACCCCTTCCGACGTACGCGCATCCCGGCGACGCGGGGGCCGATCTGCGCACCACCGCCGCCTGCGAACTCGCACCCGGGGAGAGGGCCGTGCTGCCCACCGGAGTGTCTGTCGCGCTGCCCGAGGGGTACGCGGCCTTCGTGCATCCCCGCTCCGGCCTCGCCGCCCGCTGCGGTGTCGCCCTCGTGAATGCCCCGGGGACGGTTGATGCCGGGTACCGTGGGGAGATCAAGGTGATCGTGGTGAATCTCGACCCGCGCGAGCCGGTGCGGTTCGAGCGCTTCGACCGGATTGCCCAACTGGTCGTCCAGCAGGTCGAGAGGGTCCGCTTCCAGGAGGTCGCGGAGCTTCCCGACTCGGCGCGGGCCGAAGGGGGCTTCGGGTCCACCGGCGGCCATGCCGCGGTGGACGGCGAAAGCGGCACAAGCGGTCGGGCCGCCGTGGGCGGCCGGACGGGTGGGAATCGATACGCTTCGGTCGTATCCGACCGGGAAGGACAGTGACGTGTTCGGACGTCGCAAGAAGAAGGGTGCCGCCGAGGACGCGGCCGGCGAGGCCGAGCAGGTCGTCGACAGCGTCGACACCGAGGCGGACGAAGAGGGCGAGCGCGAGCGCGTGCGGCTCGAGCCCGAGCCGCGGCCCGACGGGCCCTGGGACAGCTCCGAGGTGCGCGACCCGGCCGAGGGCCGCGTGGACCTCGGCGGTCTTCTCGTGCCGGGCGTCGACGGCATGGAGCTGCGGGTCGAGGTCGCGGGCGACGCGATCGTCGCGGCGACCGTCGTGCTCCGCGACAGCGCCATCCAGCTGCAGGCCTTCGCCGCGCCCAAGCGCGAGGGCATCTGGGGCGAGGTGCGCGAGGAGATCGGCAGCGGCATCACCCAACAGGGCGGCATCGTGGACGAGGTCGAGGGTCCGCTCGGCTGGGAGCTGCGCGCCCAGGTCCCGGTGCAGCTGCCGGACGGCACCGGCGGCTTCCAGGTGGTGCGGTTCGTCGGTGTGGACGGCCCCCGCTGGTTCCTGCGCGGTGTGATCTCGGGGCAGGGCGCGGTGCAGCCGCAGGCGGCCGGCCTGCTGGAGTCGATCTTCCGCGACACGGTCGTGGTGCGCGGTGAGGGCCCGATGGCGCCCCGCGACCCGATCGTCCTGAAGCTGCCCAACGACGCCCAGATGGTGCCCGAGGGCGTCCAACAGGACGAGGGCCAGTCCCGCTTCTCCGGCGGCATGGGCCAGCTCCAGCGCGGCCCGGAGATCACCGAGGTCCGCTAGCCGGGGTTCCGCGACGACGGACACAGCCTGCCAAGGGCCGCATCCCCCACGGGGTGCGGCCCTCGGCCGTGGGCCCGCGAGGAGAGCCCCGGTCGCCGTGCGCGCCCGCGAGGAGAGCCCCGGTCGCCGTGCGCGCCCGCGAGGAGAGCCCCGGTCCGGGGCCGTGCGGGCCGGCGAGGACGCCGAGCCCCGGGGGGAGAGAGACCGTCAGGCGCTGCCGGTCGGAAGAGCGCCGGGCCCCGGGGACGCCCAGTGCGTCAGGGATGCGTCAAAGACGTCCTAAGGGTGGCCGCTTGCCCGTCGCGCCGGCATCGAGGGCCGTATGGTCGACGCTGCCCACGCGGGGCGTACGGGAAGACAATGGGGCCATGGAACGCGGCAAGCTTCGGATCCACCTCGGTGCGGCACCGGGCGTCGGCAAGACCTACGCCATGCTGTCCGAGGCGCACCGCAGGGTGGAGCGGGGAACCGACTGCGTCGTCGGCTTCGTCGAGCACCACGACCGGCCGCGCACCAGCCTGATGCTGCACGGTCTGGAGCAGGTGCCGCGCCGTGAGCTGGCGTACCGGGGCGGGACCTTCACCGAGATGGACGTCGACGCGGTGCTGCGCAGGGCCCCGGCGGTCGCGCTGGTGGACGAGCTGGCGCACACGAACGTCCCCGGCTCGCGCAACGCCGAGCGCTGGCAGGACGTGGAGGAGCTGCTGGCGGCGGGGATCGACGTGATCTCCACGGTCGACATCCAGCATCTGGAGTCCCTCGGCGACGTGGTCGAGTCGATCACCGGGGTGCGGCAGCGGGAGACGGTGCCGGACGAGGTGGTGCGGCGGGCGGACCAGATCGAGCTGGTCGACATGTCGCCCGAGGCGCTGCGCCGGCGGATGGCGCACGGCAACATCTACCAGCCCGACAAGGTCGACGCGGCGCTGGCGAACTACTTCCGGCCGGGCAACCTCACCGCCCTGCGCGAGCTGGCGCTGCTGTGGGTGGCCGACCGGGTCGACGAGTACCTGAACGAGTACCGCAGCCGGCACGAGGTCTCGACGATCTGGGGCTCGCGGGAGCGGATCGTGGTCGGTCTGACCGGCGGCCCGGAGGGGCGCACGCTGATCCGCCGGGCGGTGCGCCTGGCGGAGAAGGGCGCCGGGGGCGAGGTGATGGCCGTGTACATCGCCCGCAGCGACGGACTGACCTCCGCCTCCCCGAAGGAGCTCGCGGTCCAGCGCACCCTGGTGGAGGACCTCGGCGGGACCTTCCACCACGTGGTCGGCGACGACGTCCCCGCCGCGCTGCTCGACTTCGCGCGCGGCGCGAACGCCACCCAGATCGTCCTGGGCTCCTCCCGCCGCAAGGCCTGGCAGTACGTCCTCGGGCCCGGCGTCGGCGCGACGGTGGCCCGCGATTCGGGGCCCGACCTGGACGTGCACATCGTCACGCACGAGGAGGCCGCCAAGGGGCGCGGGCTGCCGGTGGCCCGGGGCGCGAGGCTGGGCCGGGCGCGGATCGTCTCCGGCTGGGCGGTGGGCGTCGCGGGACCGGTGGTGGCGGCGCTGCTGCTGAACACCGTCCACCTGGGCCTCGCCAACGACATGCTGCTGTTCCTGGCGCTGACGGTCGCGGCGGCCCTGCTCGGCGGGCTGCTGCCGGCCCTCGCCTCGGCCGCCGTCGGATCGTTCCTGCTCAACTACTTCTACACCCCGCCGCTGCACCGGCTCACCATCGCCGACCCCAAGAACATCGTCGCCCTCGTGGTCTTCGTCGGGGTGGCCGTGGCGGTGGCGTCGGTGGTGGACGTGGCGGCCCGCCGCACGCACCAGGCCGCCCGGCTGCGCGCCGAGGCCGAGATACTGTCCTTCCTCGCGGGCAGTGTCCTGCGCGGCGAGACCGGCCTGGAGGAGCTGCTGGAGCGGGTCCGCGAGACCTTCGCCATGGAGTCGGTGGCGCTGCTGGAGCGGCGCGGCGGCGTCGACCCCTGGACCTGCGCCGGCCGGGTGGGCACGGGGGCCCCGCCGCGGCGGCCGGAGGATGCGGACGTGGACGTGCCCGTCGGCGACCGCATGGCGCTGGCGCTGACCGGACGCGTGCTGCCCGCCGCCGACCGCCGGGTCCTCGCCGCCTTCGCCGCCCAGGCCGTCGTCGTGCTGGACCGCCGCCGCCTCCAGGAGGAGGCCGACCGCGCCCGCGCCCTCGCCGAGGGCAACCGCATCCGCACCGCGCTGCTCGCCGCCGTCAGCCACGACCTGCGCACCCCGCTCGCGGGGATCAAGGCGGCAGTCTCCTCGCTGCGGTCCGAGGACGTCGAGTGGTCCGAGGAGGACCGGGCCGAGCTGCTCGAGGGCATCGAGGACGGCGCCGACCGGCTCGACCACCTCGTGGGCAACCTGCTGGACATGTCCCGGCTCCAGACCGGCACCGTCACCCCGCTGATCCGCGAGATCGACCTCGACGAGGTGGTGCCGATGGCGCTGGGCGGCGTGCCGGAGGGCAGTGTGGAGATGGACGTCCCGGAGTCCCTGCCCATGGTCCGGGTGGACCCGGGGCTGCTGGAGCGGTCGGTGGCCAACCTGGTCGAGAACGCCGTGAAGTACAGTCCGCCGGACAGGCCCGTCCTCGTGTCGGCCAGCGCCCTCGCCGACCGGGTCGAGGTGAGGGTCGTGGATGGCGGGCCGGGCGTCCCGGACGCGGCCAAGGAACGTATCTTCGAGCCCTTCCAGCGCTACGGCGACTCCCCGCGCGGCGCGGGCGTCGGCCTGGGCCTCGCGGTGGCACGCGGCTTCGCCGAGGCGATGGGCGGCACGCTCGCCGCCGACGACACACCCGGCGGTGGCCTCACCATGGTTCTCGGCCTCCGCGCGGCCGGCGCGCGTTCCGGGCCGGACGCCCCGCCGCGGACGGCGGGCCCCGTACTCACCGAAAGGCAGGTCTGATGCCGAGCCCGACCGGGGGGACCCCCCGGACCCCCACGCGCGTCCTGGTGATCGACGACGAGCCGCAGATCGTGCGGGCCCTCGTGATCAACCTCAGGGCGCGCGACTACGAGGTCGACGCGGCCGTCGACGGCAGGACCGCCCTCGACCTGGCCGCCTCCCGCCACCCCGACGTGGTGGTCCTCGACCTCGGCCTGCCGGACATGGACGGCGTCGAGGTGATCCGGGGCCTGCGCGGCTGGACCCGGGTGCCGATCCTGGTGCTGTCCGCCCGGCACTCCTCCGACGAGAAGGTCGAGGCGCTGGACGCGGGCGCCGACGACTACGTCACCAAGCCCTTCGGCATGGACGAGCTGCTGGCCCGGCTGCGCGCCGCCGTCCGCCGCGCCGAGCCCACCGGGGGCGGGGAGGACGACGTGACGGTGGAGACGGACGAGTTCACCGTCGACCTGGCCGCGAAGAAGGTCCACCGGGCCGGCCGGGACGTACGGCTGACCCCGACGGAGTGGCACCTGCTGGAGGTGCTGGTGCGCAACACCGGCCGCCTGGTCGGCCAGAAGCAGCTGCTGCGGGAGGTGTGGGGGCCGTCGTACGGGACGGAGACGAACTACCTGCGCGTCTACATGGCCCAGTTGCGCCGGAAGCTGGAGGCCGACCCGTCGCATCCCCGGCACTTCATCACGGAGCCGGGGATGGGATACCGCTTCGAGAAGTGAGGTCTCCGGACGCTCCGTCCCGATGACGGCCCCTGCCGCTGCGAAGGCGTCGGTGCACCCCGGTACGCTTCAGATATGAGTGCTGTTCCTCGTTCCGAAAAGCCGGTGGGCCGGTTCCGGCGCATGCTCGACCGGCTCTCCTCGTCGCAGGAGGACCTGGAGTCCGAGGAACTGCGGGAGGACGCCGCGACCGCGGGCTGCACCCGTATCGGCGACTGCCACGACCGCCAGATCGTCACGGTAACTGGTACCTTGCGCACGGTCACCCTGCGTCCGCGCGCCGGAGTCCCGGCCCTGGAGGCCGAGCTGTTCGACGGCTCCGCGGCCCTGGACGTGGTGTGGCTCGGCAGGCGCTCCATCGTGGGGATAGAACCGGGGCGCAAGCTGATCGCATCGGGCCGGATCTCCATGAGCCGGGGCCGCCGGGTGCTTTTCAACCCGAAGTACGAACTGCGACCCCTCGGACGGGAGTAGCCGGTGACCTCACTCGACAAGCCGACCGAAGATCCCCAGGCGAAGGCGGACGACGCCCGGGCGGTGACGGAGGCCGCGCTGTTCGAGGCGTTCGGCGGTGTGCGGGGCATGGTCGAGACGGTGCTGCCCGGCCTCCTCTTCGTCACGATCTTCACCATCGACAAGGACCTGCACTGGTCGGCGATCGCCGCGCTGGCCGTGTCCCTGGTGCTGGTCGTCGTCCGGCTGGCGATGCGGGACACCGTCAAGCACGCCTTCAGCGGCGTCTTCGGCGTCGCCTTCGGTGTCGTCTTCGCGATGATGACCGGCAACGCCAAGGACTTCTATCTGCCGGGCATGCTCTACACGCTGGGCCTGGCGCTGGCGTACATCGTCTCCACGCTCGCCGGCGTGCCGCTGATCGGCCTGATCCTCGGCCCGGTCTTCAAGGAGAACCTCTCCTGGCGAACCCGGAACCCCGGCCGCAAGAAGGCGTACGCCAAGGCCAGCTGGGCCTGGGGCCTGATCCTGCTCGCCAAGTGCGCGATCCTCTTCCCGCTGTACTGGTGGGCCGACACCACGCAGCTCGGCTGGGTCCTGATCGCCCTGAAGATCCCGCCCTTCCTGCTGGCGGTCTGGCTGACCTGGCTGTTCCTCGCCAAGGCCCCCGCGCCCATCGACGTCTTCGCCGAGATGGAGGCCGAGGAGAAGGCCGAGCAGGAGCGCGAGGCCGCCCTGGCGCGGGAGCGCGGAGAGGCCCCGAACGGCGGCCGTCACCGCCGCGAGGCCTGAGCCTTACCGTCACCGCCGCGAGGCCTGAGCCTTCCCCCTGAAGCCTGTACGACGACGAGGGGCGCCCGGAATCCACCGGGCGCCCCTCGTCGTCGTACGACCGGGAAGGCTCAGCCCTCCGTGTCCTCCCGGCGCACCGAAAGCAGGTCCTCCAACTGCTCCTCGCGGGCCTGCGCGGCCACGAACAGCAACTCGTCGCCCGCCTCCAGGGAGTCCTCCTGGGAGGGCGTCAGGACGCGGGTGCCGCGGATGATCGTGACCAGGGAGGTGTCCTGCGGCCACTCGACGTCGCCCACCTGGGTGCCCGCCAGCGCGGACTCCTCCGGCAGGGTCAGCTCGACGAGGTTGGCGTCGCCGTGGCTGAAGCGGAGCAGACGGACCAGGTCGCCCACGCTCACCGCCTCCTCCACCAGGGCGGACATCAGACGCGGGGTCGACACGGCGACGTCGACGCCCCACGACTCGTTGAACAGCCACTCGTTCTTCGGGTTGTTCACGCGGGCCACCACCCGCGGCACGCCGTACTCCGTCTTCGCGAGCAGGGAGACGACCAGGTTCACCTTGTCGTCGCCCGTCGCGGCGATCACGACGTTGCAGCGCTGCAGCGCGGCCTCGTCCAGGGAGGTGATCTCGCAGGCGTCGGCGAGCAGCCACTCGGCCTGCGGGACGCGCTCGACCGAGATGGCGGTCGGCGCCTTGTCGATGAGAAGGACCTCGTGGCCGTTCTCCAGCAGCTCGCCCGCGATCGAGCGACCGACCGCGCCGGCACCGGCAATGGCGACCCTCATCAGTGACCGCTCTCCTCTTCGGGGCCCTCGGCGAACGCCGCCTCGACCTTGTCCACGTCGTCCGTCCGCATCATCACGTGCACGAGGTCGCCCTCCTGCAGCACCGTCTGCGAGGTCGGCAGGATCGCCTCGCCGAGGCGGGTCAGGAACGACACACGGACGCCCGTCTCCTCCTGCAGCCTGCTGATCTTGTGACCGACCCACTTCGGGGAGGCGTGCACCTCGGCCAGCTGGACGCCGCCGGTGGGGTCGCGCCACAGCGGCTCGGCGCCCGAGGGCAGCAGCCGGCGCAGCATCTGGTCGGCCGTCCAGCGGACCGTGGCCACGGTCGGGATGCCCAGACGCTGGTAGACCTCGGCCCGGCGGGGGTCGTAGATACGGGCCGCGACGTTCTGCACGCCGAACATCTCGCGGGCCACGCGGGCGGCGATGATGTTCGAGTTGTCGCCGCTGGAGACGGCCGCGAACGCCCCGGCCTCCTCGATGCCCGCCTCGCGCAGGGTGTCCTGGTCGAAGCCGATTCCGGTGACCCGACGGCCGCCGAACCCGGGACCCAGCCGACGGAAGGCGGTGGGGTCCTGGTCGATCACGGCGACCGTGTGCCCCTGTTGCTCCAGGGTCTGGGCGAGAGCGGAACCCACTCTCCCGCAGCCCATGATGACGATGTGCACGCCCGTCCTTCCGGTGTCAATAGCCACTGCTCAGCCCCATCAGGGTCTCAGACAGAGGGACAAGCTACACATGCGCGGGGCGGGGTGGGCACCCCCCTGTCACATGCCGGGCGGTTCGCGGCGACGGGACACCTCGTTCCGCTTCGGGCGGGGGGCCGCCGAGTGATGCTGCGCACGCCGCACAGGGTGAGGAATCCGAGGCCCGGCAGGGCGGCACCGGCGCCGACGGGCTCTGCGGTCGCGGGCACGGAGCCTCCGGAAGTCGGCGCGCGGCGGCTTTCGTCGTCCAGGCACGGCGACCGCCTCACCTGCGGAATCCGTGGAGATTCCACTCGCCGAGTTCACCCGTGAGGCAGATCTCGGGTGGCGGGTGGGCGACCTCCTGTTCGAAGGCCTACGATCCTCTGTTGTGTCCAAACTGACCGACGTGCCCAAGCGGATCCTGATCGGGCGCGCACTGCGCAGCGACCGGCTGGGGGAAACGCTCCTGCCGAAGCGCATCGCCCTGCCCGTCTTCGCCTCCGACCCGCTGTCCTCCGTGGCGTACGCACCCGGCGAGGTTCTGCTGGTCCTGTCCATCGCGGGCGTGTCGGCGTACCACTTCAGCCCCTGGATCGCGGTCGCGGTCGTCGTGCTGATGTTCACCGTGGTCGCCTCCTACCGGCAGAACGTCCACGCCTACCCGAGCGGCGGCGGCGACTACGAGGTCGCGACCACCAACCTCGGCCCCAAGGCGGGCCTGACGGTCGCCAGCGCCCTGCTGGTCGACTACGTCCTCACCGTCGCCGTCTCCATCTCCTCCGGCATCGAGAACCTCGGCTCCGCGGTCCCCTTCGTCGTCGAGCACAAGGTGCTCTGCGCGACCGCCGTGATCGTGCTGCTGACGCTGATGAACCTGCGCGGCGTGAAGGAGTCCGGCAAGCTCTTCGCGATCCCGACGTACGTCTTCGTCGGTGGCGTCTTCATCATGATCGCGTGGGGTGCGTTCCGCGGGCTCGTCCTCGGCGACACCATGCACGCGCCGACGGCCGGCTTCCACATCAAGGCCGAGCACCAGGGCCTGGCCGGCTTCGCCCTGGTCTTCCTGCTGCTGCGCGCCTTCTCCTCCGGCTGTGCCGCGCTCACCGGTGTCGAGGCGATCTCCAACGGCGTCCCCGCCTTCCGCAAGCCCAAGTCGAAGAACGCGGCGACCACGCTGGCGATGATGGGCCTGCTGGCCGTGACGATGTTCTGCGGCATCATCGCGCTGGCCATGAGCACCAATGTGCGCATGGCCGAGAACCCGGCCACCGACCTCATCCGCAACGGGGTCCCGATCGGCCCGGGCTACGTCCAGAACCCGGTGATCTCCCAGGTCGCCGAGGCGGTCTTCGGCAAGGGCAGCTTCCTGTTCGTCGTGCTCGCCGCGGCCACCGCCCTGGTCCTCTTCCTCGCGGCGAACACCGCGTACAACGGCTTCCCGCTGCTCGGCTCCATCCTCGCCCAGGACCGCTACCTGCCCCGCCAGCTGCACACCCGCGGCGACCGCCTCGCCTTCTCCAACGGCATCGTGCTCCTCGCGGGCACCGCCACCCTGCTGGTGGTCATCTACGGCGCGGACTCCACCCGGCTGATCCAGCTGTACATCGTCGGCGTGTTCGTGTCCTTCACGCTCAGCCAGACCGGCATGGTCCGGCACTGGAACCGTCACCTGGCCACCGAGAAGGACCCGGCCAAGCGCAGCCACATGATCCGCTCCCGCGCGATCAACACCTTCGGCGCCTTCTTCACCGGCCTGGTGCTGGTCGTCGTCCTGGTCACCAAGTTCACGCACGGCGCCTGGGTCGCCCTGCTCGGCATGTGCATCTTCTACGCGACGATGACGGCGATCCGTAAGCACTACGACCGGGTGGCCGAGGAGATCGCGGCGCCCGAGGGCCCGAGCGACGACAGCGTACGGCCCTCGCGCGTCCACTCCGTCGTGCTGATCTCCAAGATCCACCGCCCCACCCTGCGCGCCCTGGCCTACGCCAAGCTGATGCGCTCGGACACCCTGGAGGCGCTCACCGTCAACGTGGATCCGGCGGAGACCAAGGCGCTGCGGGAGGAGTGGGAGCGGCGGGGCATCCAGGTCCCGCTGAAGGTGCTCGACTCGCCCTACCGCGAGATCACCCGGCCGATCATCGAGTACGTCAAGAGCCTGCGCAAGGAGTCCCCGCGCGACGCCGTCTCGGTGATCATCCCCGAGTACGTGGTCGGCCACTGGTACGAGCACCTGCTGCACAACCAGAGCGCGCTGCGCCTGAAGGGCCGGCTGCTGTTCACGCCCGGCGTGATGGTGACCTCCGTGCCCTACCAGCTGGCCTCGTCCGAGGCGGCGAAGCTGCGCGCCCGCAAGCGCCAGGAGTGGAACGCCCCGGGTTCGGTGCGGCGCGGTCCGGCACAGGAGCGGCCGAAGGAGTCCCCGGCGGTCAAGGGCTGAACCGCGGCGCGGCGCCCGACGCCGCCCCGTCGCTGCCCCCCACCACGCCCGTGGTGAACGGCCGGACGGCACCCACGTAGACTGGTGGGCTGTTGTCCGGCCGTTCCCGCTTCCCGATCTGGAGTCACCCCGCCATGCAGGCAGAACCGAAGAAGTCGCTGGTGGGGGAGGAGTACGAGGTCGAGGTCGGCCCCGTCGCCCACGGCGGCCACTGCATCGCCCGCACCTCGGAGGGCCAGGTGCTGTTCGTCCGGCACGCGCTGCCGGGTGAGCGGGTCGTGGCGCGGGTGACGGAGGGCGAGGAGGGGGCCCGGTTCCTGCGCGCGGACGCCGTCGAGGTGCTGTCCGCTTCCAAGGACCGCATCGACCCGCCCTGCCCCTACGCGGGCCCCGGCCGTTGCGGCGGCTGCGACTGGCAGCACGCCAAGCCGGGCGCCCAGCGGCGGCTGAAGGGCGAGGTGATCGCCGAGCAGTTGCAGCGGCTCGCGGGCCTCACGCCCGAGGACGCCGGCTGGGACGGCACGGTGATGCCGGCCGAGGGCGACAAGCTCCCGGCGGGCGAGGTCCCGCGGTGGCGCACGCGCGTGCAGTACGCGGTGGACCCGGGCGGCCGGGCGGGGCTGCGCCGCCACCGCTCGCACGAGGTCGAGCCGATCGAGCACTGCATGATCGCCGCCCCGGGCGTCAGCGAGCTGGGCATCGAGAAGCGCGACTGGACGGGCATGGACTCCGTCGAGGCGATCGCGGCGACCGGCTCGCAGGACCGCCAGGTGATCCTCACCCCGAAGCCGGGCGCACGGCTGCCGCTGGTGGAGCTGGACCGTCCGGTGTCGGTGCTGCGGGTGGACGAGCGGAACGGCGCGATCCACCGGGTGCACGGCCGCCCCTTCGTCCGCGAACGCGCCGACGGCCGCACCTACCGGGTCGGCGCCGGCGGCTTCTGGCAGGTCCACCCGATGGCGGCGGACACCCTGGTGAAGGCGGTCATGCAGGGCCTGCTGCCCCGCAAGGGCGAGATGGCCCTTGATCTCTACTGCGGCGCGGGCCTGTTCGCGGGCGCCCTGGCCGACCGCCTCGGCGAGAAGGGCGCGGTCCTCGGCATCGAGTCCGGCAAGCGCGCCGTGGAGGACGCCCGGTACAACCTCGCCGAATTCCCCCGCGTCCGCATCGAGCAGGGCAAGGTCGAGTCGGTCCTGCCCCGCACCGGCATCACCGAGGTCGACCTGATCGTCCTGGACCCGCCCCGCGCGGGCGCGGGCCGCTCGACGGTCGCCCACCTCTCGGCCCTCGGCGCCCGCCGCATCGCCTACGTCGCCTGCGACCCGGCCGCCCTGGCCCGGGACCTGGCGTACTTCCGCGAGGGCGGGTATCGCGTGCGGACACTGCGGGCGTTCGACCTGTTCCCCATGACTCACCACGTGGAGTGCGTGGCGATTCTGGAACCGGCCGCGAAGGGCTCCTGACCCGCTGGTTCTCGGACTTCTCAGGTTCCGGGCGTCTCGGGTCGCGACTCGTAGTGCAGGGTGTGGAAGCGGCCGTTCTCCTCGCACCCCGTGGGGTCGCGGCCCAGCGCACGGACCGCCGCGATCGCGTAGCGCCGTTCGCGCTCGTCGGTGAAGAGGCGCTGGGGGTAGGTGCGGGAGGCGTCGACGGTGGTGCTCAGGCCGTGTGCGGCCAGGGTGCGGGCGATCGGCTGGTACGACACCGTCCGCAGCACGAAGGCGCTGACCCACACCGGCCTGCGGGCGGCGTCCAGCAGTGCCGTGAAGGTTCGGGCGGTGATGTAGCTGCCGCCGCCGGTCACCGTGATGAGGCCGACCTCGGCGAGCGCGCGGCGCAGGCGGGGGCCGGGGGAGGCCTGTTCCAGATCGTCGGAGAAGGCGGCGTCCAGCAGGCCTGCCTCCAGTGCGTACCGCACGGCGGGGGCCGCGACGTCCAGCCCGAACACCGGCACCGCGTCCGGGCGGCGCCGGGCGGCGTAGAAGGCCTTGTCCGACGCCGTCAGTTCCGCCGTCGACATCGCCCGGCTGTCGGGGGAGGTGTACCGCTCGTACATCTCGGCCAGCGTCACGTCGTGGTTGAGCAGCGCGGCGTTGATCCCGTAGGAGCAGCACACGTCCAGCACCGCCGGCGCGGGGGTGCGCGCGTCGTCGAGCGCGGTCCGTTCGGCGGCGGCCTGCCGGAAGAACGGCTGGGCGTGGTGCGGGATCTCGTACTCCAGTGGCGCCAGCCGGGTGAAGTAGGCGCGGGGGTCCGGTCGGCCGTAGATGTCGTCGAACCGTGCCTTGCCGCCCGCCACGTCCTCGGTACCGCCGGAGCCGGGCTCGGCCATGCCGTACTCCTCCTCGCGCGACGTATCCGTACTTTCATCATGTCTCGCCCCTTGTGTCGCGGTATGTCTGCCACACCGGCCGGCGGACTCGGCCGAGCGATCCAGGACCCCCGAGTGGACGCCGGGCTACGTCGAAGGCGCCTCGCGGCCCGGGCCGGTGGCCCTCGTCGTCCCGGCGGGGACGGGGAGACGGAGTGCCATCAGCCAGCCGACGAGGGCCAGGGTGGCCATCCCGGTGGCCGACACGGTCAGCGCCTGCTCCCTGGCACGTGCGTTGATCCGTACCAGCCCGTCGGCCTCGGCGCCCGTGATGCCCCGCGACATCAGCTTCGCCCGCACGGCGTCGTCGGACACCGCGGTGATCTGGACCTGCTGCGCCAGCGTCCGCGTCACCCACTCCTTCTGGGCGGTGGTGAGGACGCTGCTGTCGTTCACGCCGGCCTCGAACGTGTACAGCAGGGCCGTGGCCATCAGGGCGCCGGCGAGCGCGACGCCGAAGGAGCCCCCGAGGTACCCGGCCGTGTAGGAGAGCCCTGTCACGTCGCTCAGCTGGTCCGGCTCTGGCGCCGACTGGACGAGGTCGGTGAGCGTCGTGGCCATGCCCCGGCCGAGCCCGATGAGGAGAATGCCCGGCATGAGGGCGAGGCCCACGGCCGTCACTCCTTGCGCGTGCGGACTGAACAGGACGGCGACCGCGCCGCAGCCGGCGCCCATGCAGACGAACGCCCCCATCGCGGCGGCGCGGTGGGTCATCCTGCCCCGCCCGACGCGCCGGGCGGTCGGCGGTGCGGCCACCATCAGCCCCAGTGCGATCGGGAGGAGCACGATCCCGCAGTACAGCGCGCCGAACCCGAAGGCCGTCTGCAGGAAGACCGGCACCAGGAAGAGCACGCCGTTGGGCACCAGGATCAGCATCAGCTGGGTCGAGATCCCGGCCCGGACGGTGCGGTTCCGCAGCACCGTCACACGGACCAGCGGATCCCTTCCGCTCCTGACGAGACGCAGTTCCCATCCGGCGAAGGCGGCCAGAACCGCAAGCCCCAGGCCCGCCAGGAGGGGCACGGGTGACAGGCCGCCACGCTCCAGCAGGGTGTGGCCGAGCACCACGAAATCCTGCCGGGCCCTGAGCAGGCCGTACTGCCCCGAGAGCAGGGCCGCGACGACGAGCAGAACCAGTCCGGTCGTGGACAGCAGCACCCCGCGGACGTCGAAGCTCCGTCCGGGGCGACCCGGGAAGGCCCCGGCATCGACCGTACGCCGTACGAGCCATGTCGCGGCCAGGGTGATCACGGCTCCCAGGAGGAACGACACGCGCCAGGTCAGGAAGCTGGTGATCAGGCCGCCCAGAACGGGACCGGATGCCGCACCGACTCCGGACGTCATGGCGAGCAGCGACAGCGCCTTGGTCCGTACGGCCCCGGCGAAGGTCTGGGTGAGCATCGCCATCAGCGCCGGGAGCATCAGCGCGACCCCGAACCCCTGGAGCACGGACCAGCCGAGCAGCATGAACGGCAGGCTCGGGGCGAAGGCGGTGATCAGCGCGCCCAGGACGAAGACTCCGCCGCCGAGGGCGAACGTCCGCCGGTATCCGTGGCGGGTGCCGAGCTTGCTTCCGCTGATCATGAACGCGGCGACCACCAGGGCGTACAGCGAGATCGCCGACTGCACGCCGGTCAGCGTGGTGTGCAGGTCCCCGACGAGCGCCGACAGGGCCACGTTCATGGCGGTGGCGGTGTAGTTGATCAGCAGGTTCTCGGCTGCGAGGAGGAGGAACAGGGTCCGGGCGGCCGACGACGTGTCCCCTCCCGTCGGCCCCCTGAACCGCCGAGCTCCGTTCCGCCCTTGCACGAATGCGTCCTGCCGTTCGATCGCTCCACCCCGGGCAGGCCCGCTGCCGCCAGGGCCGGCCTCTGTCTCCGGCTCCCCGGTTCAGAGTGCACGCCGTGCGCGGCGCACGCTTGCGGGACGCGCCCACACAGACCCGAGCGGGCGACACGGGCGCCGCCCGGCCCTCGCCGCCGCGGCGCCCCGCTTCGCCCCGCCCCGGTCAGGCGTCGGTGCGGCGCCCCGCCCCGCTCCCGGTCACGCGTCGGTGCGGATGATCACGTCCAGGGTGCGGGGGCCGTGCACGCCCTCCACCCGTTCGAGTTCGATGTCGGACGTGGCCGACGGGCCGCTGATCAGCGTCGTCGGCCGGGTCGGCACCAGGCGGGCCAGCGCCTCCGGCACGCCCGCCTCGACGGTCGACAGGTCCACGACGCACACGTGGAGGTCGGGGACCAGGGACAGGGCGCGGCGGCCCTGCGCGGCCGAGCCGTCCAGGAAGATCGTCCCGGTCTCGGCGCAGCTGACCGCCGACGCCGTGACGACGCCGTCGAGCGTGTCGAGGCGGGGCGCGGGCACGTCGGGCGAGTCGGTGTGGACGGTGCCGTCGAAGCCGGCGAGCCAGGCCGGGTCGAGGCCGGCGGGGACGCCGACCGTCCGTGCGCCGCGCTCCCGCAGGACGCGAGCGACCGTCGCCGCGGTGTCGGCGGTGACGCAGGTGTGGACCTCGGCGCGGTAGTCGACGAGCCGGTCGACGAAGAGGTCGAGACGCTCGGCGGCGGGCAGCGCGCGCCCGGTGCGGTAGGCGCGTTCGACGGTGACGGGCGGCTTGGGGGCGAGGGCCAGAGCGTCCCTGACCCGGCCGAGCACGACGTCCCGTGCGGACATTCCGTCCGGGACGGTCCGCGCGGCCCCGGTCGCCCCGGTGTTCTTCCTCGGCGTGCTCAACGTCCGTCACTCTCCTCGCCGTGCCGGCCGGATGCGGCGGCTTCCTCGGCGCGCAGCGCCTGCTGTCCCTCCGCCGAGGAGAACCAGTCGCGGAACGTCTGCTTCGGCGGCGCCGCGATGTCCCGGCTGTCGCTCCAGCCGTCGAACGGCTTCGGCAGTTTCGTGATCTTGCGGTCGCGTCCGGCGACGACCCGGCCGATCCCGGCGGCCTTCTGCGCGGTGGTGTACAGGCCGGGCCGCGCCATGACCGCGGCCGCCGCCCTCATGGCGAGTTTCTCGGCGGTGGTGCCGGACTGCTCGGTGTGCTGGTGGCGCAGCTCCACGAGCAGCGACGGGATGTCGATCTTCACGGGGCAGGCGTCGAAGCACGCGCCGCAGAGGGTGGAGGCGTAGGGCAGCGAGGAGTTGGGGTCGTTCTTCGCCTCGTGCATGCCGGCGAGCTGCGGGGTGAGTACGGCGCCGATGGGGCCGGGATAGGTGGAGCCGTAGGCGTGGCCGCCCGCACGCTCGTAGACCGGGCAGACGTTGAGACAGGCCGAGCAGCGGATGCAGTTGAGGGCCTCGCGGCCGATGGCGTCGGCGAGCGCGGCGGTGCGGCCGTTGTCCAGGAGGACGAGGTGGAACTCCCGCGGGCCGTCCCCCTCGGTCACCCCCGTCCACAGCGAGGTGTACGGGTTCATGCGCTCGCCGGTGGAGGAGCGCGGCAGGAGCTGGAAGAAGACCTCCAGGTCCTGGTACCGGGGCAGGACCTTCTCGATGCCCATGACGGTGATGAGGGTCTCGGGCAGGGTCAGGCACATGCGGCCGTTGCCCTCGGACTCGACGACCGACAGGGTGCCGGTCTCGGCGATGCCGAAGTTGGCGCCCGAGACGGCGACCTTCGTGGTCATGAACTTCTCGCGCAGATAGGCGCGCGCCGCGGCGGCGAGATGCGCGGGGACGGAGTCGAGCCCGGCGTCGACGCCGGGGATCCGTTCGAGGAAGATCTCACGGATCTCGTCGCGGTTGCGGTGGATGGCCGGGACGAGGATGTGGGACGGCTTGTCGTGGGCGAGCTGCACGATCAGCTCGGCGAGGTCCGTCTCGTGGGCGGTGATGCCCTGGCTCTCCAGGTGTTCGTTGAGGCCGATCTCCTGGGTCGCCATCGACTTGACCTTGATGACCTCGTCGCTGCCGGTCGCGGCGACCAGACGCGTGACGATCGCGTTGGCCTCCGCGGCGTCGCGGGCCCAGTGGACGGTGCCGCCGGCCGCGGTGACCTTCGCCTCCAGCTGTTCGAGCAGCTCGGGCAGGCGGTTCATGGTGTCGGTCTTGATCTGGGAGCCGGCGGTGCGCAGCGCCTCCCAGTCGGGCAGCTCCGTGGTGACGGCCAGACGCTTGCCGCGGATGGTGTGGGTGGCGTTGCGGAGGTTGCGGCGCAGCTGCTGGTTGCGCAGCTCGCCGCGGGCGGCCTCGGGGAATTTCGCGTCGCCCCGCAGATTGCCCTCGCCGTACGGGGCGCGCGGCGGGGTGGCGGGCATACCGAGAAACGTGCTGCTCATCGGGCGGCCTCCGGGAGGACGTACGGCGCGGTGCGGGTGGCGGCGAGGACCTGCGCGAGGTGCAGGGTGCGAGTGCCCGAGGCGATGCGGGACAGCCCGCCGCCGATGTGCATCAGGCACGAGGAGTCACCGGCGGTGCAGACGTCGGCGCCGGTGGAGGTCACGTTCGCGACCTTGTCGTGGAGCATGGCGGAGGACGTGTCGGCGTTCTTGAGGGCGAACGTGCCGCCGAAGCCGCAGCAGGAGTCCGCTTCGGGCAGCTCGACGAGATCGATGCCCTCGACGGCGCGCAGGAGTCGGAGCGGCTTGTCGCCCACGCGCAGCATCCGCAGGGAGTGGCAGGTGGGGTGGTAGGAGACGCGGTGCGGGAAGTAGGCGCCCACGTCCACGGTGCCGAGGACGTCGACGAGCAGCTCCGACAGTTCGTACGTCTTCGCCCTGACCGCGGCGACCCCTGAGCGCAGCGCCGCGTCGCCGTACCGCTCGGCGATCAGCGCGTGCTGGTGGCGCACGGATCCGGCGCAGGAGCCGGACGGCATGACGACGGCGTCGATGGAGCCGTCGCCGAACTGCTCGGCGAAGGCGCGCACCAGCGGGACGGGTTCGCGCTGGTAGCCGGTGTTGACGTGCATCTGGCCGCAGCAGGTCTGCCCCGGCGGGAACACCAGCTCATGGCCGAGGCGGGTCAGCAGCCGGGCCGTGGACTTCACCGCGTCGGGGAAGAGCGTGTCCCCCAGGCAGGTGGCGAAGAGTCCGATACGCATGGGAGGACCTCCACGATCTCTTTATGGTCCGACCATAGCATCACCGGACCTGAAGTCGGCGAGCCAGATTTTTGGGAGAAGGACGGAGCGCAATTTGGTCCGACCTTATTGACATGCGACATCTCCAATGCGCTACTGAGTCGGTCCTCCAGGCGCACCGACCCCCTGCCTCACGAGCGGGACCTCGTGGTGGGGGTCTACGAAACTCGACGAGGAGTTGCTCGCGTGGCCCCTACTCCATCCGCCGCACTCGCGGTCACCTACACGCCCGACGTGACCGCCGTCGGCGGCAGCCTTGCCGCCACCGCCCTTCTGGGGCTCGTTCCCCTGGCCGCCTTCTTCCTGCTGCTGATGATCGCCAAGCGGCCCGCATGGCAGTCCGCGCTCGGCGCGCTGATCGTGGCGCTGCTCGTCGCGGTGTTCGGCATGGGGATGCCGGTCCGGCTGGGTGTCCTGTCCGCCGCCCAGGGCCTGCTCTTCGGCCTCTTCCCGGTCATGCTGATCGTGGTCGCGGCCATCTGGTTCTACGAACTGACCGTGATCAGCAAGCGCTTCGAGGACCTGCGCCGGGCCTTCAGTGCCGTGGGCCGCGGTGATCTGCGCGTACAGGCGATACTCATCGCGTTCTGCTTCGGTGGCCTGCTGGAGGCCCTGGCCGGTTTCGGCGCGCCCGTCGCGATCACCGCCGCCATGCTGATGGCGGTCGGCCTGCCGCCGCTGCGCGCCGCCGTCACCGTCCTGGTCGCCAACACCGCGCCCGTCGCCTTCGGCTCCATGGCCATCCCGATCACCACCGCGGGCAACCTCACCGGCATTCCGGCCGAGGACATCGCCGCCGTCGTCGGCCGGCAGACCCCCCTGCTCGCGCTGTTCGTGCCGCTGCTCCTCCTCTTCCTCGTCGACGGCGTCCGAGGCATGCGCGAGCTGTGGCCGATCGCCCTGGTCACCGGCGCCGTCTTCGCCGTCGCCCAGTTCTGGTGCTCCGCACACTTCGCCTACGAGCTGACCGACGTCGTCGCCGCCCTCGCCGGGTTCGCCGCAGCCGTGGTCATGCTGCGCTTCTGGAAGCCGAACACCCCCGCCGACCAGCGCTCCCAGGTCGAGTCGGAGCCGCTCACGCCGGGCCGCGTCGCGCTGGCCGTGCTGCCGTACGCGCTCGTCATCGTCGTCTTCGCGCTGGCCAAGCTGAACGCCGGCGGCCTCGACATGCCCACGCTGCTCGGCCACTGGAACATCGAGCTGGAGTGGCCCGGCCTCTACGGCAACCTCCTCGCCGGCGACGGCTCGGCGGCAGGCAGCGCGATCTACAAGCTGGAAGTGCTCGGCAACCCCGGCACCCTGCTGATCGTCTCCGGCGTCCTGGTCACCCTCGTCTACCGGCTCACGAGCAGCGACCGCTACCCGATGACCGGCGGCATGGCCGTGCGGGCGGCAGGCTCGACGCTGAGGAACATGAAGGCCTCCATAGCCACCGTCGCCGCGGTCCTCGCCCTCGGCTACGTGATGAACCAGTCGGGCCAGACCGTCGCCATCGGCACCTGGCTGGCCGCCGCGGGCGGCGCGTTCGCGCTGCTCTCACCGACCCTGGGCTGGCTGGGCACCGCCGTGACCGGCTCGGACACGTCGGCCAACGCGCTGTTCGCCACTCTCCAGCAGGCCGCCGGCCAGAAGGCGGGCATCGACCCGCACCTGCTGGTCGCCGCGAACACCTCCGGCGGCGTGGTCGGCAAGCTGGTCAGCCCGCAGAACCTGACGATCGCCGCCACGGCCGTGGAGAAGCCGGGCAGCGAACACGTCCTGCTCCGCCGGGTCGCCAAGTACAGCCTCGCGCTGCTCGCGGCCCTGTGCGTGCTGGTGTATCTCCAGTCGCTGCCGGCGCTGTCCTGGGTGCTGCCGTAGTCCGCGCGGGCGGGAACGGCGGGCGGGAACGGCGGGCCGGCCCGGGGCGTTCGCCCGGGGCCGGCCGGCCCTTCAGGGGTGCGGGGGAACCGCGCGAACCGCCCGGCTGCGGGGCGGCCTCCGCCCGGCTACAGGTCGGCCTCCGCCCGGTCGTCGACCAGTGTCCCGTGGAAGCCCCGGATGTGCTCCTCCACCAGATCGGCGGCCCCGGCCCCGTCCCCGGCACGCACCAGCCGCAGCAACTCCGCGTGCTGCGCGTTGAGTCCGGCGGCGGTCGCGGTCCAGTCCTCCGCGTCCTCCTCCGCCTTGAGGATCAGCGTGCGCACGGACTCGCGGACCGCCGAGGTGAGCGTCGAGATGAGCCGGTTGCCCGAGCTGCGGGCGATCAGTACGTGGAACAGCGTGTCCAGCTCGTTGTACTCCGCCACGGTGAGGCCCGGCTCCCGCATCCGCGCGAGCACCTCCTCCGCCTGCGCCAGGTCGTCCTCCGACGCCCTGCGCGCGGCGGCCTCGAAGCTCGAGCGCTCCAGGGTGACGCGGGCCTCCAGGACGTCCTGGAGGTCGTAGCTGCCGAGCGCCAGATGCAGGCGCAGCAGGCGCCCGAGCGCGTCGTCGGGGTTGCGGACGATCCGGGCACCCGCGTCCGGCCCCCGGCCCGCGTGGGCGACCAGGACACCGATCGTCTCCATGACCCGCAGCGCCTCGCGC
The DNA here is from genome assembly GCF_044763235.1 of Streptomyces sp. NPDC096152. Lineage (NCBI taxonomy): Bacteria > Bacillati > Actinomycetota > Actinomycetes > Kitasatosporales > Streptomycetaceae > Streptomyces > Streptomyces sp. NPDC096152. The sequence continues at coordinate 42,106 of NZ_JBIWFW010000011.1, read as the reverse complement.
AGCGCGGAGCGGCTCACGCCGAGGGTGGGGGCGAGCTCACGTTCGGGCGGAAGGCGGTCTCCGGCCTTCAACTCACCGGCGAGCACCCGCTCCTCGATGCTTTCGAGCACGAGTTCATGCGTGCGTGACTGCCGCACCGGACGCCACTCGGCTGTCATCGGCACCTCCCCGACTCGCTTTCCGTAGCAACTATGTCACAGCGCTATGAGGTCGGACCTCTCGGCAGGGTGAGCGTCCGCGTACGCCGTACGGGGCCGTGGGCCGGCGTCGGTCGCCTACGTCGTCGACGGGCAGCGATCGGTGTTCGTCGGCGACGCCGTGCAGGTACACGGGGCCGCCAACGGCTTCCCCGGCTACACGGACCCGGTCGCCCACCGCACCGGCCCGGAGTACCTGCGTGACGAGGTCCGTCCGCGGCATCTGTACCTCGGGCACCCGTACCGCCGCGCCGACGGCACGCCGTGAGGAGTACGTGCTGCGGCTCTGCCCGTTCGCCGCCACCTTCCGGCCGGGCCACCGCCTGGTGGTGGACTTGTCGAACGACGAGCCGATGGCCGACGCGCACAACGCGCTGCTGCCGCCGGACGCCTTCCACCTGCCGGTGGGCCGCCCCGTCACCCACAAGATCTACCGCGACGCCGCGCACCCCTCCCGGCTCGTCCTGCCGTTCACGACGGCCACGCCCGAAGCGGCGGCGGGTCCGGGCTCCGCGCGTCACGGCGAAGGAGACCGGCCGGGCGGCTCCTGAGAGCAGACAGAACGGCGGCCGGGGGCGCGGCCCCCGGTCGCCGGCCCTGGGTGGGCGGCGGGTTGCAGCGCCGCGTGGGGGGTGGGGGCCGGCGCTGCAACCGGGGCCGATCCTGGCGCGAGCGCGGCTCCCGGACCATCCGGGGGCCGGAGTTCACGGATACGCAATCAACGCGCGGCCGCCTCCAGGGCGTGGGCGAGTTGCTGCCGGGAGTGCACACCGATCTTCTGGAGCGCCCGGGCGACGTGCTGCTCGACGGTGCGCGGCGACAGGTGCAGCGTGCCGGCGATCTCCCGGTTGGACATGCCCGCGGCGGCGAGCTCCGCGACCTCCGCCTCCCGCGGCGAGAGCACATCGCCGTACCGGGGGCGGCCGGGCGGCCGGCGTTCCCCGGCGGGCTGGTGACGGCGCAGGTCGGCGCGGGTGCGGGCGGCGTCCCAGGTCGCGCCGAGCGAGTCGAAGACCGTGGCGCGGTCGGTGAGCGCGGCGACGGCGGAGCCGCTGTCGTCCCCCAGGGCCAGGGCGCAGCGGGCGGCCCGCGCGGAGGTGAGCGCCTCGTGGTACGGCCGGGGGAGCGCCCGGTACGCGGCGGCGCTCCTCTCGTAGTACGCGGCGGCCTCGGCCGTCCTTTCCGTGTGCTCGGCCAGGACGCCGCGGGTCCAGACGAGCGCGGCCTCGGCCGACGGCGCGTCGCGGCCCTCCAGCCCGGCGGCGAACTCGTCGGTCATCGCGCTCGCGGTGGACGCGTCGCCGGCCCGCAGGGTCGCCTCCACCGCCCAGGGGGCGAGTTCCGCGGCCCAGGCCCACAGCCCCTTGGCGCGCAGCCGTGTCCACGCGGCGGCCGCCTCGGCGGCCGCACCCGCGATGTCGTCGTGGGCGAGGGCGAGTCTGACCAGGGCACCGGACACGGTCGCCGAGATCGGTACGGGGCCGGTGTCGAGATCGGCCGCCTCGGGCCCGGTCAAGTGGGTGAGCGTAGCGGCCCATTCGCCGCGGGACAGGGCGAGCAGGCCGAGGACCATCCGGGCGTCGGAGGCGAGGTAGGGCATGTCACCGGCCTCGTCGACGAACGCGCGGCACCGGTCGGCGAGGCCGGACCAGCGGCCGGTCGCCCAGTCCAGGACGAGGGCGCAGCCGCGGCCGGTGTGCTCGGCGTAGACGGCGCCGCTGCGCGCGGCCAGTTCGACGCCCTCGGCGAGCAGGGTGCGCGACTTCTCGTAGTGGCCGAGCCACACCACCGCGTCCGCCGCGTTGCACAGGCCGCGCGCGGTCTGCTGCCGGCAGCCGACGAGGTCGCTGTCGCGGGGCAGGCGCTCGACGAGCTGCCAGGCGGCCGGGTCTCCGCCGTTGAGCAGGACGCTCACGTGGTTCGCGGCGACGGCGGCCCGGACCACAGGGTCCTTCGACTCGTCCGCGACGGCCACGGCACGTTCGCTCCAGACGATGTTCTCGGCGAAGGACGCGTCCGGCCCGTACGGCATCGCCAGCGCCGACATCGCCCGGGCCAGCGGCACCGGCCGGCCCGCCAACTCGTCGACCGCGCGGACGAGTTCGTCATGTCCCTCGATGACGAGGCCCATCTGGTTGCACTGCAGGAGCCCGAGGTCCAGCCGGATCTCACCGCGCACGGCGGGAGGGAGGTTGGGGTCGGCCACGATGTGCCGGAGCACCTTCAGCGTCTGGTCGGAGCGCAGGCCCACCACGGCACAGCGGGCCAGCTGCATGGCGAGCCGGGAACGGGCCTGCTCGGGAACCGGGACGGTCGCCAGCGCCGACTCCAGAAGGCCCACGGCCCGCTGCTGCTCGCCGGCGTCCTCGTACTGCTGGGCGGCGCGTTCGACGGCGTGCAGCCAGCCCCGTTCGTCGCCGCAGGCGCGGCGGTGTCCGGCCACGCGCTCCCAGGGGACGGGCTGGCGCCCGGCGAGCAGGCGCGCGGCCCGCCCGTGCAGCGCCTCGCGGGCGGGCCCGGGCGCCGCGCGGCGGGCGGCGGAGGCGGCGAGCGGTGAGGTGAAGCCGTACCGGCCGTCCCCGTGCTCCTCCAGCGCCGCGGCCCGCAGGGCCGCCACCAGGGCGTCGTGGCCGGCCCGGCCGGTGAGGCCCGAGACGACGGCGAGGTCGCGTGCCGTGGCGGGCTCGTCCAGGACGGCGGCGGCGAAGACGATCCGCCGGTGCTCCTCGGGCACGGCGGCGGTGCGGCGAAGAACCAGGGCGTCGAGGCGGGGAGGGGCGGCCGGCCGGCCGAGATCGGCGGGGAGCGGCCGGCCGTCGGCGGGGGAGTCCGCGATCAGCCGGTCGAGCAGGTCGGCCACGGTCTGCGCGACACCCCCGGCGGCGCGGTGCAGGGTCTCGGCCAGGCCGGCCGGGCAACGGTCCGCGCCGATCGCGTCCTCGGCCATCCGGCGCACCGCGGTGACGTCGAGCGGCCCGAGGACGTGCCGCACCACGGTCAGTTCGGCCGGGAACTCGGTGTCGGGCCCCAGGACCAGCCCAGGTTCGGTGAGTTCCTCGGGGCGGTAGCTCAGGACGCACGCGAGGTGGGCGGGCGGGTCGGCGAGCAGCGCGCGCAGGCCGGCGGTACCGGCGGACGCCGCGCGGTGCACGTCCTCGACCACGAGCAGCAGCGGGCCGTGCCGGGGCAGCGGCCCGTCGGGGGCCGTCCGGTGCACGGACTCGCCCCGGGCCGCCGCGAGTCGGCGCAGCAGACGGCTCTTGCCGGTTCCCGCGGGCCCCTCGACCAGGAGCAGCAGGGGCCGGCCGGGGCCGTCCGGGGCAAGGGCGGAATCGAGCCGTCGCAGCAGTGCGGCCTCGGCTTCGTCCGCACTTGCGGCGTCCGGCATGGTTCGTCACCCCGACTTCACACAGACAACCTTGTTGTTTGCGTATCCGTACTCAGTCTGCCCTGATTGCCGCGCGCTCGGGGCGGCGGGCACGGTGAAATCCGTGAGGCCCCGCGGTCCGCAGGGACCGGCGGGGCCCGCCGCCTGACGCGGTCGGCTGCCAAGCAGGAGTACGGCGTGAGCTACGTGACGTGTCCGAGCCCCGGCGGGGCGTCCCTCGGTGTGGACGAGCCGCCGAGATCCGAGCGCCGCCGCGAGAGGGTGTCTCCCGGTACCGGGCGCGTCCTGGCGGTGGCCGCCCTCGAGGCGTCTCCGCACGCCGTGTCCCGCTTACGCCGGCTGGCGCGGGCGGTGGCGCGCGGCCGTGGGCTGTCCGCGGCGGCGGAGGAGGCGCTCGCCGTGATCGTCAGCGAACTGGCGACCAATGTCGTCCTGCACAGCGGCAGCGCCGACCTGACGATGATGCTGCAGAGCGACGACGTCACGCTGATTGTGTCGGTGCGCGACCGCGGCCAATGGCGGGAGCGCCCCTCTCCCCGTTGCGAGGCGGCCGACATGGACGCCGAATTCGGCCGCGGGCTCGCCCTGGTCGACGCCTACTCCGTGGACAGCACCGTGCAGTGCTCCGACGAGGGCACGCTGGTGCGAGCCGTGATCGCCCTGTAGCACCGAGTCCCTTTCACCGGGCTGCCGCCACCGCCCCGGAGAATACCCAGGGGGGTATTTGACGCTCGCGCGTCCGGGCTACGACGCCGACCTCAACCGGCGCGAACGGGCCCTGCACGACCCCGCCGTGGCCCCGAAGCCCCTGACGGTCGAGGAGTTCCTCGCCCGCCGCGCCCGGGGCGCGGTCGTGGTCGACGCCCGTGACCCGCAGGAGTTCGGTGCCGGGCACCTGCGCGGGGCCGTCAACGTACCCGCCGACGGACGCTTCGCCGAGCAGGCCGGCACCGTGCTCTCGCCGGCCGACGAACTCCTCGTCGTCGCCCCGCAGAACCGGGAGGAGGAGATCGTGACCCGGCTGGCCCGTATCGGGTTCGACCGTGTCGGCGGATACCTGCGCGGCCCCGACGACGCCCTCGCCGGGCTGGGCGCGGAGGTCACCCCTGCCAGCCGCCTCACGGCCGCCCGGCTGCGCGAGGCGCTGGGCGAGGACAACCCGCCGCTCGTCATCGACGTGCGCTCCTGCGGCGAACGCAGCGCCAACGGGCAGATCGACCAGGCCCTGCACATCCCCCTCGGTGAACTCCCCTCGCGGATCGGCGAGATCGAGAAGGGACGTCCGCTCGTCCTGCACTGCGCGGGCGGCCACCGCTCCTCCATCGCCGCGAGCCTGCTGCGCCACCGCGGATTCGAGGACGTCTCCGACTTCCTCGGCGGATACGGCGCCTGGGCGGCGACCGCCTGAACCCGCCCGCACCGGGGCGGCCGGCGTCATGCCGCCCCCGATGCCGCCGGGGTACGGGTTTCCCGTTCCCGTAGCGTTGAGGCGGGTCGGCCGGTCCGGTCCGCCGCACCGGCGGGAAGGACGTGGCGGACCCGAGGAGCGAGGAGGAGACATGGACGCGGACGCCTGGGACGAGCGTTACCGGGCCGCGGAGCGCGTGTGGTCGGCCGAGCCGAACCGGTGGGTGGCCCGGGAGACCGCCGGACTGCGCCCCGGACGCGCGCTGGATCTGGCGGCGGGGGAGGGCCGTAACGCCGCGTGGCTGGCGAGCCGGGGCTGGCGGGTCGACGCGCTCGACTTCTCCCCGGTCGCGGTGCGCCGGATCGAGGAAGCGGCCGGGCGGTACGAGGGGGCGGTGCGGGCCGCGGTGGCCGATGTCACCCGGTACACGCCCGAGGAGGCCGCCTACGACCTGGTCCTGATCTCCTACCTTCATCTCCCCCCGCCGGAGATGGACCGGGTGCTGGAGAGCGCCTGCCGTGCCGTGCGGCCGGGAGGCACGCTCCTGCTGGTCGGCCACGACGCCGACAACCTGGAGCACGGCACCGGCGGTCCGCGGGACCCACGGGTGCTGTCCAGCGTCGAGCGGGTGCGGGCGGTGTGGGAACCGTGCGCCGATCTCGTCGTGGCCGAGGTGGCCCGCCGTCCGGTCGGCGACGCCGTGGCCCTCGACACGGTGGTCCGCGCCGTCCGCCACTGAACCCGAGCGCCCGCGGCACCCCCCCGCGCGGTCCGCCGCGTCACCCACATCGCGGTGTGAGGTGGGCTACCCGGCCCCGCGGCGGACAGGAGGGCCGCCGCCGACGCGGGCGCCGCCGCTCACCGCCGGTGGCGCCGCAGGCCAGTTCGGTGTCATGACCGCTCGCGGTTGTGGGTAGGCGCGCACGACGTCAGCGCAACACCACTCCAGGAACGGAGCACACGAGTTTATGGCGCACCTACCTGACCTGGCCGGTGCCGCGAACGCGGCCGTCGCGATGCCCCGCTGGATCAGCGACCACACCGCCGCCCTGATCGGGATCCCGCTGCGGATCGCTCTGATCGTCATCGTCGTCGCGCTGGTCAGGATGCTGGCGAAGCGGGCGATCACCCGTGTCGTCCAGCACATCCTGCAACCCGCCGAGGAGGGGGCCCAGGAGGCACGCCGCAGGACGGGCCGGGGGCCCGCGGTGCTGCACCGCGACAGCAGCCGGGCCGGCGAGCGGCGCCAGCAGCGCGCGCGCACCATCGGCTCCGTCCTCAGCAGCGTCGTCTCCATCGTGCTCTTCGCGGTCGGCGTCGCCATGGTGCTCGACCAGATCGGCATCGCCCTGGGCCCGGTGCTCGCCAGCGCCGGTGTGGTCGGCCTCGCGATCGGCTTCGGCGCGCAGAACCTCGTCGCCGACTACCTCTCCGGCATGCTCATCATGATCGAGGACCAGTACGGCGTCGGCGACTCCGTCGACCTCGGTGAGGCCGTGGGCGAGGTCGAGCACGTCGGCCTGCGGCTGACCCATGTCCGCGACCTCAACGGCGGTCTGTGGCACATCCGCAACGGCGAGATCCAGCGGGTCCGCAACGACAGCCAGGAGTGGGCCCGGGCCGTCCTCGACGTCGCCGTCGCCTACGAGGCGAACCTGGACGAGGTCTACCGGGTCCTGGAGGAGACCGGACACGCCATGCGGCAGGATCCGGCGTTCGCGGGCGTGCTGCTGGAGGACCCCTCGGTGTGGGGCGTGCAGTCCCTGGACGCGGACGGCGTGCTGGTGCGCCTCGCGGTCAAGACGGTGCCGCTCAAACAGTGGGGGGTCACCCGCGAGCTGCGCCGCCGGGTCAAGGAGGCCCTGGACGCGGCCGGCATCGACATCCCCTTCCCGCAGCGGACCATCTGGCTGCGCAGCGACGACGGCACCACCACCTCCCTCGCCGAACTGCGCTGACCGGGCGGGTCCCCCGGCGCACCGTCATCCCCGCCGCCGCGCCGTCAGCCGGATGTCCTGGCTCGACAGGGTCTGGGGCTCGGCCGTGAAGGCGCGCAGACGGATGCGGGCGCCGGGGCGGGGGACCGGGTACCGGCCGCCGGGAGCCCGCAGTTCGACGCGGGCGGTGGTGTGCGCGGGGATCTCGGCCGGGCCGTGCGCGAGGGGCCAGTAACGGGTCATCCCCTGGCCCGTGGTGAGCATGAAGTGCGGGGCCAGGGCGCTGTCGCCGGTGTTGGTGACCTGAAGGGCCAGCCCGGTGACGTACGCGGCGGAGTCCCTTCGCACCGACGTGACCCGCATGGCCAGCGGCGGGCGCCCCGTCGCGGCCACGGTCGCGCTCACCAGCGCGGGCAGGAGCAGGAGGACGGCCGCGGCGATCCGGGCCGGCCGGCGGTGCCGGCCGGACAGCGGGCGCGGCCGGGGCTGCCAGGCCCCGGCGAACTCCGACGGGGGCGCGGTGACCGCGGCCGCCAGCCACAGCGGCGCCATCATCAGGTAGTAGCCGTCCTGGGACCGGGTCGCCACGAAGAAGGCGCACCAGGGCAGGACGGTCGCCGCCGGTCCCAGACGCCGGACGAAGAGCACGAAGACGGCCAGCAGGGCAGCGGCCAGCAGCAGGCTGGCGTGCGCGTACCAGTCCAGGCGGTCGCTGCCGTCGGTGAGGTACAGCGAGACGTCCACCAGGCCCTGCCCGTGCAGCACCGCGCCCTGCGTCAGCGGCAGCGCGATGCCCGACAGCCAGGGGCCCGGCTCGCGCACCACGAAGTAGGTGTCGACCAGCAGCCATACGGTGACCGCGACCGCGGTGACCCGCAGCACGACCAGCCCGGCCCGCCGGGGGCCCAGTTCCCCGCGGCGCACCGCGTAGATCCCGGCCAGCAGGAACGGCGTGAGGAACCAGGGCAGTTGCTGCGCCGCGCAGGCCGCGCCCAGGCATGCGGCCCGCGCCAGGCCCGCCGGGCCGAGCCGTCCGCCCCGTCCGATCCGGGGCCAGCGCACCACCACCGGCACGAGCAGCGCGAGGGCGAGGATCGCCGGATAACCCTGCCGCCCGTAGGTCGGCAGGAACCCGAAGCCGAGGCACACCATGGTCGCCGCCGACCGCCACGGCACCGGCAGCATCCGCCACAGCACGACCGCGCCCGTGACGAGCGCCCCGGTGCCCATCGCCGTCGCGGGCGCGCCGCCGTGCCCCAGCCACAGCAGCGGAACGGTCAGCCAGATCGCCAGCGGGGGATAGCCGTACGTGTAGTCGTAGCCGCCGTGCACCGTCGGCGTCAGGGCGATGTGGTGGGCGTGGAAGAGCCAGGGCCACGGCCGGCCGTAGACCGGGTGCCCGGCGGTCAGTTCCCGGGCGGCCTGGGTGGTGAGCACCGCCTCGTCGCCGCCCGCGTGGTTCATCGCCCACGCGCACAGGACGAGGGCCACCGCCGTCGCCAGCACGCACAGGTCCAGCCGGGCCAGCGACCGCGCCCGGCGCACCACCAGGGCGAGCACCCCGCACCCCAGGATCGAGGCGTAGCAGAGCGAGATGACCGCGGCGACGGGCAGCCGGTGCGAGGCGGCCTGTGTCCACACCGCCCGGGTGCCGATGAACAGGCTGATGTCGGCGAGCAGGGTGAGGACGCGGTGCCACTGAGCGGGGCTTTCCGGTAGGGACGCCACCGGCCGGGCCGGCCGGCCGGGCGCCACCAGATGCTTCTCTGCCACGTGCACGGCACCGGACGCTAACCGCGGCCGGTGAGCGGGTCGTGACAGGAGATGAAAAGTCCGGTGTGAGGCCGGTAAGAAGGCATGTTCGGGCCGTAACCGCTCCAACGCGGCGTCAGGGGCGTTCCGGACGCACGGCGGTGGAAGAAAGCGGGAGAGTTCGTCGCGCACCGTGTCGCTGTTCGGCCGAACGGGTGACTTGGCGTAAGAATTGACCAGTGCAGGCGATGAGTACGAGTCAGGTCGGGGGGAGCCGGTGAACAGCTACGACGTCACCGATGAGCAGTGGGAGGGGCTCGCCCAGGTCGTCCCGCTGCGCGGCCGGGACGCCTGGCCGTCCGCGGTGGACCACCGTGTCCGGCCCGACGCGGAGACGGAGACCCGCCGCCGTTTCGTCGTCCTCCGGGTCAATGTGTTCGCGGACGCCCGCGACGTGGCCGAGACGCTGATGGCGGGTGTCCCGGTGCTGCTCGACCTCACCGGCGCCGAGACCGAGGTCGCCAAGCGGGTCCTGGACTTCAGCACCGGGGTCGTCTTCGGGCTGGCGAGCGGGATGCACCGCGTCGACCGCAATGTGTTCCTGCTCACGCCGCCCGGTACCGAGGTCAGTGGGCTCATGGAGGGTGCGGCGGTCCCCGGCGTGTAGCGGGGGCGTCCCCCGATCGTAGGAAGCTCCCCCGGGCGGAACGGTTCGTCCCACGCGGGCTCTCCTACCGTCCGGGACATGACCGTGTCACCCGCGTCCGCTCCCACCCCGCCGTCGTCCCGGACGCCGGGAGCGGAGCCGGCTTCCCCGGCTTCTCCGGCTTCCCCGGCTTCCCCGACGTCTTTCGGCGGTCCCGAGGACCGTCCGGCCCGGCGGGAGCGCCCGGCCCGCCCGGACCGCCCGTGCGTCACGGAACTGCGGCTCTCCGCGTTCGCCGGGCACCGCGGCGCGCGCCTCCCGCTCGGGCCGCTCAGCCTGCTCGCCGGGCCCAGCGGATCCGGCAAGACCAGCGCGCTCACCGCGTACGAGGCACTCGCCCGCCTCGGCGGCGGCGCCGAACTCGGCGCGGTCTTCCCCGACCCGGTCGCCTGCGTGCCCGAACGGGCCCGGCCCGACGCCCAGCGCCGCCGCGGCTTCCGCATCGGCTGCACGGTGGACGGCCCCGAGGGGCCGGTCCGGCTGGACGTCGCCGTCCAGGCCGAGCCGGAACTGCGCATCGTGGGCGAACGGCTGACCGGCGGGGGGCTGGTCCTGCTGGAGACCGCCCTGCGCGATCCGGGACGGCGCACCGTCCAGGCCGCCTGGCACACGGCGGGCTCCTCGCCGGTGACCCGCGCGCCGCTGCCCGACGACCGGCTCGGCACCGCGCTGCTGCCGCTGCGGGTGGCCGGGAAGACCGACGGGCAGCGGCAGGTGATCGCCGCGGCCGAGCAGACGCTGGTGGCCCTGCGGTCGGTGTTCGCCTGCGACCCGTCGCCCGCCCGGATGCGCGAGCCGGTGCCGGCCGGCGCCGGGCGGCTCCTGCGGGGCTGCGACAACCTCGCCGACGTGCTGTGGCGCACCCGTGCCGAATGCGGGCGGCGCCACGCCCGGCTCGTGGCGGCGGTGCGCGCGGGCTGCGCCGGGCCGGTGGCGGACGTGCTCGCCGAGCCGGTGGACGGCGGGCTGGTCCGGGCGGTGCTGGACCGCGGGGACGGGGTGCGCACCGGGTTCGAGCGGCTGGGTGACGGCGAACTGCGGTACGCGGCGCTGGCCCTGGTGCTGCTGACCGGGCCGGGCGTGCTGGAGGTCGACCCGGCGGGCGAGGTGCCCGCCGCCCTGCAGACCCTGACGGTCCTCGCCGACGGATTCGACCGGGGACTGGACCCCGGCCAGCGGGACGGGCTGCTGCGGTTGGCGGCGCAGATGTGCGCACGCGGGCACATCCGGCTCACCGGCGCGGTGAGCGACGCGTCGGGGGCCGCCGGGGTGCCCGGGGCGAGGGTGGTAGACCTGGTGCCGTGACGAAGGACACCGAGCGGCCGCTGGACGTGGCCGGGTTGCAGGCCCGGCTGGCAGCGTTCGCTACCGCACGCGGCTGGCAGCCGTACCACACCCCCAAGAACCTGGTCGCGGCGCTGAGCGTGGAGGCCTCCGAACTGGTCGAGATCTTCCAGTGGCTGACGCCCGAGGAGTCGGCCCGCGTCATGGCCGACCCGGAGACCGCGCACCGCGTGACCGACGAGGTGGCGGACGTCCTCGCCTATCTGCTCCAGCTCTGCGAGGTGCTCGGCGTCGACCCGCTGGCGGCGCTCGACGCGAAGATCGACCGGAACGAGCGGAGGTTCCCGGTGCCGGGGGAGCCGGAGCCCACGGACGCCCCGGGGGCTCCGGGCGCTCTGGAGGCTCCGGGCGCCACCGACGCTCCGGGCGACGCCGCGGGGGCTTAGGCCCGCCAGGGCCAGGGTGGGCGACTTGAGGGGAATTGCGGACTCCGCTATCACTCTCCGGAGTCGTCAAGCTGTCCGCTACCGATTTGTTGTCCGCAGATTTCCGTCTTCCTCTGGCTTTTCGCCCCATCGCACTTCACTCTGGGTAGTGAATAAGGGAGTTCGGGCGGACGTGCGATGAGCACGTCGGGAGAGACGGGGACAGCGCATGGACGCGGTGCGGCTCATCCTGGCGAGCAGACGTGCCCTGGCGGGGAGCGGCGACGCCTCCGCGACCCTGACGGAGGTGTGGCAGGCGCAGGCCCTAGCGCAGGCGATAGGCAGCAGGCTCGCGGTTTCGGGCCCGCCCGAACTGCGCGGGGAGGCACTGGGGTTGACGGAGCTGGCGGGCCGGGGCTGCGGGGTGCTGGACGTGACACACCTCGACCCCGGGGACCTGCGGGCGGCCCAGCTGACCGAGCTGGACGACGCCCGCCAGGCCCTGCTGTGCCTGGACGGCCTGCTCGGCGACGTCGGTATATCGCTCGTCGGCGTCGCCAGCTCGGCGGCCGACGAGGGCGTGTACTGGCAGTGCGTGGAGGCGATCGACGCGGCGGACGAGTCCCGGGACCGGGTCCGCGAGATGCTGCGGAAACTGGCGGCCCGCGAGGAGGCCCTGCCGGAACGGGAGCCGGGCTAGGAACCCGAGCCCGGCCGGCGCCGGAACGGTAGCCCGGTCGGGCAGGATGGAGACATGGATCTTCGCATCTTCACCGAGCCCCAGCAGGGGGCCGGCTACGACACCTTGCTCGCCGTGGCGAAGGCCACGGAAGACCTCGGGTTCGACGCCTTCTTCCGCTCGGACCACTATCTCCGCATGGGCAGCGTGGACGGCCTCCCCGGCCCCACGGACGCCTGGATCACCCTGGCCGGACTCGCCCGCGAGACCAAGCGCATCCGGCTCGGCACACTGATGACCGCCGGCACCTTCCGGCTGCCCGGAGTGCTCGCCATCCAGGTCGCCCAGGTCGACCAGATGTCCGGCGGCCGGGTCGAACTCGGCCTTGGCGCGGGCTGGTTCGAGGAGGAGCACAAGGCGTACGGCATCCCCTTCCCCAAGGAGAAGTTCGCCCGCCTCGAGGAGCAACTGGCCATCGTCACCGGCCTGTGGGCCACGGAGGTCGGCAAGACCTTCGACTTCCACGGGACGTACTACGACCTCACCGGGTCGCCCGCGCTGCCGAAGCCCGCGCAGGCCCGGATCCCGGTGCTGATCGGCGGCCACGGCCCGACCCGCACGCCGAGGCTCGCCGCCCAGTACGCCGACGAGTTCAACATGCCGTTCGCCTCCGTCGAGGACAGCGAGCGCCAGTTCGGCCGGGTGCGCGCCGCCGCCGAGCAGGCCGGCCGCGGGCCCGAGGCCCTGATCTACTCCAACGCCCTGGTGGCCTGCGTCGGCCGGGACGACCAGGAGGTCGCCCGCCGGGCCGCGGCGATCGGCCGCGAGGTCGACGAACTGAAGGCCAACGGTCTGGCCGGCTCACCGGCCGAGGTCGTCGACAAGATCGGCCGCTACGCCGAGGCCGGCTCCCGGCGGATCTACCTCCAGATGCTCGACCTGCACGACCTGGACCACCTGGAGCTGATCTCGTCCCAGGTCCAGGCGCAGCTGTCGTAGTCTCCGCGGCCGCCCTGCCGGACACTCCGGCCGCCCCGGGCGAACGACCGCCCCGGCCGCCTCGCACGAGCGGCCGCCCCGGGTCGCCCCGGACCGACGACCGCCCCCGCCCCACCGGCCGGGGCGGTCGGGCGGGGGCGACTCGCCCGGCTCACCACGCGGTGCCCTCCCGCAGGCACACGGGTGTTCCGCCCAGGGCGGCCGCACGCAGGGCCGTGAGTGTCGGCAGGGAGCCGGCGAGCGGGGTGCCGGGCAGGTCGGCGAGGTCGAACCAGCCGTGCCCGTCGTGCTCGGGGCTGAGCCGGACGGCCGTGTCCGACTCGCCGGGGAGCGTGCCGCCGTGGAAGAAGCAGTCGAGGACGGGGCCGGTGCCGAGGACGTCCACGCGGTGGCTCACGCCGATCAACAGGGGCACGGGCCCCAACTCGATCCCGGTCTCCTCGCGCATCTCCCGCCGGGCAGCGGTCCACGGGTCCTCGCCGTGGTCGAGCATTCCGCCGGGCAGCCACCAGGCGCCGGCGGCCGGCTGGCCGGGGCCGTAGCGCAGGAGCAGGACGCGGCCCGCTTCGTCCAGCACCACCACACACGCGGCGAGAAGCGCCTGGGGCTGCGTCTTCACCCATTCCTCGCGGGGCAACCACTCCACCACTCGTCCCTCCCGGACGGTCTCGGACCACACGGCTCCTGCCGCCCTGACCAACGACGGCCGGCGCGAGCGGCAACCGGCGAGGGACGGCGGGCCGGACCCGCGGGGCGCCCGGCAGGGCCCGGCGCCCGCCCGCGGCGCCGGTCAGCGTTCGATGAGGCGGTGGAACAGGACCGTGTCGAAGACGTCCTCCATCCGCACCGCCACGCCGTCGCGCAGCGTCCAGGAGTGGATGAACGGCAGGGTCTGCGTGGCGCCGCGCACCGAGGTCACCTCCCGGACGCCGAAGACCACCACCCGGTCGCCGGCGGACACGAACTCCTGCGGCTCCAGGCGCATTCCGCCGAGCACGGTGGGCACATGGGCGAGGAACTCCTTGACGCCCGCGTGGCCGCGCTTGGTGCCGCCGAGGCCGTACTCGGCCATGCCGTCCGGGTGCACCCACTCGACCTGCGGGTCCAGGGTGTCCAGCAGCGCGCCCACGTCGCGGGCGTGGAAGGCCTGGTAGGCGCGCTGGATCAACTGCAGATTGAGGTCGGTCGTCGCCATGCCGGTCGTCCTTTCTCAGGCTCCGAGGCGGTCCGGGTGGAGGGCGCGCAAGGTGCGCTCGATGCCGTCCCGCCAGCCGATGCGGCAGGGGCCGGTGAGGCTGCGGCGCAGGGTGGGGTCGAACTGGTAGGTCTCCCGGGTGACCGCGCTCGGCACGAGGTCGGCCCGCACGCCGGTGAGCGCCTCGATGTGCCGGACGCAGTCGGTGACCCCGACCGCCTCGTCACCGCCCCAGTTCACCAGCGTCGCCGGGGCCGCGGCCGCCCGCCACAGATGCGGGACCTGGTCGACGAGGTCGTCGGTGTGGAGGGGCGAGCACCAGTTCTGCCCCCGCAGCGGTACGGCGATGGGCTCCCCGGCGAGCATCCGGCGGAAGTACAGCATCGGCACGCCGCCGTAACCGCCGGGCCCGTAGGCGATGTTGAGGCGGGCGATGGTGGTGGGCAGGCCCAGCACCTGGGCGAAGGCGCGCACCGCTCCCTCGGTGGCGAGCTTGCCCATCGGGTAGGCGGGCAGCCAGTCGGCGGCGCCGTCGACCGGGTCGTCCTCGGTGTACCGGTGGTCCAGGGTCTGCCGCCGGTACAGGGCGCCGGTCGAGACGTACAGGAACGCCTCGGCGGTGCGGCAGTGGCTCATCAGACGGCCGGTGGCCACCGCGTTGATCTCCGCGGTGGCGTTGAAGTCGCCGTCCTCGCCGCGCCGGACGGCCGAGTGCATCACGTGCGTGAAGTCCTCCGGCAGGCCCTTCAGCGCGTCCGGCGACGGGTCGGCCATGTCCCACCGCCAGGTGGTGACGCCCCTGTCCTGGAGTGCGCGCTCGACGGCCGGGTCGCCGAAACGGCCCAGGCACCACACCTCGTTGTGCTCGGCCAGCGCCTCCGCGACGGGTCTCGCGACCTGACCGGTGCCGCCGGTGATCAGGATTCTGGCACCGCGCGGGGCGGGCGGGGCCTGCGGCGTGATCGGTTCGTACGGGGTCATCGGTCCTCCGGGGTCTCGCGTCCTGCGGCGTCGTGGGGGTCGGCGGCGTGGTGGGGTTCGGCGGTCTCGGGCCGCGGGGTCATCGGGTGTCTCCGCGCCGGTCCGCGAGTGCGTCCGCCTCGGCCAGCCGGTGGTCCAGCTCACGGCGCAGGATCGCCTGGAAGTCCGCCACGTGCCGGGGGCTCATCAGGGTGTAGTGCTCGCCCGGCACCTCGATGTAGCGGTTGGGCTCGGTGGTGAACTCGTCCCAGCGGCGCAGTTCGTGGTCGAGCCAGTCCTGTTTCGTGCCGCGCAGCGGGATGGCGTGGAAGACGCTCATCGAGCGCACCGATCCGCTGGGCCGGTAGCCGCGCCCGAGGTCGGTGAGCGCGTCGGCGAGCTCGGCCCAGGCGGCGAACCTGGCCGCGTCCAAGTCGAGTTCGGCGAGCCGGCCGGCGGGTGCCAGTGCGATCAGCCGGGCGATCTGCTCCTCGCGGGGGAGGTGGCGCAGCAGGCCGGGGAGTTCGAGGCTCTGCTTCTTGTCGATCAGGGCGAGGAAGAAGGCCAGGTTGGCGGCCGTCTCGACGAAGTCCAGTTCCTCCATGCGGTACTTGATGTGCGGCGGCAGGTTGAAGCTGCCGACGAAGTCGACCCGTTCGCCGCGCGCCCGGAGCGCCTTGGCGATCTCGAAGGCGACCGCGCCGCCGTACGAGTAGCCCGCCACCGCGTACGGCCCGTGCGGCTGCCGCCGCTGGATGGCGTCCGCATAGCAGTCCACCATCTGCTCGAAGGTCGCGAAGGGCTTCTCGCCCTCGTTGAACCCACGGGCCCGCAGCGCGTAGAACGGGCGGTCTCCCACGAAGTACTTGGCGAGGTTGACGAAGACCAGGACTTCGCCGACCCCGGGGTGCACACAGAACAGCGGGGTCTTGGTGCCGCCGGTCTGGAGCGGCACCAGCGGGTCGTACGCGCGGGCGCCGGGCGCGGTGTGCTCGCCGAGCCGGGCGGCCAGGGCCCGGACCGTGGGCGCGGTCAGGACCGTGACGACCTCCAGGCCCCGCACGCCGAGCCGCTCGGCGACCCTGCCGCGCAGCCGCAGGATGTCCAGCGACGTGCCGCCGAGGTCGAAGAAGTTGGCGGTGGCGCTGACGGTGCCGGGGTCGGCGTCGAACAGCTCGGCGTAGATGCCGGCGAGCACCCGCTCGGTCTCGCCCTCGGGGGCCGTGTATCCGCCCAGCATTCGCAGGGTCAGCTCGTCGGCGGCCCGGCGCTCGGTGTCGTACGCGCCGGACTCCAGGCGCTGCCGCATCAGCGAGCGCTGGATCTTGCCGAGGCTGGTCTTGGGGAAGGCGTCCGCGGGCAGCGGCAGCACGAGCGCGGGACGGAAGCCCCAGTGCATCACCACCGTGCTGCGGATCGCCGTGATCAGCCGGTGCAGCGCGGCGTCCTCGGCGTGGGTGCCGGGTTCGGCGTCCGGGGCGGTCCCGGTGGTGCGGGTGAGTCCCGGTTCGGGGGCGAAGGCGATCACGAGCTGCTCGGTGTCGCTGCCGGACGGGCGGAGGGGGAAGGCCGCGACATGGGAGCGGGCCACCCCGTCGAGCCGTTCCAGGGCGGACTCCACGTCGTGGCTGAAGTAGTTGACCCCGTTGACGATGATGCTGTCCTTGCTGCGGCCGACCAGCGTCAGCCGTCCCCCGTCGAGGCGGCCCAGGTCGCCGCTGCGGAACCAGCCGTCGGCGGTGAACGCCTCGCGGGTGGCCGCCGCGTTGTTGTGGTAGCCGCGGGTGATCACGGGTCCCCGGAGCTGGAGTTCGCCGACCTCGCCCTCGGGCAGCGGACGGTCGTCCGGGCCGGCGACACGGATGTCCAGGCCCTCGACCGGTGTGCCCAGGTTGGCGAACTCGGCGCCCCGGTCGGCTTCGGGGAACGCCTTGCGGGAGTACACGCTGCCCGCGCAGGTCTCCGTCATCCCGAAGGCGGGCCACAGCGCGTCCCGGGCCAGCCCGTGGGGCGCGAAGCGGTCGAGGAACGCCTCGCCGGTGGCGACCACGACGGCCTCGCCGCCGCTGATGATGTGCCGCAGCCGGGACAGGTCGAGCCGCTCGCCGGTCTCCCGCAGCCGCCCGGCCGCCGCGTTGACCAGACCGAGCAGGAAGTTGGGGGTGAAGGTCATCGTCACGCCGTGCCGGGAGATCAGCCGCAGGAACTCCAGCGGGTCGCCGAGCACGACGGGTGCCTCCACGTGGAGCTGGCGGCTGCCGGTGGACAGCGGGAGCAGGTGGCACTCCAGCAGGGCGGCCACATGGTCGAAGGAGACCCAGTTCAGTGTGGTGTCCGCGGCGGTCAGCCGGTGGTGGCCGTTCTTGGCGGTCATGGAGGCCAGCAGATTGGCGTGACTGAGGACGACCGCCTTGGAGTGGCCCGTGGACCCCGAGGTCAGCACGAGCAGGGCGGTGTCCTCCGGGGCGGCCCGGTGGAACGCCTCCGCGGGGGTCTCCTCCGCGCTGTCGAGGCTCTCCACGGTCACCACCGACAGACCCCGCACCGACGGGAGTTCGGCGGCCAGGGCTTCTGTCACGACCACCAGCGGGGCTTCGAGCAGCTCGTTCACATGGGCCAGCTGGGCGCCCCAGCGTTCCCGGTCGCCGCGCAGCGGCGCCATGGGGCAGGGAACGAAGCCGCCGAGCACGGCCGCCCAGAACGCGGGCAGGAACTCCTGCGGGCGCTCCAGAATCAGCACGATGCGGTCGCCGGGGCGCAGCCCTTCGGCCCGCAGCCCGGTGAGCAGCCGGGCCGCCTCGGTGAGGAGCCCCGGATACGGCAGGTCGAGGTGGCCCGCGTCGGCCGGGCCGAGACAGTGGCGGACGCCGGAGGACGGGTGCCGCTCGGCGGCGTCGAGGAGCAGGTCGGCGAGGGAACGCGCGGTGCGGGAGGGGGAGTTCACGGTCGGCTGTCTCCTGGCTTCGGGGCGCGGCGGGTCTGCGGGACGCGCCGGCGGATGCGGAAAGGGACGTGACTGCGACTGTGCTTCGCGTGCCGTACGGCGGGATTCGGGTGCCGTGGGACGGCGTTTCGGATGCCGCGGGACGGCGTTTCGGATGCCGCGGGACGGCGTTTCAGATGCCGTGGGACGGCGCTGCGGGCGCGGTTCGGGGACCGCATTCTCGGCCACCCGTAATTCCCCCGGGCGGTTGCCGGAATACCCGGTGCGGGACCCGCCCCGGGAGGGTGGCGCGCGCGATGAACTCCTCGCGAACATTGGCCGACCGCATTCGGTCCGCGCTCACCGGTTCCGTCTCTCCGAGTAGCTGATGATCGTTCCTGCTGTACCGTCCGGCGCTCCGTCGCCCCCGTTCGACATCCGAATCTGCGGTGTCCGGAAGTGGCGTGATTGTGTGCCGGGCGGCCCCCGTGTGGCTTGTGGTCACGCAGTCACCGTAGGCTCGGGCATGGGCGAACTGCCGTGCGGGTAACGGTGGTTGGCCGGAACCGGACAGACGTACGATGCGTCGTCGAGGGGGCGGCGGGCTCCAGGACGGAAGCGGAAGCGGAAAGTCAACTTCTGTAGTCCGTGTGCAGCTTGCTGTCAGAGTGGCTGGAAAAAAGCCGCCCGTGCCGGGAAAAGCGGGACAGCGAATAAGGGCCTCTCGGGATCTTCCCGGGTGCGGGATTCGTTGACTGGTTCTGAGCCAGCGAACTAGTGTCGGAGCGGAGCCGACCCCATGGATGCCGCACGCCGAAGAGTTTTTCCATTGAACAGTTTAAGACTCATGTTCTTGGTGCGGGGGCGACGGGGTCCGTCGGCTGCCGGCACGGGGTGTGCGGGGGCCTTGAGCAGGTCTCGGGAAACCAAGGGGGAGCAAGTGACAGGTGCTGTCATCGAGTCATCGGGCGCGGAGGGTGCGGAGGAACTCGCCCCAGGAGCCCATGCCGCGCATGTCGAGGAGACCCTGCTGCAGGCGCGGGCCCTCATCGAGTCCACCGTCTCCCTCTACCGGAACCGGCCCTCCGGCGGCCCGGACGGGACGCACACCAGCGTCACCGCGCTCCGCGAGACCGTCGCCCAGCTGCTGGTCGACGCGCGTCACTCGGTCTGCATCGCCCTGTCCTCGGCCGACGAGTTCAGCGACACGGTGAAGGAACTGCTGGCCGAGCGGGAACCGGGGCCGGTGGTCCGGGTGCTGTGCGCGACCACGGTCGCGGACTGCTCCCTCGCCCGGCTCGGCGCGGCCCCCGGCTCCCGCTTCGAGATCCGCTGCTCCGAGGGGGAGCTGCGGGACGCCGTGGTGGTGGACGGGGCCCGGGCCCTGGTCCGAGCCGTCCCCGGCAACGGCGGCTCCCAGGCGATCATGGTCACCGACACCGCCGCCGTGCGCGCGCTGGAACTGCTCTTCGCCGGCACCTGGTCCCGCTGCCGGCGGCTCGACGACCACCTCGCCCTCAGCCCGCGGCTGCACAGCGAGCTGACCCGCAGGATCCTGGAACGGCTGCGGGCCGGCCGGACCGACGACGCGGCGGCCCGCGAACTGGACGTGTCCCTGCGCACCTACCGCCGCCACGTCGCGGAGATCATGCGCGAACTCGGCGCCACCTCGCGCTTCCAGGCCGGAGCCCGCGCGGTGGAACTGGGGCTCATACAGAACTAGACGCTCAAAAAAACGGGGAAACGGGGGAGTACGAGGTGCCCAACGGGCCTGAGGACGAGTTGGAGCAGGCGCTCCTGCAGGTGCAGAACCTGATCGAGTCGACGGTGGCCATCCACCGCGACCGCAGCCTCCAGGAACAGCAGATCACCGTGGTCGACGGCGGCTACCGGGAAGTGCTCGCGCTGGCGGAGGAGTTCATCACGGGGGCGAGAAGGACCATCGACATCGTGCACGCCCGGATGCCGGGCTCCGAGGAGGAACCCGACCGCGGCGAACAGACCGAGCGCCAGCTGATCTACCGTGCCGCCGAGTCGGTCTCGGCCCGGTTGCTGACCAGCCCCGCCCTGGTCGACGAGGACTTCGTCCACGAACAACTGGCCCTGGAGAGACCCGTGGCCATCCGCATCGCGCGGGTGCCGCCCCTGCAGGCGCTCATGGTCGACGGAACCGTCGCACTCGTCGTCGCCGAGTCCGCCGTGGGCCGCCGCGCCTCGGTGATCCGGGCGCCGGAGCTGATGCACACCCTGCGCACCCTGTTCGAGAACGTCTGGCGCAACGCCGTCCCGGCGGGCGAGCGCATCGTCTTCGGCAACCGGGACCGCGGCGCCCTGGCCCGCCAGATCCTCGGCGCGCTCTGGGCCGGCGTCACCGACGAGGTCGCCGCCCGCGACCTCGCCGTGTCCGTCCGCACCTACCGGCGCCACGTCGCCGAGATCATGGCGCTGCTCGGCGCCAACTCCCGCTTCCAGGCCGGAGTCAGGGCCGCGGAACTGGGCCTGCTGCCGCCCGCCGCCCCGCCCGGCGGGGCATCCTCCCGCCGTCCGTGACCGGCGCACTGGCAGCTTCCTGAAACTTTTGTTGCCGCCCCCGCGCACCGGCAGTTGTATGGAGCCCGAGGAAAGGGATTCGCCCCGGAGGGGCATTACGGAATTCCTTCCCCGGCGGCTTCCGAGAATCCCCCGCTCCCTGTGCCGCCGGTGAGCGGGGACCCGTGCGCCTCCATACCCGCACGGGTCCCCGCCCCTCCCCGGTGAATTCGCGCGGAAGGCGGGACCATGAGTCGCATGCCGATTGCCCTGCTGTTTCCCGGTCAGGGAACGCAGAAAGAGGCCATGGGTGAACCCTGGCGGAACACCCCGTCCTGGGAACTCACCCGGGACATCTCCGAGGTGACCGGGGAGGACCTCCCCGAACTCCTGCTGCGCACCCCCGGCGAACGGCTGCGCCGTACCGACCTGGCGCAGCTCGCCGTCTTCACCGTCTCGGTGATCGCCCACGCCGAGGCGGTGCGCCGGGACGCGCTCGGCGGCCGGGCCGCCGCCTGCGCCGGGCACAGCCTGGGCGAGTACGCCGCCCTCGTCGCCGCCGGGGCGCTCACCGTGCCCGCCGCGGCCGCGCTGGTCGCCGCCCGCGGCCGGGCCATGCGCAGGGCCGCCGAGGCCAAGGAGGGCACCATGGGCGTCCTCGTCGCCGCGCCGCTCGCGGAGGTGACCGCCCTGACCGGGCGGATGCGGGCGGACGGCTGCGAGGTATGGGTCGCCAACGTCAACGCCCCAGGCCAGACCGTGGTGTCCGGCGCCGTCGAGGCCATCGACCGGCTCGCCGGCGAGGCGCCCTCCATCGGCGCCAAGCTGATCCGGCTCCAGGTCGGCGGCGCCTTCCACAGCCCGTACATGGCCCCCGCCGCCGACGCCCTGCGCGCCGCCCTGAAGGACACCGCCTTCGCGCCGGCTCACCTGCCGGTCGTGGCCAACGTGGACGCCGAGGCCCACGCCGGCGACTGCGACTGGCCCGACCTCGGCACCCGCCAGCTCACCTCCCCGGTGCTCTGGGAGCAGAGCGTGCGCACCCTCGTCGGCCCGCTCGGCTGCCGCCGCCTCGTCGAACTCGGCCCCGGCCGCACCCTGGCCGGGCTGGTCCGCCGGATCTCCCCGGACACCGAGGTCGTGTCGCTGGACGGGCCGGGCGCCCTGGACTGACCATTTCCACGCCGTCAGGAGACCACCCACCATGGCACTTGGCACCAAAAGCATCTGGCTGCGCCGGTACGCCGGCCCCGCGCCGCCCCGGCTGCGCCTGCTCTGCCTCCCGCACGCCGGCGGCTCGGCCGGCTTCTTCCACAGCTGGGGGCACGCCTTCGGCGACGACGTGGAGGTGCTCGCCGTCCGCTATCCCGGCCGGCAGGAACGCATCGCCGAGGAGCCCTTCACCCGCGTCGAGGACGTCGCCGACGCCCTCGCCGACGAGCTGTCGCCCTACCTGGACGTCCCGCTGGCCGTCTTCGGCCACAGCATGGGCGCCTCCATCGGATACGAGCTCGCCCTGCGGCTCCAGGCACGCCACCACACCGCCCCGGCCCTGCTGATGGTCTCCTGCCGCAAGCCGCCGCACCTGCTGACCCCGCGCACCGCCGCGCTCGCCGACGACGATGCGCTCATCGCCGAGGTCGGCCGGCTGGGCGGCACCGACGCCGCGCTCCTCGCCGACCCGGACCTGCGCGAGCTGGTGCTCCCCGCGATCCGCGCCGACTTCACCGCCGTCGCCCGCTACACCGCCCGGCCCGGTCTCCCGCTCGACTGCCCGGTGACCGGTTACGTCGGCGAGGGCGACCCGGACATCCGGGCGGACGAGGTCGCCGCCTGGGCGGGCCTCGCACCCCGCGGCTTCGACCTGAAGGTGCTGCCCGGCGGCCACTTCTACCTGGTGGACCAGCGCGACGCCCTGGTCGCGGACATCCGCGCACGGCTGGCACCGCAGTGGTGAGCACCGCGACCCGGCCCGGGCAGACCAGCGGGGTGGGCGTACTCGACAAGGCGGCGGCGCTGCTCGACATCGTTGAGGGCGGCCCTGCCACCCTCGGCGACCTCGTCTCGTTCAGCGGCCTGCCCCGGCCGACCGTGCACCGCATCGCCCTCGCCCTGGAGCGGCTCGGGCTGCTCACCCGCGACCGGCACGGCCGCTGGGTGCTCGGACCCCGGCTCGACGCCGCCGCCATCGGCGTCCACCACGACCGGCTGGCCGGGGCAGCCGGACCCGTACTCGCCGAACTGCGCGCACGTACCGGCCTGGACGCCCGGCTCTACCGCCGCCGCGACGGCCTGCAGATCTGCGTCGCCGCCGCCGCGGACCCGGCCGGCCGGCCCGGCGCGGTGCCCGTCGGCGCGATCCGGCCCGCCTCCGCCGGCCCGATCGCCCAGGTGCTGCTGGCCTGGGCGGAACCCGACGAGCTGTACCAGGGCCTGCAGTCCGCGCGGTTCACCGCCGCCCAGCTCACCGTCGTACGCCGCCGCGGCTGGGCCTACGGGCCCGACGCCGTGCCGCCCGGCAGCGTCTCCTACGCCGTCCCCGTGTGCACCCGGGACGGGCGGATCGCCGCGGCCCTCGCCCTGACCGGGCCCGCCGCGCGGATGCCCGAGGCGCCCACGCGCCCGCTCGGCGGCGCCATGTTCGACGCGCTGGCGGGCCTCGCCGACGCGTTGCTGCGGCTGCGCGAGGAAATGCGCCCGGCCGGCTCCTGAGAACCACCGGCGCATGGCAGGTTGTTGCAGCCGCCATTGTCTCCGGGGAAGCAACACCCGCACCATTCAAAGGCGATTGCAGAGCGCCGTCCGCGAATCCGCGGCGGCCGATTCGAAAAAGGGGAAAAGCGTGTCCACTCTCACGCGCGACGAGCGTCTGGAAACCATCAAGGAAATCGTCTGCGACATTCTCGAGATAGAGGAGGACGAGGTCACCGAGGTCAGCCTGTTCAAGGAGGACCACAACGCCGACTCGCTGCGCGCCATCGAGATTCTCGCCGCCCTGGAGAAGGAGTTCGGCGTCGTCATCAACCAGAGCGAGCTGCCGCGCATGGTGAACCTCAAGGGCGTCTACGAGGTCGTCGCGGAGCCGGCGGGCTGGTAGTCGGACCGCTCGCGCGGACTGGGAGGTTGGCATGACGACGGCAGTGAGCGGCCCCGGCCACGGACGGCCGGAGCGGCACCGGGTGGTCCTCACCGGACTCGGGGTGGTCTCCGGCATCGGACTCGGCGCGAAGGAGTTCCTCCAGGGACTCCGCGAAGGCCGCAGCGGTGCCCGGCCCATCACGGTGTTCGACACCGAGGGCTTCGCCCACGCGAACGGGTGCGAGATCACGGACTTCGACCCGCGGGACTGGATCAGCACGCTCGACGTGGAACAGCTCGGCCGGGCCGCGCAGTTCTCGACGGCGGCTGCCCGGATGGCCCTGGAGGACTCCGGACTCGACCTGACCTGGCTGCGCGCCCGGCGCGGGCTGATCTCCATCGGCACCACCGACGGCGAGAGCCACGACCTCGACCAGCTGGTCGAGAGCGAACTCGCCCACGGCACCGGCTCGTTCGACCCCACGGCCGCCCGGCGGGTGCCGGCCGGGCGGCTGTCGGTGGCCATCGCCCAGGAACTGGGCCTGAGCGACGTGGAGGCGCTCACCATCCCCACCGCCTGCTCGGCGGGGAACTACGCCATCGGCTACGGCTTCGACGCCGTCAGCTCCGGCGAGGCGGACTTCGCCTTCTGCGGCGGCGCCGACGCCATGTGCCGCAAGACGTTCACCGGCTTCTACCGCCTCGGCACCATCGCCCCGGACCGCTGCCAGCCCTTCGACGTCGACCGCAAGGGCATCCTCACCGGAGAGGGCGCCGGCGTTCTCGTCCTGGAGCGGCTGGACTCCGCCCTGGAGCGCGGCGCCACCATCTACGCCGAGGTCCTCGGCTACGGCCTCAACTGCGACGCCCACCACCAGGTGGCACCCGACCAGGACAGCGTCGCCGACCTCATGCGGCTCGCCCTGGACAACGCCGGCGTCGCCCCGCACGAGGTGGACCTCATCTCCGCCCACGGCACCGGCACCAGGGCCAACGACATCACCGAGGCGGGCGCCATCCGCCAGGTCTTCGGAGACAGGCCCCCGCGGACCGTCTCCATGAAGTCGATGCTCGGCCACACCATGGGCGCGGCCAGCGCGCTCGGCGCCATCGGCTGTGCCCTCGCCATCCAGAACCGGTTCATCCCGCCCACCATCAACCACGTCACCACCGACCCCGAGTGCGACGTGGACTGCGTGCCGAACCAGGCCGTCGAGGCCGACCTGAGGATCGTCCAGAACAACGGTCTGGCGTTCGGCGGCAACAACGCGGCGGTCCTGCTCGGCCGGTACGACGCGACCCGGGAGGCGTCATGACGAACCGTCCCGTCATCGGCATGGGGGCCGTCGCCGCCACCGGCTCCGGCGTCGGCGAGCTCTTCGACGCCCTGTGCCGCGGCACCAGCGGCCGCGCCGGGCTGCGCGGCTTCGACCGCAGCCGGTTCCGCGCCCAGCACGCCTACGAGGTCGACGACCGGCCGGTGCCCGGCCAGGACGTACCCGGACGCGCCACCCGGCTGCTGCTCGACGCGGTCGGGCAGGCCGCCGCCGACGCCGGCCTCGGCGACGACCTCAGCGGCATCCCCGTCCTGGTCGGCACCGGGCTGCGCGAGCTGCGCTCGATGGAGCTGTGGTGGCGCGACGGTTCCCCGTTCGCCGACTCCGGGCTGCACTTCGGCACCGGGCTGCGCGAACGCTTCAACGCCGACGTCACCCACACCTTCTCCAACGCCTGCTCCGCCTCGCTGTACGCCCTGGCCCTCGCCTCCGACCTGCTCGACCAGCAGGGCGACGGCGCCCCCGACACGGTGATCGTCGCCGGCGTCGACGTGCTGACCGAGTCGATGTACGGGCTGCTCGAACGCGTCCACCCGCAACCCCCGGACCGGGTACGGCCCTTCGACCGCAACCGCACCGGCGTGCTGATGGGCGACGGCGCCGCCGCCGTCGTCCTGCGCCGCACCGACGAGGGCGCCCCGCAGGTCTACGGACGGCTGCGCGGCGTCGCCGTCAACTGCGACGCGTACCACGTCACCGCGCCCTCCCCGGACGGCATCGCCGAGGCCATGCGCGCCGCCCACCGGCTCGCCGGCGTCAAGCCGTCCGACATCGACCTGGTGATGCTGCACGGCACCGGCACCCTGCTCAACGACGAGGCCGAGGCCGCGGCCCTGCGCGAGGTGCTCGGCGACGACGCCTCCGTCCCGCTGATGACCGCCGTGAAGTCCATGACCGGCCACACCTCCGGCGCCTCCGGGCTGCTCAACCTGATCGTCGGCATCCGCGCCCTGCAGGAGGGGCGCGTCCCGCCGACCGTGGGCCTGGACGACCCGGTGGAGGAGGCCGCGCCGTTCCGCTTCGTCACCGGCGAGGCCGCGTCCGGGCGCGAGCTCGGAGTGGCCCAGCTCAACGCCTTCGGATTCGGCGGCATCAACGCCGTGGCCATTGTGGAGGGTCCCCGATGACACTGACACCAGCGACCGCCCCCGCCGCCGTGGTGGTCTCCGGCGCCGCCGTGCTGCTGCCGGGCGCCGACACCGTGCGGGCCCTGGCCGACGGACCAGCCCCCGGCGGCGCGGCCGTCGAACCGGCCGACCACGTCGGCCGCAAGGGGCTGCGCTACAAGGACCGGGCCACCCAGCTCGGCTACGCCCTGACCGCCGCCGCGCTGCGCGACGCCGGGCTGCTCGGCGCGGACGGCCTGACCGTGCCCGCCGCCAGCACCGGCATCGTCGCCAGCTCCAACTTCGGCAACCTGGACACGGTGGCCCGGGCCCTCGACACCATCCGCGAGGAGACCGTCACCGCCACCAGCCCGATGGACCTGCCCAACGCCTCCAGCAACGTCATCGCCTCCTCGGCGGCCATCCGCTACGGGCTGCGCGGCCCCAACCTGATGGTCTGCAACGGCGAGACCTCCGGCCTGGACGCCGTGCACTGGGCCGCCACGATGATCGGGGCGGGCCGGGCCGAGCGGTTCCTGGTGCTCGGCGTCGAACCCGACAACGAGGTCGTGCGCCGCCTGCTCGGCGGCGCACGCGCCGTCGACGGCGGAGCCGCGCTCGTCCTGGAGTCCCGCACCGCGGCCGCCGAACGCTCCGCCACCGTCCGCGCCGTGCTCGGCCCGTACCGCAGGGGAGCGGACGAGCCGGGCGGCACGGCCCCCGGCTGGGAGCTGCCCGCGCACCTCGGCAGCGCCTCCGGCGCCCACGGGGTGCTCCAGATCGCCGCCGCCGTCGGCTGGTTCGACGCCGGCCGGCGCGAACCGGTGCGCGCGGTGGCGGGCGGCCCCGGCCACGACGCCGGCGCGGGCCTGCTGCTGCTCGCCCCCGAGGCGGCCTGACCGCCATGAGGAGGACATCCCGGTGAACACGCACATCGACCTGCGGCCCGTCTCCGTGGAACAGCGCACCGAAGGCAGCGGACCCCGGGTCCTGCTGCTGCACGGCCTCGCCGCCGCCGACAGCGTCTGGGAACGCACCCTGCCGCTGCTGCCGGACACCTACCAGCTGTGGACCGCCCGGCTGCCCTGGCGCACCGAGACCATCGCCGACTGGGACGCGCAGCCCAACCTCCGCGGCTGGCTCGCCCAGGCGCTGGCGGCCGTGCCCGACGGACCCGAGGTGGTGGTCGCCCACTCCATGGCGGCCAACGTGCTGCTGGACCTGCTCGACCAGAAGCAGCGGGGCGGCGTCGACGCGCTGCGCCGGTTCGGCATCCGCGCCCTGGTGCTGGTGTCGCCCTTCTATCGCTCCGGCGCCGAGGAGTTCGACTGGAGCACCATCAGCTACTACCTCAACGACTTCCACCTGATCATGGAGGAAGGGATCCGCGCCCACTCCGGCGGCCGGTTCCCCGAGGACGTCCAGCGCGCCATGGCCCTGCGGGTGCGCGACCGGGTCGGTCCCTACGGATGGCTCCGCTTCTTCGACCTCTATCTGCGCACCCCCGCCCTGGACACCGGCCGCGTCACCGTGCCCACGCTGGTGCTGGCCGGGGAGACCGACTTCGCCGCCCGGCCCGAGGAGGGCCTGGCGCTCGCCGGCGCGCTCCCCGACGCCACGGCCCGCGTCCTGCCCGGCTGCGGGCACTTCCCGATGCTCGACGCGGCCGAGGACTTCGCCGCCGAGCTGAGCAGTTTCGTCCACTCGACCCTGAGCCTCCCGCTGCAGCGGGGAGCCGCCCCTCTCGACGCCCTGGAGCCCCAGCGATGACCCTCGTCACGGACACCGCCGTCAAGGCGCTGCTGACCACCGCCACCACCACGCAGGTGCGCCCCCGCTACGAGGGCTCCAACATCTGCACCTGGATCGGCTTCAAGCACGTCAACTACCTCGTCGAGGAAGCCGTCCTGGACCACTTCCGCCAGGCCGGACTGCCGGCCCGCGCCCTCTACGAGGAGCACGGCCTCGGCCTGGACCTGGTGTCCCTCGACACCCGCATCCTGCACGCCTTCCACATGGACGACGTCGCCGAGGCCGAGGTCGTGCCGTGGACCAAGGACGAGGACGCGACCATCGGGTTCAAGGTCACCATCCGGTTCGAGCGCGACGGCGAGATCCACAAGGCCGTCACGTCCAAGGTCCGCGTCTCGCTGCGCAGGGACACCTACCTGGAAGCGGCCGGTGAGGTGCCCGAGCCGCTCGCCCGGTTCGCCGTCGCCGTGCTCGGCGACGACCTGGAGCGCGAGCCGGGCGCCACCGCCCCGGCCGAGGAGGAGATCCTCGCCTCGCTCACCGCGGGACGCAACGCCTACGCCTGGAAGTGGAACATCCCCTACCCGTACTGCCACTTCACCGAGCGCATCCAGATGTCCGGCTACCTGCGGCTGATGGAGGAGGGCAAGGACCGCTTCGTCGCCGACCGCGGCATCTCCATCAAGACCCTGCTGGACGACCGCCGCTGGATCCCCGTCGTGCCCCGCTCCGACATCCGCGTCCTCGGCGAGGCGCTGATGGAGGAGGACCTGTACACCGTCTACACGGTGGAGGAGGTCTTCAAGGACTTCACCTACACCTCCCGCATGGACTGGTACGTGCTGCGCGACGGCGAGCTGGTGAAGACCGCCACCGGGCGCATCGTGCACGGCTACGCCCGGATCGAGAACCGCCGCGACTGGAAGCTGGTCACCTTCGACCAGCACGTCCTCGACGCCCTGAACGGCAAGGCGCCCGGGGCGTGACGGAGGACTGGGAGAGCGGCACGCCACGGCTGCTGCTCGTCGAGAGCCAGGCCGGCGCCGCCGGGGACACGGGTTTCCGGCGCGACGCGGTCACCCAGGTGCTCACCGGGCAGTCCGCCCTGCTCTTCCTGGTGCAGGACGGCGTCGTGCTCGCGGTGCCGGGCAGCGACGCCGACCTGGACCGGTTCCAGAAGGAGGGCGGCGTCCTCGCGGCCGACAGCTTCTCGCTGGCCCAGCACGGGCTGGACACCGCGACCCTGCGGCCCGAGCTGCGCGTGGTCGGCATGGACGTGGTGGCGGGGTGGATCCTCGATCCGGCGGTCCGGGTGGTGTGGCACTAGGTGGCCAGGCAGATTCCGCACACCGATGTGCTCATCACCCTCATGGGCGCGCCCCACGCCTCGGACCAGGTCACCAGCGCCCTGCGGCTCACCCAGGCCCTGCTGGAGCGCGACGCCACCGTCCAGGTGTGGACCTGCGGGTACGCCACGCTGCTGACCCAGCGGGCCCAGGGTCCCGACAAGCCGCGCAACCTCGCCGAGTGGAACCGGACGTACCGCTCCCTGCCGGGTCTGGCCGGGGAACTGCTCGACGCGTTCCCCGACCGCCTGCACTGGTACGGCTGCCGCTTCTGCAGCGACGACCGGGGCGTGGCCGAGCACCTGCCGGCGGTGGTGCTCCGGCCGCCCGCCGGGTACGCCGCCAATGTCGCCGCCGCCGGCAAGACCCTGCTGATCGGGGTGATCTGATGCCGCATCAGCAACGTGTACTGGCCATCGTGGAGCGTGGGTACCGGGGCGCCCTGGACAAGCAGTTCTTCGACGAGCTCTACCTCGCCACCGAACTGCACCGCCAGCTCGGCGGCCTGGACATCCTGCTGCGCGGTAAGGCCGTCGGCTACGCCCTGGACGCCGACCCGCCGCCGCCCCTGCGCATCGGCAACCTCACCGTCGACACCCTCACCGACCCCCGCAAGGGGCTCCGCTCGCTGCTCGACGCGGGCGTCGGCGTCTGGGTGGAGCGGCCCGCGCTCGCCGCGCTCCACTCGCCCCGGCCGCCGCTCGCCGGCATCCGACTCGCCGGGGAGGGCGAGGTGGCGGCGCGCTGGGGCGAGTACCGGATGGTCTTCTTCCTCTGAACTCCCCCGAAACACACCCGCATTCCCGTGAACGGAAGGAACTCGTGACGGTCATGACCACCCTCACCCAGGGCAGGGACACCGGTACCGGCACCGGCACCGGACGCCCGGTGATCACCGCATGGTCGGCCGTGTCGCCGTACGGCATCGGCCGGGGCGCGTACGCCGAGGGCCTGCGCGAGCGGCGCGGCACCGTCACCGGCCTCGGCCCCGAGCACGGCCCCACCCCCGACGGCGTCGGCTGCGTCGTGCCCGGCTTCGGCGTACGCGAGGTGCTCGGCAGGAAGGGCACCCGCTCCATGGACCGGGTCACCGGACTCGCGGTCACCGCCGCCGGCGCGCTGCTGGACGACGCCGAGCGCAACCGTGCCGTGGGCACCGGCGAGGGCGCCGCCTTCGCGCTCGGCACCACCACCGGCAGCGCCCAGTCGATGATGGACTTCACCCGCGACTCGCTCACCGGAGACCAGCCGTTCTTCGTCGACCCGGCGCGCTTCCCCAACACCGTGATGAACTGCGCGGCCGGCCAGAGCGCCATCTGGTACCGGCTCAAGGGCCCCAACGCGACCATCGCCGGCGGCCGCACGGCCGGGCTGCACGCGCTCAACTACGCCCGTCGGCTGCTCGGTTCGGGCCGCGCCCGCACCGTGCTGTGCGGCGCCGCCGAGGAGTTCTCGCCCGCCCGCGCCTGGCTGGAGCACCACTGCGCGGACGGCACGGCCGCCGCCCCGCCGCTCGGCGAGGGCTGCGCGATGCTCCTCGTCGAGCCGCACGCGCCCGACGACCCCGGACAGCCCGTCCTCGCCGAGGTCCTCGCCGTCGAACTCGGCGTCGTCCTGCACGGCGACACCCGCCCCGCCCTCGTCGCCTGCCTGCGCTCGGCGCTGCGCCGGGCCGGCGTCGCACCGGACCGGGTGACCGCCGTCGCCCGCTCCGGCGCCCCCGGCCGTGAGGGCCGCGGCGAGGCGGAGGCGGTGCGCGAGGTGCTGGGCGCGGCGGACGCCGCCGACGTGACGCCGACCACCCTGATCGGCGACACCGGCGCCGCGGCCGCCGCGTTCCAGGCCGCCGCCCTCCTGTCGTACGCCGCGGACCGGCCCGCCGGACCGGTCGGCCGGGTCGGCGTGATCACCTCCGTGGACCGCAGCGGCAGCGTCGGCTGCGCGCTGCTCGGCCTGCGCTGAGCGCCGGGCCCGCCCCCGGGCCTCTCCCCGCCCCCGAATCCCTCCCCTCACCACCCCTCCCCGCATTCCGAGCTGCCGAAAGGACCCGATCGTGCTGGACAAGGAAGAACTGCGTGCCCTCGTGGCGCAGGTGCTCGACGTCGACGTCAGCGAGGTGACCGACGACGCCCGGTTCGTCGACGACCTGGAGGTCGACTCCCTGATGGCCCTGGAGGTCGTCGTGATCCTGGAGAAGAAGTACGGCATCCGGCTGCCGGAGTCCGACCTCAAGCGGATCGTCACCCTGCAGAGCGCCTACGAGCTGCTGCTCGGCAAGCTCGACCCGGCGCGGGTGGCCTGATGACCGCCGCGAGCCCGCTCGCGGCCCGCGTCGAAGTGCTGCCCGCCGAAGGGGAGTTCAGCACCGCAGCCCGCTTCACGGTGGACCCCGCCGAGACCGTGCTGCCCGGCCACTACCCGGGCTTCCCGATCTTCCCGGGGGTCTGCCTGGTGGAGTGCACCCATCAGGGTGCCGTGGCGACCGCGCCGGACGGGGCCAAGGGCGCCGCGCTGGCCGCCGTGGAGTCGGCCCGGTTCACCGGACCGGTCTTCCCCGGCGACCGGGTGGACATCGCCATGGCCTGGAAGCGGACCCCGGCCGGCGACTGGCAGTGCCGGGCCAGGCTGGGCACCGCCCGCGGTGCCGCCGCCTCCGTGCGGCTCCGCTACACCCCGCGGCCGGCCGGGGAGGCGGCGGCATGACGGGCCAGCGCGAGATCCGGGCCCGGCTGCCGCACCGCTTCCCGATGCTGCTCGTGGACCGGCTCGTCGACGTCGTACCCGGCGAGCGGCTGGTCGCGCTGAAGGCGGTCACCTGCAACGAGCCCTGGTACGAGAAGCTCGGCCCGGACACCCCCGCCGAGGACTTCGCCTACCCGCCGGCCCTGCTCGTGGAGTCCTGGTGCCAGGCCGCCGGGGTCCTCGCCACCTGGGACGCCCCCAACCCGGACGTGCTGACCGGGCAGGTGATGCTCTTCGGCGGCATGACCGGCGTCGCCTTCCACCGCCCGGTGCTGCCGGGCGAGGTGCTGGAGCACCGTGTACGGCTCGACCGCCGGGTCGACGACACCGTGCTGTTCGAGGGCGAGAGCCGGTCCGCGGGCGAGCCGGTGATGAGCGTGGAGCGCGTCGTCATGGCCTTCCGCCCGGCCTCCGCCCTGCGCCCGGCGTCCCCTCCGGGCCCCGCCGCCCTGACGCACCCCGCACGCACACCCACGAAAGAGAGACCATGACTGACAGCACACGCCGGGTGGCGCTGGTCACCGGCGGGTCGCGCGGCATCGGCCGGGCCACCGTCCGCGCGCTCGCCCGCGACGGCTTCGACGTCGCCTTCTGCTACCGCTCGGACGACGTCTCGGCCCGCACCCTGGAGAAGGCCGGCGACGAGTTCGGCGCACGGATCACCGGCACCCGCGTCGACGTGGCCGACGCCGCCTCCGTACGCGCCTGGATCGAGACGACCGAGGAGCGCCTCGGCCCGATCGACGCGGCCGTCACGGCCGCCGGCATCACCCGCGACAACCCGCTGGTCCTCATGGAGGACGAGCAGTGGCGGCAGGTCATCGAGACCAACCTGGACGGCGTCTACCACGTCTGCCGGGCGGTCGTCTTCGGCATGATGAAGCGCCGCCGGGGAGCCATCGTCAACCTCTCCTCGGTCGCCGGCGTCCACGGCCACGGCACCCAGACCAACTACTCGGCGTCGAAGGCCGGGATCATCGGCTTCTCCCGTGCCCTGGCCAAGGAGACCGGGCGGTCCGGGATCCGGGTCAACGCGGTCGCCCCCGGCTTCATCGACACCGACATGGTCGCGGCGATGAACGACCAGGCCCGCAAGGAGGCCCTCGCCGCCATCCCGCTGCGCCGCATGGGCACCGCCGAGGAGGTCGCCGACCTGGTCGCCTACCTGGTGTCGGACCGGGGCGCCTACATCACCGGCGCCGTGCTCCAGATCGACGGCGGCATCACCCTCTGAGGCCCGCCCCCGCCGCCGTCAGGCGGTCCGGCCCCCGGCCCCCGGCCGGCGGGCCTCCCGAACCACCCGAGCACAACCGACCGTTGGAGGCGGTGATGGCACGACGCGGACCGCGCTGGTACTTCTCCTTCCGCAGCCCCTACTCCTGGATGGCCTACCGGGACCTGCTGGACCGCTACCCGGACGTGGCCGGACAGATCGAGTGGCTGCCCTTCTGGGAGCCCGACCAGCCGGCCCTGGACGAACTCGAGCGCAGCAACGTCCGGCTGCCGTACGTCGCGATGTCCAAGGAGAAGCACCTCTACATCCTCCAGGACGTGCGCCGCCTCGCCCGCGCCCGCGAACTGGAGATGGTGTGGCCGGTGGACACCGCGCCGCGCTGGGAGGTCTCCCACCTCGCCTATCTGGCCGCCGAACGGCTGGGCGCGGGGCCGGAGTTCATCGCCGCCACCTACCGCGCGCGCTGGGAGCTCGGCGAGGACATCTCCGACCCGCGGACCATGGCCCGGATCGGCCGGGACATCGGCATCGACCCCGGTGCGCTGGAGGGCGCGCACGACGATCCCGCGGTGCGGGAGAAGGGCCTTCAGGCGCTGAATTCGCTGCACCGGGACGGAGTGTTCGGCGTTCCCTTCTTCATCGTCGGATTCGACAAGTTCTGGGGAGTCGACCGGCTGCCCCAATTCGCGGAATCGGTGCGGGCGAAAGTCGCCACGTGACCGGCGTACGACCACCGAACAAGACGTACGACCACCGCACAAAGAGAAGCAGCGATCGCAGAGAAAGGCGACCTGAATCATGGCCACCAATCCCTTCGAGGACGACACCGCGGACTACTTCGTCCTCGTGAACGACGAGGGCCAGTACTCCCTGTGGCCCGCATTCGCCGAGGTGCCGGCGGGCTGGACCGTGCGGCACGGTGCGGCGGGCCGGCAGGAGTGCCTCGACCACATCAACGAGCACTGGACGGACATGCGTCCGGCCGGACTGGTCCGCGCCATGGGCGGCTGACCGGGACGGAAGGACGCGGCCGCGGGCCGCGGGGGAGCGGGCGTTGGCAGTTATCTGCAACGCCCGCTTCGCGTGTGCGGGAGCGGTTGGCAGGTTGATGCAGTGGGCGTTGTCGGTGAATTCCGGCGGATGCGAGAGTTTCAGCGGTTCCCCGGAACTGCTGATCGAGGTTGTTCACCGAAGTTGTCTGCTAGGGGTGGATGGGAATGCTTGGAGACGGCATATCGCTGACCGCGGCCCAGGCCGGAATCTGGTTCGCGCAGCAGCTGGACCCGCAGAACCCGATCTACAACGCGGCCGAATACCTCGACATCCGGGGAGACATCGACGCCGAAATCCTCGAAAGGGCGCTGCGCGTCCTGGTCGGGGAGGCCGAGGCGCTGCGGATGCGCGTCGTCGAGGACGGCGAGGGCCTGTGGCAGGTCGCCGACCCCGACCCGGAGTGGACGCTGGAGCGGCTGGACCTGAGGGGCGAGGAGGACCCGGAGGCGGCGGCCGAGGAGTGGATGCGCTCGGTCCTCGCGGAGCCCGTCGACCCGCGCCACGACCTGCTGTTCCGGTTCGCCCTGCTGCGCGTGGCCGCCGACCGCTGCTTCTGGTTCTACCGCTACCACCACGTCACCGTGGACGGCTTCGCCGTCGCCCTGCTCGCCCGCCGGGCCGCCGACCTCTACACCGCGCTCGCCGCGGGCGAGGAGCCGCCGGCCGGCGGGTTCGGCCCGGTCGCCGAGCTGGTCGCCGCGGACACCGAGTACCGGGCATCCGAACGCTTCACCGCCGACCGGGAGTTCTGGCGGGACCGGCTGGCCGGCTGCCCCGAGCCGGTGGGCCTGTCCGACCGCACCCCGGTCATGGCGCACGGCCTGGTCCGCCGCACCTCGTTCCTGCCCCGGGAGAGCCTGGAGCGGCTGCGGGACACCGCCCGCGAGGTCGGCGTCACCTGGCCGGCGACGATGATGACCGCCGCGGCCCTCTATCTCCAGCGGTCCACGGGAGCCGACGAGGTGGTCCTCGGCGTCCCCGTCTCCTGCCGCCTCGGCCGGGCCGCCCGCTCCGTACCGGGCATGGTCTCCAACGTGGTGCCGCTGCGGGTGCCCGTCACCCAGGACACGACCCTGTCCGAGCTGCTCCACAGGCTCTCGGCGGAGCTGCGGGCCGTGATGAAGCACCAGCACTACCGGTACGAGGACCTGGTCCGCGACCGCAACCTGCTGGGCGGCGGCGGACGGCTGACCGGCCCCGAGATCAACATCATGATGTTCGACTACGGCCTGGCCTTCGGCGACGCCCCCGCGATGGTGCGCAACCTCTCCATCGGCCCCTCCGACGACCTGTCCCTGATCGTCTACGAGCGTTCCGACGGCCGCGGCCTCCAGGTCGACTTCGACGCCAACCCCGCCCTCTACACCGGCGAGGAGATCGCCGCCCACCAGCGGCGCTTCATCGGCTTCCTGGACCGGCTGGCGACCGCCGCCCCCGACACCCCGGTCGGGCACCTCGACCTCCTGGACGCCCCCGAGCGCGCCCTGGTGCTCCGCGGCCACAACGACACCGCGCACCCCGTGCCGGACACCACCCTGACCACGCTCCTCGAACAGCAGGCCCGGCGCACCCCCCACGCGGAGGCGCTGCGCTTCGAGGGCAGCTCCCTGACCTACCGCGACCTGCACGCCCGCGCCGACCGGCTCGCCCACGTGCTGCGGTCGAACGGCGTCGGCCCGGAGAGCCTCGTGGCGCTCGCCGTGCCCCGCTCCGAGCACCTGGTGACCGGCCTGCTCGCGGTGCTCAAGGCGGGCGCCGCCTACCTGCCCGTGGACCCCGACTACCCGGCCGAACGCGTCCGCTTCATGGTCGCCGACGCCCGGCCCGCGCTGCTGCTCACCACCGCCCGGACGGCCGCACGGCTGCCGGACGACCTGTCCGTGCCCACGCTCGTCCTGGACACCGACGACACGGCGGCCCGGCTGCGCACCCAGCCCGGCACCCCGCCCGCCGGCCCGGCCCCCGACGGGGACCACCCGGCGTACGTCATCTACACCTCGGGCTCCACCGGCCGCCCCAAGGGCGCCGTCGTCCCCCACCGTGCCATCGTCAACCGGCTGCTGTGGATGCAGCACCGGTACGGGCTCGGCGCCGACGACCGCGTCCTGCAGAAGACCCCGTCCGGGTTCGACGTGTCCGTCTGGGAGTTCTTCTGGCCGCTGATCACCGGCGCCACGCTCGTCGTAGCCCGTCCCGAGGGCCACAAGGACCCCCAGTACCTGGCCGCGCTGATCCGCGACGAGCGGGTCACCACCGCGCACTTCGTGCCGTCCATGCTCCAGGTCTTCGTCCAGGAGCCGGCCGCCGCCCGCTGCACCGGACTGCGCCGGGTGATCTGCAGCGGCGAGGCGCTCCCCGGCGAACTGCAGAACCAGTTCTTCCGCGTCCTGCCGCGCGTCGGCCTCTACAACCTGTACGGGCCGACCGAGGCCGCGGTCGACGTCACCTGCTGGGAGTGCGCCCCCGCGGACGGACCCGTGCCGATCGGCCGGCCCGTCTGGAACACCCGCACCTACGTCCTCGACGCGGCCCTGCGCCCGGCCGCGCCCGGCACGCCCGGCGAGCTCTACCTCGCCGGTGTCCAGCTCGCCCGCGGCTACCTCGGCCGGCCGGGACTGACCGCCGGGCGGTTCGTCGCCGACCCGTACGGCCCGCCGGGATCCCGGATGTACCGCACCGGAGACCTCGCCCGCTGGTCCGACGACGGCGCCCTCGTCTACCTCGGCCGCACCGACGACCAGGTCAAGGTCCGCGGCCTGCGCATCGAACTCGGCGAGATCGAGGCCGCCCTCACCCGGCACCCCGGTGTCCGCCAGGCCGCCGTGGTGACCCGCGAGGACCAGCCGGGCGACCAGCGGATCGTCGCCTACGTCGTTCCCGCCGACGGAATCGGCACCGGGACCGGCGACACCGGCGCCGGTCCCGAGGCCGACGAACTCCGTCGCCAACTGGCCCGGGAACTGCCCGAGTTCATGGTTCCCACCGCCTTCGTCGGCCTGCCCGAACTGCCCGTCACCCCCAACGGCAAGCTGGACCGGCGGGCGCTGCCCGCCCCCGACCGCACGGCCGCCGCCGGCGGACGCGCCCCCGGCAGCCCGCGCGAGGAGATGGTCTGCCGGCTCTTCGCCGACGTGCTCGGACTGCCCCGGATCGGCATGGACGACAACTTCTTCACCCTCGGCGGCCACTCCCTGCTCGCCACCCGCCTCGTCTCCCGCGTCCGCGCCACCTTCGGCGCCGAACTCACCATCCGCAGCATCTTCGAGGCGCCCACCCCGGCCCTCCTCGCGGCCAGGATCGCGGGCGGCGACCGGGACGAGGACCCGCTCGACGTGGTCCTGCCGCTGCGCCCGCACGGCACCCGCCCCGCCGTGTTCTGCGTGCACCCGGCCGGCGGCCTCGGCTGGTGCTACGCCGGACTCATCCGCCACCTCGACCAGGACGTGCCCGTGTACGCCCTCCAGGCCCGCGGCCTGGACGGAACCGGGCCGCTGCCGGCCTCCTTCCACGAGATGGCCGCCGACTACATCGAGCAGATCCGCCGGATCCAGCCGCACGGCCCCTACCATCTGCTCGGCTACTCCTCCGGCGGCATCGCCGCCCACGTCATCGCCTGCGCGCTGCAACAGGCCGGCGAGGAGGTCGGACTCCTCGCCATCCTCGACACCTACCCCGGGCAGACCCTCGCCGAGCTGGGCGAACAGGAGATCCTCGCCGACCTGCTGCGCTGGGTCGGCTACGACCGCCGCTACCTCGGCCGCAAGCCGCTCAGGCACGACAAGGTCATCGGGATCCTGCGCAAGCTCGGCAGCTCCCTGGCCAGCCTGGAACCCCACCACATCGAGGCCATCGGCCGGGTGTACGCCAACGGGCGTGACCTGGTCCACGAGTTCGTGCCCGACCGCTTCGACGGGGACGTCACGGTCCTCGTCGCCTCGCTCGACAAGGTCGACATCTCCCCGACCCCCGAGACCTGGCGCCCGTACGTGAGCGGCGACATCACCGCGCACCACCTGGAACGCAGCCACAACGACCTCATGAAGCCCGCCGCCCTGGCCGAGATCGGCCGGATCCTCGCGGCCGAGCTGCGGCACACCGACCGGCGCACCGACACCGCGGTCCCCGCCCCGTCCCCGGCCGGCGTATGACCGGCGACCGCGCAACCGACAGCCATTCAAGGGTGGTCAACACGATGAACGACACCGTGGGCGCCGTGCCGGACGCCGACCCGACGGAGCTGATCGAGGCCCAGGCCGCCCGCACCCCGCACGCCACCGCGGTGGTCTTCGAGGGGCGGCGGCTCACGTACGCCGAACTCAACGCCCGCGCCAACCGGCTGGCCCGGGTCCTCGTGGCGCGCGGCGCCGGGCCGGAGGGCCTGGTCGCCCTCACCCTGCCGCGCTCCCTCGAACTGCCCGTAGCGCTGCTGGCGGTGCTCAAGTCCGGCGCCGGGTACATACCGCTCGACCCCGACTACCCGGCTGACCGCGTCCGCTACATCCTCGACGACGCCCGCCCCGCCCTGCACCTCGACGCCGCACGGCTCGCCCAGGCCGAGGCCGAGGGCACCCGTCTCGCGGACGACGACCTCACCGACGCCGACCGCCTCGCCCCGCTCCGGCCCGCCCACCCGGCGTACACGATCTACACCTCGGGCTCCACCGGCCGGCCCAAGGGGGTGCTGATCACCCGCCGCAACCTGCTCAACTTCCTTTCCTTCATGGCCGACCGCTTCCCCATGACCGGCCGGGACCGGCTGCTCGCGGTGACCACGGTCGCCTTCGACATCGCCGTCGTGGAGATGTACCTGCCGCTCCTGACCGGAGCCGCGGTGGTGATCGCCCCCCGGGAGACCGTCGTCGACCCCGCCCGGCTCGGCGCGCTCGCCACCGCGAGCGGCGCCACCGTCCTCCAGGCGACCCCCTCGCTGTGGCAGGCCCTGACGGCCGAACGGCCCGACGCCGTACGGGGACTGCGGATGCTGGTCGGCGGGGAGGCCCTGCCGCCCTCGCTCGCCTCCGCGATGACCGCGCTCGGCGCCGAGGTCACCAACCTGTACGGGCCCACCGAGACCACCGTCTGGTCCACCTCCCTGCGGATCGAGGACGCCGCCCAGCTGCCCGGCATCGGCGGCCCGATCTGGAACACCTCCCTCTACGTCCTCGACGACCGGCTGCGCCCGAGCGAGGAGGGCGAGCTGTACCTCGGCGGCGAGGGCCTGGCCCGCGGCTACCGGAACCGGCCGGGACTGACCGCCGAACGGTTCGTCGCCGACCCCTTCGGAGCGCCCGGCGCCCGCATGTACCGCACCGGCGACCTCGCCCGCCGCCGCGCCGACGGTGGTGTGGACTACCTCGGCCGCGTCGACCACCAGGTCAAGATCCGCGGCTTCCGGATCGAGCTCGGCGAGATCGAGTCCGTCCTCGCCGCGCACCCGGAGGTCGCCCAGGCCGCCGTGGTCGCCCGCGAGGACCGCCCCGGCTCCCCGCTGCTCGCCGCGTACGTCGTCCCGTCCGCCCACGCCCGCGCCACCGGCGGCCCCGGCCCCGCCGCCCTACGTGAACTGGCCGCCCGGACCCTGCCCGACTACATGGTCCCGGCCGCCTTCGTCGCCCTCGACGCGCTGCCGCTCACCCCCAACGGCAAGCTGGACCGCAAGGCCCTGCCCGCCCCCGACTTCTCCTCCGCCGGCACGGGACGGGCGCCCCGCACACCGCACGAGGAGCTGCTCGCCGGGCTCTTCGCCGAGGTGCTCGCGCTGTCCTCGGCCGGCATCGACGACGACTTCTTCCACCTCGGCGGGCACTCCCTGCTCGCCACCCGCCTGGTCGGCCGGATCCGCTCCGCCCTCGGCGTCGAACTCCCCGTCCGCGCCGTCTTCGAGGCGCCCACCGTGGCCGCGCTCGCCGAACGCCTCGGCGACGCGGACACCGCGCGGCCCGCGGTGCGCCCCGCCGTCCGCCCCCACCGGGTCCCGCTGTCCTCCGCCCAGCTCCGCCTGTGGTTCCTCGACCGGCTGGAGAACGGAAGCGCCGCCTACCACCTGCCCTACGCCCTGCGTCTGCGGGGTGGGGTGGATCGTGAGGCGTTGCGGGCGGCGCTGGGTGATGT
This sequence comes from Streptomyces sp. NPDC096152, assembly GCF_044763235.1. NCBI lineage: Bacteria > Bacillati > Actinomycetota > Actinomycetes > Kitasatosporales > Streptomycetaceae > Streptomyces > Streptomyces sp. NPDC096152. The sequence goes on along the minus strand of NZ_JBIWFW010000011.1, from coordinate 1,965 downwards.
GGTGGCGCGGCACGAGAGTCTGCGGACGGTGTTCCCGGAGGAGGGGGGTGTGCCGTGGCAGGAGGTGCTGCCCGCCGGTGAGGTGGGGTTGGAGTTGCCGGTGGTGGAGGTTGCTGCCGGTGGGCTGGAGGCGGCGTTGGCGGCTGCGGTGGCGGGTGGTTTCGATCTGGGGTCCGGGTTGCCGGTGCGGGCGGAGTTGTTCGTGCTGGGTGCCGAGGATCAGGTGCTGCTGCTGACGGTGCATCACATTGCTGCTGATGGGTGGTCGCTGGTTCCGCTGGGTCGGGATCTGGCGGTGGCGTACGAGGCGCGGTCGGCGGGGCGGCGGCCTCAGTGGTCGGCGCCGCTGCCGGTGCAGTACGGGGATTACAGCTTGTGGCAGCGGGAGCTGCTGGGGGAGGAGGGTGACGAAGCGAGCCTGGTCTCGCAGCAGTTGGAGTTCTGGAGGGCTGCTCTGGCGGGTGCTCCGGATCTGCTGGAGCTGCCGACCGACCGTCCCCGTCCCGCCGTGGCCGGCCACCGCGGAGCCACCCACGCCTTCGAGATCCCGGCCGAACTGGGCCTGCGGCTCCGGCGCACGGCCGAGGACTCCCGGGCGACGTTGTTCATGGTGTTGCAGGCGGGTCTGGCCGCGTTGTTGTCGCGGTTGGGTGCGGGTGAGGACATTCCGCTGGGGGGTGCGATCGCGGGGCGTCAGGACGAGGCGCTGGACGATCTGGTCGGGTTCTTCGTGAACACGCTGGTGCTGCGCACGGATGTGTCGGGGGACCCGAGTTTCCGTGAACTGCTGGGCCGGGTGCGGGAGTGGGATCTGGCTGCGTACGCGCATCAGGACGTGCCGTTCGAGCGGGTGGTGGACGCGGTCGCGCCGGACCGTTCCCAGGCGCGGCATCCCCTGTTCCAGGTGATGCTGGTGCTGCAGAACACGGCCGCCGCCGAACTCCGCCTCCCCGGAGTGCACACGGAGATGCGCCGCGTCGACACCGGAGCGGCGAAGTTCGACCTCGCCTTCGAGCTGACCGAGCACCAGGACGGAGCCGTCGCCGGCCTCCTGGAGTACGCCACCGACCTCTTCGACGCCGAGACCGTCGCGGGCCTCGCCGCCCGCCTCGTCCGGCTTCTGGACGCCCTGACCGCAGCCCCCGACGCATCCATCGGCTCGCACGACGTGCTCGACCCCGCGGAACGCCGTCAGGTGCTGGGGGAGTGGAGCGGCGATGCCCGCGAAATCGGGCAGCCGACCGTGCCGGAGCTGTTCGCGCGCCGGGTGGCGGCGGATCCGCAGGCGCCCGCGGTGATCTCCGGTGCGGGGACGTTGTCGGCGGCCGAACTGGACGTTCGGGCCGACCGGTTGGCGTATGAGCTGCGGGCGCGTGGGATCGGTGCGGAGTCGCTGGTGGCGCTGGCGCTGCCGCGGTCCACCGAGGAGCTGGTGGTGGCCGTGGTGGCGGTGTGGAAGGCGGGCGGCGCGTATCTGCCGGTGGATCCCGCCTATCCGGAGGAGCGCATCGCGTACATGCTCGACGACGCACGCCCCGCGCTGGTCCTGGCGACCACCGAGACCGCCGGACGGCTGCCGCAGGGGACGCGTCCTCTGCTGCTCGATTCCCTGGAGCGGGCAGACCTCCCGGACACCGTACCCGCACAAGCGACACGCGTCCGGCCGGAGCATCCGGCCTACGTCATCTACACCTCGGGTTCGACGGGGCGTCCCAAGGGGGTCGTGGTCTCCCATGGGGGTGTGGCGAGTCTGCTGGCCACGCAGGCGGAGCGGCTGGGGGTGGGGCCGGGCAGCCGGGTGCTGCAGTTCGCGTCGCCGAGTTTCGACGCGACGTTCTGGGAGCTGTGCATGGGCCTGCTCTCCGGGGCCGCGGTCGTGGTGGCGGGAGCGGACGGCCTCCAGCCGGGCGAACCGCTGGCTGAGACTTTGAAGGCCCACCGGGTCACGCATGCGACGCTGCCGCC
>NZ_JBIWFW010000010.1:0-278244 GCF_044763235.1 Streptomyces sp. NPDC096152 | reverse complement strand
TGAATGTCCGCGATCACCGGGATCTGCGACTTCCGCGCGATCGTCGCCAGCGCGTCCGCGTCGTCCTGCGTCGGACACGCCACCCGCACGATCTGACACCCCGACGCCGTCAGCTCCGCGATCTGCTGCAACGTCGCACCGATGTCCGACGTACGCGTCGTCGTCATCGACTGCACCGACACCGGCGCGTCCCCGCCGACCGCCACGGATCCGACCTGGATCTGCCGGCTCTTGCGGCGCTCGGCGAGCTTGGTCGGAACGGACGGCATGCCGAGAGAAATCGCAGTCATCTGCTGTGCAACCCCAAGTCGTGGATCAGGATCCGGCCCCGTCAGCAGCGGGCTCCAGGCTTCGAGATTACGGCACGGCGGGTCGCCCGAGCACATCCCGCCCGGCAAACCCACTCAATGGAAGACGGCCGGGCAGGAACCCTGCCCGGCCGCCACGAACGCCGCGTGACTACGAGATGCGCACGGGGTTCACCACGTCCGCGATCAGGACGAGGAGGGTGAAGCAGACGAAGATCCCGGCCACCACGTAGGCCACCGGCATCAGCTTGGCCACGTCGAACGGGCCCGGGTCCGGGCGCCGCAGGACCCTGGCCACCTGCCGGCGCAGGGCCTCCCACACGGCGCCCGCGATGTGCCCGCCGTCGAGCGGGAGGAGCGGGAGCATGTTGAAGAGGAACAGGGAGAGGTTGAAGCCGGCGACCAGCATCACGGCCATCGCGAGCTGCTGGCTGGGCGGGATGTCCAGGGTGAAGATCTCACCGCCGACGCGGGCCGCGCCGACCACGCCCATCGGGGAGTCGGGCGCCCGGGGGGCGCCGTCGAAGGCCGCGTTCCACAGGGCGGGGATCTTGGACGGCAGTGCCGCGAGGGAGTCGACGGCGTCGCCCACCCGGTCGGTCATCCACGTCACGGACTGCCCGAAGTCCTGCTTGACCACGCCGGTGGCCGCGCTGAAGCCGAGGAAGCCCGCCTTGACGTACTGGCCCTGGACGTAGGCGCCGCTGGAGTCCTTCTTCGCCACCTGGTTGGTGGCGATCCTGGCGTGCAGGGTCAGCTCGCGGCCATGGCGGTCGACGACGATCGGGACGTCCTTGCCCGCGCTGACGCGGATGCGGTCGGAGAGCGTGTTCCAGTCCTCGGTGCGCACCCCGTCGAAGGAGAGGATCCTGTCCCCCGGCTTCATGCCGGCGGCCTCCGCCGGGGAGGCGGGGTCGGACTTCTTGCAGGTGTCGCGGTTCTGGCTCTGCGCGATGACGCACGGGGAGATGGAGCTGACCGTGGTGGTCTGCTGCTGGAGGCCGAAGCCCATGAGGACGGTGAGGAACAGCGCGACGGCGAGGATCAGGTTCATGAAGGGGCCCGCGAACATCACGATGATCCGCTTCCACGGAGCGCGTGTGTAGAACAGGCGGGACTCGTCGCCGGGCTGGAGCTCCTCGAAGGCCGCCGACCGGGCGTCCTCGATCATGCCGCGCCAGGGCGAGGTGGAGCGTGCGCTGATCCGGCCGTCCTCACCCGGCGGGAACATGCCGATCATGCGGATGTAGCCGCCGAGCGGAACGGCCTTGACGCCGTACTCCGTGTCGCCCTTCTTCCGCGACCAGACGGTCGGGCCGAAGCCGACCATGTACTGGGGCACGCGGATGCCGAAGAGCTTGGCGGTGGACAGATGCCCCAGCTCGTGCCACGCGATGGAGACCAGCAGGCCGATCACGAAGACGACTATGCCGAGGATCATCATCAGGGACGTCATGCACGCGCCTCCGCGGTCGCCGTCTGCGCTGTCAGTTCGCGGGCCCGGGCCCGGGCCCAGGTCTCCGCTTCGAGGACGTCCGGCACGGTCAGGGAAGTTCCCGTATTGGGTGTGCCGTGCTCCTCGACCACTCGTGTCACGGTGTCCATGATCCCGTTGAAGGGCAGCGCTCCGCGCAGGAACGCGTCGACGCATTCCTCGTTCGCCGCGTTGAACACGGCCGGGGCGGTGCCCCCGAGCCCGCCCACGTGCCGGGCGAGGCCGACCGAGGGGAAGGCCTCGGTGTCGAGAGGGAAGAACTCCCAGGTCGAGGCGGTGCTCCAGTCGAAGGCGGGCGCGGCGTCGGGGACGCGTTCGGGCCAGCCGAGGCCGATGGCGATGGGCCCGCGCATGTCGGGGGGCGTCGCCTGGGCGAGTGTCGATCCGTCCGTGAATTCAACCATCGAGTGGACATACGACTGCGGGTGCACGACGACCTCAATGCGGTCGAAGGGAATGTCGTACAGCAGGTGCGCCTCGATGACCTCCAGCCCCTTGTTGACGAGGGTGGCGGAGTTGATCGTGATCACCGGGCCCATGGCCCAGGTGGGGTGGGCGAGGGCGTCCTCGACGGTGACGTCCGCCAGCTCCTCCCTGGTCCGGCCGCGGAAGGGGCCGCCGGAGGCGGTGACGACGAGTTTGCGCACGTCGGCGCGGGTTCCGGCGGCGAGGGCCTGGAAGAGGGCGGCGTGCTCGGAGTCGACCGGGATGATCTGGCCGGGCTTGGCCACGGCCTTGACCAGCGGGCCGCCGACGATGAGCGACTCCTTGTTGGCGAGCGCGAGGGTGCGGCCCGCCTCCAGGGCGGCGAGGGTCGGGGCGAGACCGATGGAGCCGGTGATGCCGTTGAGGACCGTGTGGCAGTCGGAGGCGGCGAGCAGGGTCGCGGCGTCCGGTCCGGCGAGGATCTCGGGGAGCGGCTCCGTCGTCCCGTACTGCGCGCCGAGCGCCTCGCGCAGCGCCGGTACGACGTCCTCGCGGGCGACGGCGACGGTCCGCACGCGGAGCCGGTACGCCTGCTCGGCGAGGAGGCCGACCCGTCCGCCGTTGGCGGAGAGTCCGGTGACCCGGAAACGGTCCGGGTTGCGCAGCACGAGGTCGGTGGCCTGGGTGCCGATGGACCCGGTGGAACCGAGGATCACCACGTCCTTGGGGCCGTCTCCGGCGACGGGGTCGAAGACGAGGTGCGGGTCGGCGAGAGGGGATGGGCTGTCGCTCATCCCCCCATTGTGGCCGCATCCGCGGCCCGGGAGGACAGCGCGTCCCCCGGGAGGGTGGCGGGCGCCGCCGGCACCGGGCCGCCCCCGGCGCCCGTGGCGGGGCGGCCCGGGGGCGGGGGCGGTGGTGACCGCGAGGGGGCGGGGTGCGGGGGCTGCTACGGGATGGGGCGGTGCAGGTTCTCGTGCCGGCTCGCGCCGGGGGCGGCGTCCGCGATCCAGGGGCCGTCGCCGGAGGGGTCGATGACGCCCTGCTCCAGCCACTCGTAGGCGCCGCCGAGGACTCCCTTGACGACCTTGCGGTCGACGTCGTCGGTGTTGGTCCACAGCCGGTCGAAGAGTTCCGCGACGCGGATGCGGGCCTGGCGGCAGAAGGCGTCGGCGAGCTGGTAGGCCTCGCGTCCGTGGTCGCCCTGGCCGCGCAGGAGTTCGGCGCGGACGCAGGCGGCGCTCATCGCGAACAGCTCGGCGCCGATGTCGACGACCCGGCCCAGGAAGCCCTGCTTGGTCTCCATCCGGCCCTGCCAGCGGGACATGGCGTAGAAGGTGGAGCGGGCGAGTTTGCGGGCGTGACGCTCGACGTACCGCAGGTGCGTGGAGAGGTCGACGTGGCCCGCCGGGTGGAACTCGGCGTACGAGCGCGGGAGCTGGCCCGGGCCCGCGACCAGCTTCGGCAGCCACTTGGCGTAGAAGACACCGGCGTTGGCGCCGGCCCGCGCCTTGTCCGACAGGGACTTGCCGGGGTCGATGAGGTCGCCGGCGACCGACAGGTGCGCGTCGACCGCCTCGCGCGCGATCAGCAGGTGCATGATCTCGGTGGAGCCCTCGAAGATGCGGTTGATGCGCAGGTCGCGCAGCATCTGCTCGGCGGGGACCGCGCGTTCGCCGCGGGCCGCGAGGGACTCGGCGGTCTCGAAGCCGCGGCCGCCGCGGATCTGGACCAGCTCGTCGGCCATCTTCCAGGCCATCTCGGAGCCGTAGAGCTTGGCGAGGGCGGCCTCGATGCGGATGTCGTTGCGGTTCTCGTCGGCCATCTGCGAGGAGAGGTCGAGCACGGCCTCCAGCGCGAAGGTGGTGGCCGCGATGAAGGAGATCTTCGAGCCGACCGCCTCGTGCAGGGCGACCGGCTTGCCCCACTGCTCCCGGGCCGCCGACCACTCGCGGGCGATCTTCAGGCACCACTTGCCGGCCCCGGCGCACATCGCGGGCAGCGAGAGCCGGCCGGTGTTCAGGGTGGTCAGGGCGATCTTCAGGCCCTGTCCCTCCTCGCCGATGCGGTGCGCGGCCGGGACGCGGACCTGGTGGAAGCGGGTGACGCCGTTCTCGATGCCGCGCAGGCCCATGAAGGCGTTGCGATTCTCGACCGTGACGCCCTCGGAGGCGGCCTCGACGACGAAGGCGGTGATGCCGCCTCGGTGCCCCTCGGACTTAGGCACCCGCGCCATGACGACGAGGAGGTCGGCAACCACCCCGTTGGTCGTCCACAGCTTGACCCCGTCGAGGACGTAGTCGTCCCCGTCCGGGACCGCCGAGGTGGCCAGGCGTGCCGGGTCGGAGCCCACGTCGGGCTCGGTGAGGAGGAAGGCCGAGATGTCGGTGCGGGCGCAGCGCGGCAGGAAGGTGTCCTTCTGCTCCTGGGTGCCGAACATCTTCAGCGGCTGCGGTACGCCGATCGACTGATGCGCGGAGAGCAGGGCGCCGATCGCGGGGCTCGCCGAGCCGGCCAGGGCCAGGGCCTTGTTGTAGTAGACCTGGGTCAGGCCGAGGCCGCCGTACTTGGTGTCGATCTTCATGCCGAGGGCGCCGAGCTCCTTGAGCCCGGTGATGACCTCGTCCGGGATCCGCGCGTCGCGTTCGATGCGGGCCGAGTCGATCTTCGTCTCGCAGAAGTCGCGCAGCTTCGCGAGGAACTCCTCGCCACGCTGGGCGTCCTCGTCGGCGGGCAGCGGGTGCGGGTGGACGAGGTCCAGCCGCAGGCGGCCGAGGAACAGTTCCTTGGCGAAGCTGGGCTTGCGCCAGTCCTGCTCCCGGGCGGCCTCCGCCACCTGGCGGGCCTCACGCTCGGTGACGCTGGGCCGGTTGCTCGTTGGTGCGGGCATGAGGCTCACCTCGCCGCGAATAGGGATCTGGGGGCTGTACGTTACTGACCGGTCCTACTGGATCGTATGTACCCGATACCGGGTGGACCCACCACCCCTCGGGCGGGACGCTCGCGGTCGGCCGTCTGTTTCGGGGTGGTTTCACCCAGCATCACGTGACCGTGGCGTGAAGGCCAGTTGTGAACTTCTTCACCGGATTCCTATGAATTTCTCGAAAACGCCAGTGAGCGTGCGCAGTTGTGCCATAGGGTCCTCGATCACTTGGGCACGTCCGTTCGGTGGGGAACGGCAGGAGACGGACGGGCCCGTGACGGCGACGTATGGCTGGGGGGCACATGCGGGATGTCGGCGTGTCGGAGTCTGCCGGGGAACCGGGGGCTCAGGCGTCCGGGAACGGGACCGGGACGACGCGGACGGCCAGAACGACCGGAACGAACGGACTCGACGGGGAAACGATTCGGCGAAGAGGCCGAACGGGTGATGGCACGGCCCACCGGCACCGGACGGACGGCGGTACGTCCGACTGGGACCGAATGGGTGACGGCCCGGCCGGCGGGCACCGGCCGGGGGACGGCAAGGCCCGCTGGTACCGGCCGCTCGCCGTGCTCACCGACACCTGCGGGATCGGGGGCCCGCTGGCCGTGGCTCTGGAAGCCGACGGCCGGGACCTGCCGCTCGTCGGCGGGCTGCTGGGCGCGGCCGTGTGGACGGCCATCCGGGCGATGCGGCGCCGCTACGCCGTCCAGCGCCTCGGGGAGTCGTGGGGCGTGCTGGCCGCCTTACGCGACTGGGTGCTGCTGGCCGGGGTCCTGGCGCTGGCGCTGATCCTCTCCGGTGTGGAGAACGGGCCGCGGCCGAGCCTGACGCTGGCCGCGCTGGTGCCGGGGCTGCTGACCGCGGCGGCGGTGGCGCCGATGACGAAGCTCCATCTGAACCGGCAGCGGCGCGAGGCACGCGCGGTGCGCCGGGCGCTGGTGGTGGGCGAGCCGGCCGCGGTGGACCATGTGGTCGGACGGCTCGCCTCGCGCACCGACCACGCGTACGTGGTGGTGGGCGTGGTGCCGGTCGGCGACCGGGCCGTGCGGTGCGGGATGCCGGTGGCGGGCCGGCTGGCGGACACCGCCGCGGACGAGGTGCAGGACGCGGACGAGGTGCTGCGGGCCGTGGCGGACTCCGGCGCGGACGTGGCCCTGGTCGCGCCGGGCCTGCGGATGACCGGCGAGCGGCTGCGGCACGTGGGCTGGGCGCTGCACGGCGCCGGGCTCCAGCTCGCGGTGGTGCCGGGTCTCACGGAGGTCGCCGAGGCACGGGTGCGGCCCACCACGGCGGCCGGACTGACGGTTCTTCAGGTCACCCCGCCCGCCCAGCAGTTCGGGCAGCCGTGGCTGAAGTCGCTGCTCGACCGGCTCGGGGCCGCGCTCGGGCTGCTGGTGCTGTCCCCGGTGTTCGGGGCGCTGGCGCTGGCGGTGCGCGGCTCGTCGCCGGGGCCTGCCTTCCACCGGCAGACGCGCTGCGGGGCCGGCGGTCGGCCGTTCACCATGTGGAAGTTCCGCACCATGGTCGCCGACGCGGAGGCCCACCGGGCCGAACTCACGCGCTCCGGGGCCAACCAGCACGACGGGCACATGTTCAAGATGCGCCGCGATCCCCGGGTCACACCGCTCGGCGCCGTGCTGCGCCGGCTGTCCCTGGACGAGCTGCCGCAACTGCTCAACGTGCTTCGGGGTGACATGTCCCTGATTGGGCCGCGTCCGCCGCTGCCCGACGAGGTGGCCCACTACAGCCCGACGGAGCTGCGGCGGCTGGCCGTCAAGCCGGGCATGACCGGGCTGTGGCAGGTCAGCGGGCGGTCGGACCTGTCCTGGGACGAGACGGTCGCGCTCGACCTCTGGTACGTCGACAACTGGTCGGTCGCCACCGACGTGGAGATCATGACCCGTACCCTGCGCGCCGTCGTCGACGGCCGCGGGGCGTACTGAGGGGGCGGCCGGTGCCCCGCACCCTTTCCGGGCCGCCGCACGCCCCGCGCGCCGGCGCCGGGTCCCCGGGCACGCGCCCGACCCGGCCCGGGGGGAGGGCCGCGCGCCCAACCGGCGCTGACGTCACGGCCGTAGGCCACTCCCGATCCGGAGCCGCGGCCGCGTACCCGGCCGGCCCCGAGATCGCGGCCGCACGCCACACCCGCTCCGGAATCACGGCCACGAACCGCACCCGAACCGGAGGCGCGGCCACGAGCCGCACCCGAACCGGAGGCGCGGCCGCGCGTCGAAGTCCTGCCGGGGCCGTGGCCGCGCACCGCGTCCACCCCCCGGTCACGGCTCCTCGCAGCCGCTCCGGGGCCCCGGCCGCCGGACGGGGCCCCGGAGCGGGGCGGTCAGGTTCCGTGCCGGTGCTCCAGCCACCACGCGTAGGTCGAGGCGATGCCGTCGCGCAGGGAGACGGCGGGCTTGAAGCCGAGGGCGGTCAGGCGGGAGACGTCCAGGAGCTTGCGCGGTGTGCCGTCGGGCTTGCCGGTGTCCCAGACGATCTCGCCCTGGTACTCCGTCACCTCCCGCACGATCGAGGCCAGTTCGCTGATCGGCAGGTCCTCGCCGCAGCCGATGTTGACCGGGGTGTCGGCGTCGTAGCGCTCCAGCAGCAGCGCGCAGGCCGCGGCGACGTCGTCGACGTGCAGGAACTCGCGGCGCGGGGTTCCGGTGCCCCACAGCACGACCTCGGGGGCACCGGTCTCGCGGGCCTCGTGGAAGCGGCGGACGAGGGCCGGCAGCACGTGCGAGGTGGCCAGGTCGAAGTTGTCGCCGGGGCCGTAGAGGTTGGTCGGCATGGCACTGACGTACGAGGCGCCGTACTGGCGGCGGTAGGACTGGACCTGGGTGATGCCGGCGATCTTGGCGATGGCGTAGGCCTCGTTGGTCGGCTCCAGCGGGCCGGTGAGCAGCGACTCCTCACGGATCGGCTGCTCGGCGAGCTTCGGGTAGATGCAGGACGAGCCGAGGAACAGCAGCCGCGGCACCCCGGCGGCGTGCGCGCCGGCGACGACGCTCAGCTGTATGCGCAGGTTGTCCTCCAGGAACTGCACCGGAGAGGTGCTGTTGGCCATGATGCCGCCCACCTTGGCGGCGGCCAGCACGACGGCGTCCGGACGGACGTCACGCAGGAAGGCCTCGGTGCGCGCCGCGTCGCGCAGATCGAGCTGCTCCCGGCCGCGGGTGACCACCTCGTGCCCGTCGGTCTGGAGCCGGCGGGCCACCGCGGACCCGACCAGGCCGCGGTGACCGGCGACGAACACACGCGCCGGACGCGGGAGCAACGGGGTCGTGGGCTTGAGCGAAGCGTCAGCTGTCATGCGCGGATTGTGCCAGCGGCCGGCGGGCCCGTGGGACGTTCCACGGGAAGTCAGGTCAATTCATAGGAAAACGCGACCCGTTGGTCGCGTCGGAGGGGGTACTGCATGGGCAAGTCGGCACTCATCACCGGGGTGACCGGGCAGGACGGCTCTTATCTCGCGGAGCTGCTGCTGAGCAAGGGCTACACCGTGCACGGGCTGATCCGCCGTTCGTCGAGTTTCAACACCGAGCGGATCGACCACATCTACCAGGGGCCCGACGAGCCGGAACGGTCCTTCGTCCTGCACCACGCCGACCTCTCGGACGGGGTGGCGCTGGTGAACCTGCTGCGCGACCTCAGACCGGACGAGGTCTACAACCTGGGCGCGCAGTCCCACGTCCGCGTCTCCTTCGACGCTCCGCTCTACACGGGGGACGTCACGGGCCTCAGCACGATCCGGCTGCTGGAGGCGGTACGGGCCAGCGGCATCGAGACCCGGCTCTACCAGGCCTCGTCGTCGGAGATGTTCGGCGCGACCCCTCCCCCGCAGAACGAGCGGACGCCGTTCCACCCGCGCAGCCCGTACGGCTGCGCGAAGGTCTTCGGCTACTGGGCGACCGTCAACTACCGCGAGGCGTACGACATGTTCGCGGTCAACGGCATCCTCTTCAACCACGAGTCCCCGCGCCGCGGCGAGACCTTCGTGACCCGCAAGATCACGCGTGCGGTGGCCCGGATCAAGGCCGGTCTGCAGGACCGTCTCTACCTCGGCAACCTCGACGCGGTGCGCGACTGGGGCTACGCGCCCGAGTATGTCGAGGCGATGTGGCGGATGCTCCAGCGCGACCGGCCCGACGACTACGTGGTGGCGACCGGCGAGGCGGCGAGCGTCCGGCAGTTCCTGGAGGTCGCCTTCTCCCACGCGGACCTGGACTGGACGGAGTTCGTCCGTTACGACCCCAAGTACGAGCGGCCCAGTGAGGTCGACGCGCTGATCGGGGACGCCTCCAAGGCGGGCGAACTCCTCGGCTGGAAGCCCTCGGTGAGGGTGCGGGAACTGGCCCGGATCATGGTCGACGCCGATGTGGCCCGACTGGAGGACGAGTTGGCCGGCACCGCCGTCCGCGTGGACCGCTGAGGCACGGCTGCCCGCCGCCCCACGCGCGCCGCTTCCCCCACCCCACCCCACCCCACACATCCCAGGGACGCCCCCCACGCAGCACCACGTACCACCCACTCGCACGGCTAGGAGAAGGAATGCACCGCAGATCCAAACAGCCCGGACTCCCCGGCCGCAGGTCCAGACACCGCCGGAGCCTCACCGCGCTCGCCGTCGCGTGCGCCGCTCCGCTGCTCTGCCTGCCGCTCACCGCCACCGACGCCGGCGCGCTCACTCCGCCGGTGTCCCTGACCGCCGACGACCTCTCCACCTGGCAGACGAACGGCGTCGTGTACGCCCTCGCCCAGGCGGACGGCACCGTGTTCGCCGGGGGCACCTTCTCGGCGATCCGCCCCGGGGGCACCGACGCCGGGGACGCCGCGGAGCGGTCGGCGGTGAACTTCGCCGCGTTCGACGCGGCGACCGGCGCGCCCACCGGCTGCTCGCTGTCCTTCACCGTCGGCAGCGGTACCGCCACGGTCCGGGCGCTCGCGGTGTCCCCGGACGGCAGAACTCTGTACGCCGGCGGGTACTTCGGCGCCGTCAACGGTGTCGGCGCGAGCAGCCTCGTCGCCATCGACATCGCCAGTTGCACGCCCCGCTCCGACTTCCGTCCCTCGGTCCCCGCGACCGTGCGGGCGCTCGCCGTGACCGGCTCGACGGTGTACTTCGGCGGCGACTTCACCAGCGTCAACGGCAGCACCCGGCAGCGGTTCGCCGCCGTCGACACCGGCGGCGACCTCACCTCCTGGACCGCGAACGCGGACGCTCCGGGGCGGGCGGTGGAGGTCACCGCGGACGGGCAGCACGTGGCCGTCGGCGGCGACTTCTTCACCGTCAACGGCAGCGACTCGCACGCCCTGGCCATCACCGACGCCACCAGCGGCGCGGTGACCCGGGCGTACCCGCGGGGCTTCTTCCCGGACACCTCCGTCGTCAAGGACATCACCGCCGACGCCACCGGCGTCTACACCGCCAACGAGGGCACCGGCGGCGGCGTGTTCGACGGGCGGACGGCGTTCGAGCCGGACACCTTCGCGCAGCGCTGGCGCGACACCTGCCTGGGAGCCACCCAGGCCCTGCAGCTCTACAAGGGCCTCGTCTACAGCGCCTCGCACGCGCACGACTGCTCCTCGATGGGCGAGTACCCGGACGGACAGCGCCGCCATCTGCTCGCCGAGGGCGTGGACGACCCGCACCTGGTGGGCTGGGCCCCGGACACCAACGACGGCATCGGCGAGGGCATCGGCCCGCGCGTGTTCGCCCTCGCCCCCAAGAGCGGGACGGACTACCTGTGGGTGGGCGGCGAGTTCACCACCGTCAACGGCACCGCCCAGCAGTCCCTGGCCCGGGTCTCCTCCGGCCCGGACACCGGCGCGCCGACCGTGCCGCAGGTGCGGGTGGAGAGCCTCGATCCCGGCAAGGTCGCCGTCCACTGGCGCTCCAGCTACGACACCGACGACAGCGACCTGACGTACCGGATCTACAAGGACGGGGGCACCACCCCGGTCCAGGAGATCCCGGCGTCCTCGCTGCCGTGGTCGCGCCCGCAGCTGACCTGGACGGACCCGGACGTGGCGGCCGGGGAGACCCACTCGTACCGGATCAGCGCCTCCGACGGCACCAACACCTCCGGCAAGTCGGCCGCGCAGTCGGTGCAGGTGGCGTCCGCCGCGGCCGCGTACCCCTCGGCCGTCCGCGGTGACGGCGCATCGCTGTACTGGCGCTTCAACGAGACGTCGGGCGCGTACGCGGCCGACAGCTCCAGCGGCGACGACAGCGGTGTGCACTGGAACGCGCCGAGCCAGGCGGTCGCCGACGCGGCGGCCGGGTCCGGCTCGTCGGTCGGCTACACGGGCTCGCAGAGCGAGTGGACGTACAGCGACAAGCTGCACAGCGCTCCGTCGGCGTTCTCGCTGGAGCTGTGGTTCAAGACCACGTCCACGAGCGGCGGCAAGCTCATCGGCTTCGCCAACAAGGTGCAGCTGGTCTCCAACCGCTACGACAAGCACGTCTACATGACCAACGGCGGGCAGCTCGTCTTCGGCGTCTACCCCGGGTCGGTCCGCACCATCAGCACCCTGCAGGCGTACAACGACGGCAAGTGGCACCACGTGGTCGCCACCGAGGGCGGCGACGGCATGAAGCTGTACGTCGACGGCTCGCTGCGCGCCTCCAACCCCCTCGTAACGGGCAACGAGCCGGGCTCGGGCTACTGGCGGGTCGGCGGTGACAACCTCGACTCCTGGACGAGCAAGCCGACGAGCCGGTACTACACCGGCCTGATCGACGAGGTGGCTGTGTACGGCAAGGTCCTGTCGTCGAGTCAGGTGCTCGCCCACTACAAGCTCGGGACGGGCGCTTCATGAAGAGAAGTGCGCTCGCGGTACTTTCCCTCCTGCCGCTGCTAGCCGCCTGCGGCAGCTCGGGCGGAGGCGGGCCGCGCCCCGCGGCGGCCGGGAGCGGCACCCCGCTCACGGCCGCTCCGGCGGTGTCCGCCCCGGCGGCCGGCGCTCCCGCGGCGACGCCGTCCGGCAAGGCGCCGGCGGGCGGCGCCGCGCGGGGCCCGCGGCACACCGTGCCCGACGGGAAGATCACTCCGGCCACGGGGTCGTTCACGAAGAAGGAGAAGAAGTACCTGGCGGGCCGGGTGCCCGAGGGCACCGATCCGGCGGCGATCCTGCAGGCCGGGCAGGACACCTGCGACCGGCTGGCGTACACGGCCAAGATCGACCGGGATGCGGCCGTCGGCGCGGTCATCGCCGGTGACATCAAGGGGGCCGAGGCCGCCGTGGACGGCCTCTGCCCGGATCTGAAGCCGCTCGTCGCGGCCACCCGGGGCGGCTATCCGGACGGCACCCACACCGCTCCGGCACCGGGCACCTACCGGGCGCTGACCCCGTCGAAGGACTGCTCCTGGTCCCTCGACGGCGCCGGCGGCAGCACGCACACGATCACCGTGCGGAAGGGCACCAGGACCTTCACGTCCACCGGGTGCTACGCCTGGGCCCGCGCCTGACCCGTCCCACCGTGGGGGCCGCCGCCCGGCGGCCCCCACATGACGGACGTACGGCGGTGCCCGGCCGTCCCGTCACACCCGCTCGGGGCCCGCGCGGACCGTGTCCGGCGGGTGCCCGCACGCGGGTGCGGGCGTCAGGGGCGGGAGAGGGAGCCGTACAGCGTGTGGAGGCGGTCGGTCACCGCGTCCAGGGAGAAGGACGTACGGGAGAGCTGCCAAGCCGCCTGCGAGGCACGGTCGTTGGCGTCCGGGTCCAGGAGGGAGAGGATCTCCCCCGCGAGGTGGTCCGGGGTGCGGGCGACGCGGCCGGCGCCGGAACGGGCGAGGTCGTCGGCGAGCCCGTTGGTCGGCGTGACCACCGAGGGCACGCCCACCGACAGCGCCTCCAGGACCGACATCGGGAACGGTTCGTCCACCGAGGGCAGTACGTGCACATGGCTGCGGCGCAGTTCGCCGAGGACGGCGCCCGGGGCGAGGGTGCCGAGGTAGTCGACGGAGCCCGCGACGCCGAGGGACGCGGCCAGCTTCAGCGCCGTGTCCAGCTCGCCCTCGTCCGCCCCGGCCAGCACGAAGCGGGCACCGGGGTGCCGGCGCAGCACCTCGGGGGCGGCGGCGACGAAGTCCGCGGGACGTTTGCGGGCCTGCATCCGGGCCAGGTAGAGCAGCCGGGGCGGCCCGTCCGGGCGGGGGCGGCGCTCCTGCGCGGGCACGCCGTTGACCAGCCGTACGTGGTTGCCGGGATCGGTGCCGCCCAGCACGGCGTCCAGGGCCTTGCGTTCGTACGACGTCAGATGCAGGAGCGCGTCCGCGCGGCGCAGCACGCGGCGGACGGCCACCGCGTCGAGCAGCCTGGCGAGGATCTTGTCGCTGGGGTCGACCATGCCGTGGGTCTGCACCACCAGCGGCCGGCCGGCGCTCAGCGCGGCCAGCGCGACCGGCAGGGTGACCAGGTCGCGGGCGAGGTGCACGTGGACGACGTCGGCGGCGCGCACCAGGCGGCGGGCGCCGGCCAGCAGAGCCGGCGAGGTGATCCCGCTGAAGCCGGCGCCGGGCAGGACGCGGCGGGCCGGGTAGAGGCGGGCGGGGCGGCCGTCCACGTCGGACGGGAGCGGCCCGTCGAAGCCGGAGCCGAGGGCGACGATACGGCTGTCGACGCCGCGGGCGGCGAGGCCCGCGGTGAGGTTGACGGCGACCCGGACCGGGCCGCCGAAGGCCTGCGTGGGCGTGTGCAGGGTGACGGCGTGCAGGGCTCTCACGGGGTGCGCTCCTTCGCGTCCGGGTCCCGCACGGGCTCCTTCAGCGGGCGGGTGCCCTGCGCCGTGTGGAGGGTCAGGTCGGGCAGGTCGCGGGCGAGGACCGTGCCCGCGGACACCACCGCGTGCCGTCCCACCGTCACGCCCGCGAGCACCGTGGCCCGCGCCGCGATCCACGCGCCGTCCTCGACGCGGATGGGTGCGTTGCGGTACCGGAAGTCGGTGGTGCGGTGGTCGTGGCTGCCCGTGCACAGCAGCGCCTCCTGGGAGACGCAGACATGGGCGCCGATCGTGACCGGCTCCAGGTTGAGCAGCCAGGCGCCCTCCCCGATCCAGGTGTGGTCGCCGACGGTGAGCTTCCACGGCCACAGCACGCGGACCCGGTGCCGGATCAGCACGCCCTCGCCGATCCTCGCGCCGAAGGCCCGCAGCAGCGCGACGCGCAGCCGGGCCGGGCAGAACCAGGCCATGAAGAGCGTGTTCAGCACGCAGAACCACAGTGCCTGGGCGACGATCCCGCGCCCCTTGTCGTAGCCGGACAGTGTGAACGTTCGCAGATCGCGCAAGAGTTCCCCCTCCTCCGCGCTCCACCCTAGGGATTCCCCCCTCGGCTCGCACACGAATCCGTAGACTCTGTGAACGAAGGGCGGAGGGGGGCTTATGGCGGCGGGAACACCGGCTGCCGGATCACCGGCTGGCGTAAGGCCGTTGCGCACCGACCCGGCCGAGGCGCGGCGCGGTTCACGGCGCGGGGCCCTCCGGCGGGTGCTGGCCCTGCCGCTGGTCCTGGGGCTGACCGTACTGCTGCCCGCGTTCGTCACCCTGCGCCAGGGCGCGGGCCTGCGCGACCAGGCGTACTGGCTGCAACTGGTCCTCACCGTCTACGCGGGGGCCCGGCTGTCCGCGATGATCCTGGGCCGGCACCGCAAGCTGCTGCAGGGCACTTTCTGGCTGTTCGTCTACATGGCCATGGGCATCGCCCCGCTCGCCCAGGCCGTCATGGGCAAGTACCCGGTGCCGGTGGCCGGTTCGCGGTCGGACCTGGCGCTGGCCGTCGGGCTGGTGCTGGTGGCGTGCGCCGCTTTCGACGCGGGGGCGCTGCTGGTGCGGCCGGGGGTGCGGCCGACCGCGCGCACGGTGTTCCGGCCCGCCACGGTGGCGCGGCGGCGGCTGGCGGTCCTGGTGGCGCTGGCGTTCGCGGGCAGCGGGCTGTTCGTGGTCAAGCTCGGCGGGCTCGGGGTGTTCTTCGCCAGCCGGATGGAGATCACCCAGTCGATCGACAGCAGCGGCGTGGGCGACGGCGGTTCGCAGGCGGGCACGGCGATGCTGCGCGGCTTCGGCACGGTCCCGGCGCTGCTCGCGCTCATGGTGGTGACCCGCTGGCTGATCACCTCGCCGAGGGCCCGCCGGCGCCCGCTGCCCTGGCTCACGCTGGCCGCCCTGACCGGTCTGAACGCGATCGTCAACAACCCGATCTCCAACCCGCGTTACTGGTTCCTGACCGTCCTGCTGGCCCTGTTGTTCACCGTCTTCCCGCAGAGCCCCGCGATGTACCGGGCGGCCCTGTCGCTGGGTGTCGCCGCCGCCGTGCTGATCTTCCCGTTCGCCGACCGGTTCCGCTACGACAGCGCCAACACCCCCGCCGCCGCCCGGACGTCGTCGGTCCTCGACCCGCTGGTGCTCAAGGACTACGACCAGATGGCGATGTTCGCCAACACCATCACGTACGCCGACGCGGGCAACGGCCACACCTACGGGCGCCAGCTGACCGGCTCCGCCCTGTTCTTCGTGCCCCGGTCGGTGTGGACGGCGAAGCCGCGGGACACCGGGGTGATGGTGAGCGAGTGGATGGCGGCGGCCAACACCAACCGCTCCTCCCCGCTGTGGGCCGAACTGTGGCTGGACTTCGGGGCGGTGGGCATGGTCGCCGGGTTCGGGCTGATCGGCTGGGTGGCAGCCCGGGTGGACCGGCGCTACGCGCACCGGGTGGTGCGTGCCGGACCGGCGAGCATCCTCACCCTCGCCGTGCCCCTGGTGGCCGGCTACTCCTTCATCCTGCTGCGCGGCCCGCTGCTGCAGGCCTCCGGGCGGATCGCGATCGGGGTGCTGTGCCTGGCGCTGATCACGACACTGCGTCCGGAGCGGTGGCGGCAGCTGCACTGACGGCCGCGGGCCGGCCGGGCGCCCGCACGGCCCGCAGCCAGGCCGCCGCGCCCTTGAGCACCGAGCCCGCGCACAGGCCCCAGGCGGCGCCCTCGACCCCGGCCCAGGCGTACCCGGCGAGCAGCAGCCCGGCGGACACCGGCGAGAACACCAGCTGCACGGGCAGGGTGGTGCGGGGGGCGAGCACCCGCAGCGCGAGTAGCCCGCACACGCCGAACGCCATCGCCGCGTACTGGGCGCCGGTGGCCGGCAGGACCCGGGCCGCCGACTCCCAGGTGTCGCCGAGGAGTTGACGGCCGTAGCGGGTGGGCAGCGCGTACAGCACGGCCGCCCATGCGGCGGCGAGGGCGGTGAGCGCCCCGCCGGCGGCCAGCGCCGCGCGCCGGGGCGCGGGGTGCCGGCCGAGCAGCGGCGGGCCGAATCCGGTGGCCGCGTTGAAGGCCACGTTCAGCGGCCCGAACAGGGTGGTCGCGCCGCGCAGCGCGCCGACCGCGAGCGGGGTCGCGAACAGGCCGAGGGCGAGGACGGCGAGCTGGCTGGTGGCGTTGCCGACGCCGAACTCGACCAGGAAGCGGCGGCCGAGATGGCCCCGGCCGACGTAGCGCCGGAGGTCGGTGCCGGCGCCCCGGACGTAGGGCCGCAGCAGGACCAGGGCCAGCAGCAGGGCGGGCAGCGCGGACAGGCCCCACACCAGGGTGGCGCGGGCGGCGGAGGCGCCGCCCGGCTGCGCCGCCAGCAGCGGCAGCGCGGCGCCCAGCCGCAGCAGGTCCGTGGCCAGCGCCAGGTGCGGTCTGCGCAGCACGGAGAAGCAGTAGCGCAGGGTGTCCTGGGTGAGCGTCACCGGCAGCACGAGACCGAGCGCCCCGTACACCGCAGCGTCCGGGGAGAGCAGGGCGGAGCCGCCCGCGAGCAGCGCGCCCAGCACCGCGGAGGCGCTCGCCGTGAACGCGGCCGCGCCGCGGCAGGCCCGCCCCAGGGTCTCCGGCTCACCGCGGTGCAGCACCAGCTCCTGGCCGACGTACGCCCCGAAGGCGCCGAGCAGCACGGTGAAGACCACGTACGCCGTGGCGAACACGGCGAAGGTGCCGGCCTCGCTGTGCCGGGCGACCAGGACCAGGACGGCGATGTTGGTGAGCGCGCTCACCGCCTGGTCGAGGACCGAGCACAGGACGGCCGTGCGCGTCCTCACCGGGTGCCCGAGGTCAGGGTGTCCCGGGTGACGGTCTCGGTGGGCAGCGCCCGCGCCCGGGCCGGGGCGGCGGTGGCACCGGCACCCCGGCGGCGGCCCTTGCGCGCGCTTCCGGCCGGGTGCAGCACGGCGCCGAGCACCTGGCCGCCGGCCCCGTCGATCAGCTCGCGGACGCGCTCCAGCGCGGTCCGCGCGGTGGTGCGCGGGTCGCACACGACGACGACACCGTCGACGCGGTCGACGAGCGCGAGCGCGTCGGCGTAGGACAGCACGGGCGGGGCGAGGACGACGACCGTGGTGTTCGGGGCGTCGGCCTGGTCGATGAGGCGGGTGGTGGCCGCGGAGGTGAGCGTGCGGGCCACGTGCGGCACCCGGGTGCCGGGGACGAGTTCGAAGGTGCCGGACTCCCCGGCGTCCACCGTGATGTGCCGGCCCGCGGGCCACGGATTGCCCTCGGCGGTGCGCCCGTTGGCCCATCCGGCGCGTGCGCCGGGCGCCTCGGGCAGCCGCCCGTCGAGCCCGGGGCGGCGCAGGTCGGCCTCGACGAGCAGGGCCGACATGCCGGTCTCGGCGAAGCAGGCGGTGAGGTTGACCGCGACGGCGGCGGCGGTCGTGCCCTCGCCGTTCGGCTCGACCACCAGCAGCCGCCGGCGGTCGGCGAAGTGCCGGTCGTAGGCCAGCCGGAAGGCCACCGAACGGTACTGCTCGGCGAGGGCGCCGTCCGGGGCGAGAAGCGGCTCCTCGGGCGCCTTCGGCAGGGCGCCCAGCACGGGGGCGCGCAGCGCGCGGGCCACGGTCTCCGCGGAGCGGGCCGCCGGGTCGAAGATCATCCGCAGCCAGGCGCCGAGCAGGCCGAGGGCCAGGCCGACCACCCCGCCCAGCGCGATCAGCAGCGGAGTGCCGAGGCCCTCCGCGCCGGTGGGCGGCTCGGCGGTGACGGTGACGTAACCGGGCGTGGTGTCCAGTGCCTTGAGCTCGCTGATGCTGTTGGTGAGCTGGGTGATCTGGCTGAGCAGATTGGCCTGGGCGGCCAGCACGGTGCTCTTCTCGGTGTCGCCCTGGAGCCGGTCGATCTGCTTCAGCAGGTCCTCGCGCTGCTTGGCGAGCGGGTTCAGCTGGTTCTGGTAGCCCTTGACCATCGTGGCGACGGTGCCGGCGGTCTGCTTCTCGCGGTAGTCGAGGTAGGCCCCGGCGAAGGCGTTGGCGCCCCGCGCGGCCGCCCGCGGGCTGCCGGCGACGTAGCTGAACCTCAGCACCAGCGTGTCCGGCGGGTTGGTGACCTGAAGATGGCTCTGCAGGTCACCGACGTCCGCCGGGCCCCGGCCGAGCTTCAGCGCGGCGCGCGCGGCCACCGCGTTCCCGGCGGCCGTCTGCCGCTCGCTGCCGATGTTGACCTGCTTGTCGACGGAGATCCCGCTCGCCGCGTACGGGTTGATGGTGGCCGCCCGGACGAGCACCTCGCTGGAGGACTCGTACGTCGGTGCCGAGCCGAAGGCGAACCAGCCCCCGGCGAGCAGCCCCGCGATCAGGCCGCCGGCCACCAGGACGCGGTGCCGCAGGACCTGCTGCACCTGGTCGCGCAGGAGCTCCGGCTCGTCCTGCTGCCCGCGTGCCTCTTCGTTCATGCGCGTGCCGCTCCTTCGTGCGCGGTGGTGCCCTGTTCCAGTGCCTCGGCGAGCAGGCCGTCCAGGCGGCCGAGGCCGGCCGCGCGGCTGAGCCGTTCGTCCACGTACGCGGGGCCGCGGGACCCCAGCCGGTCCGCGGCGGCGGCGTCCGCCGCGAGGTCCCGTACCGCCTTCAGCAGGGCGGCCGGGTCCTCCGGCGGGACCAGCACGCCGGCGCCCGAGCGGCGCACCTCGTCGGCCGTGCCGCCCTCGGCCGCGACCGAGGCGAGGACCGGGCGCCCGGCGGCGAAGTAGGAGGTGAGCTTGGACGGCACGCTCATGTCGAGCACGGAGGCCCGCTGGGTGACCGCGAGGACGTCGGCGGCGGCGAGGACGTCGGGGAAGTCCGCCTCCTCCGCGGGCGGCAGGAAGCGCAGGTTGGGCAGGTCGCCGGCCCGCTCACGGAGGGCCGCGCGCTGGTTGCCGTCGCCCATGAGCACGAAGTCGACGCCGGGGTCCAGGCGGGCCGCGTCGACGAGGACCTCCAGGCCCTGCTTCAGGCCCATGTTGCCGGAGTGCAGCACCACCGGCCGGTCGCCGGACCATCCGAGCCGGGCCCGCGTCTCGGCGCGCGGGCGCGAAGGACGGGCCACGTGGGACCAGTTGGGCACCAGCCGGATGCGGGACGGGTCGACGCCCATCGCCTCCACCCGGGGCCGGAAGCTGTCGTGGATCACGCCGACGAGGGTGGCCCGGCCCAGCGCGTACCGCTCGGCGCGGGCCGCCACCGCGGCCGCCCGGTCGCCGCCGCTGATGCCGCTCTGCGCGGCCGCGGCGCCCATCAGGTCCTGCACGACCGGCACGAAGGGAACCCCGTGGCGGCGCGCGATCCGCGCGGCGGCCACCGCGCCCGCCAGGCTGGGCATCTGCGCGACGACCGCGTGCGGGCGGGGCATCCGGGGCGGCGCGGCGAGCTGGTGGGCGAGCAGGGAGGCCTCGAACAGGGCCCGGCGCACGGCGGTCTGGCGGGCGGGCACGGTGTGTCTGCGCCGGTGCACGGTGACCCCTCCGCGTCTCTCCGTGGTCCGCCAGAAGCCCGCGTACTCGGGGTCGAGCCGCCAGGACGGGTAGTGCGGCATGCCCGCGAGGACGTGGGTGTCGGCGCCGCGGGCCGCCCAGTGCTCGGCGAGCTGGGTGGCGTACGGGCCGATGCCGGTGTGCTCGGGCGCGTAGTTGGTGGACACCAGCAGCACACAGCGGCCGGTCAGGTGCGCGTGTTCGCCGTGCTCGGTACGGGCATGCTCGGGCTCGAATCCGGTCAACGCCGGTCCCCTTCCCCCCAGAAGCGATCCTCGCCCACCTTAACCGTTCACCGGATCTCCAGGTGGGCTTCACAGTAAGGTCGGTGGACCATCAACTGCCCTTTGGCGGATTGACGTTCACTGTGGGGGGAGAACGCATGGTCCATCGTGTCGGTTATGCACCCGGGGTCTACGACCTGTTCCACATCGGCCACTTGAACATCCTCCGGCACGCCCGCAGCCAGTGCGACTACCTGGTCGCCGGCGTGGTCTCGGACGAGATGGCCGAACTCGCCAAGGGACGCGCGCCCGTGGTCCCGCTGCCGGAGCGCCTGGAGATCGTGCGCAGCGTCCGGCACGTGGACGCCGCGTTCGTCGAGACCGTCCCGGACAAGCTGGAGACCTGGCAGCAGGTCCGCTTCGACGTCATCTTCAAGGGCGACGACTGGCGGGGCACCGAGAAGGGCGAGCGGCTGGAGCGCGACTTCGCGGCCGTCGGCGTGGAGGTCGTCTACTTCCCGTACACCGTCCACACCTCCAGCACCCTGCTGTCCAGGGCCCTGGACGCGCTGGTCACGCCGGGTTCCGGGGAAGCGCGGACAGCTCCCTGAACCACTTGGCGAGGAACGCCACGAGGAACAGCGCGTGCACGGCGGCGAGGACGGCGTACGCCCCGCGGAACAGCCGCGGCTCGCCCAGCGTGAGGAACACCAGGCAGAACACCCCGTAGTCCACCGGCAGCAGGGCCACGGACCGCAGCCGGGAGGGCGGAGCCGCCGGGGTGCCGGCCGGGGTCCGGCCCCGCTTGAGCTGCTCGGTCAGCAGACCGGCGCAGAAGGTGAGCACGGCCGCGAGCTGGAAGGCGAGCGGCAGCAGCAGCCAGCCGGCGCCGGGAAGGCCGAAGAAGCGGTAGAAGGAGATCAGCACCGCGGAGTGCAGCGCGACCATCTTCGCGCAGTCCACCACGTGGTCCAGCCACTCCCCGGCCGGGCCGCCCTTCCCGGTCAGCCGGGCGAGCTGCCCGTCGGCGGAGTCGAAGGCGAAACCGACGGCCAGGGCGGCGTACACCGCCAGCGCGAGCGGCCACGAGGGGCGGGCGAGAGCCACCGCCGCGATGCCGGTGAAGGTGAACGCCCCGCTGACCAGCGTGACCTGATTGGGCGTCAGCCCGAGCCGGTACGCGCCGGCCGCCAGATACCGGCCCGCGGGCCGGTTGACGTACCGCGAGTACAGCGACACGCCCTTCGCCGACTTCTGCGCCCCGCGCAGCTCCCCCAGCACCGTCGTCCCCACGAGCCCCCCTCGCCTCCCCGTAGCGTCCCCGCCGTACCCCCGGCGCGGCACCGCCCCCGGCACCACGCGACCGTCATGATGACATCCGCGTCGGGGCGCCGGGGGCGGAAGGCGGGATCAGAGCGCGAGACCGGTCAGGACGAGGACCCGCTCGTAGGTGTAGTCGTCCATCGCGAACCGCACGCCCTCGCGGCCCACGCCGGACTGCTTGGCCCCGCCGTACGGCATCTGGTCGGCGCGGTAGGACGGGACGTCGCCGACGACCACGCCGCCGACCTCCAGGGCGCGGTGGGCGCGGAAGGCGGACTGCAGGTCGTGGGTGAACACGCCCGCCTGCAGGCCGTACTTGGAGTCGTTGACCGCGGCGAACGCCTCGGCCTCGCCGTCCACCTTCTGCACGGTGAGGACGGGCCCGAAGACCTCCTCGCAGGAGATCGTGACCTCGGCCGGTACGTCGGTGAGGACGGTCGGCGCGTAGGTGGCGCCGTCGCGCTCGCCGCCGGTGAGCAGGGTGGCGCCGGCCTCGACGGCCTCCGTCACCCAGGAATCCACGCGCCGGGCGGCGTCCTCGCTGACCAGCGGGCCGACGTCGGTCTTGTCGTCGGCGGGGTCGCCGGTGACCTGTGCCTCGACGGCGGCGACGATGCGCGGCAGCAGCCGGTCGTAGACGGCGGCGTCGGCGATCACGCGCTGCACCGAGATGCAGGACTGGCCGCCCTGGTAGTTGGAGAAGGTGGCGATGCGGGTCGCGGCCCGGTCGAGGTCCTCGTCGCTCGCCCAGTCGGCGAGGACGACGGCCGCGCCGTTGCCGCCCAGCTCCAGGGTGCAGTGCTTGCGCGGCACCGAGTCCATGATCGCGTAGCCGACCTTCTCCGAGCCGGTGAAGGAGATGACCGGAAGGCGCTCGTCCTGCACCAGCGCGGGCATCCGGTCGTTGGCGACCGTCAGGATGCTCCAGGAGCCGGCGGGCAGGTCGGTCTCGGCGAGCAGCTCGCCGAGGATCAGGCCGGAGAGCGGGGTGGCCGGGGCCGGCTTGAGGATGATCGGGGCACCCGCGGCGATGGCCGGGGCGACCTTGTGGGCGCACAGGTTCAGCGGGAAGTTGAACGGCGCGATGCCGAGGACGACACCCTTCGGGAAGCGGCGGGTGAGCGCGAGGCGCCCCTGGCCGCCGGCGTCGGTGTCCAGACGCTGGGCCTCGCCGCCGTTGAACCGCCGGGCCTCCTCGGCGGCGAACCGGAACACGGAGACGGCGCGGCCGACCTCGCCCCGGGCCCACTTGATCGGCTTGCCGTTCTCGGCGGAGATCAGCTGCGCGATCTCCTCGGTGCGCTCGGCCAGCCGCGTGGCGACGTGGGCCAGGGCGGCGGCGCGCACGTGCGCCGGGGTGGCGGCGAACTCGTCCCGCACGGCGTACGCGGCGGCCACGGCCTCCTCGACCTGGGCGTCGGTGGGCACGCTCACCTTGCCGACCAGGCGCCCGTCCCACGGGTTGGTGACGTCGAAGGTGTCCTCGCCGGTGACCTGGCGGCCGGCGAGCCAGAAGGCGTGGTTGGAAGTCATACGAGTCCCGGCCCTTCCGCGTTGAGAGGTGTGTTCTTGGCTTGCGGGCTCCACGGTAGGGCGGGCCCGGCCGGGGGTCGTTTGTCCGACCCGTAGCAGTGGCGGGCGGGGACGCTACGAATTGGCCTACGGCCTCCGGGGCGCCGGTCGCTCCGCGCGGCCGGGCTCACTCCGTCGAGGTCGCCTTCAGGGCCAGCCAGAGCTCCATCCGGACGTCCGGGTCGTCCAGGGAGCGGCCGAGGATCTCCTCGACCCGGCGCATGCGGTACCGCAGGGTGTGGCGGTGGACGCCGAGGTCGGCGGCGGCCGCGTCCCACTGGCCGTGCCGGGAGAGCCACGCCCGAAGGGAGGCCACCAGGTCCCCGCGGCCCGTCGCGTCGTGCTCGTACAGCGCCCGCAGCAGCCCGTCCGCGAACGCGCGCACCGCGTCGTCGGCCAGCAGCGGCAGCACCGAACCGGACGCGACCTGCTCGTGCTCCACGCACACCCGGCCGCGCCGCCGCGCCACCGACAGCGCCTGCTCGGCCTGCTTGTACGCCCCGGCGGCCGCGATGGGCCCGGCCGGCGCCGACAGCCCCACGACGAGCTCGTCCTCGTCGCCGCCGCCCGACTGCTCCCGTACCGCCGCGGCCCGGGCGGCCTCCAGCGCCGCCGCGTACTCCGTGCACGCCGCGACCGCCGCGCCGCCGTCCGCGGCCAGCACCACCAGCCGTTGCCCCTCGGGCACCACCAGTACCGTCTCACCGGACCGCGCGGCGGCCGCCTCCGCGACCTCGGCGAGTCCCGCGAGCGGGTCGCCCGCCCCGACCGCGACGGCGAGCACCCCTGCCGGGGCCACCGGCGCCGACCCCGCCCGCGCGGAACGGGAGGTGGAGGAGCCCGAAACGACAGAGGCGTCGGGCGCGGCGGGGCCCGGCGCGGGGGCGGCGGCCCCCGCCGCCGAGGCGGAAGCGGCGGAGGACGGTGAGGACGGCACGCGCGCGTGGGCGTCGGCGCGCGCCCGCGCGGCCGACGCCGAGGCGGACTCGGCGACGATCACCCGGAACGGGGCGTCCAGCAGACCGCCGTAGAGGTCGCCGGCGACGGCGCGGGCGTGGTCCGGCTGCCCGGCGAGCAGCATCCGCAGCACCGCCGCGCCGATCCGCTGCTCGGCCGCGTGCAGGGAGCGCGACCGCTCGGTGGTGAGCGTCAGCAGCGCGATGGCGGAGTGGACGGCGTAGCGCTCGGCGTTGCCGAGGGTCGCGGCCGTGCCGACGGCGAGCGCGGCGCGCGGGCGGCGCCCGGTGCCGATGGAGTGCAGCTCGACGCGGTCCTCCGTCTCGGGGCCGCCGACCACCGCGCTCGCGGGCGCGGGCCGGTCCCGCAGCCGCTCGACCTCCGCCGTGAGCCGGGCGGCCCGCCGCACCGCCCACTCCGGCGCGGTCGCGACGACGGCGCCCGAGGCGTCGTACAGCGCCGCCCAGCCGTCGACCTGGGCCGCGAGCGCGGCGAGCAGACCCTCCGGCCCGGCGTTCAGCGCCTGCCGGGTCAGCTCGCGCTGGGCGGCGAACCCCGCCGTGACCGACCGGTACTGGTCGGCGGCGATGGCCGCGGAGACGGCCTTGCTGATCGCGAGGAAGGGGGTGCGGCGGGGCACCTCCAGCAGCGGCAGGCCCTCCTCCTCGGCCGCGGCGACGAGCGCCTCGGGGATCTCGTCGTAGTTGACGCCGACGGCGAAGCCGAGCCCGACGACCCCCGCGCCGGCCAGCCGCTTCACGTAGCGGCGCATGGCCTCCGGGTCCTCCGCGTCCAGCTTCAGCGCGGTGACCAGCAGCAGCTCGCCGCCCTCCATGTACGGCACCGGGTCGGCGAGCTCGCTGACATGGGCCCAGCGGACGGGGACGTCCAGGCGGTCCTCGCCCGCGCGCACGGTCAGTTTCAGCGCCGAGTGGTGCACGAGCGAGGCGAGCGTCGGGGGCATGAGGCCTTCAGGTCTGCGGAGATCGGGTGATCATTGTGATCTTTTGGCCGTCTCGTATGAACGACCCATGCCGATTCTGCCTCACCGTACGGTCGCCGTGTGACCCTACGTACAGATGTCCGGTTCAAAAATGCACGACTTCAGATCCGGACCCTCTCGGAGCCGTACACCCGCCGACGGATCGTCACCCCCGCAGATCCACCAGCAGCGGCGGCGCGTGCTCGCCCCGCACGCTGGTGAGCGACAGCACCGCGTGGCCCGGCGGCACCTCGTGGGCCAGCTCGGACGCGGACCAGCGCTCCCGCTCGACCTGCTTGGTGGTCACGGCGTCGGTGGTGACGGCCTTGCCGGTGACCAGCTTGCGCAGCGCGTGCAGGGCCCGGGTCATGGGCTGGTCGGCGAAGACGGTGTGCTTGGCGACCTCCTTCGTCTCCACCCACGCGGTGCCCCAGGCGTGCGCGAACCGGCTGCCGTCCCAGGTGGTGACGCCGCACAGCGCCATGCGGCAGCCGACGGCGCCGAGCAGCGGGCCGTGCAGTGCCTCGGGGACGTCGGAGACGGTGCGCAGGGCGAGGACGACACCGGCGTTCTGGGAGCGCAGGCGCTGGATGCGGCGGACCGACTCCGGGGTCACGGTCCCGGTGGCGTCGTCGAGGACCAGGCAGGCGAAGTGCGGACGCCGCGCGTCCCGGACGACGCCGTGGAACTGCGCGAGGACGAGCCGGGTGATCAGCCGGCAGGCCTCCTCGTGCCCGCGCTCGGGCAGGTCGATGCGGACCCGCAGCGGATGGTGGGCGACCGCCCGCAGCGAGAAGGACCGTCCCGCGCCCCCGACGCCGAAGAACTCGGCGAAGGCCGGCCGGTCCAGCAGCGCCAGCCGGCCGGCCAGCGCCGGGCCCACGTCGGCGGCGGTTCCGGCCTGCCGCATCCGGGCGTCGAGTTCACGCCGCATCACGGTGTGCCCGTCGTCCGCCAGCGCCGCCCGCAGGGCCGCCAGCGCCCCCGGCTCGCCCTCGAGGAGCTCGCGCAGCACCGGCAGCGGCGGGAAGTGCCCGTGCACCTCCCGGTAGGGGCCGAGCAGCTGGGCGAGCGCGGTGACGGCGCCCTGGGTGCTCACCGTGTCCAGGTCGCCCGCCAGAGCCTCGGCGAGGAAGTCCGCGGCCTCGTCCGGGTCGTCGGCCTCCGCGTAGGGGTCGAGGTCGTGGACGGAGGCGGGGTCACCGATCCGCACCACCACGTCGTACGCCGTGTCCGGGCCCAGCGGGGCCCCGGCAGCGGAGACCGCGACGACCGCGCACCGCCCGGTGAGGGCCTGCAGCGCGAGCCCTTCGGTCACCGGCTCGACGACCTGGCGGGTCTTCCCGGAGCCGGGCGGCCCCACCAGCAGGAGGGAGGTGCCGAGGACGTCGGGGCCGAGGGCGGCGCCGGCGTCGTGGTAGTCGCGCGGCGCCCGCTCCCCGGGCACCCACCGTCCGATGCGCACCTGCTCCCCGAGGAGGTCGTGCCGTGCGGTGCGGCCGGGCAGGTCCCGGCTTCCCGAGGGGTGGACCCAGGCCGCCGCGCCCTGCCGCAGCACCGTGTCCGTGAAGGCGGCCAGGTCGCCGTCGCGCCGGGCCCGGGTCCAGGCGCGCTCCACACGGGCGCAGTCCACGTCGTTCATCCGGCCGCCGGCCACCTCGGCGGTCAGCACGTCGGCCGCCTCGTCCCGGCCGGCCCGCCTGAGTTCCGGCCACTGGGAGCGGGGCAGCTCCGCGGCCGGCGCCGCCGCCGGGTCCGCGGCGCTCCGGCGGCGCGCGGCGGCCTCCTTGGCGTAGGCCCACCAGCCGCCGAGCCGGGCGAACGGCCACACCACCAGGAGGGTGACGGCCGTGTAGAGCCCGTCGGTGAACAGCTGCGAGGCGAACAGGTCGTAGCCGCCCGAGAGCAGGACCACGAGGGAGAAGACCGGGTCGACGACCGGCAGGGGGTCCCAGCCGGCGCCCGGGAAGGCCCCCGGGAAGACGAGGCTCAGCACGGCCAGGGCGCCGGCCGCGGCGCACAGGGCCCGCGCGGGCTGCGGGCGGCGGCCGACGAAGTGCCGCAGGACGTCGGCCCAACTGCCCAGCCGGCCGACGGCGAGGACGAGCACACCGAAGAAGACGCCGTCGTAGACGACCAGGGCCTCGCGGCCCTCCATGCCCTTGGGCGAGACGGTTCCGCCCCACCACCAGTCGGCCGGCGTGAACAGCTTCAGCACGGCCCACTCGTACGGCAGGGCGCCCTGCCGCCACAGCGACCACACGAACAGCGCCACGACCAGCGGGACCAGGAGGCCGACGACCGTGATCGCGGGAAGCCGGTCCGGGCTGCGCGCGCCCTTCGGGGGGCGGTAGCCGAAGCGCCAGACGCCGGTCGGGGCGTCGGGGCGGGACTCGTCCAGCCAGGCCGCCACGGCCGACACCGGGCCCGGGTGCCGCGCGGACCCGGCCGCGCCCGGGGCGTGCTCCCGCCCCGCCGTCCCCGGGCCGTACGCCGGGTCCGGCGCGCCCGGGGGCCGCGCGGGCCGCGGCGGCGTCGCGGGAGCGTCCCGCGGCACCGCCGGGCGCGGCACGGGGTTCGCGTGCGTACCCCGGGCTTCCTGCGTCCCGTCGTCCATCGCCCTTGCCCCCTGACCTGCCGTTCCGTCCACCATCAGCGAGTCAATCTAACGCCCGGGCAAGGGGAGTTCACCGATTGCGCGGCAAGCCGCGCGACAATTCGTCCCGCCCGGGACCCCGCACCTCTATGTCCACGGCGGACAACCCCGGCCGCCGACAACGCCCACATGGAGCATGCCCACCCCTCTCCCACCCACCTAGCCTGCGAGAAAAGAAGGTATGCGTCCGCAAAACGCCCCGCCCGGAACGTCCCGGTCCGCCGGTGCCGGGCACGCCGGACCGTCCGGTACGCAAGATCATCAGGGAGTCCCCATGACCGCACTTCCGCAGGAGCGCCGCGTCGTCACCGCCATCCCCGGCCCGAAGTCGCAGGAGCTGCAGGCCCGCCGTCTCGCCGCGGTCGCGCAGGGCGTCGGCTCCACGCTGCCGGTCTTCGTCACCCGCGCGGGCGGCGGTGTCATCGAGGACGTCGACGGCAACAGCCTGATCGACTTCGGCTCCGGCATCGCGGTGACCTCCGTCGGCGCCTCCGCCGAGGCCGTCGTACGCCGTGCCTCCGCGCAGCTCGCCGACTTCACCCACACCTGTTTCATGGTCACGCCGTACGAGGGCTACGTGGCCGTCGCCGAGGCGCTGGCCGAGCTCACGCCGGGCGACCACGCCAAGAAGTCCGCGCTGTTCAACTCGGGCGCCGAGGCCGTCGAGAACGCCGTCAAGATCGCGCGTGCGTACACCAAGCGCCAGGCTGTCGTGGTGTTCGACCACGGCTACCACGGCCGGACGAACCTGACCATGGCGCTGACGGCCAAGAACATGCCGTACAAGCACGGCTTCGGCCCGTTCGCCCCCGAGGTCTACCGCGTCCCGGTCGCCTACGGCTACCGCTGGCCGACCGGCCCGGACAATGCGGGCCCCGAGGCCGCCCAGCAGGCCATCGACCAGATCACCAAGCAGGTCGGCCCGGACAACGTCGCCGCCATCATCATCGAGCCGGTGCTCGGCGAGGGCGGCTTCATCGAGCCGGCCAAGGGCTTCCTGCCCGCGATCCGCCGGTTCGCCGCCGACAACGGCATCGTCTTCGTCGCCGACGAGATCCAGTCCGGCTTCTGCCGCACCGGCCAGTGGTTCGCCTGCGAGGACGAGGGCATCGTCCCGGACCTGATCACCACCGCCAAGGGCATCGCGGGCGGTCTGCCGCTGGCCGCCGTCACCGGCCGCGCCGAGATCATGGACGCCGCGCACGCGGGCGGCCTCGGCGGCACCTACGGCGGCAACCCGGTCGCCTGCGCCGGCGCGCTCGGCGCGATCGAGACGATGAAGGAGCTCGACCTCAACGCCAGGGCGAAGAACATCGAGGCGATCATGAAGGCCCGCCTGGGCGCCATGGCCGAGAAGTTCGACATCATCGGCGAGGTCCGCGGCCGCGGCGCCATGATCGCCATCGAGCTGGTCAAGGACCGCGACACCAAGGAGCCGAACCCGGAGGCGACCGGCGCGCTGGCCAAGGCCTGCCACCAGGAGGGCCTGCTGGTCCTGACCTGTGGCACCTACGGCAACGTGCTCCGCTTCCTGCCTCCGCTGGTGATCGGCGAGGACCTCCTCAACGAGGGTCTCGACATCATCGAGCAGGCGTTCGCGCGCATCTGAGCTGCCCTGTCGCACGTCTGACGGGGCGAGCGGCAGAGCGTGTGAAGAAGGTGTGCGGGGTGGATGGCGGGAGGCGATTCCCGCTGTCCTCCGGCGATCCGCTGCCGTAGCTTCTACCCAGATGAGAGATACACCCCGCTCACAGGGGACTGTGGGCGGCCTCAGGCCGGGGCCTCCCCAGCTTCAGCCTGGTCGTGCCCTCGCGCACACAACCGGGGCCCGTGGCTCCGGGTCTCCTCACCGATCGGACAGTCGCCCGCCCCAGACCCCCCGGGGCGCGCGGCGTTCCGGTCAGAACGGCCGCCTCGGAACCACCCCCCCTGTTCCGGGGCGGCCGACCTTTCTCCGGGCGCTCTCCCTCTTCTTCTTCCTTCTCGGTCTCCCGGCCGCCCTCTTCGCGCTGATCACCTGGCAGGTCGTCGCCGACGGCCCGCTGCTGCGCGTGGACGAGCGGGTCAGCCGGGCGCTGCTGCACCCGGACCGCTTCTCGGAACTCCTCGCGGACCTCGGCGGCGCCCAGGTGGCGGTCCCGGTCCTGGTGGCCGTCCTGGCGTACGCGGCCCTGCGGGGCCGCGCCACGGGCGCGGACCGCTGGTGGGCGGCGCCCGCCGTGGCGGCCGTGCCGATGGCCCTGGTCCCGGCGCTCGTCGTCCCCCTCAAGGCCCTCACGGCCCGCCACGGCACCCCGGTCATGCCGCCCGGCGTCGGCTACTACCCCTCCGGGCACACGGCCACCGCCATGGTGGCCTACGGGTCCGCGGCCCTGGTCCTCCTCCCCCGGCTGCGCACCCGGCGCGCCCGCCGCACGGCCGCCGCCGTCTGCGCCGTCCTCGTGCTCGGCGTCTCCTACGGCCTGGTCCGGCGCGGCTATCACTGGCCCCTGGACGTGGTCGCGAGTTGGTGCCTGTCCGCGGTGCTGCTGTCGCCGCTGTGGCTGCTCGCCGGCCGGAACCGCCGTCGCCCGTCCTGCGGCACCCTCCCCTCCCGCACCGGTCCGGGCCGGCCGGACGCGACCGACGCCCGCGTCACCCGGCCCGAAGAGCGGTAGCGCGAGGGGCCGTCGCGCTCACCGGGCCTCTCCCGCGGCCAGTCGGGCCGCCGCCTCGTGCATCGCCAGTTCCAGCAGTGCCGGATCGGTCAGGGTGCCCGAGCCGTCCGGCGGGACCAGCCAGCGCATGCCGCCGGTCGTCCTGCCCGGGTACGGCACCACGATCCAGGTCCCGGGCCCCGCGGTGCGGATGCCGGTGCCCAGCCAGCGGGCCGCGGTGCCCGGCGGCACCAGGAACCCCGCCCGCTCGTCACCGAAGCCGGCCAGCACGGGGCCGAGCCGGTCCAGGACCCCGGTGAGGACGTGGAGCGTGGCGTGACCGAGCGGGCCGGGCAGGATCAGTACGTCCCAGCCCTTGCCGACGGGCAGCAGCGCGACCCCGCGGGGGTCGCGTTCCCACTGCCGGCGGCAGGCGCGGGGATCCGGCGCGACCGATGCCAGCCAGTGGACCGCCGTCTTCGCCCCAGTCATGAGAGGACCTCCCTTGCTCCCGTGGACGCGGGTCGCGTCATGTGGGAGAGGGAGGTCCACGGCCCGCATTACGCGGGTTCCGGCCGCTCGTGGGAGTGAACCGGATCACAGCCGGCTGCCGGGCTCCGGGCCCCCGGCGCTCAGCTGTCGAAGCCGAGGCCCAGCCGGTCCATCGCCTTCAGCCACAGGTTGCGCCGCCCGCCGCGTGCGTCGGCGCGCGCCAGCGACCACTTGGTGAGCGCGATACCGGTCCAGGCGAAGGGCTCGGGCGGGAAGGGCAGCGGCTTCCTGCGGACCATCTCCAGCGCGGTGCGCTCGGTGCGCTCCCCGGCGAGGAGGTCGAGCATCACGTCCGCGCCGAAGCGGGTGGCGCCGACGCCCAGGCCCGTGTATCCGGCCGCGTACGCCACCTTCCCCCGGTGGGCGGTGCCGTAGAAGGCCGAGAAGCGGGAGCAGGTGTCGATCGCCCCGCCCCAGCCGTGCGTGAAGCGCAGCCCCTCCAGCTGCGGGAAGCAGGTGAAGAAGTGCCCGGCGAGCTTGGCGTAGGTCTCCGGGCGGTCGTCGTACTCGGCGCGCACCCGGCCGCCGTAGGGGTAGACGGCGTCGTAGCCGCCCCACAGGATCCGGTTGTCGGCGGACAGCCGGAAGTAGTGGAACTGGTTGGCGCTGTCGCCGAGCCCCTGGCGGTTCCTCCAGCCGATCGACGCCCTCTGCTCGGCGGTGAGCGGCTCGGTCATCAGGGCGTAGTCGTAGACCGGGACGGTGTACGAACGGACCCGCCGGACCAGGTTCGGGAAGACGTTGGTGCCGAGCGCGACCCGGCGGGCGCGCACCCGGCCGTACGGGGTGCGTACGGCCATGCCGGCGCCGTAGGGCCTCAGGGTGAGCGCCGGGGTGTGCTCGTAGATCCGCACACCGAGCCGCGCGCAGGCGCGTTTGAGTCCCCAGGCCAGTTTGGCCGGGTGGACCATGGCGACACCGCGGCGGTCCCACAGGCCGGCCTCGAAGGTCGGTGAGGCGACCTGCGCGCGGACCGCGTCCCGGTCGAGGAACTCGACGCCCCCGTCGAGCCCCCGGCGCTCGAGTTCCGCGTACCAGTCCCGCAGCTCCCGGGCCTGGTACGGCTCGGTCGCCACGTCGATCTCGCCGGTGCGCTCGAAGTCGCAGTCGATGCCGTGGCGGGCGACCGCCTCCTCGATGGCGTCGAGGTTGCGGGCGCCCAGCTCCTCCAGGGTGCGGATCTCGTCGGGCCAGCGGCTGAGTCCGTTGGCCAGGCCGTGCGTGAGGGAGGCGGCGCAGAAGCCGCCGTTGCGGCCCGAGGCGGCCCAGCCCGCCTCGCGGGCCTCCACCAGCACCACGTCCGTGTGGGGGTCGCGCTCCTTGGCGAGGAGCGCGGTCCACAGTCCGCTGTAGCCGCCGCCGACGACCAGCAGGTCGCAGGTCTCGGTGGCGGTGAGCGCGGGCTCGGGGCGGGGCCGGCCGGGGTCGTCCAGCCAGTACGGGACCGGCTGGGCTTCGGAGAGAGAGGTGGTCCAGTCGTTGGTACGGCTCATGGCGCTCGGGGCCATGATGTCAACTCCCCACAGGGTTCCTTCCGCTCACGCCTTCTGCCGGGCGCGGCGGTTTCCGATGACCGTCGAGGCCAGGACGAACAGGACGGCGACGACGAACATCGCCGTACCGATGACATTGATCTGGACGGGCGTGCCGCGCTGTGCCGAGCCCCAGACGAACATGGGGAAGGTGACGGTCGAGCCCGCGTTGAAGTTGGTGATGATGAAGTCGTCGAAGGAGAGCGCGAAGGCGAGCAGCGCGCCGGCGGCGATACCCGGTGCCGCGATCGGCAGGGTGACCCGGACGAAGGTCTGGAAGGGTCCCGCGTACAGGTCCTGCGCGGCCTGTTCCAGCCTCGGGTCCATCGACATCACGCGGGCCTTGACGGCGGTGACGACGAAGCTGAGGCAGAACATGATGTGGGCGATCAGGATCGTCCAGAAGCCCAGCTGGGCGCCCATGTTGAGGAACAGGGTGAGCAGCGAGGCGGCCATGACGACCTCGGGCATCGCCATCGGCAGGAAGATCAGCGAATTCACGGCGCCGCGGGCGCGGAAGCGGTAGCGGACCAGCGCGAAGGCGATCATCGTGCCGAGGACGGTGGCGCCGATCGTCGCCCACACGGCGATCTGAAGGCTGATCGCCAGCGAGCCGCACAGGTCGGCGACGCCGCACGGGTCCCGCCAGGCCGCGGTGGAGAACTGCTGCCACTCGTAGTTGAAGCGGCCCTTGGGCTTGTTGAAGGAGAACACCGTGACGACGACGTTCGGCAGCAGGAGATAACCGAGCGTCAGAAGTCCGGCGATGACGACGAGATGGCGCTTGAGCCAGTTGACGAAGGCCATTTAAACCAGATCCTCCGTACCGGACTTGCGGATGTAGAGGGTGACCATGAGGAGGATCGCGGCCATCAGGATGAAGGAGAGGGCCGCGGCCGTCGGATAGTCGAGGATCCTCAGGAACTGCGTCTGGATGACGTTGCCGACCATGCGGGTGTCGGTGGAGCCGAGCAGGTCGGCGTTGACGTAGTCGCCGGCCGCCGGGATGAAGGTCAGCAGCGTGCCGGAGACCACGCCCGGCATCGACAGCGGGAAGGTGACCCTGCGGAAGACGGTGGACGGCTTGGCGTACAGGTCGCCCGCCGCCTCGTGCAGGCGCGGGTCGATGCGCTCCAGCGAGGTGTACAGCGGCAGGATCATGAACGGCAGGAAGTTGTACGTCAGACCGCAGACCACGGCGAGCGGGGTGGCCAGCACGCGGTCGCCCTGGGTCCAGTCGAGCCAGTTGGTGACGTCCAGGACGTGCAGCGCGTTGAGGGCGCCCACGACCGGGCCGCCGTCCGCGAGGATCGTCTTCCAGGCCAGGGTGCGGATCAGGAAGCTGGTGAAGAACGGCGCGATCACCAGGATCATGATCAGGTTCCGCCAGCGGCCCGCGCGGAAGGCGATCAGATAGGCGAGCGGGTAGCCGAGCAGCAGGCACAGGATCGTGGCGGAGGCCGCGTAGAGGACCGAGCGCACGAACTGCGGCCAGTACTGGGACAGCGCGTCCCAGTAGGTGGCGAAGTGCCAGGTGACCTTGTAGCCCTGTTCCAGGGAGCCCGTCTGCACGGACGTGGAGGCCTGGTAGATCATCGGCAGCGCGAAGAAGACCAGCAGCCAGAGGATGCCGGGCAGCAGCAGCCAGTACGGGGTCAGGCGGCCCCTCTTGCGCGGGGGCTTCTTGGCGGGGGCGGCCGGGGCCAGGGGCGGCGGCGCCTCGGTGACGGCGGCCATCAGGCGGCGTCCTCCTCGACCGTCTCGACACCCGCGTCGATGTCCTGCGCCGCGTCGAGCCCGAAGGTGTGGGCCGGGTTCCAGTGCAGGACGACCTCGGCGCCGGGGACCAGCCGGGCGTCGCGGTCGATGTTCTGGGCGTAGACCTCGAACTCGGGGCAGACGGGGCTGTCGATCACGTACTGCGTGGAGACGCCGATGAAGCTGGAGTCGGCGATCCGGCCGGTGATGCGGTTGCGGCCGGTGGGGATCTCGCCCGCGTCGTCGGCGTGGGTCAGGGAGATCTTCTCCGGTCGGACGCCGACCAGCACCTTGCCGCCGGTGGACGTCGGCGCGGAACAGCGCGCCTCGGGCAGGGTCAGCTTGCCGCCGCCGGCCTTGAGGACGATCTCGTCGCCGCTCTTGGCGTCGACCTCGGCCTCGATGAGGTTGGAGGTGCCGAGGAAGTTGGCGACGAACGTGGTCTGCGGGTTCTCGTAGAGGTCGGTGGGCGAGCCGAGCTGCTCGACGCGGCCCGCGTTCATCACGGCGACCGTGTCGGCCATCGTCATGGCCTCCTCCTGGTCGTGCGTGACGTGGATGAAGGTGATGCCGACCTCGGTCTGGATGCGCTTGAGCTCCAGCTGCATCTGGCGGCGCAGCTTGAGGTCCAGGGCGCCGAGCGGCTCGTCGAGGAGGAGCACCTTGGGGTGGTTGATCAGCGCGCGGGCCACGGCGACGCGCTGCTGCTGGCCGCCGGAGAGCTGGTGCGGCTTCTTGCGCGCCTGCTCGCCGAGCTGGACGAGCTCCAGCATCTCCTCGACCTGCCTCTTCACCGACTTGACGCCGCGGCGGCGCAGGCCGAAGGCGACGTTCTCGAAGATGTCGAGGTGCGGGAAGAGGGCGTAGGACTGGAAGACCGTGTTGACCGGCCGTTTGTACGGCGGCAGGTGGGTCACGTCCTGATCGCCCAGGTGCACGGTGCCGGAGGAAGGTTCCTCCAGGCCGGCGATCATGCGCAGGGTGGTGGTCTTGCCGCAGCCGGAGGCGCCGAGCAGGGCGAAGAAGGAGCCCTGCGGCACGGTGAGCTCCAGGGGGTGTACGGCGGCGAAGCTGCCGTAGGTCTTGCTGATCCCGGAGAGGCGGACGTCGCCGCTGGTGTCTGTCGTCATCATGGTCGTCACGCCCCTGTGAGCTTCGCGAACTTCTCTTCGTAGGCCGTCTCTTCCTTCTGCGTCAGTGAGCGGAAGGCGTGGGACTTGGCGGCCATGGCCTTGTCGGGAATGATCAGCGGGTTGTTCGCAGCGTCCTTGTCGATCTTCGCGAGGTAGGGCTTCACGCCGTCGACGGGAGACACGTAGTTGATGTAGGCGGCCAGCGCGGCGGCCTGCTCGGGCTCGTAGTAGAAGTCGATGAGCCGCTCGGCGTTCGTCTTGTGGCGCGCCTTGTTGGGGACCAGCAGGTTGTCGGTCGACGTCAGGTAGCCGCTGTCGGGGATGACGAAGTCGACGTCCGGGCTGTCGGCCTTGAGCTGTACGACGTCACCGGCCCAGGCGACGCAGGCGGCGAAGTCGCCCTTGGTGAGGTCGGACGTGTAGTCGTTGCCGGTGAAGCGGCGGATCTGGCCCTTGTCCACGGCCTTCTGCAGCCGGGCTATCACCGCGTCGAAGTCGTCGTCGGTGAACTTCGCCGGGTCCTTGCCCATGTCGAGCAGGGTCATGCCGATGCTGTCGCGCATCTCGGACAGGAAGCCGACGCGCCCCTTGAGCTTGGGGTTGTCGAGCAGGTCGGAGACGGACTTGACCTCGATGCCGTCGAGCGCCTTCTTGTTGTAGGCGATGACCGTGGAGATGCCCTGCCAGGGGTAGGAGTAGGCGCGGCCCGGGTCCCAGTCCGGGTTGCGGAACTGGGCCGACAGGTTGCTGTAGGCGTGGGGCAGGTGCGACGGGTCCAGTTTCTGGACCCAGCCCAGGCGGATCAGGCGGGCCGCCAGCCAGTCGGTGAGGACGATGAGGTCGCGGCCGGTGTCCTGGCCGGCGGCGAGCTGCGGCTTGATCTTGCCGAAGAACTCGTTGTTGTCGTTGATGTCCTCGGTGTACTTGACCTGGATGCCGGTCCGCCGGGCGAACGTCTGCAGCGTCGGGTGGTGCTTGCCGCTGTCGTCGACGTCGATGTACTCGGTCCAGTTGGAGAAGTTGACGACCTTCTCCTCGGCCGAGTGGTCCTGGCTGGTGCCGGTGCCCTGGGTCTTGCCGGCGGCGGGGATGCCGCAGGCGCTCAGCGCCCCGATTCCGCCGACCGTGAGCGCGCCGCCCGCGGAGGCGCGCAGCAGCGAACGGCGGGTGAGGGAGGCCCGGCCGTTGCGGAAGCTGCGCCTCATGGCGGCCGCTTGGGCCGGTGAGAGGCGGTCGGGCTCGTACTGCTCCATGCGCGTGGTGCCCTTTCGAGAGGGTGGATCGAGTCGAGAGGGTGGTTCGAGTTCGGCGGCCGGTCGTGCCACCCGGCGGCAGCCGGAAACCGGCTACCGCCGGGCGGCCGGTCGTGCCACCCGGCGGCAGCCGGAAACCGGCTACCGCCGGTCCCCGAAGATCGTGCGGTGCCAGTCCTTCCTGGCCACCGCGGTGTTGTCGAACATCACGTGTTTGATCTGGGTGTACTCCTCGAACGAGTACGTTGACATGTCCTTACCGAAGCCGGACTGCTTGTAGCCGCCGTGCGGCATCTCACTGATGATCGGGATGTGGTCGTTGACCCATACGCAGCCCGCCTTGATCTCCCGGGTCGCGCGGTTCGCCCGGTAGACGTCACGGCTCCACGCGGAGGCGGCCAGACCGTAGGGGGTGTCGTTGGCCAGCCGGATACCTTCATCATCACTGTCGAACGGCAGAACGACCAGCACCGGGCCGAAGATCTCGGCCTGGACGATCTCACTGTCCTGCGCCGCGTCCGCGACCAGGGTGGGGCGGTAGTACGCGCCCTCCTTCAGCTCCCCCTGCGGGACCTCGCCGCCGGTGACCACGCGCGCGTAGGCGCGGGCCCGGTCGACGAAGCCGGCGACCCGGTCGCGCTGGACGTGCGAGATCAGCGGGCCGAGATCGGTGCCGGGGGCGAAGGGGTCGCCGAGCCGGACGGTCTCCATGAGGGCGGCCGTCCGTGCGACGAACTCCTCGTAGAGCGGCCGCTGCACATACGCGCGCGTGGCGGCCGTGCAGTCCTGCCCGGTGTTGATGAGCGCGCCCGCGACCGCGCCGTGCACCGCGGCCTCCAGATCGGCGTCGTCGAAGACCACGAAGGGGGCCTTGCCGCCGAGCTCCAGGTGCAGGCGCTTGACGGAGGCGGTGGCGATCTCGGCGACGCGCCTGCCGACGGCCGTGGAACCGGTGAACGAGGTCATGGCGACGTCGGGGTGGGCGACCAGACGCTCGCCGGCCTCCAGGCCGGTGCCGGTGACGATGTTGACGACGCCGTCCGGGATCCCGGCCTCGGTGGCGGCCTGGGCGAACATCAGCGAGGTCAGCGGGGTCAGCTCGGCGGGCTTCAGGACGATGGTGTTGCCCGCGGCGATCGCCGGGAGGATCTTCCAGGCGGCCATCTGGAGGGGGTAGTTCCAGGGGGCGATGGAACCGACGACGCCGACGGGCTCGCGGCGGACGTAGGAGGTGTGGTCGCCGGAGTACTCACCGGCGGACTGGCCCGCCAGATGCCGGGCCGCGCCCGCGAAGAAGGCCGTGTTGTCGACCGTGCCCGGGACGTCGAACTCCCGGGTCAGCTTCAGCGGCTTGCCGCACTGGAGGGACTCGGCGCGGGCGAGGTCCTCCCCGCGCTCGGCGAGCACGGCGGCGAAGCGGTGCAGCGCGTCCGAGCGCTCGCCCGGCGTGGCGCCCGACCAGCCGGGGAACGCCGCGCGGGCGGCGGCGACGGCGGCGTCCACGTCCGCCGTCCCGGCCAGCTCGTACCTGAGGACCTCCGCACCGGTGGCCGGGTCGACCACCGCGTGGGTGCGGCCCGAGGTGCCCTTGGTCAAGCGGCCCGCGATGTACTGCGCGCCCTCCGCGAATCGTTCCTGTGCCGGGAATCGGTCCGGGGTGGCGTTGCCCGGGTTGTGCATGTCGCTCTCCTCCGCCGTCGCCCCGCAGTCCACGGGGGCGGCTGGCGTAGCTCCAGCTCGATTTGAGTGCCGATCCTGACAGAGCCATGGGACCTCAACAAGTGATTCCGTTGTTGCCTTTTGGTTACGCGACGGAATCTGTCGACCAGGTGTCGAGTCGAGCCGGACAAGGCGGGACGGACTGTCAGTGGCGCGTGCCACACTCCCGTGCATGGGGAGGATCGATTCCAGGGACGCCCTGATCAGGGCGGTCCGGGCGGGGACGAGGGTCAGGTACCTGCACTTCTGGGGACACCGGCCGCGGCACGACGGCCGGGTGG
This sequence comes from Streptomyces sp. NPDC096152, assembly GCF_044763235.1. NCBI lineage: Bacteria > Bacillati > Actinomycetota > Actinomycetes > Kitasatosporales > Streptomycetaceae > Streptomyces > Streptomyces sp. NPDC096152. Next base: position 239,756 of record NZ_JBIWFW010000010.1, on the reverse strand, counting down.
GCGCGAGCTGTCTGAGCCAGTGGTGGCCGGCGCCGTTCACGGTGGACGGCGTGGAGTACGCGACGGCGGAGCACTGGATGATGGCGTCCAAGGCACGGCTCTTCGGCGACGCGGAGGCGGAGCGGGAGGCCCTCGGGGCGCCGAACCCCGCGCTCGCCAAGAGGGCGGGCCGGCTGGTGCGCGGCTTCGACGAGTCGACATGGGAGCGCGAGCGGTTCCGGGTCGTGGCCGAGGGCAGCGTGCACAAGTTCGCCGCGCACCCCGAACTGCGGGCGTTCCTGCTGGACACCGGCGACCGCGTGCTCGTCGAGGCCAGCCCCGTGGACCGGGTGTGGGGCATCGGGCTGGCCGCGGACGACGAGCGGGCTGCCGATCCGGAGCAGTGGCGGGGCCCCAACCTGCTGGGCTTCGCACTGATGCAGGCACGGGAACGGCTCAGCGCCGCTTAGAACCCGTCGGAACCCGACCACGGCAACGGCGGCGGCATCCACAACCAGGGCACCCTGACGATCAGCACCTCCGTGCTGCGCGACAACTCGGCGAGGAACGCCGGCGGCGGCATCAACAACAACGGCACGGTGACAGTCCGCAACTCCTCGGCGTACGGCAACTCCGGCAGCAGCGGCGGCGGCATCTTCAACTACGTGGGCAACGCCGCGACGGTGAGCCGCTCGTCGGTTCACGACAACACGGCGACCACGACCTACGGGGGCGGCGGCCTCACGAACTACAACGGCACCCTGACCGTCTCCGAGTCCGCCGTGTACGGCAACGCAGCCCCTTACGGCGGAGGCATCCGGAACGACGCGGACGGCACGACCCGTCTCACCCGCACCTGGGTGGCGGACAACACCGCCGGCGTCCAGGGCGGTGGCCTCTACGTCTCCAGCGGCACGGTGACGCTGGAGGGGTCGCGGGTCGAGCGCAACACCGCGAACGGCGGCCCGGGCAGCGGGGGCGGCATCTACCTCGCCGACGGCAGCGTGGACCTGCTGCGGTCCGTCGTGCGCGACAACACTCCCGACAACTGCGCCCCGGCCGGCGCTGTGCCCGGCTGCGTCGGCTGACGCGCCGTACTCCTGGTTCCCCTCGTTCCGGCGGGGTTCCCGGGCGCCGGGCTCAGCCGTGGTGCTGGGCTCAGCCGTGGTACTGGGCTCAGCCGTGGTACTGGGCTCAGCGGTCGGCCAAGGCGGTGGCGGCCGGGCGCTGCGCGCCGTAGGACGGGTCCGAGTCCGCGTTCCTTTCGTTGATGGCCTTGGTGATGCCGACGGCGATGAGGACGATCATCGCGATGCCGAGCAGGATGCCGATGATGCCCGTGATCAGGCCGGCCTGGGCCTGGCCGGGGTTGGTGGCCTCGCCCCGGTCGGCCTTTCGGCGGCCCTTGACGCCGAAGACGATGGCGAGGATGCCGAGCACGACCGAGACCACGCCGTACAGGCAGAAGAGGCAGCAGGACAGGATGCCGAGCACCATGGCCGCGGTGCCGATCCCGTTCTGCGGGGCCATGGGCACGCCGGGCCAGCCGTAGCCGGGATAGGCGGGGTAGCCGTAGCCGCCGGGGGCGGCGGGGCCGGAGGGCGCGAGGGGCGGCGGCGGTATCGGGGACTCGCCACCGGGGGCCGCGAAGGCGGACGGGGCGGGCGGGGTGGTCCCGGCGGCCGGCATCGAGACCATCGTGGCCTGGTCGTGCACGGACGGCGGCGGGTAGGAAGGCTGCCCGGACTGGGGCGGCTGCCCGGACGCCGGAGGCCACGCGGGCGGCGTCCCGACCTGCGCCGGGGGCTGCTGGCCCTGCGCGGGCACGGAAGCCTGCTGGTGCGGGGCCCACGGCCCGGCCGCGGGCGGCTGCGGCTGTGGCCGTTTCTCCAGCGAGGGTCCGTTCTCCGGCGGGGCCCAGGGGTTGTGGTCGGCCCCGGCGCCCCCGCCCGGCCGCGTTCCGTCCGTCATGTCCCGCCGTCCCCCTCGCTCGATCGTCCCGCCATGCTACGGCCTCGCCACGACACCCAGAACGGACGGGCCACGCCTCCCGGGAGGGACGGGGCAGCGCCTCCCGGAGGCAGGCTCCGTCTCCCCGGGACGAAGGCCCCGCACCCGGACGAAGACCCCCGGACGAGGGCCCCCGGACGAGGTCTTTGCCCGCCGCACGCGGGCGCACTCGATCGCTCACCGATCGCTCATCGATCGCTCACCCCATGCCTGCCCGGTGACCGGCCCCCGCTCCCCCGGCGGTGGGCGCCTACGATGTGCGGTGCCGTTTGATCAGCCGATCACCCGCGCCGCGCCCCGGTGGCCCGCGGCGCCTTCCCGGGGAGGGATCCCTTGACCGACCAGCGCACACCCCGCGACCTGCACGCCTTCATCGCCGGACTGCCCAAGGCCGAGCTGCACGTGCACCACGTCGGCTCCGCCTCTCCCCGGATCGTCTCCGAGCTGGCCGCCCGCCACCCCGACTCCAGGGTGCCCACCGACCCCGAGGCCCTGGCCGACTACTTCACGTTCACGGACTTCGCCCACTTCATCGAGGTGTACCTGTCCGTCGTCGACCTCGTCCGCACCCCGGAGGACGTGCGGCTGCTGACGTACGAGGTGGCCCGCGAGCTGGCCCGTCAGCAGGTGCGCTACGCCGAGCTGACGATCACGCCGTTCTCGTCCACCCGCCGCGGCATCGACGAGACGGCCTTCATGGAGGCGATCGAGGACGCCCGCAAGGCGGCCGAGTCCGAGCTGGGGACCGTGCTGCGCTGGTGCTTCGACATCCCGGGCGAGGCCGGCTCGGAGGCGGCCGAGGAGACCACCCGGCTCGCCACCGACGACCGGCTGCGCCCCGAGGGACTGGTCTCCTTCGGCCTCGGCGGCCCGGAGATCGGCGTACCGCGGCCGCAGTTCAAGCCGTACTTCGACCGGGCGATCGCCGCCGGGCTGCGGTCCGTCCCGCACGCGGGCGAGACCACCGGCCCGGAGACCGTGTGGGACGCCCTCACCGAGCTGCGCGCCGAACGCATCGGCCACGGCACCAGCTCCGCGCGGGACCCGAAGCTGCTGGCGCACCTCGCCGAGCACGGGATCGCGCTGGAGGTGTGCCCCACCTCCAACATCGCCACCCGCGCGGTCCGCACCCTCGACGAGCACCCGATCAAGGAGTTCGCGCGCGCCGGGGTGCTGGTGACCGTCAACTCCGACGACCCGCCGATGTTCGGCACCGACCTCAACAACGAGTACGCGGTGGCCGCCCGCCTGCTCGACCTCGACGAGCGGGGCCTGGCCGAGCTCGCCAAGAACGCCGTGCGCGCGTCCTTCCTCGACCAGCCCGGCAAGGCCCGTATCGAGCAGGAGATCGACACCTACACCTCGGCCTGGCTCGCGCCCTGACCCCGGCCGCCACCTGACCCCGGCCACAATGGGGTCATGCAGACCGTGACAGCCGTGGGCCACCGCGGCGACCCCTACCGCTTCCGTGAGAACACGATCGACTCGCTGCGTTCCGCGCTCGACCAAGGTGCGGACGCGGTGGAGATCGACGTACGGCTCACCCGGGACGGCGTGCCCGTGCTGCTGCACGACGAGACGCTGAAGCGGCTGTGGGAGCACAACCGGCCGCTGCGGGCGCTGTCGGCGGACGAGGTGCGCGGGCTGACCGCCACCCGGGTGCCGACGCTGGAGGACGCGCTCGGCGCGACGGACGGCAGCCGCGTCATGATCGACCTGCCCGGCGCGCCGGGCCCGCGGGCGGTGCGGCGGATCGTCGACATGGTCCACGCGTGCGGAGCGGGGGACCGGGTGTACTACTGCGCGGGCGCCGAGGCGATGCTCGCGGTCCGCGCGGCCGACCGGTCGGCGGAGATCGCCCTCACCTGGACGACCCTCGCCCCGCCGCGGGCCGGGCTGCTGGACGCGGTCCGGCCGCGCTGGCTGAACTACCGCTTCGCCCTGGTGACCCGGGCCCTCGCGGCCCGGGTCCACCGCGACGGCTACCTGCTGTCGGCCTGGACCCCCGACACCCGCCGCTCCCTGCGCCGCCTCCTCGACGCCGGCGTCGACTCGATCACGACGAACCGCATCGACCTGCTGTGCACCCTGCGCGAGGGCGACGCCGGGCGGGAGCGGGAGTAGCGGGGCGCCCGCCGGCGGCCCGCCGACGGCGGCGGCCGTGGGGACGGCCGTGGGAACGGCGACGGGCGGGGGCCCGTAGGGGGCGGCCCCCGACAACACCCATGCCGTGTAAGGGGGTTCATGGGGGCTGTCTCGGGGACCGGCGCCCTCCTCGCCGACGATCCGCGGGGACGCGCAGACGCCGAGGATGATCATCGACAGCCATTCGGACCACTCGGACCTCCCAAGGAGCAGCCGATGCGCGCCCGTACCACGGCCCTGACCGCCGCCGCCCTCGTCCTCGCCCTGACCGCCGCCGGGCCTCTGGCCTCCGCCCCGGCCTTCGCCGCACCCGCCACGGAGGCAGGTGCGGCGGCCTCCCCGCACGGGACGGCCAGGACTCCCGTGAGCGGCACGGCGACCGGACCGGACACCGAGGCCCTCTCCGCAGCGATCGCCGGGCTGCCCGACCAGGACGCCACCGCCGCCCTCATCCGCGTCGGCGGCGACGGCCGCTGGCGCGGGACCGCCGGGGTGCGGGACGTGCGCACCGGCGCGCCCGCCCTCGAGAACGGGCGGTTCCGGGCAGGTTCAGTGACGAAGGTGGTGACCGCGGCGATCGTGCTGCAACTGGCCGCGGAGAAGCGCGTCGACCTCGACGGCACGGTGCAGCGGTATCTGCCCGGCCTGCTCACCGAGGAGTTCCGGCCCGTCACCGTACGGCAGTTGCTGAACTACACCAGCGGTCTGCAGTCGGGGCCGTCCCTCGGCGAGACGGTCGAGGAGGGGTACCCGCACCGCTTCGAGACGCTGACACCCCGCCAGGTCGTGGCGGGCGCCGTCGCCAAGGGCCCGGCGTACGCGCCCGGAACGCGGCAGACGTACGACAACATCCACTACACCGTCCTCGGGATGCTGATCGAGAAGGTGACCGGCGACTCCTACGCGCACCAGGCCCAGGTGCGGATCTTCCGGCCACTCGGGATGCGCGCCACCTCGTTTCCCGCCGGCACCGACCCCCGCGTCCACGGTCCGCACAACCGGGGGTACGACTGGATCGACGGCCGGCTGGTCGACGTCACCGACTGGAACATGTCGGACCGGTGGGCGGCCGGCGACCTGATCTCGACCACAGCCGACCTCGAACGCCTGCTGGTGGCCCTGTTCCGCGGCCGTGTGGTGCCCGCGCCGCAACTGCGGGAGATGTTCACCCTCCCCGACATCCCTGGGGCGCGCTATGCCGCGGCGCTGGAGCGGTTCGAGCTGAACGGCCGCGTGATCTGGGGAAAGACGGGGTCGCGCCCCGGGTACGCCACGGCGATCGCCGCGACCCGGGACCTGTCCCGCACGCTGGTCTACGACGTCAACTCCACCGACGCCAAAGGCGACGGCCTGGCCGTCGCCCAGCGCTTCGCCTACCCGGCCTTCAACCGCTGACGGCCACCGCGGCGGTCGCCGGAGGGGCGGTCAGTGCCTCCAACCGCTTGATCTTCTTCCGCACGACGTGCAGCGGGACGATCCCGAAGACCCCGAACGACATGTCGACGACCGACCACCAGAAGGGGATGCCGCGAATCGGCCCGCAGATCAGCGCGAGCGGGACGATTCCGGCACAGGCGATCATCCCGAACTCGACGACCCAGATGTTGCGGACCGGGTCACGGTAGGGGCCGTAGAAGGCGACCGCGATGACGAGGTGCGCGAAGGCCAGCCAGTCCGTGCCGTACAGCACGAAGGGGTACTCGGCGTCGGTGGCGTCGAGTCCGCGCCGTACGCGCTCGATCCACTCCATGAGCCCCGGCAGGTGCTCCGGCACGGACAGGGACCGCAACAGGCTCTCGACCCCGCGCAGTTCGTGGACCAACGGGAAGGCGGTGGCTCCGCTCAGTACCAGGCACACGACGAAGACAACCAGCCAGGCGCGGATGCCCTTGAGGAGGGCGGCTCTGTCGCTCATGGCAGGAGCGTACTCCTCGATTGAACACGTTCAAAAGTTGCCCCGCCCACCCGGGAGCCGACGGGCCGGAAGCCTGCGCGCCGCCGCGTGCGACGCGACCGTGGCCGCGGCCGCCAGGCCCAGGCCGACGGCCAGGTCCCTCGGGCGGGTGGGGCGCAGGACGCCGGCACGGCGCAGCCGGCCGCGCGCCCAGAGGGTGAAGGGGACGACCAGGACGAAGGAGGTCGCCGACCCCGGGGTGTAGCCGCGTACGGCGGCCGCCTGGGCCAGGTGCACCAGGCCGTGCAGTCCGAAGCCGTTCAGCGCGGCCTGGTAACCGGCCGAGCGTCCGCCGGTCGCGTGGCCCGCGGCCGAGGCGGCGGCGACGATCGCGGCCATCACGCCTACGGCCACGGTGAATTCGCGTGCGTCGAGCGACTCGGCCCGCCGCCACACCGCGTCCGGCACTCTCGGGAACCGCTCCCGCAGCACGGGCGCGTTCCGGCGCAGCCACCCCGGCAGCAGGGCCAACTCCTCGGCGTCGTGCAGGGCCCAGGCCGCCAGCAGCCCCAACGTGACGGCGGGGCCCGGTCGTTCACCACTCGATGCGTGTGTCACACGGGCCGAGGATAGCGACGGCCGCCGGCCCGGAGAGACCGAATTCAGCCACCACGGGAACGCGCCGGGGCCCGGGTGCCCGCAGGCGCGATCCGGCGGGAGCAGCCGCCCGTACCGGAGGGTGAGAGGGCAAGTGGAGGGGGCACGACAGCAGTGGGAGTCGCCATGACCTCCACCACCGCCGAAGCCGCTCTGCGAGGTGCCTGGCCGCACGGACGTCCCGACGGTGGGGGTGCCTCGGGGTGCGGGTGACGCCGGCGCGGTGCGTCCGCGGGCACCGGGCGGTGCCCGCGGCTGTCAGCGGCCCGGCCCCGGCCGTTCGATGCGCTCCACGAGTTCGGCCGCCATCGACTTGATGGTCTCCAGGCCCTGCTGCCCCCAGGCACGCGGGTCCTGGTCGACCACGCAGACCGTGCCCAGCACCATGCCCGTGTTGTCGATCAGCGGGGCGCCCAGGTAGGAGTGGATCCCGATGGCGTCGACGACGTGGTTCCCGGCGAAGCGCGGGAAGTCGCGGACGTCGTCCAGCACCAGGGCCTTGCGCCGCCGGACCACGTGCGGGCAGAAGCCGATGTCGAAGTCGCGCGGCATCACCCGGCCCGGGACGGGCTCCTCCAGCAGCGGGGACTCCAGCTCGACGGTGGTGTCCGAGGCCGCGCTGTACAGGCCCGCGAAGTACTGGCGGTTCTCGTCGAGGAAGAAGTTGACCCCCGCGTAGCACCCCCCGGTGCGCCGGGCCAGTTCCCGCGCGAACTCGTCGAACTCCGGGACCGGTCTGTCCCCGATGCCCAGTTCCCGAAGCCGGGCGGACCGGGCCGCCGCCTCAGGATCCTGCGGGGGCAGGAGCAGGTGACGCACGGCGATCCCGGTCTCCGCGCCGAAGGGGGTGTGGGGCGCCCTCGATGCCATGGGAACTCCTTGAAGTGATCAGATGCTGCACGAGTGAAAGCAGGACCCGGACGCCCGAGCTGGACAGGCGGGCGTCGCACAGCACCACCGGCACCTCGGGCTTGAGGTCGAGCGCCGCCCGCACCTCTTCCGGCTCGTAGGGGTGCGCCCCGTCGAACTCGTTGACCGCGACGACGAAGGGGATACCCCGTGACTCGAAGAAGTCGACCGCCGGGAAGCAGTGCTCCAGACGGCGGGTGTCGGCGAGGACGACCGCGCCGAGCGCACCGGCCGACAGCTCGTTCCACAGGAACCAGAAGCGCTCCTGACCGGGCGTGCCGAACAGATAGAGCACGTGCTCGGGGCCGAGGGTGATCCGGCCGAAGTCCATGGCCACCGTGGTGGTGGCCTTCCTCTCCACCCCGTCGAGCCGGTCCGTGGCGGCGCTGATCTCGGTCAGCAGCTCCTCCGTGTTCAGCGGCTCGATCTCGCTCACCGCTCCCACGAACGTGGTCTTGCCCACCCCGAAGCCGCCGGCGACCAGGATTTTGATCCCCGTCGGAAGGGAGTCGGCGCCGGGTGCCTCAGAGTAGTTTGAGGAGCCCATCCCGCAAGGCCTCCAATAGATCCAGATCGGGGGCCGAAGTCGACCCGTCGGTTGCCAGGTTGAAGGGCCGTGCGACGACCGCGCCCCGCTCGACCAGGTCGGACAGCAGCACTTTGATCACCGTCGCCGGCATCCGGGTGCGCCCCGCGATCTCAGCGACCGCCACCGGCGCCCGGCACAGCTCCAGCACCCGGGCGTGATCCAGTCCCAGGGTGCCGCGGAGCGTCGCGCCGGTGGCCACCACCATGGTCATCAGGTCGAAGTGACAGGTGGGCCGGGTGCGTCCCTCGCTGACGGTGTACGGCCGGACCATCCGTCCGACGGCGTCGTCCAGCAGCGGCCGGTGGGCTCCACCCGGGTCGTCCGGCATCCCTCACTGCCCCACCGACTGGCGCGGGGAGGCTCCCAGGTGGCGGCGGACACCCTTGACCATCATGGTCATCTCGTAGCCCAGCACCGCCACGTCCGCCTCGTGCCCGGCCAGCACCGCCAGCAGGGCGCCCTGCCCGGCGGCGGAGACGAAGAGCAGCGAGTTGCTGAGTTCGGTGACGATCTGCCGGACGTCGCCGCCGTCGTCGAAACGTTTGCCGGCGCTGCGGGCCAGCGAGTAGAGCCCGCTGGACAGGGCCGCCAGGTGGTCCGCCGCGTCCTTGTCCAGTCCGTCCTGGGCCATCACCAGACCGTCCGAGGACAACAGCAGTGCGCTGCGCGTGTGCGGGACACGCTGCAGAAGGCCGGTCAACAGCCAGGAAAGGTCTTCGCTCACCACGATCGCGTACTTCTCCTCAGTGACGTGTAACTGCTAGCCGGCCGGGTCCGGGGCTGCCACCGGCGCTTTCGCCGGCCCGGCTTCCTCGGCCTGCTCGGTTTCCTCGGCCCGGCGGACGCCGGTCCGGAAGGCGGCCATCAGACCCGGGTCGTGGTCGGCCTCCTCGGCCGCCGCGTCCGTGGGCGGGGCGTGCCGCAGTTCGGGGGCGAGGTGCTCCTGACGGCGGCGCCTGGGCAGCGACGGACGTGCGGCCTCCGGCGCGGGCATCTCGGAGTCGGGGGCCTCATGGCCGTCGGTAACGGCGGGATCGGCGGCGGACTGCGGGGATCCCGCCCGCGGTGCGGAGGACGAGGTCCGTGCGGCGAGCGCGACGGTCTCCCGTACCCGCTCCGCCGCACCCGCCGCGTCCGCCGCGCGGCCGTGGGCGGGTGGGGGCGTCCGGCCGTGCGGGTCCGGGGTGCCGGCCTCCGACGGCTGCCGCTCCGGTTCCGGCGTCTCCTCCGGTCCGCCCAGCAGCTCGTGCGGCAGCACGACGACCGCCTGAGTACCGCCGTAGACGTTGTTCTGCAGCCGTACGGCGATGCCGTGCCGCCGGGCGAGCGCGGAGACCACGTAGAGGCCGATCCGGCCGTCGGTGAGCAGTTCGCCGAGCGTGACCGCGTCGGGCGAGCCGAGCAGGGAGTTCATGCGATTGCGCTCGGCGGAGTCCATGCCCAGGCCGCGGTCCTCGACCTCGATCGCGAGCCCGGCGGTGACGTGCTCGGCGCGCAGCAGCACCTGGGTGTGGGGAGGGGAGAACACCGTGGCGTTCTCGACCAGTTCGGCCAGCAGGTGGACCACGTCCACCACGGCGTGCCCGCGCACCGTCCCCTCCACCGGGGGGACCATCTTGACCCGCGCGTACTGCTCGATCTCGGCGGCCGCGGAGCGCATCACGTCGGCCATGCCGACCGGCTGGGTCCACAGGCGGTGGGAGACGGCCCCGCCGAGCACGGCCAGGTTCTCGGCGTAGCGGCGGATGCGGGTGGCCAGGTGGTCCACCCGGAACAGGCCCTTCAGCAGGGCCGGGTCCTCGACCTCGTTCTCCAGGTCGTCCAGCAGCCCGATCTCGCGGTGCACCAGCGACTCGAGCCGGCGGGCCATGTTGGCGAAGACCTCGAAGTGCTCGCCGCCGTCCGGCCGTTGTGCCGCCTCCCGCGCGGCCGTCTCCGCGGCGCGCGGGCCGGACGCGGCCCCTTCGCCGAGCCGGTCCAGCACCCGTCCGGACGCGGCCTCTCCGCCGAGCCGGTCCAGCGCCTCGCCGGCCCGGTCCAGCGCGTCCGCCGCCCGGTCCGGCACCGGGGCGCCCTGGAGCCGCCGCCGCTCCAGCAGCTCCTGGCCGCGCCGGAGTTCCGTGCGCAACCGCGCCAGCTCGGCCTGGCCGCGGGCCGCGAAGCCGCTCACCTCGGTGTAACGGCGTTCCAGGGTGCGGGCCTTCGCGGCGGCGGAGAGCCCGGCGCCGAGGAGGATCGCGCACACGATCACCAGCGTGCCCGTGACCAGCCCCCAGAAGGCGGCCCGGTCGACGTGGCCCACGCCCGCGGTGTACAGGAGAGCGGCGGCCACGGCTCCGGTGGCGGTGACCAGCCCGGCGGGCAGCATCGCCAGCAGCACCAGATGGCGTGCGAACGCCCTGCCGTACCCGGCCGCGTTCATGTCCGGGACATGCCATGCCGGAGCATCGACGGCCGCCGCCTCCTGCGGGGCATGTGCGGGCAGAGTGAAAGGTTCCTGCATCACGGTCCCTGGTCGCATATCGGCCAGCAGGCCGAAAGTGTGCGAGGCACGTTACAGGGAACTGCCTCCCACGTCACTACTAGTTACCTCGTGGGCAATGTTTTTCGGGACACTACACGGCCCCGGACGGTCCGTCCTCCGTCCGGGGCCACGTCGTCCGGCGGGCGGTGCCCGCCGGGCCGGTCACGCGTCCAGTGACGTCATCACGTGCTTGATGCGGGTGTAGTCCTCGAAGCCGTAGCCCGACAGGTCCTTGCCGTAACCGGACTTCTTGAACCCGCCGTGCGGCATCTCGGCGACAAGCGGGATGTGGGTGTTGATCCACACACAGCCGAAGTCGAGCTTCTTGGACATCCGCATGGCGCGGGCGTGGTCCTTGGTCCACACCGAGGAGGCCAGCGCGTACTCGACGCCGTTGGCGTACTCGACGGCCTGGTCCTCGTCGGTGAAGGACTGCACGGTGATGACCGGGCCGAAGACCTCCTTCTGGACGATCTCGTCGTCCTGGTTCAGGCCCGAGACGACGGTCGGGGCGAAGAAGTAGCCCTTGTCGCCGACCTGGTGGCCGCCGGCCTCGACCTTGGCGTGCGCGGGGAGGCGCTCGATGAAGCCCGCGACCTGCTTGAGCTGGTTGGGGTTGTTGAGCGGGCCGAAGAGGACGTCCTCGTCGTCCGGCTGCCCCGTCCTGGTCTCCGCGGCGGCCTTGGCCAGCGCGGAGACGAACTCGTCGTGGATGGACTCGTGGACGAGCACGCGGGTGGCCGCCGTGCAGTCCTGGCCGGCGTTGAAGAAGCCCGCGACCGAGATGTCCTCGACCGCCTTGGGGATGTCGGTGTCCTCGAACACCACGACCGGGGCCTTGCCGCCCAGCTCCAGGTGGACGCGCTTGAGGTCCTTGGAGGCGGACTCGGCGACCGACATGCCTGCGCGCACGGAGCCGGTGATGGACGCCATCGCCGGGGTCGGGTGCTCGACCATCAGACGGCCGGTGTCGCGGTCGCCGCAGATGACGTTGAAGACGCCCTTGGGCAGGATCGAGCCGATGATGTCGGCGATCAGGACGGTGGAGGCCGGGGTGGTGTCCGACGGCTTCAGGACGACCGCGTTGCCCGCGGCGATCGCCGGGGCGAACTTCCACACGGCCATCATCATCGGGTAGTTCCACGGCGCGACCTGGGCGCAGACGCCGACCGGCTCACGGCGGACGATGGAGGTCAGCCCCTCCATGTACTCGCCGGCCGAGCGGCCCTCGAGCATGCGCGCCGCGCCCGCGAAGAAGCGGATCTGGTCGACCATCGGCGGGATCTCCTCGTCCCGCGTCAGCCCGATCGGCTTGCCGGTGTTCTCCACCTCGGCCGCGATGAGCTCCTCGGCGCGCTCCTCGAAGGCGTCCGCGATCTTCAGAAGGGCCTTCTGGCGCTCGGCGGGAGTGGTGTCGCGCCAGGCCGGGAAGGCCGCGGCGGCGGCCGCCATGGCGGCGTCCACGTCCGCCTGCCCGGACAGCGGCGCGGTCGCGTACGCCTCGCCCGTCGCGGGGTTGACCACCTCGGTGGTCCGTCCGTCGGCGGCGTCCCGGAACTCACCGTCGATGTAGTTGCGCAGACGACGCAGCTCGGTGCTCACTGCCGGCCCTCCTGTCAGGTCTTGGCTGCTTTCGAAGGTCTCAGGGCGGACCCTGGGGGTGTCCACGCACTGAGACATGCCCACCCTAGCCGGGAGGCCGACGTTTTCAACACCCCTGATCCCGCCACTGCTGCGAAATCCGCAGGCCTCACTCTCGTAAACAACGAATTTCATCGGTACGGCCTTGCGGAACTGTCGAGACGTCGTGCACAGTGAGGTCGTGGCCAGTCGAAGCGCAGACCAGAGGGACCTCCGCGAGTCCAGGAACGGCAGCCCCCACCTGGACGCCGTCTCCCTCGCCATCATCGAGCAGCTCCAGGAGGACGGCCGCCGGCCGTATGCCGCGATCGGCAAGGCCGTCGGCCTGTCCGAGGCGGCCGTGCGCCAGCGCGTCCAGAAGCTGCTCGACCAGGGCGTGATGCAGATCGTCGCCGTCACGGACCCGCTCACCGTGGGCTTCCGCCGGCAGGCGATGGTCGGGGTCAACGTCCAGGGCGACGTGGAGGCCGTCGCGGACGCGCTGACCGCCATGTCGGAAGTCGAGTACGTGGTGATGACCGCGGGCTCGTTCGACATCCTCGCGGAGATCGTCTGCGAGGACGACGACCACCTGCTGGACGTCATCAACAAACGCATCCGGGCCATGCCCGGTGTGCGCTCCACCGAGAGCTTCGTCTACCTCAAGCTCAAGAAGCAGACCTACATGTGGGGAACCCGATAACCGTGAGCAAGGACCTCAGCCGATCCGCCTACGAGCACCTGTGGATGCACTTCACCCGCATGTCCTCGTACGAGAACTCCCCCGTGCCGACGATCGTGCGCGGCGAGGGCACGCACATCTACGACGACAAGGGCAAGCGCTACCTGGACGGTCTCGCGGGTCTGTTCGTGGTCCAGGCCGGGCACGGCCGCACGGAGCTGGCCGAGACCGCCTTCAAGCAGGCGCAGGAGCTGGCGTTCTTCCCGGTGTGGTCCTACGCCCACCCCAAGGCCGTGGAACTGGCCGAGCGTCTCGCGCACCACGCGCCGGGCGACCTCAACAAGGTCTTCTTCACCACCGGCGGCGGTGAGGCGGTGGAGACCGCCTGGAAGCTCGCCAAGCAGTACTTCAAGCTGACCGGCAAGCCCACCAAGTACAAGGTAATCTCCCGCGCGGTCGCCTACCACGGCACCCCGCAGGGCGCGCTGTCCATCACCGGCCTGCCGGGCCTGAAGGCCCCCTTCGAGCCGCTGGTGCCGGGCGCGCACAAGGTCCCGAACACCAACATCTACCGCGCCCCGATCTTCGGCGACGACCCGGAGGCCTTCGGCCGCTGGGCCGCCGACCAGATAGAGCAGCAGATCCTCTTCGAGGGCCCGGACACGGTCGCCGCGGTCTTCCTGGAGCCGGTGCAGAACGCCGGCGGCTGCTTCCCGCCGCCGCCCGGCTACTTCCAGCGGGTCCGCGAGATCTGCGACAAGTACGACGTGCTGCTGGTGTCGGACGAGGTCATCTGCGCCTTCGGCCGGCTCGGCACGATGTTCGCCTGCGACAAGTTCGGCTACGTCCCGGACATGATCACCTGCGCCAAGGGCATGACCTCGGGCTACTCCCCGATCGGCGCCTGCATCGTCTCCGACCGCCTCGCCGAGCCGTTCTACAAGGGCGACAACACCTTCCTGCACGGCTACACCTTCGGCGGCCACCCGGTCTCGGCCGCGGTGGGCCTGGCCAACCTCGACCTGTTCGAGCGCGAGGGCCTGAACCAGCACGTGCTGGACAACGAGGCCGCGTTCCGCTCGACCCTGGAGAAGCTGCACGACCTGCCGATCGTCGGCGACGTCCGCGGCAACGGCTTCTTCTACGGCATCGAGCTGGTGAAGGACAAGAACACCAAGGAGTCCTTCAACGAGGAGGAGACCGAGCGCGTCCTCTACGGCTTCCTCTCCAAGGCCCTGTTCGACAACGGCCTGTACTGCCGTGCCGACGACCGCGGCGACCCGGTCGTCCAGCTCGCCCCGCCGCTGATCTCCAACCAGGAGACCTTCGACGAGATCGAGCAGATCCTGCGCGCCACGCTGACGGAGGCCTGGACCAAGCTGTGACGCGGGGCGGCCCCACCACCGCACCCGGCGATCACGCGAGGCACATACCTCCGATCAGATGATCATCTCCGGCCCCGGTGCCGTCCGTTCGAGTGAGAAACGGCGGCCCGGGGCCGCGTACTGTCCGGCCTCCCGCCCTCGGCTGCCTAGCGTGCCAGTGACCGACCGGCTTCGCCTTCGTTCCCCCGGACGGGGGAAATCGCGGATCCCGCACGGCATTTCCGATGTGAACCGAGGTGTACGCCATGGTGGTGGCCCCGCCGGACAACGACGTGCTCTGGGCACGCGCCCTGCACTTCACCCACGACGACGGCTCGCCCGCGCTCAGCGGTGTCTCGCTCGGCGTCCGTCAGGGCGAGATCCTCGCCGTGAGCGGCCCGAACGGCAGCGGCAAGACGACCCTGCTGCACTGCCTGTCGGGACTGGTGCCCGCGCAGCGCGGCGAGGTCTGGTTCAACAGCACGCCCGTGCACACCATGGGCCCGCTGACCCGGGAGCGGATGCGCCGCGACCGGTTCGGCTGGATCGACCCGTCCCCCGTGCTCGTCCCGGAGCTGAACGTCTGGGAGAACACGGCGCTGCCCCTGATGCTGCGCGGCACCAGCCGGCGCCGCGCCAAGACGGCCGCGCTGGAGTGGCTGGAGCGCCTCGACGTCGGGGAGCTCACCCGCCGGCGCCCGCACCAGCTGCGCCAGGCCGAGCGGCAGCGCGTGTGCATCGCCCGCGCGCTCGCGCCCGCGCCGACGGTGCTGTTCGCCGACGAGCCCACCGCGCCGCTGCACCGGGCCGACCGCGCCCATGTGCTGCGCACGCTCACCACGGCGGCCCGTTCGCACGGCATCACGGTCGTGCTCGCCACGCACGACACGGAGACCGCGGCCCTCGCCGACCGCACGGTGGCGCTGCTCGACGGGCGGTGCGTGAGGACCGTGCACCTGCCGCCCGTCGGCGAGACGGAGGGCAGGGCGGCGTGCTCGCTCTCCGTCTGACCCGCGCCGCCCGCCCGGCCGTCCAGCTGCGCCGTCTGACGGTCGCGGCGGCGTCGGCGGGCACGGGCTTCCTCCTGCTGTGCACCCTCGGCTACGCGCTCGGCCGGCCCGAGCACTCCGCCGCCGCCGCGCTGCGGCTGTCCTGGTGCGCGGTGCCGCTGGCCGCCACGGTCCACCTCGCGGTGGCGGTCGCCCGCACCGACCCGGGCACCCGGCCCCGCCCCGGCCTGTCCGCGCTGGGCCTCGGCCCCGGCCGTCTGATGGCCGTCTCGGCGGCCACGACGGCCCTGTCCTGCACGCTCGGCTCGCTGCTCGCGCTGCTGGGCTTCGTGCTCCTGCGCGGCGACCTCACCGCGCTGTCCTTCGGCGGCGCGGCGCAGGAGTTCCTCGCCGCGCACCAGCCGCTGCCGGTCCCGGCCGTGCTCACCCTGCTGATGCTGGTTCCCGCGCTCGCGTCGGTGGCGGCTGCCCTGGTGCTGCGGCCGCGCGAGCGCGGGCGGGCGGCCGGGGCACGGGTCCCGGCCCGCGGGTTCGGCCGGTTCGGGGCGTACGGGCGGGCGGGGGCGCGGGAGACGTTCGGGGCGTACGGACGGTTCGGGGCCCGGCTGAGGGGCGGGACGGGCGCGTCCGGAGCCGCGGGCGCCGACCCGGCCGCGCCCTGCGCGACCTCCGCACCGTCCGCGCCCTCCGCCGGCGGTCGTACCGGCAAGGCGGCACGGGTCGTCGCGGCGGCGGGCGCTCCGGCGGCCGAGGGCCGTGCGGCCGGACTGCCCGCCGCCGCGGACGGCTCCCCCGCGGCCGACGACTCCCCCGTGTCGCCGGACGACTGGGCCGGCACGCTCACCGGTGCGGAGCACGACGACCCGGACCCGCACCGCCCCCCGGCCCCGCGCCGGCCCCCCGCCGGCCTCCCCTGGGGCATCGCCGTACTCGCCGCCGGCCTGGCCGTGGAGGCGTACGCGAACCGGTTCGTCACCCTCTCCGGCCTCGCGCGGCCCGGCGACGGGCCGGCCGCTTCGGGGCCCACCCTGCCCGGCGGTCTCACCGCGGGCACCGCGCCCACCCTCGTCGGCTGGCTGCTGACCGCCCTGGGCCTCGCCCTGGCGGGTCCCGGCCTGACCCATCTGATCGGGCGGCTGCTCCAGGCGGTGCGCCCCGGCGCCGTGCGCCTGCTGGCCGGCCGGGTCCTGATGGAGGAGGCGGGCCGCATCGGCCGCCCGCTGGGCGTCGTCTGCGCGGTGGCCTCGGGGACGTACGCCATGATCGTGCTGTACCGCGAGGGCGCACCGGCCTTCGGACCGCTCACCCTGCTCGGCACGCTGCTCGTGACGGGCTGCTCGGTGGCCACCCTCCTGATCGCGGCCGTCGAGGCGCGGCAGGCCCGCGCCGGCACCACCGCCGCGCTGCTGCGGCTCGGCGCGCCCGCCACGACCCTGCGCGCGGCCGCCGCCCTGCGCGCCGCCGCCCTGCTGGGCCTGTTCGTCCCGCTGACCCTGGCCGTCGCCGACCTCGCCGCCCTGCCGCTGGCCGCCTGAACCGACGCGGAGGGCGGCACGCGGCGAGCGGTCGGCGGCGGGTCGGGGACGGGACGGAGACCCGGCGCGGGAAAAGTCGGCGGCCGCCGATGAGTTCCTTGCGGGCCCCCGGTCTACCCCACCGAACGGCACGCACCCGATGGGAGACCTCGTATGTACCAGCAGATGATCTTCGTGAACCTGGCGACCGAAGACGTCGAGGCGTCCGGGAAGTTCTTCACGGAGCTCGGGTACACCATCAACCCGCAGTTCAGCACCGAGGCGTGCGCCTGTGTCGTGATCAGCGACACCATCGTCGCGATGCTGCTCAGCAGGCAGCACTACGCGACCTTCACCCAGAAGGAGATCGTCGACTCGACCAAGGCCAGCGAGGTGCTGCTGTGCCTGAGCGCCGAGAGCCGCGAGAAGGTCGACGAGCTGGTCGACCGGGCGATCGCGGCCGGCGGCCGGGCGACGGGCCAGACACAGGACCACGGCTTCATGTACGGCCGCGCCTTCGACGACCTCGACGGCCACACCTGGGAGGTCATGTGGATGGACCCGGCGGCCGTGCAGCGTTGAGGTCCACAAGACCTTGAAACATCGGGGTGGTTAATAAGCAGGTAAAGTCAACACCCCCGGGGCGCATATGCATTGACACTTGATGGGGCCCACCAATACACCTGTGAGCTCCTGGGGATGCCGGGGCGTCACCTAGTGGCCGCCTCAACTCCCCTTCAACCCCCCTCAATTGCACATCCCCCCGAAGGGCAAAGTGGCCATCTTGTCCATATCCCGACGCAGCGCACGCACCGTGCGCGCCCTCGGTGTCGCCTCCGCGTCCGCCGCCCTGGCGCTCGGCGCGGCGGGCAACGCGCTCGCCTGCGACATCACCGAGTTCTCCGCCGAGGCCAAATGTGAAGGCGGCAAGGGCGTCGTCGTCGTCACCGACAAGGACCCCTCCGGCACTCCGGCGGTCGTCTCCGTGTTCCTCGAGAACAACGGCGCGGACGCGAGGAAGGTCGGCGAGAAGCGGGTCGCCGGTTCGCTCAAGGGCACCGCGGTCACCTTCACGGAGGACTGGGAGCCGAACGCCATCTACCGCGTCCACGTCAAGGCCGGCAAGGGCAAGAAGAAGGCGCTGGTCGACGCGGACATCGCGCCGAACCTGACCACCCCGTCCACGGCCTGCACGACGCAGGAGAGCAAGTCCCCGACCCCCTCGACGCCCACGAGCAGGCCGCCCTCCCCGACCACGTCGGCGCCCGCGGCCGGCACCACGACGCCGTCCGGTTCGCACAGCGGCAGCGCTCCGGCCGGTGCCGCGAGCAACGCTCCGTCGCCCGCGGCCGGTGACTCCAACCTCGCCGAGACCGGGGCGAGTTCGAACACCGGCCTGATCGCCGGGATCGCGGTGGCCCTGGTCGTCGTCGGCGGCGGTGCCGTCTTCCTCGGCCTGCGCCGTCGCGGGGCGAACGGCGGGCGGGCCGGGCGCTGACGCCACGCGCACCGGCGGGCGGCGGACGCGTCGCCCGCCCGCACACGCCGCCGGCCCGTCCCCTCGGTCGAGGAGGGGACGGGCCGGCGGCGTTCCCGGTCACCCGAAGGTGGCCCGCTCCAGCCAGAACTCCAGCAGGGCCCGGTCACCGATCACGTCCAACTCGGCGCTGTCCAGGGGCAGTCGGCTGTAGAAGGCGAGCAGCACGGAGGTGAGCGGTCCGCGCAGGGCGACCGTCGCCTTCTCGTGGCCGCGCCGCCAGGCGACGCCCGTCTCGGTGAGTTCGACGATCCACTCGGCGTTCAGCCCGGGATCGGTGTCGATGGCGTGCAGATGGATGCTGCGGCCCGGTCCGCGCAGTTCCTCGGAGTCCTTGTTCGGCTTCGTCCGCTGCACCCACTCCACGATCTCCAGCCACTCGTCGAGCGCGTCGGCGGCCACCTCGGGAGCCACCTCGTAGGGCAGCCCGGCGGCGAGCGTCGCGTCGGCGCGATGGACGGTGATCTCGTGGGTCATACGGCGGGCCCAGAAACCCGAGTCGGGCTCCCCGGCCCACGCCCACACCCGCGCGTCCGGTCCCGCCTCACGCAGCGCGTCGACGACCATCCGGCCGCTCTGGGCCAGCCAGGCGTCCAGGGCCGCGGGATCGCCCTGCTCCTCGGGCCCACGCACGAGCGGGATCCGCTCCTCCGGGATGTCCTCCCGGGCGCGGGTCCGCACCAGCGCCTCGACCCAGCGCAGCGCGCCGCCCATGTGCCGTACCAGGTACTCCAGAGACCACTCCGGACAGGTCGGCACGGTGGCCGACAGGTCCGCGCCGGAGGTCACCACGGTTCTCAGCAGTTCGACCTGACGGCCGATCTCGTCGCAGTAGCGGTCGTGTGCGAGTCGTGTCATGGGCCGCACCCTACGGGCGGCCGATCAGCCGAGCACCACGATTTCGGCCGCGTCGAACTCCACCCCGACCTCGTCCCCGACCTCCGGCGCGTGCCGCAGCGCGCAGGCCGCCTCCAGCCTGGGCGCGTCGTCCGGCTGGAGGTGCACCGCGACATGGGTGCCCCGGAAGGCGCGGGCGGCGACCGTGCAGCGCAGGCCCCGGTCGACGGGGACGAGACGGACGCCGGCGGGCCGGACGAGGAGGGTGCCTGCGCCCTGCGGCGCGCCCTCGAGCACGGGCACCTTGCCCCACGGCGTGACCGCGGCCCGGCCGCCGACGGTCGCGTCGACCACGTTGTCGAAGCCGAGGAAGCGCGCCACGAACGCGTCCGCCGGCCGCTGCCACACCTCGAGCGGCGTGCCGGACTGGGCGATCCGCCCGTCCCGCATCACCACCACCCGGTCGGCGAGCGCGAAGGCCTCGCCCTGGTCGTGGGTGACGGCGAGCACGGTGGTGCCCAACCGGCCGAACAGCTCACGCAGTTCGACGACGAGCCGCTCCCGCAGCGAGCGGTCGAGCTGGCCGAGCGGTTCGTCGAGCATGAGCAGCCGGGGCCGGGGCGCGAGCGCCCGGGCCAGCGCCACCCGCTGCTGCTCCCCGCCGGAGAGGGCGGACACCGCCCGCGACCCGGCGCCGGGCAGCCCGACCAGCTCCAGCAACTCCCCCACACGTACCGCGCGTTCGCTCTTCTCCGCGCCGCGCATCCGCAGCCCGAACGCGACGTTGCCGCCGACGTCCCGCTGCGGGAAGAGCTGGTGGTCCTGGAACATCAGCCCGACCTCGCGCCGGTGCGCGGGCACCCCGGCCTGGTCCCGTCCGTCGAGCAGCACCCGTCCGGAGTCCAGCGGCTGCAGGCCGGCCACCGCCCGCAGCAGCGTGGACTTGCCGCTGCCGCTGGGGCCGAGAACGCACACGATCTCGTGCTGTGCGACACCGAGGTCGACGGCGTCCAGGACGGGCCGCCCGCCGAGGCGGACGGTCGCGGCGGCCAGGCTCAGCAGCATCTAGAACTCCCCGCTCCGGTCGGTGCGCAGCCGCTCCAGGACGAGCAGCGCGACCGCGCACACCACCATCAGAATCGTCGACAGGGCCATCGCCTGGCCGTAGTTGAGGTCGCCGGGCCGTGCGAGCAGCCGGGCCACGGCGACCGGCAGGGTCGGGTTGTCGGGCCGCGCGATGAACACGGTCGCCCCGAACTCGCCGAGCGACACCGCGAAGGCGAACCCGGCGGCGATCAGCAGCGCCCGGCGCACCATCGGCAGATCCACCTCGCGCCACACCCGCCACGGCGACGCCCCGAGCACGGCCGCCGCCTCCCGCAGCCGCGCGTCCACCGCCCGCAGCACCGGCAGCATCGTCCGTACGACGAAGGGGACGCCTACCAGGGCCTGGGCCAGCGGCACCAGGAGCCAGGAGGACCTCAGATCCAGCGGCGGCTCGTCCAGGGCGATCAGGAACCCGAAGCCGACGGTCACCGCGGACACCCCGAGCGGCAGCATCAGCAGCGCGTCGAACCCGCGGACGATCCGGCCGGCGTCCCGGCGGGTGAGCGCGGCGGCGGCGAGAGCGCCGATCAGCACGGCGATGGCGGTGGCGGCGACCGCGTAGGACAGGGAGGTGCCGATGGCGGCGACCGGTGCCACCAGGAAGGTGCCGCCGTCGGCGTCGGTCAGCGCCCGGTAGTAGCCGAGGCCCGGCGCCTGCAGCGACCGCTGCACGAGCACCCCCAGCGGCAGCAGAAGCAGTACGGCGACGGTGCCGAGGACGCCCGCGAGGAGCGCCCACTGACCGGCCCCGCGCGGCCGGCGCGCGGTCATGGAGGCGTCGACGAGCTTCAGGGCGGCCTCCCGCCGCCGTACGGTCCGGGCGTGCACGGCGAGGATCGCGCCGACCGCCAGGAACTGGACGACGGTGAGGACGGCGGCGGTGGACAGGTCGAAGGTCTCGGAGGTCTGCCGGTAGATCTCCACCTCGAGGGTGGAGAAGGTGGGGCCGCCGAGGATCTGCACCACGCCGAAGGAGGTGAAGGTGAACAGGAAGACCATGAGCGCGGCGGCGGCGACCGCGGGCGCGAGGGCGGGCAGGGTGACCTTGCGCCAGGCCCGCAGCGGTGAGGCGCCGAGCATCCGGGCGGCCTCCTCCTGCCGCGGGTCGAGCTGGGCCCACAGACCGCCCACGGTCCGTACGACGACTGCGTAGTTGAAGAAGACGTGCGCCAGGAGGATCGCCCAGACCGTGGTGTCCAGCCGTACGCCCCACATCTGGTCGAGGAGCCCGCCGCGCCCGACCAGGGCGAGGAAGGCGGTGCCGACGACGACCGTGGGCAGCACGAAGGGCACGGTGACCACGGCGCGCAGGACCTGCCGGCCGGGGAAGTCGAGGCGGGCGAAGACGTACGCGCCGGGCAGCGCGACCAGCAGGGTGAGCGCGGTGGAGGCGCACGCCTGCCAGGTGGTGAACCACAGCACGTGCCGGATGTCGGGCTGCCCGAGCACGTCCACGAGCCGCCCGAAGCGCCAGGAGCCGTCGACCCGGAGGCCGCGCCGGACGATCGCGGCCACCGGGTAGGCGAAGAACAGCGCGAAGAACGCGACGGGCACGGCCATCAGGCCGAACCGCGCCGCGTTCCCCGTACGCATCGGCGCACGGCCCTCGCGCGGGGTCACTTCAGTACGAGCGACGTCCACGACTTGACCCACTGGTCGCGGTTGGCGGCGATCTTGCCGGGGGCCATGGTCTCGGGGGCCTTGGCGGGCGGGCCGTACTGGGTGAACTCGGCGGGCACCTTCGCGCCCCCGACCACCGGGTAGACGAACATGTTCAGCGGCATGTCCTCCTGGAACCTCTTGGAGATCAGGAAGTTGACGAGCGCCTTGCCGCCCTTGCCGTTCTTCGCGTTGCTCAGCAGCCCGGCGAACTCGATCTGCCGGAAGCAGGTGCCGGTGGCGACCCCGGTCGGGGCGGTCTTCGGCCGGGGGTCGGCGAAGACGACCTCGGCGGGCGGGGAGGAGGCGTAGGAGACGACGAGCGGGCGGTCGCCCTTGGCCTTCCTGCCGCCCGCGGAGCCGGAGAACTCCTCGTTGTAGGCCTGCTCCCAGCCGTCGACCACCTTGACGCCGTTGGCCTTGAGCTTCTTCCAGTAGCCGGACCAGCCGCCGTCGCCGTACTTCGCGGCGCTGCCGAGCAGGAAGCCGAGGCCGGGCGAGGAGGTGGCGGCGTTCTCGGTGACGAGCAGGTTCTTGTACGCCGGCTTGGCCAGGTCGTCGAAGGACTGCGGCGGGGTCAGCTTGTGCTTGCCGAACCACTCCTTGTCGTAGTTGACGCAGATGTCGCCGTAGTCGATCGGGGTGACCCGGTGCTTCGCCCCGTCGAGCTGGTAGGCGGCGCCGACCTGCTCGAGCCCCTTGGCCCGGTACGGCTGGAACAGCCCGTTGTCGAGGGCGCGTGACAACAGGGTGTTGTCGACGCCGAAGAAGACGTCGCCCTGCGGGTTGTCCTTGGTGAGGATGGCCTTGTTGACGGCCTGTCCGGCGTCGCCGTCCTTGAGGACCCTGACCTTGTACCCGGACTGCTTCTCGAACTCCTTGAGGACGTTCTTCGACACGGCCCACGAGTCGTGGCTGACCAGGGTCACGGTCTTGGTGTCGCCGCCGCTGCCGCCCGCGGAACCGTTCGACGATCCGCACGCGGACAGCGTGACGAGGCCGAGCCCGACGGCCACGGCCACGAAGGTCTTGGTGTGCACTGGATTTTCCTCCTGGGGTTGGCCAGGAAGAGACGCGGCCCTGCCCGGGTCCGGCGGACGGGGTCCGCGGGTTCCCGGGCAGGGCGCAACAGCTCGAGTGAAGACCGATCTCCCTACCCAGAATGACCTGGGCGAGGTTCGGAGGGTCTGCGGCCCGATTGCCGCACTCTCAGCGCTGTGGCGCTCCCCTGTCGGAATATGAAGATGTTGATATATGGACGGCCTCAGACTACCGCCCGTCCCCGCCCCGGTGGCACAACCGGTCCCGTCCCGGTGCCGGCCGCCCGGCCGCTACCTCTCCGTGGCGGCGAGCTGCCCGCACGCCCCGTCGATCTCCTGGCCCCGGGTGTCCCGAACGGTGACCGGCACACCGTGGGCGGCGATCGCCTCGACGAAGGCCTTCTCGTCCTCGGGCCGTGATGCGGTCCACTTGGAGCCCGGAGTCGGGTTCAGCGGGATGAGGTTGACGTGCACCGGCTTGCCCTTGAGCAGCCGCCCGAGCCGGTCCCCGCGCCACGCCTGGTCGTTGATGTCCCGGATCAGCGCGTACTCGATGGACAGCCGGCGCCCGGACCTGGCCGCGTACTCGAACCCGGCGTCCAGCACCTCGCGCACCTTCCACCGGGTGTTCACCGGTACGAGGGTGTCGCGGAGCTCGTCGTCCGGCGCGTGCAGGGAGATGGCCAGGCGGCACTTGAAGCCCTCGTCGGCGAACCGGTGGATGGCCGGGACGAGACCGACGGTGGACACGGTGATCCCGCGCTGCGACAGGCCCAGCCCGTCCGGCTCGGGGTCGGTCAGGGCCCGGATGGCGCCGACGACGCGCCGGTAGTTGGCGAGCGGCTCGCCCATGCCCATGAAGACGATGTTCGACAGCCGCGCGGGGCCGCCGGGGACCTCGCCGTCGCGCAGGGCCCGCATCCCGTCCACGATCTGGTGCACGATCTCGGCGGTCGACAGATTGCGGTCCAGACCGGCCTGGCCGGTGGCGCAGAACGGGCAGTTCATACCGCAGCCGGCCTGCGAGCTGATGCACATGGTCACCCGGTCCGGGTAGCGCATGAGCACCGACTCCACGAGGGTGCCGTCGAACAGCCGCCACAGCGTCTTGCGGGTGGTGCCCTGGTCGGTCGACAGGTGCCGCACCACCGTCATGAGGTCCGGCAGCAGCGCCTCCCGCAGCTTGGCGCGCGAGCCGGCGGGGATGTCGGTCCACTGCTCCGGGTCGTGCGCGTACCGCGCGAAGTAGTGCTGCGAGAGCTGCTTGGCACGGAACGGCTTCTCGCCGATCGCGGCGACGGCCTCCTTGCGCTCGGCAGGAGTGAGATCGGCAAGGTGCCGCGGCGGCTTCTTGGCTCCGCGCGGGGCGACGAAAGTGAGTTCTCCGGGCTTAGGCATGGCGCTACCAGTGTCGCAGATCCAATCGGGTGACCTGCGGCTGTCGACCTGGACGACTGTCGTCAGCAGTCGTCACCGGTAGTTACTGAGCGACCTCGGACGGCCCGGAGACGGCCCAGGAATGATCACTCGTCCGCTGCCCGCCACTCATCGAGCCGGACCCTCACCTGGTGGTTGTGTGCGGAGTGCCAGACAACCTCACCACTGACGAAGGCCCTGAGGGCCGGGAGGTTCATCCCGTGCGGCATGGCCGTGATCTCCGCCAGCGCTATGGCGTTCGGCACGCCGTCCATACGTATGAAGACGACGGCCGCTGCCGGTCATCCCCGGAGGCTTCCTCCGGCTCGCTCAAGGCGCCGTGATCAGGCGGCGCCGTACCCCCCGCCCGAGGGGTCGCGCAGTCCGCGAACGCCGTTGGGGGTGCCGATGCCGGTGGGGGCGTCGTATCCGGGCATCGCGGCGAAGCCGTCGGCAGCGCCGGTTGTGATGTCGAAGAAGTTCTGCGGGTGGGCGTAGGGGTAGGAGTTGGGGAAGGTTCCGGGGGTGGGGTTGCCGGCCAGGGCGTACATCCCGGCCATCAGGGGGGCGGAGATGCTGGTGCCGTTGGCGACGAACCAGCCGGTGGAGCCGTTGAAGGGGGTCGTGTCGTACACCGCGAAGTTGTCGGCGACGGCGGAGACGTCGGCGATGGTGCGGTTGGTGCAGATGGTGTCGTGCTGGAAGGCCGGTTTGGGTTCGAAGAGGGAACAGCCGCATCCGGTGCCGTTCCAGGCGCTTTCTGCCCAGCCGCGAGGGTTCTGCGCGCGGGTCAGGGTGGTGCCGCCCACGGCGGTGACGTAGGGGGACGCGGCTGGGTACTGCGTGACGCCTGCGTTGTCGCCCGAGGCGAAGGTGAAGGCTACGCCGGGGTGGTTGAAGTGGAAGTCGAACGCGCCCTCGAACGAGGCCTCGGGCAGGACCCAGCTGTTGGAGATGAACTTCGCGCCTTGAGCGACGGCTTGGTCGACTGCGGTGAACATGTTGGCAGGGGTGGCGTCGTCCGCTTCGACGACCAGGATGTGGCAGTTCGAGCAGGTGGCGCTGATGGCGTCCACGTCGATGGACGACTCGAATGCCCATTCGGGGGCGGTGCCGGACGGTGGAGTGGTGCCGCCGTTCTGGTTGATCACGCGGAGGCAGCGGTTGGTCGTGGTGCACGGCGGGAGGTGGAACTGGCGTCGGTAGACGGCCAGGTCGCTTTCCAGGTTGGGGTTGTGGTAGGCGAGGGTGATGGCCACGGTCCGGCGCGCGCCGTTGGTGCCGGACAGCTTGTAGGCACTGCGGATGTCGGACGGGCCGAGGCCTGCCGGCGTGGCGCCCGGTGGCAGGGATGCGACGGGTCTGAAGTTGGGATTGAGCATGGCCAGACAGGCCGCCCGATGCCAGTTGGCTGTCGGCCGGCAAACTCGCACAGGTGGCAGCGGTTTGGGTCGGCCGGCAGCCGAACCGTGGGCCTGGACGACTGCTGTGCGGTGGTCGGTGGGCGAGCCCTGGGCCTGGGCGGTCGCCGAAGCTGCCGCCAAGCCCACCAGTACGAAGGCCGCGGCCAGCAGCGACCGGATCGGACGCGCGCGGAACATGACACTCCTCCGGGGCCGGACGGGCGGCACCGTTCTCTGGCGGGCTGTCGCCGCCTGGCCTGGGGTTCGCCGCCCTTGACCCGTCCCACCCGGCTTTCCCCGCCGGTCAGCGCAACCCTGCGGCGTCTGCCGCAGCGCCCACTGTCGGCGCCCCGGGTACGAGAGCCGCCCAAGGAGCGCCTGATCGACCACCGGATGGCGCACGGAAACCACCCGTATAGCAGAAGAAGGCCGCCACGCCCGCGACAGGCCCGACCGAACGCCATTCACCACAACTGCACCGGATACGAGGGCTACGACGACATCCGAGAGGGCGCAGGGGTGACGGTGTACGACTCGGCCGGGAAGGTCGTAGCGACCGGCGAGCTCGGCACGGGCAAGCCAAACTCGGCTGCCTGCGTCTTCCGGGTGGCGGTGACGGGCGTTCCAGACGGCTCGACGTTCTACCAGGTGGAGGTTTCCCACCGAGGCAAGATCACCGTTTCGTCGGCAGAGGCTCAGCACGGCGGATTCGCGGCCTCGCTGGGCTGAGAACGCCTACGGCTGGCACTCGTCCCATAGCTGGATGAGTAGCGGACCTGCCGCCTTCAGACTCCACACCGCGTCAACTCCCACCACCCTGCCCGGCTCCCATCCCGTACGCCGTCGCGCCAAATCCGTCCGCCCGCCAGCCGCCGAGCAACGCCGTGTTGTGCCGTGGCTGCCTGCCCAGGTTCGCGCAGTCCGTGCTGCACTCCCCCAGCGCTGCCGGCCCATGGTGGACGTGGGAGCCGGGTGCGGGCTCCGTCAGGGAGAGATCGTGGGACTGGCTGAGGATGCACTCGACTTCGACGGCGGCCTCATTCGGGTGGTCCGTCAGGTGAACCTGATTCGGGGGAGGGCGGTGTTCGCTCCGCCGAAGTGCAACAAGGAACAGGACGTACCGTTGCCGCCCTCGGCGGCCGAGGCACTTCGGGCCCATATGGACGGCTTCAAGCCGACTGGGATCACGCTGCCCTGGCGCAAGCCGGACGGCCCGAAGGTGTCGGCCCGACTCCTGTTCACGAACACCGCGAGCGGACTCGTCTGGCGAAGCAACTTCAACATCCAGGAATGGAAGCCCGCGCTTGCGGCGGCCGGCCTGATCGCGGAAGCCAGGGAGGACGGCAGGCACGAGTCCGCTCGTGAGCACGGTATGCATGCGCTGCGGCACCTCTATGCGTCCGTGCTGCTCGACGCCGGTGAGAGCATCAAGGCAGTCAGCCAGTACCTGGGCCATTCCGATCCGGGACTGACGCTGCGGGTGTACGCGCATCTCATGCCGTCGAGCCAGGAGCGGACTCGGAAGGCGGTGGACGCGGTGTTGTCTCCCGACAGGGACACCGCGCAGTACGGCTGACCTGACGGGCATGCGGGTGACAGGGGTCTGGGAACAATCCCTGGCATGGATGTGTGGGGGACGTTGTTGGCGACCATTGCCGGTGCTGTGATCGCGCTTGTGGGTCAGCAGTACGCCGCTCGCTGGGGCCGTTACTCCGAAGCCATCGAGCGCTTCGTTGCGGCGAGCGGCAACGCGGTACGCCGTCGCCTCACTCAAAGCTGAGTCCGCTCTCGCAGGTGTGGGTCTGCGGCTCACGGCCCAGGCACGGCCCAGGAGCCCGTAGCAGACCCTGCGCCGACATCAAACGTGCTGGTAGGAGCGCTGCCTGCCCGGCATCACTGCCAGTTCTCCGAGCTCAGGCATGGCGGTACCAGTGTCACAGATCCAATCGGGTGACCTGCGGCTGTCGACCTGGACGACTGTCGTCAGCAGTCGTCACCGGTCGTCACTGAGCGACCTCGGACGGCCCGGAGACGGCGCGCGTCCAGTGCTCGTCGATCACGGGACGTGGTCACGGCGGTGGGGACGGCCAGGAGGAGTCGGTTCCACCGGTTGAACGACGCACGGCGGGGCGCCGCGGTAGACGATGGCGACTGCTGCGAGACCGATCACGAGCCCGAAGGCTGTTTGCAGGCCGAAGGGTTCACCGAACATGAGGGCTCCCCAGAGTGCGGTGACGGGGGCCATGAGGAACATGAGGGTGTTGACCTTGGTGACCCCGGAGCGCCTCAGGATGAGCCAGTACATGCCGTAGCCGCCGAACGTGGACAGTACGACGAGCCAGGTGATCGCGATCCAGAACGAGGCCTCGGCGGGCGGCTGTGCGGCTCCCGTGCACGCGGCGAGAGCGCTGAAGACGACGGCGCTTGTGGTGCAGTGGACCGTCATCGCCACCGAGGGAGACGTCGGTGTGCGGGAGCGTCCTTCGATGAACGTTGCGGCGACGAGCGAGAACATCCCGAGGAAGGGCACGAGATAGGCCCACCCGGGGGCGCCGGTACCAGCCGTGGCGTCGGCCGTGGTGACGAGGGTGACGCCTGCCAGCCCCAACAGGAGGCCGAGCCACTGCCTGCGGGAGACGTGTTGGTGCAGTACCGGTCCGGTGAGTGCCCCGGCGACGAGCGGCTGGGTGCCGTCGATGAGTGCCGTGGTGCCGCTGGAGACCCCGAGTTGGATGGCGACGTACACCGTGAGCAGGTAGCCGCTCTGCGACAGCAGGCCGACCAGGGCCTGCTTGCCCAGTGCGCGCGAGGAGATGCCCCGCCACGAGGCTCGGGTGAGGGGGAGCGTTGCGATCAGGAGCACGGCGAGCGGCAGGAACCGCCACATCAGGATCGTGACCGCGGAGGCGCTGCCGGCGCCGAGTTTGGCTCCGATGAACCCTGAACTCCAGCAGACGACGAAGGCGACCGAGGGGAGAACGTTCACACCACACCTCCGGCTATACAGATCGGTATACCTGTCGCACTATACAGATCGGTCTACAGTGGAGGCATGGATGCATCGCACCCCCTGCAACGGGATGGATTGACCCCCGCCGCACAGCGGGTCCTGGACGCGGCCGACAGGCTGTTCTACGAGCGGGGCATCCATGCCGTCGGCGTGGACCTCATCGCCGCCGAGGCCGGGGTGACCAAGAAGACGCTCTACGACCGCTTCGGCTCCAAGGAGCAGATCGTCGTGGCGTACCTGGCCGACCGCGACCAGCGCTGGCGCACCTTCCTCGCCCAGTACCTCGACGTCGCGGGGTCCGAGCCGGGCAGGCGCATCCTGGCCGTCTACGACGCTTCACGCGCCTGGTCGGCCGAGCACAGCTCCAAGGGGTGCAGCATGGTCAACGCCCACGCCGAGATCAGCGACCCGTCCCACCCCGCCTACGCGATCATCACCGAGCAGAAGCACTGGATGCTCGCCCTGTTCACCGACCTCGCCCGCGAACTCGCCCCAGAAACGGCGGAGCACCTCGGCCGGACCCTGATGCTCCTGCACGAAGGAGCTCTCGTCGCACACGGCCTGAGCACCTTCCCAAACCCCTTCGACCACGCCCGCCGGCACGCACACGATCTGGTCGCCGCCGAGGAACATCACCACTGACCGGGGAATGACGGTCGAAGGGACTTCGCGGCTTCCGAAGGGCGCCCACTGGGCAGGCGACATCCGCTTCAGGGGAGCGGCTGGGGTGTCGCATGGATGACCTGCGGCTTTGCCGGCCGCGCCAGTGGGTGACCGGGCACCCTTCGCGGTCCTTGCGCTGTCCAATCTCGTGAACAGAGCCCACCGGGCGTCACCGGACGACCTCGGGGGGCCCAGGGACGGCCCGGGAACGGAGTCGTCCGCGCCGGCGCCTCTCCCGTGTCACTCGTCCGCACCGTCGGGGACGACGACGGGCCCGCCTCCACGGAGGCTGGGACCTGACACAGGTGCGGCGCGCCGCATCTTCGGAATCCCGCTGACCGGACGGATCGCGGCACGGCGGACACGCTCCGCCGAGGAAGGAAGGAGGGGCTCCGCATGGCGCACCGGGCCACGATGACGCCGGGGGCCGCCTGGCCGGCCAGGTGGGCGGGAGTTCTGCTGTGCCTCGCGGTGGCCACCGTCCATGTCGTGGACCAAGGCGGCATCACGGCGACGAGAGACCCCTACTACATCGGCATCGCCTACCACGTCCTGGAGGTCGCGGCCGTGGTCGCCGCCACGCTGCTCCTCGTCGGTCCCGTCCGACTGGGATGGCTGCTGGCGGCCGGGGTCGCCGCCGGCCCTCTGCTGGGGTACGTCCTCTCCAGGGGGCCGGGACTGCCCGGCTACACCGAGGACATCGGCAACTGGACGGAACCGATCGGGCTGGTCAGCCTGGCCCTCGAAGGTGCCCTGCTCCTCCTGTCGGCGCCGATCGTCGTGCGAAGCCTGCGCCGCGGGCCCTCCTAGGCAGGTCGTTGCGCCTTCGACGCAGCCTCGCCATGACAACCCCTGACCGGTCACCCCGGCCGAGATCGACACGCCTCCCGGCGGATCCGGGCCTTTGGTGTGAGTGGCTGCATCCGGGGACCGCATGTGCGTCGAATACGTGCGTATTGGGACGATTGACCCGTTGAGGTGCCAATCGGCCCCTTGTGGTGGTGAAGTCCACCGCGTTCCCTGGAGGGACGGCGGGTGGGGCGTACGGGACGTGCGGCTGGAGGTGGTCGGAGTGCGGGACGTCATCGGCAGGCTGGCGGGCGCCCGCGTCTGGCGTCATCCCGCGACCGTCACGGTTGCGCTGTCGCTCCTCCCGGTGATTTTGCTGGTGGTGGACGTGCTGACGCCGGAGGACATCCGCTTCGGCGCGCTGATGGTGGCGGCGCCCGCCCTCGCGGCCATCTTCTGCAGCCCCACCGGCGTCCTGGTGGTGATCGCGGTGACCCTGCCCTGTGTGGTCAGCGCGTCTGCGGCGAACGGCATTCTCGACAGTGCCAACTTCCCGGTGCAGCTGGGCACCATCGCGCTGATCAGCGTGGCCGCCCTGGCGGCCAGTGCCGTGCGGATGCGCCGGGAGCGGGAACTGGCCCGGTCCCGCTGGGTCGCCCAGGTCACCCAGCGCGTCCTGCTGCACCCGCTGCCGCGCCGGGTCGGCCCCTTCGACGTCGCCTCGCTCTATCTGGCGGCCGATGAGGAGGCCGCCATAGGCGGTGACCTGTACGCCGTCGCCCGCTGCGGCTCGTCCGCGCGGATCCTGCTGGGCGACGTACAGGGCAAGGGGCTGGCCGCGCTGGAGATGGTCAGCTACGTGCTGAACGACTTCCGGCACTCGGTACGCCACGGCAGCCCGCTGCCGGAGGTGGTGCGCGAGCTGGAGACGTCCTTCCGGGAGGAGATGCGCGACCTGTGCGAGGCGGCCGGCACCGCTCCCGGCCCGGGCGCTGCGCGTGACGCGGGCAAGGTCGCCGGCGCCCCGTACGGCACCGACGTGGTGGTCGGCGCGGGCTTCCCGTACGACGCGGACGCGATTCCCAGCGCGGGCAGCCCGCCCGGCGAGGAGTCGTTCGTCACCGCGGTCGTGGTGGAGCTGCCCGACGACGGCCCCATGCGCCTGGCGAATCTGGGGCATCCGCCGCCGCTTCTCCTGCAAGACGGGACGGTCCGCGCCCTGGAACCGAAGGTGCCGGTGCCCCCGCTCGGCCTCGCCGACCTCAACGGCGGGGACGTCGTGGTGGAGGAGGCCGACTTCCCGCCGGGCGCCACCCTGCTGCTCTACACCGACGGCGTGACCGAGGCCCGCGGGCCGTCCGGCGACTTCTATCCGCTCGCCGACCGGCTGCGGCGCTGGACCGCTCTGCCTCCGAACGCCCTGCTGACCGCCGTCCACGCGGATCTGCGGCGGTACGTGGGTGGTGCCCGGCTCACCGACGACGTGGCCATGGTGGCGGTCCGGCGCTCCCCCACCGCGGTCGCCACCGCCCTGGACACGGGCCCCGAGGCCCTCACGGACGCGCTCCTGGAGGACTGACAGCGGCGGAGAGCCACGGACGGAATCCGACGGAAAGTCGGAAGGGACCCGCGGCTACGGCCCCGCGGGTCCCTTCCCTCATGCCCTCCGCACGTACGAGTACCTACCCGTACGCGCCGTCCTCGGTCAGCCGCCCCCTACGAAGAGCACCATCAGCAGCCACACCACGGGCGCGGTGGGCAGCAGCGAGTCCAGGCGGTCCATGATGCCGCCGTGGCCCGGCAGCAGCGTGCCCATGTCCTTGATGCCGAGGTCCCGCTTGATCATGGACTCGCCGAGGTCGCCGAGCGTGGCACTGGCGGCGACGGCCAGGCCGAGCAGCAGACCCTGCCACCAGCTGCCGCCGTCGATCAGGAACTGCATGCACAGCGCCCCGGCCACCATGGCGAAGGCGACCGCGCCGACCAGGCCCTCGCGGGTCTTGCCGGGGCTGATGCGCGGGGCGAGCTTGTGCGTGCCGAAGCGCCAGCCGACGGCGTACGCGCCGGTGTCGCTGACCACGGTCAGCAGCAGGAACGTCAGCACCCGGAACGGGCCGTCCTCGGCGGTGAGCATCATCGCGACGAACGTGGCCAGGAACGGCACGTAGAACGCGGCGAAGACACCCGCCGTGACGTCCCTCAGATAGCCCTCGGGCGGTTCCGTCATGCGCCAGACCAGGACCGCGAGCGCGGTCAGCGCCATCGCGACCCAGGCGCCCTCGGCGTCCCGGACGTATCCGGCGACCACCATCGCGGCACCGCCGACCGCGAGCGGGACGAGCGGCGCCCTGATGCCCTTGCGCTCCTCCAGCCGCTTGGTCAGTTCCCACAGCCCCACGACGACCGCGACGGCGACCACACCGACGAACACGGCCTTGACGACGAACAGCGAGGCGATGATCACGACACCGAGCCCGACACCGACTCCTATGGCGGCGCCCAGGTCGCGGCCCGCGCTCTTCTTCTGCGGTGCGGGCGGCACCGGCTGCGGGGCGTCGGGCATGGGCTCCGGATTCTGCGACACCGGCCCGGGGAAGGACGACGTCTGCGGCGTGTCGTAGGGCCGCGGCCGGACTGCTTCGTACGGCTGCGGCTGCGGCGGGTCGTCGGGGCGGAAGAGGGGGCCGCTCAGCCGAGCGGCCCCCCGGTCGTCATCCTGGATTCCGCCGTAAACGGGCACGTCGGGCACGACGGGCATGGGGCGAGTCTGCTGGGCGTTGTGCGCATCGTACGCGGGACCCGCCGGGACGGCCCCCTGGACCGGACCCTGCACGGGTCCCTGGTCCGCGGGCCCCCAGTACCCGGCCTGTTGCGGCGCTCCCCAGGAAGAGTCGTTCATCAGACCTCGAGCAGCTCCGCTTCCTTGTGCTTCAGGAGCTCGTCGACCTGCGCGACGTACTTCGCGGTGAGGTCGTCGAGCTCCTTCTCCGCACGGCGGCCCTCGTCCTCGCCGACCTCGCCGTCCTTGATCAGCTTGTCGATTGCGTCCTTGGCCTTGCGGCGGACGGAGCGGATGGACACCTTGGCGTCCTCGCCCTTGCCCTTGGCCACCTTGATGTAGTCGCGGCGGCGCTCCTCGGTGAGCTCGGGGAACACCACACGGATGATGTTGCCGTCGTTGCTCGGGTTGACGCCCAGGTCGGAGTCCCGGATCGCCTGCTCGATGTTGCGCAGCGCGCTCTTGTCGAACGGGGTCACGACGGCCATGCGCGGCTCCGGCACGGAGAACGAGGCCAGCTGGTTGATCGGCGTCGCCGCGCCGTAGTAGTCGGCCACGATCTTGTTGAACATCGCCGGGTGCGCACGGCCGGTGCGGATCGCGGCGAAGTCCTCCTTGGCGACCACGACGGCCTTCTCCATCTTCTCCTCGGCCTCGAGGAGGGTCTCTTCGATCACCACTTGCTCCTGCGTGTCTGTGAGTAGGCCCGGCTGCGGTTCCTTGTCGGGGCGGCGGCCGGCTGCGTCGCGTCTTCTTCCTGCACGGTTCCCGACCGGCAGGACATTGTCCATCCCCCGGCCGGGTCCGTCCCGCCCGTCCTCCGGGCAGGTGCCGTTCCGCGGACCGGACGCCTCCGGTCGGTTCCGGAACCGGATGGTTCTCCGGTCAGTCCCGGCTGCCGTGGTCGCCCACGAGCGTGCCGATCTTCTCACCCTTGACGGCGCGGGCGATATTGCCCTCCTTCAGGAGCTCGAAGACGACGATCGGGAGCTTGTTGTCGCGGCACAGCGTGACCGCCGTGGCGTCGGCGACCTTCAGGTCGCGCGTGATGACCTCGCCGTAGCCGAGCGAATCGAACTTCACGGCGTCCGGGTTGGCCTTCGGGTCGGAGTCGTACACCCCGTCCACGCCGTTCTTGCCCATCAGCAGCGCCTCGGCGTCGATCTCCAGGGCGCGCTGGGCGGCGGTGGTGTCGGTGGAGAAGTACGGCATTCCCATGCCGGCGCCGAAGATGACCACGCGGCCCTTCTCCAGGTGCCGCACGGCGCGCAGCGGGATGTACGGCTCGGCGACCTGGCCCATGGTGATGGCGGTCTGGACCCGGCTGTCGATGCCTTCCTTCTCCAGGAAGTCCTGCAGGGCGAGGCAGTTCATCACGGTGCCGAGCATGCCCATGTAGTCCGAGCGGGCCCGGTCCATGCCGCGCTGCTGGAGTTCGGCGCCGCGGAAGAAGTTGCCGCCGCCGATCACGACCGCGATCTGCGCGCCGTCCCGGACGACGGCCGCGATCTCACGGGCGATGGCGTGCACCACGTCCGGGTCCACGCCCAGGCCCCCACCGCCGGAGAAGGCCTCGCCGGACAGCTTCAGCAGAAACCGGCCGGGTACTTTGCCGTCGTCGCTCTTCTGGGCCTTGGTGGTCATGGAGATCCCGCCTCTTTTACGTGGTGCACATACGAAGAAGGCCATTGCCGGTGGGGAATATTTCGCATCCCATGCGCGGCAATGGCCTCCTCGTCAGATCTGCTGTCGTCCGTCACGCGCGCGTGCGTGCGTGACGCATCCGCGAGCCACACGGACGACTGCTGTCGACCCTATCCGGGTCGGGCGTCCGTCGCGGTACGGACTCAGATGCCGACCTTGATGCGCGTGAAGCGCTTCAGGGTGACACCGGCCTCGTCCAGAACCTTCTGGACGGACTTCTTGTTGTCCAGGGCGTACGGCTGGCCGAGCAGGGTGGCGTCCTTGAAGAAGCCGTTCAGACGACCCTCGACGATCTTGGCGATCGCGGCCTCGGGCTTGCCCTCGGCGCGGGTGGTCTCCTCGGCGATGCGACGCTCGGACTCGACGACCTCGGCCGGGATCTCCTCCTTGGCGAGGTACTTCGGCGCGAAGGCGGCGATGTGCTGGGCGACGCCCTTGGCGACCTCGGCGTTCGGCTTGTCGAACTCGACGAGGACACCGATCTGCGGGGGCAGGTCGGGCATCGTGCGGTGCATGTACGCGGTCACGTAGCCGTCGGCGAACTGCGCGAAGCGGTCCAGGACGATCTTCTCGCCGAGGTTGGCGTTGGCCTCGTCCACGAAGGCCTGGACCGTCTTGCCGGCCTCGATCTCGGAGGCGAGCAGGGCCTCGAGGTCGGCCGGGGAGGTCTTGGCGACGTGCTCGGCGATCGTGGTGGCGGCGGCCTGGAACTTGTCGCCCTTGGCGACGAAGTCCGTCTCGCACTTCAGCTCGACGAGGACGCCGGAGGAGTTGTCGTCGGCGATGATCGAGACCACGGCGCCGTTCTCGGCGGAGCGGCCCTCGCGCTTGGCGACGCCCTTCTGGCCCTTGATGCGCAGCGCCTCGACGGCCTTCTCGACGTTGCCCTCGGCCTCGTCCAGCGCCTTCTTGCAGTCCATCATGCCGGCGCCCGTGAGCTCGCGGAGCTTCTTGACGTCGGCGGCGGTGTAGTTCGCCATGAGTCTGTGAGTCTTTCTCGAAGTCTGGAAGATCGAAGATCAGGGGGTCCGCGGTTCCCATGGAGAGGGAGGCCGCTGACGCACCGCTGGCCTACGGGTGAACGGCGGGAGCGCACTTCATGTCGGCGCTCCCGCCGTCAACGCCGACGGGTCAGGCCTGCTTGCCCTCGGCGGCCGGAGCCTCGGCGGCCGGAGCCTCCGTGGCGGGAGCCTCCGCAGCAGGCGCCTCGGCGGCGGGCGCCTCGGCGGCGGGCGCCTCGGCGGCGGCCGGGGCCTCGGCAGCGGGGGCCTCGGCAGCGGGCGCCTCGGCGGCGGCCGGGGCCTCCTCGGCCTTCTTCTCGCCCTCGAGCAGGTCGCGCTCCCACTCGGCGAGCGGCTCGCCCGCGGCCTTCTCGCCCTTGCCCTCGGCCGCGGCGCCGGAACGGGCGATGAGGCCCTCGGCGACGGCGTCGGCGATCACACGGGTGAGCAGGGTGACGGAGCGGATCGCGTCGTCGTTGCCCGGGATCTTGTAGTCGACCTCGTCGGGGTCGCAGTTGGTGTCGAGGATGGCGACGACCGGGATGTTGAGCTTCCGGGCCTCACCGACCGCGATGTGCTCCTTCTTGGTGTCCACGATCCAGACGGCGCTGGGCACCTTCTGCATCTCGCGGATACCGCCGAGGGTCTTCTCCAGCTTGGCCTTCTCGCGGGAGAGGACCAGCAGCTCCTTCTTGGTCAGACCGGAGGCCGCGACGTCCTCGAAGTCGATCTGCTCGAGCTCCTTGAGGCGCTGCAGACGCTTGTAGACGGTCGAGAAGTTGGTGAGCATGCCGCCCAGCCAGCGCTGGTTGACGTAGGGCATGCCGACGCGGGTGGCCTGCTCGGCGATGGCCTCCTGCGCCTGCTTCTTCGTGCCGACGAACATGACCGTGCCGCCGTGGGCGACGGTCTCCTTGACGAACTCGTAGGCGCGGTCGATGTACGACAGCGACTGGAGCAGGTCGATGATGTAGATGCCGTTGCGCTCGGTGAAGATGAAGCGCTTCATCTTCGGGTTCCAGCGACGGGTCTGGTGACCGAAGTGGACGCCGCTCTCCAGCAGCTCCCGCATCGTGACGACGGCCATGGCCGTATCTCCTTGAATTTCTCGGTTGTGCCGCGGAAGCCGGACGGCTTCCGCGCCTGACGCCCGCAACGCGCCGTGCCGCTGAGGACCGAGAGGCGCTGACACCGACCGTCTCCGGCCAGGATGTCGGGGCGTGCGAAGTCGACCCGGTGACCCGGATCGCCACCAGAAGTGTACGGGACACGGGAGGCCCCGGGTGACGCCGCTGTCCACAACCGGTGGGTTGTCCACAGATCCCGGCCGTGATCGGCGGGGTGCGGGACGGTGGGCGCATGGATCACATGCGGACGAGGCCGACGAGTCGGGCGGGCGGGTCGCGGGTATCGCGCGGATCGCCGCTCGGTGCGGTGGTGAGTGCGCTGGTGTCGGTGAGCGTCCTGGCGTCGGCGGGGTGGACGGCTTGGGCGGGTGGTGGTGCCGGCGACGACAGCGGCGGTGGTGCCGGTGGTGGTGGCGGTCCGGCACCGCCGCCCGGGTCCGCGGCCCCGGCGGATCCGGGCGCGCCGGCCCCGGGGGCGCCGGTCCCGGGACCGGCGGATCCGGGGGCGCCGGTCCCGGCCGTGGGCCGCGCGTGGCCCGTGGGGGTGCGTCCCCCGGTCCTGCGGGGCTGGGAGCCGCCGGCGACGGTGTACGGCCCGGGACATCGCGGGGTGGACCTCGGCGCGTCGGCGGGTGCTCCCGTACGGGCGGTCGCCGCGGGCCGGGTGCTCTTCGCGGGGCGGGTCGCGGGCCGCGGGGTCGTCTCCGTGGCACTCACGAACACGGGAGACCCACCCTTGCGGACGACCTACGAACCGGTCCGGGCGTCGGTCGCCGAGGGCGAGGAGGTGACGGCGGGCGAGGTGGTCGGCACGGTCGAGGCGACGGGTTCGCACTGCACGGCCACGTGCGTGCACTGGGGCCTGCTCCGAGGCGACACCTACCTGAACCCCCTGAGCCTGCTCCCGCCATGGCTGCTCCAC
Organism: Streptomyces sp. NPDC096152; assembly: GCF_044763235.1. Taxonomy (NCBI): domain Bacteria; kingdom Bacillati; phylum Actinomycetota; class Actinomycetes; order Kitasatosporales; family Streptomycetaceae; genus Streptomyces; species Streptomyces sp. NPDC096152. The sequence continues at coordinate 201,865 of NZ_JBIWFW010000010.1, read as the reverse complement.
CCGGGCCCGTCGAGACTCCTGCCGGTCCTGGGAGTGCCGCCGCCCCGCGCCGGGACGAGCACGGGGGCCGGAACGGGGGCAGGGGCGGGGGCGATGCCGCCGCCCCGGTGAGCGCTCCGCGAGGGGCGCGCGGCCCGGCGCGGAGGCGATGCCGCCGGTCCGGTGAGTGCTCCACCAGGGGCGAGGCTGGTGGAGCGGGAGGACGCCGGCCACGCGAGGACTGCGTCGAGTGCCGCTCGGTGGAGGACGGGGGTGCGGAGGCGGGAGGGACGACGGCCGTCCGGACGCCGGGCCGCGTGGGCGAACGCGCGGAGGCGGGAGGGACGACGGCCGAGCGGGTCAGCCGCGCACGCCCCTGAGGGCCATGCTCACGGCCGCCTCCGCGATGGCCGCCGGATCCTCCGCCGCGCCCAGCTCGATCCGGCGCACGGCCGCGTCGACGACTCCCTGGAGCAGCATCGCCGCCAGCCGCGGCTGGGCGTGCCCCAGCTCGGCCAGCGCCTCGACGATCATGGCGATCAGCCCGCCGTGCGCGGCCCGGATCCTCTCCCGGGCCCCCGCGTCGAGCTCGCTCGCCGAGATCGCCACGACGGCCCGGTGCCGCCGGTCCCCGACCAGCTCCAGCTGCTTGCGGACGTACGCCTCGACCTTGGCCTCCGGGCCGGCCGCACGCTCCATCGCCGCCGAGACCTCGGCCGCCCACAGCGGGAAGTCGACCGCGCACAGCTCCTCGACCACGGCGGCCCGGGACCGGAAGTACTCGTACACCGACGAGCGCGCCAGCCCCGTCCGCTCGGCAAGGGCCGGGAAGGTCAGCGCCTCCGTCCCGCCCTCGGACAGCAGGGTCCGCGCCGCGTCCAGCAGGGCGGCTCGCTGCATCGACCGGTGCTCGGCCACGGAGGCCGCTCGAATCCTTGGCACGTCACCCACTGTACGGAGGCGCCCCGCACCGCGGGAGCGCCTTGGGACGACCCGCCCCGGGCCCCGCCCCGTTCGGCCCGACGGGCGGGCGGACGAGGGTCCGGCGGCACCGCAGGAGGAAGAGCGGACGGCCGGAGGGCCGGGGCGGGCGGGCCGGCCGGGACGCCTCGGGCGGCGGGTGGTGCCGGCACCGCCGGTGGGCGGACTTGGGACGGCGGTGGTGATCAGCGGCCGAAGCTCGCCAGTTTCGCGCGCAGCTGGAGCACCGACTTGGTGTGGATCTGGCTGACCCGGCTCTCGGTCACCCCGAGCACGTTGCCGATCTCGGCGAGCGTGAGGCCCTCGTAGTAGTACAGCGTGACGACGGTCTTCTCGCGCTCCGGCAGGGTGTTGATCGCCCGTGCCAGGAACCGCCGCAGCTCGCGGTCCTCGGCGACCTCCACCGGGTTGTCGGCGGCGGTGTCCTCCAGCGTGTCCATGAAGCTCAGCCCGTCCTCGCCGCCGACGTGCAGCAGCTCCTCCAGGGCCACCACGTTGGCTAGCGACAACTGGCTGAACACGGCGTGGAGTTCGTCCACCGCGATGCCCATCTCGGCGGCCACCTCCACCTCCGTCGGCGTGCGCCGCAGCCGCGCCTCCAGGGTCGCGTAGGCCCGCTCCACGTTGCGCGCCTTCTGCCGGACCGACCGCGGGATCCAGTCCAGCGCCCGCAGCTCGTCGATCATCGCGCCGCGGATCCGCGTGATCGCGTAGGTCTCGAACTTGATCTCGCGGTCGACGTCGAACTTCTCGATCGCGTCGATCAGCCCGAAGACCCCGGAGGACACGAAGTCCGCCTGCTCCACATTGGGCGGCAGCCCCACGCTGACCCGCCCTGCCACGTACTTCACCAGGGGCGAGTAGTGCAGGATCAGCTGCTCCCGTAACCGGTCGTCCCCCGTCGCCTTGTACGACCGCCACAACTCGTCGAGCGTCGAGGGAGCGGGCGGCCGCACGCTGCCACCGTCGCGGGCGGCTGGGGGGATCGCCGCCCGGTCGGACCCGGAGGTGTGCTGGGGCATTCGTCGCCTTGTGCCGTTCTGCCGTGGAGTGCGGGGGCCTGGGTGAGGGTGTCGGTCTGGTGCCGGGATCGGGTTTCTGTGCCGGAATCCTCGTGAGCGTAGCGTGACTGGGGTGTCGCGGTGCGCGAACGGCGGGGCGCGAGGCGTGCGCAGATTCGTTCCGTTGGGTGTCCCGCGCCGGTCGCGTCCGTCACCGTCGGTGACCGGCACCACTCTCAACTGCGGTGATTCCGCCAGCCGTCGGCATTCGCCCGGACGGCCGAACACGCTCGGTCAGCACTCGCTCCGCCCGGCGTGAACGGAGATCATCGCCTGGCGTGTCAACTTCCAGCCGTCGCCCTGTCGTTCGACATACCCAAGTGATCGGAGTTCGTACAGTCTCGCGATCGCGTCGTCCGGGGTGGTCCGGGCCCCGCGCGCGATCTCGGCCGCCGTGGCCGCACCGCGGCCGGGCAGCGCGGCCAGGACCTGCCGGGCGTCCGGTTCCAGCAGGTCACGGGGCAGCACCGGGCCGCGCCGGTCCGGTGCCAGCTCGCCCATGTCGCCGACCAGCTCGATCACCTCCGCGGCGTCGCCGACCAGTCCCGCTCCGTCGCGCAGCAACTCGTGCACCCCGGCGGAGAGGACGCTGGTGGCCGGCCCGGGGACGCCCATGGTGTGGCGCCCCAGCCGCCGCGCCGCCCGCGCGGTGACCAGCGAACCGCTGCGATAGGCCGCCTCGACGACCACGGTGCCGCGGGTGAGCGCGGCGATGACCCGGTTGCGGACCACGAACCGGCTCGGCGTCGGATGCTCGCCGGGCGGCAACTCCCCAACCACCAGACCCTGTTGGGCGATACGCGTGATCAGCCCGGTGTGCCCGCGCGGGTAGGGCCGGTCGACACCGCAGGCCAGTACGGCGACGGTGGCGCCGCCCGCGCCGAGCGCGCCGCGATGGGCCGCACCGTCGACGCCGTAGGCCCCGCCGGAGACCACGACCCAGCCGCGCTCGGCGAGGCCGGCGGCGAGGGTGGCGGCCATGTGGGCCCCGTACCCCGTGCAGGCCCGGGCGCCCACCACCGCGACCGAGCGCAGCGCCCATATCCGCAGGCTGGGCCTGCCGCGCACCCACAGCCCCGTGGGGCGCGCGTCCCCCAGGTCGTCGAGCTGCGCGGGCCACTCGGTGTCGCCGGGCCGCACGAACCGCACGCCGGCGCTCCGCGCGAGAGCCAGATCCCGCTCGGGCGCGGCGCGGACGGCCCGCGCGCGCAGTCCCGCCCAGCGCTTGTCCGACACCCCGTCCAGGCGCGGGCCGTCCTCCCGCAGCCGGCGCGCCACCTCCACCGCCCCGAACTCGCGCACCCACCGCCCGCCCACCTCGTCCCCGGGTTCGAGGACCCGGCCGAGGAAGACCCGGGCGAGCAGTTCGGCGTCGGGGCCGTCCTCGGCGCTCACGTCAGCGCTCCGATCGCCATCGGGGCGCCCCGCGGCACTCCGGTGCGCAGGTGCAGGGCCAGGGCGACGTCGGTCGCGTCGGGCCGGTCGTGGCCGACGAGGTCCGCCACGGTCCAGGCGACCCGCAGGACGCGATCGAGACCGCGGGCGGTCAGGACACCGCGTTCCAGAGTCCGCTCGGCCTCGTCCAGCGCGCCGGGCGCCGCGTGCCAGCGGTTGCGCAGCTCCCGTCCGGGCACCTCGCTGTTGGTGCGCCAGGGAGTGCCCGTGAGCCGCGCCGCCGCGCGTTCCCGGGCGGTACGCACCCGGTCGGCGACCGTCGCCGTGGACTCCCCGGCGGCGCCGCGCCGGCTGAGTTCGGCCCGGGTGACCGGGTCGACCTCGACCCGGAGGTCGACCCGGTCGAGCAGCGGGCCGGAGATCCGGGCCTGGTAGCGGCGGATCGCCGAGGGCGGGCACTCGCACAGGGAGTCCCGCAGCGAGAAGCGTCCGCACGGGCACGGGTTGGCCGTGAGCACCATCAGGAACCGGGCCGGGAACCGCACGACCCCGGCACTGCGGGCGATCACGACATGGCCCGCCTCCAGGGGCTGGCGCAGGGCGTCGAGCGCCCGGCCGCTGAACTCCGGGGCCTCGTCCAGAAACAGCACGCCCCGGTGCGCCAGCGACACGGCACCGGGTCGGGCCACGCCGGGGCCGCCTCCGACCAGGGCCTGCATCGTGGCCGAGTGGTGCGGGGCGCAGTAGGGGGCCGTGTCGATCAGCGGCTTGCCGGGCGGCAGCAGCCCGGCCACCGAGTGCACCGCCGTGACCTCCAAAGACTCCTCGCGGCCGAGCGGGGGCAGGACGGCGGGCATCCGCTCCGCGAGCATGGTCTTGCCCGCGCCCGGCGGCCCCTCCAGGAACAGGTGGTGTCCGCCCGCCGCGGCGACCTCCACCGCCGTACGCGCCGAGGTCTGGCCGACGACGTCGGCGAGGTCGTGCCCGTGGTCCTGCTGTGCGGCGCCCACGCCGTGCATGCCGGTGGCCGCGCCGGTGCCCGGCATGCGCAGGCCGGCCAGGAGCGGGTCCGGGCGCCCCTGTTCCTCCGGCTCCTCCTCGGGGACGGGCTCGTCGGTCAGCACGGCGATCAGTTGCCGCAGGCTGCGGACGCCGAGGACGGAGATGCCGGGCACGAGTGAGGCCTCGGCGGCGGCGCACTCGGGTACGACCACCTGCTCGTAGCCCGCGTCCGCCGCGGCCAGCACCGCGGGCAGGATGCCCCGCACCGGCCGGACCCGCCCGTCCAGACCCAGCTCTCCGATCATCACGATGTCGGCGAGGACCCGTGGGTCGATCCGCTCCGCGGCGCCGAGCACCGCGCAGGCGACGGCCATGTCGAAGCCGCTGCCCGCCTTCGGCACCGAGGCCGGGCTCAGCCCCACCGTGAGCTTCTTCTGCGGCCACTCGGCGCCGGAGTTCACCACCGCCGCCCGCACCCGGTCGCGGCTCTCCGTCAGGCTCTTGTCCGGGAGGCCGACCAGGGTGAAGGCCGCGACGCCGGGTTCCAGGTCGGCCTGGACCTCGACGACCACGCCCTCGACGCCGACGAGGGCGACCGCACACGTTCGGGCGAATCCCATCAGGACACCCCCCGCGCGTGCTCGACCACGGGCGCGCCGCGCCGGGGCAGGACGATGCCGACCAGGTCGATGCGGACGCCTCCCGGAGGGGCCCCTCCGTGCGTCTGGATCCAGCGCTCGGCCAGGCTCCGCAGCCGCTCGGCCTTCTGCGGCGTGACGGCGGCCATCGGCCGGCCGAAGGCCCCCGCCCTGCGGGTCTTCACCTCGCAGACGACCAGGGCGTCGCCGTCCCGGGCGACGATGTCGATCTCGCCGGTCCGGCCGCAGCGCCAGTTGCGCGCCAGGACCGTCATTCCGCCCTCGGCCAGCCGTCGCGCGGCCAGCTGCTCCCCGTACCTGCCGAGTGCACTGCGTGCGTTCATGTCGGCACCACCTCCGGCGCCCACGGTCACGCATCCGCCCCAAAGAAGTGGATCTTGGTGGGCTACCCGGCGGTTGTGGACAACTCCGTCACTCACACGGGTGAGCGAGGTGAGAGACGGAGACCGGCGATCAGCCGCTCGGCAGCTCCAGGTCGCTCTTGTTCAGCTCCTCGATGTTCACATCCTTGAATGTGAGGACGCGTACCTGCTTCACGAAACGGGCCGGCCGGTACATGTCCCACACCCAGGCGTCCGCCATGGACACCTCGAAGAACACCTCACCCTGGACCGAGTGGACCTGCATCTCGTAGTCGTTGGTGAGGTAGAAACGCCGCTCGGTCTCGATCACGAATTTGAACAGACCGACGACATCGCGGTACTCCCGGTAGAGCTTCAGCTCCATCTCGGTCTCGTACTTTTCGAGGTCCTCGGCGCTCATGGCATGTTCCCCTTCAGCCGTGCGGTCCCCCCATTGTGCGCCAGTCCCGCGGAGCCCTAGACGATTTCCGTGTCCAGGGTTACGGGCCCGGCCGGGGGACCTTCGTCGAGCAGTGTGCGCAGCAGCTCGGCGAGTCTGGTCGGATACACCGTCTCATGCGCCCGGTGCAGTTCCCGGCACGTCCACCAGCGCGCTCCGGAGACACTGCGCCGCTCCAGCTCGGTGAGGGCCACCGCCGCGGTCGCCGTCTGGGTCGTACGGGCCAGGTAGTACCACTCGTCCTGGTCCCAGCGTCGGCCCGCGAACGGGAACGAGCACGTCCGGCGCCACAGCACCGGGCCGAGCTCGACCTCGGTGATGCCCGTCTCCTCCGCGAGTTCCCGGAGTGCGGCCTCCTCGCGCGTCTCGTCGCCCTCCAGACCGCCGCCGGGGGTGAACCACCAGTCGTCGGCCGGGTCGTCCGGCTCGTGCCCGTGCAGCAGGAGGATGCGGTCCTCGGGGTCGAGCAGGACCACCCGGGCCACCCTCCGCAGCCCGCCGCCGCCCCCAGCCGGGTCCGCACCGGCCCGCACGGCCGGGTCGGCCCCCGCGTCCGGTGCAAGACCGGCACCGGCGACCGAGGCCGGACCCCCACCGGCGTCCGAAGCCGGGTCAACCCCATTCTCCGACGCCGAAGCCGGATCCGCCCCGCCCTCCGAGGCCGAAGCCGTGTCCGCCGCCTCAGCGGGCACCGGCGGGCTCCGTCCGGGCACGGGCCCGCGAGCCGCCCAGCAGCTTGGCGATCGGACCGTAGGCGCCACCGGCGAGAACGAGGGCGGCCCCGACGACGATGAGGAGCACCATCGTGCGCAGCGGGCCCGGCTGGGACAGCGTGCCGAGGGCCTGGAAGCCCGAGGGACGCTCCAGCATGCCGTTCGCGGGCCAGACGACGGCGTCGACCCGGGCGGTCACGGCGTCGCGGGAGACGGTGCCCTTCGCGGCGTCGGTGAGGTGGGCGGTGGAGTCCAGGGAGCCCTGCCGCTCGTCGCCGAGCAGGAACAGGCGGCCCTCGGGCACCTTCACGGTCGGGAAGTTCGTGGCCTCGGCGAGACCGCCCTTCAGATAGGGCTCGTCGATCCGCTTGCCGTTGACGGTCAGCTTGCCCTGCTTGCAGCAGGAGACCGTGTCGCCGCCGACGGCGACCACGCGCTTGACCAGGGGGGCGTTGGTCACCCAGGACTTGTCGGTGAAGACGACGACGTCGCCGCGGCGCACCTCATCGCCCGCGACGCGCTGGGCCAGCACCCGGTCGCCGATGTTGATGGTCGGCGTCATGGAGCTGGTGGGCACGGTGTACGGGCGGTAGACCACCGCCGCCCACGCGAATCCGGCGAGGAACAGCACCAGTCCCAGTGCCACCGCCACTCCGGACAGCCGCTGCCCGGTCCTGCCGCCCGCCTGGCCCTTGCCGGTGCCTGTGCCGCCGCTTCGCGGGGCCGTACGCGTCGTGCTCTCGCCACCCATGGACCCGCACCCTACCGGGCGGTACCGGAACCGGGCAGCCCCTCTTCCGGTACCCGGGCCACAAGCTCCACAAGGGTTTCACGGGAAGGGGCCGCCGAAGCGGAAGCCCGGGACCCGGGCGTCCGCACGGTCGCGGCGCAGATGCCACGCGGGCCCGGCCCACGGCCCGAGGCCGGTCGGCTCAGCGGTTCCCCGTCGCCGTCGTGGTCCCGGCCTTCCAGGGCTCCGCCGCGCCGGTCCGCCTGCGCCGCCAGACGACCACCGGAAGCACCGCGGTGAGCGCCACGCCCTGCGGGGCCACCGTCAGCGCGCCGGCCGCCGAGGGCTGCTGCAGCCCCTGCTGGTCGAAGGTGTCCGGCACCGGCAGGGTGCCCCAGCGGTTGATCGGCCAGGCCTTCACGATGGCGCGGCCGACGACCTCGTTCACCGGGACCATGCCGTGGTGCCTGTCGTTCTGGTTGTAGCGCGAGTCGCGCGAATTCTGCCGGTGGTCGCCCATCACCCAGATGTAGCCCTTGGGCACCGTGACCTTGAACTGGCCGCCCTGGTCGTCCTGGCTGCACGGGGTGTTGCCCGCGTACACGTAGGTCTGCTCGTCGAGCGCCTTGCCGTTGACCTTGAGCGGGCCGGTGCCCTCGCACTCGATGGTGTCGCCGCCCACGCCGATGACGCGCTTGATGAGGTCCTTCTCCTCCGCGGACGGCATCAGGCCGATCCAGCTGAGGAAGGTCTGCAGCGCGTTGGGGCTGCTGGTCGGCTCGCCGGCCAGCCAGTCGTCCGGGTCGTGGAAGACGACGACCTCGCCGCGCTTCGGCTCGGAGCCGAACCACGGGGTCAGCTTGTCGACCAGGACGCGGTCGCCGCGCTGCAGGGTGTTCTGCATCGAGTCCGAGGGGATGGAGAACGCCTGTACGAGGAAGGTCTTGATCAGCAGCGCGAGCACCAGCGCGATACCGATCAGAATGGGCAGCTCCTTCCAGAAGGAGCGCGGCTTGTTCCGCTGCCGGGACCCGCCGCCGGCGCCCTGTTCATCGCTCTGGTTCTGCTCCGTCACCGTGCCGTCCTCGGGTGTTCCGGACTCACTCCCGGAGGTCACGGCGTTGTTCGCGGCGGACACCGCCGCTTCCACGGGACGTCCGCGGTGCTCCTCGCCGTCGTGTCCGGACCGTGCGCCAACCGCCACATCCCCCACGCCAACTCCTTACTCCGTGCCGCCGCCCGCACCGTGCCCGGTGCAGGCCCACCACTCCCATAACGAGCGGGAGTTCCGCAGGGGTCGGGAGCTGAACCGATCCGTTCGGATGGTCGGGATCAACCCTATGCGACAGCCGGGCGGCGGTGGTCGACCCGGCCGTCGCGTCGGACACCGAGGCGAAGGTCGGAGGTTCTTTCAGCGTGGTCCAGTGGCCCACCGGCCAGCCGATGAACATGGCCCGGCCAACCACGGAACTCTCGGCCACCGTGCCGCCGTAGGCGGTGTCCTGGTGGGCGCGGGAGTCGGCGGAGTTGCCCCGGTGGTCGCCCATCACCCACAGCCGGCCCGGGGGGACGGTGATGTCGAACCGCGCGTCGGACGGGGCGTTGCCCGGAAAGAGGTAGCCCCCCTCGTTCAGGGGAACGCCGTTGACGGTGACGCGTCCCTGGGCGTCACAGCACTTGACGTGGTCGCCGCCGACGCCGACGACCCGCTTGATGAGGTCCTTCTCGTTGTCGGACGGCAGCAGGCCGATGAAGGTGAGCCCCTCCTTGACCTGCTTGACGACGACGGGGTCGTTCTTCGGCGGGGTCTGCTCGCCCGCCAGCCAGCCGCCCGGGTCGTGGAAGACCACGACGTCGCCGCGCTGGGGCTTGGAGCCGAACCAGGGGGTCAGCTTGTCGACCAGGACGCGGTCGCCGATGCGGATCGTCTGCTCCATGGAGCCGGACGGGATCACGAAGGCCTGGACGAGGAAGGTTTTCAGCACCAGCGCGATGAGGACGGCGACGCCGACCAGAAGCGGTATCTCCCGCACGGCGGAGCGCCTGCGCTTCCGCTTGACCTTGCGCTGGAGCTTGCGGCGCTCGGCCCGGCTGCGGCCGCCGCCGCCGGCCGGGGCGCCAGCGCGCCGGGCCCCCGTGGGCAGGAGGTTCTCGGCGGCGCCGACGGAGACGCCGCGTGGTTTGCCGCGGTTACCCATGCGCGCCGTCCGCGGCCGTCGGCCCCGCGGCCGCGGCGGCGTGCGGCCGCGCGGAAACGGGTTCGTCCGACGCGGCGACCGGCACGCGCGCCGGGGCGGGCGCGTCCGCCGCGGCGGGTACGCGCGCGTAGGCGCCCGGGCGGTGCAGGCGGGTCCAGTGGCCGAGCGGCCAGACGATCGCCTCGGCCCGGCCGATCACGGCACCGACGGGGATCATGCCGCCGCCGGGTGAGCCGAGGTGGTCGCGGGAGTCGCGGGAGTCGCTGCGGTGGTCGCCGAGGACGAACAGGGTGCCGTCGGGCACGACGACGTCGAAGGGCACCGTGGAGGGACTGTCGCCGGGGTGGAGGAATGTCGACTCGTCGACCGACCGGCCGTTCACCCGGATCCTCCCGTCCTTGTCACAGCAGACCACGTGGTCTCCCCCTACGCCCACGACGCGCTTGATGTAGTCGGCGTCCCCGAAGTACCCGGTGCCGTCGAACACGACGACATCGCCCCGCCGCGGCCCGGCACCGAAACGGTACGCCAACTTATTTACGAGAACGCGGTCCCCGATCCTCAATCCCTGCTCCATGGATCCGCTCGGAATCTGGAACGGTTGCGCCACGAACGTGTTGAGGAGCAGCAAAGAGGCCAGACAGACGAACACGGTCAGGGTGATCCGCCCGCCCGGCAGCCAGTCCGCGAGGCGTGACACCAACGGAAAACGCGACCGGTCCTCCGGCCCCTCGGTATCCGGGGTCTTGCCGGATCCAGAGGGGCGGGACGAGCGGTCGCGCTCCGTCGGCTGTGCTTCGGTGTCCATCGGGGCCAGATGCTATCCGGCCCCGCCGCGGACTCCGGGAGGCGCTCAGCTGTCGCGCTTCTCCTTGATCTTCGCGGCCTTGCCGCGCAGCTCACGGAGGTAGTACAGCTTGGCGCGACGCACGTCACCGCGGGTGACGAGCTCGATCTTCTCCACGATCGGGGTGTGCACCGGGAAGGTGCGCTCGACGCCGACAGAGAAGGAGACCTTGCGGACCGTGAAGGTCTCGCGGACGCCGGCCCCCTGGCGGCGGATCACCACACCCTTGAACTGCTGGACACGGGAGCGGTTGCCCTCGATGACGCGCACGTGCACGTTGACGGTGTCGCCCGGACGGAACGCGGGGACGTCCTCGCGCAGCGACGCGGCGTCGACGGAGTCGAGCAGGTGAGACATTTCGTCTGCTTTCTTCGCTGATGCCACAGGTCATCAACGGGAACTAGATGTTCGGGATGAGCGCTGTGCCCGTCGGGGCGGGCGTCGTGTCCCCCTGTGGCAGGGGCGCACGCCGAACGGCGCACAGCAGCGGCCTATTCTTCCACGCCCCCGGTCCTGCGCCAAAATCGGCCGTACCGCTCCCCTTCCGGGTCCGGTTCCCAGCCCAGGATGGACAGCATCTCCCGGTCCTTCTTGTCGAAGACCTCGGGGTGGCAGTGCTCGATGAGGTCGGGCCGGTTCGCCGCCGTGCGCTTCAGGGCCTCGTCGCGGCGCCAGCGGGCGATCTTCCCGTGGTGGCCGCTGAGCAGCACGTCGGGGATGTCCCGGCCGCGCCACTGGGGCGGCTTGGTGTGGACGGGGCCCTCCAGGAGGGCGGCCATGGCGCCGGGTGCGAAGGAGTCGTCCCGGTGGGACTCGGCGTTGCCGAGGACGCCGGGCAGCAGGCGGGCGACCGCCTCCGTGATGACCAGCACGGCCGCCTCGCCGCCGGCGAGGACGTAGTCGCCGATGGACACCTCGTACACCGGCATCCGGGTCGCGTACTCGTCCGTCACTCGCCGGTCGATGCCCTCGTAGCGGGCCGGCGTGAAGATCAGCCAGGGGCGCTCGGAGAGCTCCACGGCGAGCTTCTGGGTGAAGGGACGGCCGCTGGGCGTCGGGACGATCAGGGCCGGCTCCCGGGCGCCCGTCTCGTAGCCGTCGGCGAGGACCGTGTCCAGGGCGTCGCCCCAGGGCTCGGTCTTCATGACCATGCCCGGGCCGCCGCCGTAGGGCGTGTCGTCGACCGTGTGGTGCCGGTCGTACGTCCAGGTCCGCAGGTCGTGCACCCGCACGTCCAGCTGCCCGCGCGCGCGGGCCTTGCCGACCAGGGAGACGTTCAGCGGTTCGAGGTACTCGGGGAAGATCGTGACGACGTCGAGCCGCATCAGGACTCGTCCTCGTCCCGGGAGGACACGATCTCCGCCCTGTCGTCGATCAGGCCGGGCGGCGGGGCGACGACCGCCCGCTGCTCCTCCAGGTCGATCTCGGTGACGATCTCCTGCACGAACGGGATCATCACCTCGCTGCCGTCGGGCCGCTCGACGATGAAGAGGTCCTGCGAGGGCAGGTGGGAGATCTCCGTGATCCGTCCGACCTCCGTGCCGTCCTCGGTGACGACGTCCAGGTCGATCAGCTGGTGATCGTAGTACTCGTCCTCCTCCTCGGGCGTCTCGGCCGGGTCCACCTCGGCGATCAGGAGGGTGTTGCGCAGCGCCTCGGCGGCGTTGCGGTCGCGTACGCCCTCGAAGCGCAGGAGGAGGCGGCCGCTGTGGACACGGCCGGTTTCGATGGTGAGCGGTCCGGCGGAGGCCGGGTCGGTGGCGAGGACGGCGCCCGGCCCGAGCCTGAGCTCCGGCTCGTCGGTACGCACCTCCACGGTGACCTCGCCCTTGATGCCGTGGGCGCGGCCGACGCGAGCGACTACCAGCTGCACTTCTACAGGTCTCCGTTCATACGACTGCGGGCCGGGGACGGCCCAGTGGCCCTCCCCGGCCCGAGCCGGTTGCGATAAGCGTCAGCGGACGTCGTCCACGTCGACGAGGTCGACCCGGACGCCGCGGCCGCCGATGGCGCCCACGACGGTGCGCAGGGCGCGTGCGGTGCGGCCGTTGCGGCCGATCACCTTGCCGAGGTCGTCGGGGTGGACCCGGACCTCGAGCACGCGTCCGCGACGCAGGTTGCGCGAGGCGACCTGCACATCGTCAGGGTTGTCGACGATGCCCTTCACGAGGTGCTCAAGCGCCTCTTCGAGCATGTTGCTCAGGCCTCGGTGGACTCGGAGGACTCGGCGGCGGCCTCGTCCTTCTTCTCGGCCTTCTTCTTCTGGGTGATCGCCTCACCCTTGCCCTCGTCGTCGCCGCCGAGAGCCTCGAACGACGGACGCGTGGCCTTCTCCTGCGGCTGCAGCAGCGGGGCCGGGGCGGGCTCGCCCTTGAACTTCTGCCAGTCGCCGGTCTTCTTCAGGATGGCGAGCACGGGCTCGGTCGGCTGGGCGCCGACGGAGAGCCAGTACGCCACACGCTCGGCGTTGACCTCGATGCGCGAGGGGTTCTGCACCGGGTGGTACAGACCGATCTCCTCGATGGCCCGGCCGTCACGGCGGGTACGGGAGTCGGCGACGACGATGCGGTAGTGAGGCGAACGGATCTTGCCCAGACGCTTCAGCTTGATCTTGACTGCCACGGGAGTGGGTTCTCCTGGTTTGACGTGGTGGGGCACTGCGGAAATGCCGCGTGGGGCTGCGGTACCCGAGTGGCCCGACGGACGCGTCAGCCGGAGGAGAGAGGGGTCCTGTGCGGCTGTCGAGTACAGCTTGCCATTGTGCCACACCCCAGGGGGCCCTTTCCCCCGAGGGTCGGGAAGGGTGCGCGGGCATGACTGAGGAGCACCCGGCGCCACGGCGACGGCCGTACGCCGGCTGCTCACCCCGGTGGCGCGGATGCCGTCCCGCGCCCGCCCGTGCCGTCCCGCGGCACGTCCGCCCGCGGGACGGCGGGGCCGGCCGGCCCCGCCGCAAGCTCCGACCGCGGCTGCCACGAGCAGCCGCGGTGTCAGCCTGCCGCCGCGCCGACCACTTCGGGGATGCGGAACGGCTTCCCGCAGCCTCCGCACACGATCGGCGCCTGGGCCAGCACCGACGGGACGACCCGTACGTTGCGGCCGCAGTCGCAGACCGCCTTGACCCGGACTCCGCCGCCGGAGGAGCCGTGGCGGGCGGCCGGGCCGCGGAAGCTGCGGGCCGTGTCGGCGGCGGTCGCCGCCGTGTGGGCCTTCAGCGCGCGCTGAAGGCGCTCGATCGTCGGGCGGTAGCGCCGCTTCGCCTCGGGGCTGAGCGTGACCAGGGAGAAACCGCTGCTCGGGTGCGGCTCCTCGGGGTGGTCCAGGCCCAGCTCCTCGGCGATCGCGAGGAACCTGCGGTTGTGGTAGCGGCCGGCGCGCGAGGTGTCGCGGACTCCGCGCGCGGCGGCGATGCCGTGGACTGCCTCATGGAGCAGTCGCTCGAAGGAGAGTTCGTGACCGCACGCGGACGACGACTCTCCGATCAGGGACTCAGGCGCGGCAAGGTCCGGCAGCTCGGGGTGGTACCGCTGAATGTCGGCCCACGCCTGTGCCAGCTCTGCGGCGAGAACAGGTGGTGTCGTGCTCACGTAATGACAACGAGCCTCGGTGCCGCTGTGTTCCTATTCCGGGGCATCCCAAATAATTTGCACGTACCCGTCAGTTGCCGCTGATGCGTGCTGACGAGGGCGGGTGCGCTGATCTGCGGAGAAGCCTCACAGCTCGTACCAAGCTGGTGCGTAGTTCCGCGTACGGTCCCGCGCGTAGGAGATCCGTACGCTCCGGTGCGGCTGCGACCGGGCGGTGCGCAAGAGGCGTTTCGGTCGCTCTCCGACCGGGAGGGGACACCTCGGTCAGCGCACACGACGACCGCGACGTTACCGGGTGCGCCGCCGGCGTGGGGCACCGCCCCGTGAACGGCGGGCGGACAGCGCGGGGACCTTGGCCGAAACCGTGTGGCCGCCCCCGACCGCGCGAGGGGGCCTCGGGGACAGTACGTCTCGCGGCGGCAAACGCGACTCGACGTCACCGCCGCGCGTCATTTTCAGGCCATTCGTATTACCGGAATGTGAAATATCGCCACTGGCATGTGCAACCCTCAAGCCGGGCCCCGCAACCCCTGGACGCACGGGAAGGCGCGGAGTTTGCTGGCCTACGGGAGTGCGAGCGCACTGCACGGGGGCCACAGGAATCGGGCACAGCGGCAACTCTCGTCGGCGATTGGGGCGCTTATCCATGACACCTACGCTCGTGCGACAGCACGTACGTCACGCGGGACGGTCGCCCCGCGTGGATCAGCGTGCACGCGCGCGTGACTGGTCCGAGATCCAGGAGCGGATGCTGGTTCCGCTCTACGAGTCCGTCTACGAACGTCTGGAAGTGGGCGCGGGCACGCGGCTGCTCGGGCTCGGCTGCGGCTCCGGGCTCGCCCTGCTGATGGCGGCCTCCAGAGGAGCGGCGGTGACCGGTGTCGACTCCGCCGGCCCCGAACGGCTCGCCCTGGCCCGGCAGCGGCTGCTGCCGCAGTCGTGGGACCGGCCCCCGCGCGCGGGGGCCAGGATCGTCCACGGGTCGCCCCGGGACGTCGCCGACGCGGAGGGCCCCGCGTTCACCGTGGTGACCGCCTTCGAGCCCATCGGGTGCCTGACGGGCGACGCCGAGGGGCTGAGCGGGCTGCTCACCGCGGCGGCACCGCTCGCGGAGCGCGGGGCGGCGGTCGTGCTGGCCGGCTGGGGCCCGCCGGAGCGCTGCGCCACGTCGTCCGTGCTGCGGGTGGCGGCGAGACTGGCCGACCCGCAACGCGGTCCGGGCGGCTGGCGGCCCACCCTGCGGGACGATCTGGAGGAGGTGGCCCAGCGGGCCGGACTGCGGGCGGACGGATCCGGCCGGGTCTCCTGCCCCTTCGGCTACGCCGACGTGGACAGCGCCGTGCGCGGCCTGAAGTCGACCGGGCTGTTCGACGCGGCGGACGGGACGACCGACCAGGCACAGGTAGACAAGGAGCTGACGGAGGCGCTGCACGCGCACCGGCGGCAGGACGGCACGGTATGGATGCCGAACGTGTTCCGCTACCTGATCGCGCGGACCCCGTGACGCCCGTGCCGGTACGGCCTACGGACCAGGTGTGCTGGCCCGGGACGTGGGTGACACGCGTGCCACGCGTGACACGCGTGCTGGGTGCGTCTGCGGCATGATCCGCCGGACAGGTCCTAAGCGTCCGCGTCCTTCTTCGCGTTCGTGCGCGGGATTCCGGCGATCCGGTAGGCGTCGGCCTCCTCCAGGGTCTCGTTCTCCAGCAGGGACTCCGTCAGGGCGTCGAGCTGCCGGCGGTGGACCCGGAGCTTGTGGCAGGCCTCGTCGTAGCACTCCTCGACGAGGCGCCGCATCTCGTCGTCGATCACGTCCAGGGTCCGCGGGGCGGCCGACAGCCCGTACGCCTGCTGCGCGTCGCTCGGCAGGGCGGACAGCCGGCCCACCCGCTCGCTCATGCCCCAGCGGGCGACCATGCCGCGCGCGATGTTGGTGACCTGTTCCAGGTCGCTCTCGGAGCCCGTGGTGACCACCCCGTAGACCACGTACTCCGCCGCCATGCCGCCGAGGGCGCCGATGATGCGGCCGCGCAGGTACTCCTCCGAGTGCGCGTACCGCTCCGACTCGGGGGTCGAGAGCGTCACGCCCAGCGCCCGGCCGCGGGGCACGATGGTGACCTTGCGGACGGGGTCGGCGCCGGGCTGGAGCATGCCCAGCAGGGCGTGCCCGCTCTCGTGGTACGCCGTGCGCCGGCGGTCCTCCTCCGGCATCACCAGGGCCCGCTCGGCGCCCAGCTGCACCTTCTCCAGCGCCTCGGACAGGTCCGACTGGGTCACCGTCTCCTGCTTGCGCTTGACCGCGAGCAGCGCGGCCTCGTTGGCGAGGTTGGCCAGGTCCGCGCCGGTCATGCCGGGGGTCGTACGGGCCACCTGGGCCAGGTCCACGTCGGGGTCGAGCGGGATGCGGCGGGTGTGGATCGCGAGGATCGACTCACGCCCGGCGCGGTCCGGCGGGGAGACGTTGACGACCCGGTCGAAGCGGCCGGGCCGGGTCAGCGCCGGGTCGAGGATGTCGGCGCGGTTGGTCGCCGCGATGACGACCACGCCCTCCGAGCCGGAGAAGCCGTCCATCTCGGTGAGGATCTGGTTCAGGGTCTGCTCGCGCTCGTCGTGGCCGCTCACCGAGGCACCGCCGCCGCGGACCCGGCCGATGGTGTCGATCTCGTCGATGAAGATGATCGACGGCGCCACCTTGCGGGCCTCGGCGAACAGCTCCCGCACGCGGGAGGCGCCGACACCGACGATCATCTCGATGAACTCGGACGCGGAGGCGGAGAAGAACGGCACGCCCGCCTCGCCCGCCACCGCGCGCGCCAGCAGGGTCTTGCCGGTGCCGGGCGGGCCCGCGAGCAGCACGCCACGCGGCATCTTCGCGCCCATCCTGCGGTAGGCGTCGGGATGTTCCAGGAAGTCGACGACGTCGTCCAGCTCGCCCTTGACCTCGTCGATGCCGGCCACGTCGGCGAACGTCGTGCGCTGGGTGCCCGCCCGCAGCTCGACGGGTTTCGGCGGGGCCTTGCGGCCGAGCATCCCGCCCGGACCGCCGAGGCCGCCGGGACCGAACCGCCGCGCGATGAAGATCCACAGCGCCACCAGCACCGCGATGGGGATCAGCGAGATCAGCAGGTTGGACAGGAGGCTGCGCTCCTGCACGACCGGCCGCGCGGTCACCGTCACCCCGTGGCTGCTCAGGCTCTGCCAGAGCCGGTCCTGCGCGAAGGCCGGGCGCTGGGTGCGGAACTTGGTGTACCGCGCGCCGCCGTCCGGATTGGCCCGCGCGGTCTTGAGCTCGCCCTGGATCGCGTCGCCCTTGGAGTAGATCCTGGCGACGTTGCCGGCGTCGACCTGCCGGCTGAACTCCGTGTACGAGACCGTCGGTTCGTTGCCCCGGTTGAAGTAGGTCAGCCCCACATAGGCCAGCAGGAAAACCACGACCGCGGTGACGAGCAGGCCCCACCACCGCATCCTCCTGCCGCCGGACCGCCTGGGCGTCTCGTCCGGGGTGCCCTCGGTGCGCCACGGCCGGTCGGGGCCGTCACGGCGCGGCGCGGCATCGCTCATACCTCGGACGGTACGGCACCCACGGGGTCCCGGCACGCGCTGAGGGCGCCCCCCGGGGACCCGCGGGTACCCGGCACGCGTCGAGGGCGCCCCCGTGGGCCGGGGGCGCCCTCGACGTCGTCGATCCGCGGTGAGCGTCAGCCCATGAACTTCTTGAACTCGTCCGGCAGTTCGAAGTCCTGACCGCCCTGCTGCGGCAGCCCGAGGGCGCCGCCCTGGGCCGCGGCGGCGCGGCGGGCGGCCTCCTCCTGCTCCTGCTGCTTGCGCTTCATCGGGTTGCCGGAGCGCTGCTTGCCCTTGGCCTTCTTCGGCTGCTTCTTCGTCCGGCCGGGGCCGCCGCCCATGCCCGGGATCCCCGGCATACCGGGCATCCCGCCGCCCTGGGCCATGCGGGACATCATCTTGCGGGCCTCGAAGAACCGCTCGACCAGGTTCTTCACGGCGCTGACCTCGACGCCGGAGCCCTTGGCGATACGGGCGCGGCGGGAGCCGTTGATGATCGTCGGTTCCTGGCGCTCGCCCGGGGTCATCGACTTGATGATCGCGGCGGTGCGGTCGACGTCCCGCTCGTCGAGATTGTTGATCTGGTCCTTGATCTGGCCCATGCCCGGGAGCATGCCGAGCAGCTTGGAGATGGAGCCCATCTTCCTGACCTGCTCCATCTGGGCCAGGAAGTCGTCCAGGGTGAAGTCCTGGCCCTTCTTGGACGCCAGCTTGGAGGCC
The DNA here is from genome assembly GCF_044763235.1 of Streptomyces sp. NPDC096152. Lineage (NCBI taxonomy): Bacteria > Bacillati > Actinomycetota > Actinomycetes > Kitasatosporales > Streptomycetaceae > Streptomyces > Streptomyces sp. NPDC096152. The sequence goes on along the minus strand of NZ_JBIWFW010000010.1, from coordinate 183,628 downwards.
ATCTTCTCGGCCTCTTCCTGGCTGAACGTCTTCTCCGCCTGCTCGATCAGGGTGAGCAGGTCACCCATGTCGAGGATGCGGGAGGCCATCCGGTCCGGGTGGAAGGCGTCGAAGTCGTCGAGCTTCTCGCCGTTCGACGCGAACATGATCGGCTTGCCGGTCATGTGCCGGATCGACAGGGCCGCGCCACCGCGGGCGTCGCCGTCGAGCTTGGAGAGCACCACGCCGTCGAAGCCGACGCCGTCACGGAAGGCCTCCGCCGTGTTGACGGCGTCCTGACCGATCATCGCGTCGACGACGAAGAGGATCTCGTCCGGCGAGACCGCGTCCCGGATGTCCGCGGCCTGCTGCATCATCTCCTGGTCGATGCCGAGGCGGCCGGCGGTGTCCACGATCACGATGTCGTGGACCTTGGTCCGCGCGTGCTCGATGGAGTCCTTGGCGACCTTGATCGGGTCGCCGACGCCGTTGCCCGGCTCGGGCGCGTAGACGGCGACGCCGGCGCGCTCGGCGACGACGCTCAGCTGGTTGACCGCGTTCGGGCGCTGGAGGTCGGCGGCGACCAGCAGCGGCGAGTGGCCCTGCTCCTTGAGCCAGCGGCCGAGCTTGCCCGCGAGGGTGGTCTTACCGGCACCCTGCAGACCCGCGAGCATGATCACGGTGGGCGGCTGCTTGGCGAAGCGCAGGCGCCGGGTCTCGCCGCCGAGGATGGTGACCAGTTCCTCGTTGACGATCTTCAGGACCTGCTGGGCCGGGTTCAGGGCGCGGGACACCTCGGCGCCGAGGGCACGCTCCTTGACGTTCTTGATGAACGCCCGGACGACGGGCAGCGCCACGTCCGCCTCGAGGAGCGCGATGCGGATCTCGCGCGCGGTGGCGTCGATGTCCGCCTCGGAGAGCCGTCCCTTGCCGCGCAGGTTCTTGAAAGTCGCTGACAGGCGATCGGAGAGAGTGTCGAACACGGCGCTCGCGGTCCTCGGGGTCGGGGATGGCTGGGAGAATCGCCCTCCAGGGTATCCCGGCCGGACAAAACCGGGTCACGGTCATGCGCGCAGCGTCTCCTCCAGCCGCCGCGCCACGGACGCCGCCTCCTCGCCAGGCAGCGGGAGACCCGCCGGACCGGTGACGTAGAAGGCGTCCACGGCGTTGGCTCCCAGGGTCGACACGTGCGCGCTGCGCACCCGGACCTTGGCGTCCTCCAGCGCCCGGCCGATGCGGAACAGCAGCCCGGGCGCGTCCTGGGCGCGGACCTCGATCACCGTGGCGTGCCGGGAGGCGGCCGGGGCGACCTTCACGCGCGCGGGGGGCGGCACGACGCCCCGACGGCGCGGGTAGGCGGCGTCCCGTTCGGCGAGGCGGCCCGCGATGTCCAGGGAGCCGTCGAGGGCGCGCACGAGGTCGGCGCGCAGCCGGGTGGCCTGGGGCAGGGAGCCGTACTCGGCGGCGACCCGCCAGTCCAGGAGCAGGACGGCGCCGTCGTCGACGTCGTGCGGGAGCTCCAGGGCGCGCAGCTCGGCCGTGCGGACGGTGAGCCTGTGCATCGCGAGGACACCGGCGACCGAGGGCAGCACGCCGGGCTGGTCGGGGACGGCGATGAGCAGTTCCACGCCGAGCGGCTCGGGCTCCCGCGCGGCGGCCGCCGCCCCCTCCTCGGTGGGCGGCTCGGTCTGGGCCCGCAGCGTCAGCACCGGGCCGCCGGTGCGGATCGCCTCGACGGCGAGCCGCTCCTGCTCGGCGGTGGGCGCGGCGGTGGGCTCGGGCTCGTCGGGCACGTCCCCGGCGAGGACCGCGGAGGCCCGCCGGACCAGGTCCGCGACCAGGGAGCCGCGCCAGGACGACCAGGCGGCGGGGCCGGTGGCGAGCGCGTCGGCCTCGGTCAGGGCGTGCAGCAGTTCCAGGGTGCTCTGGGTGCCGACCGCCTCGGCGACCGAGCGGACGGTGGCCGGGTCCTCCAGGTCGCGCCGGGTGGCGGTCTCGACGAGCAGTAGATGGTGGCGGACCAGGGTGGCGAGCACGGCCACGTCCGCGCGGTCGAAGCCGATTCGGGCCGCCACGTCCTTGGCGATGATCTCGCCGGCCAGGGAGTGGTCGCCGGGCCAGCCCTTGCCGATGTCGTGCAGCAGCGCGGCGACCAGGAGCAGGTCGGGGCGGCTGACGCGGCGGGTCAGCTCGGAGGCGCGCACGGCGGTCTCGATCAGATGCCGGTCGACGGTCCACAGGTGCACGGCGTTGCGCTGCGGGCGGCAGCGCACCCGCTCCCAGTCGGGCAGCAGGCGGGTGACCAGGCCCTCGGCCTCCAGGGCCTCCCAGACCTCGACGGTGGGGCGGCCGGAACCGAGCAGGGTGACGAGCTGCTCGCGGGCCTCGGCGGGCCAGGGCGAGGGCAGCGGGCGCACCGAGGCCGCCATGCGCCGTACGGCGTGCAGGGAGAGCGGCAGTCCGGCCTGCGCGGCGGCGGCCGCGGCGCGCAGCGGAAGCACGGGGTCGCGTTCGGGGCGCGCGGCGCGGGCGAGCACCACCTCGCCGTCCTGCTCCACGACCCCCTCGGCCAGCGGAGACCGCTCGACGCCCGGTTTCCCGCCTCCCGACGCCCTCCCGTCGCCCGCCACCACCCTTCTGAGGAAGTCGCTTCGCTCCCTCGCCATCTGGCGCAGTCTCGGCCGCACCGCGCGCGACCTGAGCACCCGCCCCACCTCGCGCCAGGTGACGTCACTGGCGTACGAGATGACCCGGGCCGATTCGTAGACCTGCCGCAGCAGGGTGTCGGCGTCCAGCAGGCCCAGCTCGGCCGCGACCTGGTCCTGCTCCTGTAGCGCGAGCCGGTCGGTGGCGCGCCCGGTCGTCAGGTGCAGGGCGTCGCGCACGTCGAGCAGCCGGCGGCGGGCGTCGGCGAGTCCCTCGCGCGGGGCGTCGGCCAGCCAGGAGGCGGCCACGGCGCGCAGGGCGGTGGCGTCGCGCAGGCCGCCGCGGGCCTCCTTCAGGTCGGGCTCCAGCAGGTACTGGAGCTCGCCCTGGCGTTCGGCGCGTCCGGAGCACAGCTCCTGGAGCTCGGGGAGACGCTTCGGCGCCTGGTTGCGCCAGTCGGCGAGGACCGCGGTGCGCAGGCCCGCCGTCAGGCCGAGGTCGCCCGCGATGTGCCGGGCGTCCAGCAGGCCCAGCTGGACCTTGAGGTCCTCGCCCGCCGTCCTGCGGGCCTCGGCCGGGGTGCGGACCGAGTGGTCGAGGTCGAGGCCGAGGTCCCAGACCGGGTACCAGAGGCGGTCGGCCAGGGCGGCGACCGCGCCGGAGTCGCCGCCGTCGTGCAGCAGGAGCAGGTCGAGGTCGCTGCGCGGGGACAGCTCCCCGCGGCCGTATCCGCCGACGGCGACCAGGGACACCCCACGCAGCGCCCCGGCCCCGGAGGTGAACAGGCCGGCCAGCCAGTCGTCGGTCAGTTCGGCGAGGGCCGCACGGCGCGGCGGCCCGGACCGCGCCCCCTCGGTGAGGAGGCGCAGCCGGGCCGCCGCGTACCCGCCGGGTCCCGAGTCCTCTGCTTCTTTCCGCACGTTCGTACTCGTCACCCAGCGACTCCTGTCCTTCAGCCGTTCAGAGCGCGTCCGGGCCGCGCTCGCCGGTCCGCACCCGGACGGCCGTCTCGACCGGGAGGGACCAGACCTTGCCGTCACCGATCTTGCCCGTGCGGGCCGCCTTGACCACGACGTCGATCAGCTGCTCGGCGTCGTCGTCCTCGACCAGCACCTCGATACGGATCTTGGGCACCAGGTCGACGGTGTACTCGGCACCGCGGTAGACCTCGGTGTGTCCCCGCTGACGACCGTAGCCGCTGGCCTCGGTGACCGTCAGGCCGTGGACGCCGAAGGCCTGCAGGGCCTCCTTGATCTCGTCGAGCCGGTGGGGCTTCACGACGGCGGTGATGAGCTTCATGCGTCCACCTTCTTGCTCTGCGCGGCGGCCGGGGCCGGGGCGGCGACGGTGCCGATGACGCCGCCACCCGCACCGCTGAAGTCGTATGCGGTCTCGGCGTGCTCGGCCTGGTCGATGCCGGAGATCTCCTCGTCCTCGGCGACCCTCATGCCGATCGTCTTGTCGAGGACGAAGGCGAGGATCGCGGAGGCGATCAGGGAGTAGGCGAGGACCGCGAACACACCGGCGCACTGCTTCCAGAACTGGTCCAGGCCGCCGCCGTAGAAGAGGCCCTTCACGTCGGACTGGCCCTTGCCGCTGGCGAAGAGGCCGATCAGCAGGGAGCCGGCGATTCCGCCGACCATGTGCACGCCGACCACGTCGAGCGAGTCGTCGTAGCCGAACCTGTACTTCAGGCCGACCGCCATGGCGCACAGGACACCGGCGATGGCGCCGACCGCGATCGCGCCGAGCGGGGAGACGGCACCGCCGGACGGGGTGATCGCGACCAGGCCGGCGACCGCTCCGGAGGCGGCGCCCAGCGTGGTGAACGCGCCGTGCCGGATCTTCTCGTAGGCGAGCCAGGCGAGCATGGCCGCGCCGGTGGCGACCTGGGTGTTGACGAACATCAGCGGGCCCACGCCGTCGTCGTTGCCGAGCCAGGAGCCCGCGTTGAAGCCGAACCAGCCGAACCACAGCAGGCCCGCGCCGAGCATGACCAGCGGGAGGCTGTGCGGGCGCATCGGGTCCTTCTTGAAGCCGACGCGCTTGCCGATGACGAGGATCACGCCGAGCGCCGCCGCACCGGCGTTGATGTGGACCGCTGTACCGCCGGCGAAGTCGATCACCCCGAGCTCGAAGGCCCAGCCGCCGGTGCCCCAGACCCAGTGGGCGACCGGGAAGTACACGACCGTGACCCACAGCACGAGGAACAGGGACCAGGCGGTGAACTTCACGCGGTCGGCGAGCGCACCGCTGATCAGGGCCGGCGTGATGATCGCGAACATCAGCTGGAACATGGCGAAGACGAAGACCGGGATGGTGTACCCGGGCCAGAGGTCCGTCTTGCCGATCCCGCTGAAGCCGACGTAGTCGCCGGTCCAGCCGAGGAGCGAGCCCTTGTCGGTGCCGAAGGCCATCGAGAAGCCGTACAGCACCCACAGGAGGGTCACTATGCCCAGGCTGATGAAGGACATCATCAGCATGTTCAGCGTGCTCTTGACGCGGACCATGCCTCCGTAGAAGAAGGCGAGGCCCGGGGTCATCAGCATCACCAGGGCGGAACAGATCAACATGAAGCCTGTGTTGGCGGACGACAGCTTGGGTGCGTCCGCCGCAAGCATGATGGCTGGTGCCATCGGCGTCTCCTCGTCGGTTGGTACGGCCCCGTGCGGGCGAAGCCTGAGCGGTGCGGTCTGTTGAGGGGTGGGCCGGTTATGCGCCCTGAGATTGGCGCAGCGCGGTTTCGGTCGACGCCCCTCGCTGTTTCGCCGCAGTGACGAAGGCGCCCTGTGTGTTACGCGTGGATGAATTGCGAGATGCCCGGCCGCGCGATCGTTATCGTGGCGCAACCTTCTCCGCGGGAAGGCGCACGCTTCTCCGCGGCAAGAGGAACCGGCCGCGGCGGCCTTCCGATGACCTGGCATGGGGGAGCCGAGTCGGGCAGTTCGGGAGGGCCGGCCGCGGCCGGGGTCTGGTGGGTCCGGGTGGGGGTCAGACCGCCTCGGCGGTCTCCGGCAGCTCGACGGCGAGCTGCTCGGTGAGGTCGACGACCTCGGCGAGATCCCCGTAGTCGCGCACCGCGTTGTCGACGGTCTTGCGGATACGGGTGTTCACCCGTTCGGAGCGGACCTTCTTGGCGATCCGCATGGCCTGCGTCGCGTACTCCGTGCTCTGCTCGGGCTCGCGCCGCAGCAGGTGCACGGTGGCCATGCCGATCAGGTTCAGCGCGTACGACCGCTGGTGCTCGGGGTCGTCGGCGAAGAGCCGCACGGCCTTCTCCATCAGCGGCTCGGCCAGCGAGGCGTAGGTGGGGCTGCGGCCGGCGACGTAGGCGAGGTCGCGGAAGGAGTGGGAGTTCTCGCCGTGCAGCTCGGCCTCGGAGAAGAAGCGGATCCAGTCGGGGTCCGGCTCGTCCCAGTCCCCGGCGTCGGCGAAGGAGTCCTCGGCCATCCGCACCGCCCGCTTGCACCGGCCGGGCTGACCCATGTTGGCGTAGGCGCGGGCCTCCATCGCATACAGCATGGACTGGGTGCGCGGGCTCGCGCAGTCGCGGCTGCCGTACTGCGCGAGGTGGATGAGCTCCAGGGCGTCCTCGGGGCGGCCGAGGTGGATCATCTGGCGGCTCATGCTGGACAGCACGTAGGAGCCGAGCGGCTTGTCGCCGGCCTCCTTGGCGGCGTGCAGGGCGAGCACGAAGTACTTCTGCGCGGTGGGCTGGAGCCCGACGTCGTAGCTCATCCACCCCGCCAGTTCGGCCAGTTCGGCGGCGACCTTGAACAGGCGGCGGGTGGTGGCCTCGGGCTGGGGCTCCTGGAGGAGGTCGGTCACCTCGTGCAGCTGGCCGACGACCGCCTTGCGGCGCAGGCCGCCACCGCACTGGGCGTCCCACTGGCGGAACATCACGGTGGTGGACTCCAGCAGCTCCAGCTCGGGCCGGGAGAGCCGGCCGGGGCGGCGGGCGGCGGCCGGCGGCTCGGGCTCCTGGAGCGGGGCGGGCGGGGACGGCACGAGCCAGCGCTGCAACGGCTCGATGAGGGACGGGCCCGCGGACAGGGCCAGCGAGCTCCCGAGGAAGCCGCGCCGCGCCAGCATCAGGTCGCTGCGCGAGAACTCGCTCAGCAGGGCCACGGTCTGCGGGCCCGTCCACGGCAGGTCGACCCCGATCGCGGAGGGCGACGGGCGGGCGGCGCGCAGGCCGAGGTCCTCCACCGACACCACACAGCCGAAGCGCTCGGAGAACAGCTCCGACAGGATCCTGGGGATCGGCTCGCGCGGGTTCTCCCCGTCCAGCCAGCGCCGTACGCGCGAGGTGTCGGTGGAGATGTGGTTGGCGCCCAACTGGCGTGCACGGCGGTTGGCTTGGCGGGCCAGCTCGCCCTTGGACCAGCCGCTGCGCACGAACCAGGAGGTGAGCAGCTCGTTGGGGCGCCTGTCCGCGCTCGCAGCGTTCGTCCCGCCACCGCCGTTGCCGCTCACTGGAACGCCCCCATCCCTGAGACCACTTGTCGCCGAGTGCGCCAAGCCCTATCAGAATGCCCGTCAATACGGCCGTCCGTCCGCCGCTTCTCACCCTTCGAACGGACTGCCGACTTGCCTCCGGCATACCCACGAGTGCACGTGCCCCAGGCCTCGCACACTCACAGTAATCCTACGATCACCCGTCCAGCCACAGCGATCCCGGAAACGCCACCATTCGCCACCCCTTCGAATGAACTCTCGGTGGCCGTGGCGCGATTCACTTGACATAGGACAACAGCGAGCGGGCGGAGCGGTGCACGGGAGGGCGCGCACCGCCGAACGCACCACCCGGGGCGCTGCCGGGCGCCGCCTGGACCCGGCCACGCCGGGGAGGGAGTGTGGACGGAGAGTCACGATCCGCTTCCGCCTCGTAACCATCGAGGCGCCGGAGCCGTTGGAGGGGGCATGGGGTTCACGATCGGCGGGATGCGCGAGATCCGCTCCGGCACGCGGCGGCGCGGCCGGTCGTACCGCTCGGCGGAGGAGTGCACGGCGGTGGCCGAGTACACCGGGTTGTGGGGCTGGCCCGTGGTGCGGGGCGCGCGGACCGCCGGCGGCGCCTGCTCCTGCGGCCACGCCGACTGTCCCGCACCGGGCGCCCACCCCCTGGACTTCGCGCCCGAGATCCCGGCCGGGGCCACCCTCGACGAGGTGAGCAGGGCCTGGGCGGAGATGCCCGGGGCCGCGGTGATGCTGGCGGTCGGACGCGCCTTCGACGTGATCGAGGTGGCCGAGCCGGCGGGGCGGGGCGCCCTGACCAGGCTGGAGCGCATGGGCCTCCCCCTCGGCCCGGTGGCCGCGACGCCGGACGGGCGCGCGCACTTCTTCGTCGCCCCCGGCGCCGCCGTCGAACTGACCGGGCTGCTCTACCGCATGGGCTGGGACGACCCCGGCTCCCTCGACCTGCGCGGCCTGGGCCCGGGCACGTACATCACGGCACCGCCCTCCGACCGGGGCGGCCTCGGCCCGGTGCGCTGGCTGCGCCCGCCCGCCCTGGACACGGCCCAGCCCCCGGAGGCCCGCCTGCTCCTGGGCACCCTGGCCTACGTGGCGCACCGGTCTCGGGCGTAGCCCCGCGGAAGGGCGGGGAACCGCCCGCGGCCCGTCCGGCCCACCGGTCCGTCCGGCCCACCGGCTCATCCCACCCGGCTCATCCCACCCGGCGCGTCCCACTCGCCCGGCCGCCCCGAGGCGGCCCCGGCGGACGGACACCCGCCCCGCACCCCCGGACACGGCGACGGCGCCCGCCCCCGACTGGACCCCGGGGACGGGCGCCGCGCGTGGGGCGACGGGTTCGGTCAGTCGCCGATCAGGGCGTCCACGAACGCCTCCGGCTCGAACGGCGCCAGGTCGTCCGCGCCCTCCCCGAGCCCGATGAGCTTCACCGGTACGCCCAGCTCGCGCTGGACCGCGACCACGATGCCGCCCTTGGCCGTGCCGTCGAGCTTGGTCAGCACGATGCCGGTGATGTCGACGACCTCGGCGAAGACACGGGCCTGCACCAGGCCGTTCTGCCCGGTGGTCGCGTCCAGCACGAGCAGCACCTCGTCGAGCGGGGCGTGCTTCTCGACGACGCGCTTGACCTTGCCCAGCTCGTCCATGAGACCGGTCTTGGTGTGCAGCCGGCCGGCGGTGTCGATGAGGACCACGTCGGCCCCCATCTCCTTGCCCTCCTTGACCGCGTCGAAGGCGACGGAGGCGGGGTCGCCGGCCTCCGGGCCGCGCACGGTGTGGGCGCCGACCCGTTCGCCCCAGGTCTGGAGCTGGTCGGCGGCGGCGGCGCGGAAGGTGTCGGCGGCGCCGAGGACCACGCTGCGGCCGTCGGCCACCAGGACCCGGGCGAGCTTGCCGGTGGTGGTGGTCTTGCCGGTGCCGTTGACCCCGACGACCATCACGATGCCCGGCTTGCTGGTGGGCGGCTCGGTCCTCACCATGCGGTCCAGGTCGGTGCCGACCAGCGTGAGCAGCTCCTCGCGCAGCAGTCCACGCAGCTCCTCGGGGGTGCGGGTGCCGAGCACGCGGACGCGCTCGCGCAGCCGGTCGACGAGTTCCTGGGTGGGCTGCACCCCGACGTCGGCGGTGAGCAGCGTGTCCTCGATCTCCTCCCAGGTGTCCTCGTCGAGGTGCTCGCGCGACAGGAGGGTGAGCAGGCCCTTGCCCAGCGCGTTCTGCGAGCGGGAGAGTCGGGTGCGCAGCCGGACCAGCCGGCCCGCGGTGGGCTCCGGCACCTCGATGACGGGTGCCGGGAGCAGGTCTTCGGCGGTGGGCGGCTCCTCCACGGCGACGGGAGCCGAGCCGCCCGGAAGATCCACCTCCTCGATCGTTCGCCGCGGCTCTTCGCGCGGCGTCTCGGCCTCGTCGCCGACGTGCGGCTCGGCCGGTGGGGCGGTGATGTCGGGCGGCGCGGGGGGCGGCGGGGGCAGCGACTTTCTCCGTCGGCTGCCGACGATGAGCCCGCCGAGTGCGCCGAGCACGACCACGGCGATGACTACAGCAAGGATGACGGTTTCCATAACCCGTCCAGTATCAGCCATGGGTTCCGGCGACACCCTGCTTGTGCCTTCGCCGGGGAGACAAACACCACTTAAAGGCACGAGTCGGATCAAAGTACGATGGAGCCTCTCGCGTCCACCCGCGTGGAGCCGCGACGTCCAGTCCCCCAGTCTCCCCCCTTCTCTCCCGCTACGACCGCACCTCCCCTGTCCCCCACGACCGAGGCACGGAACCACTTTTTTATGCGCAAGACCGCCGAGACCGAAGGCGCCCTGGAGACCCGCGGCATCGAGCAGGTGCCCGACCACGAGCGCACCGCCAGGACCCGCGAACTGTTCCCCACCTGGGTGGGCGCCAACATCAGCGTGCTGCTGCTCACGATGGGCGCGAGCCTCGTCGTGGCGTACCACCTCGACGTCTGGCAGGCGCTCGTCGTCGCCGCCGCGGCACCCGTCGTGTCGTACGGGCTGGTGGGGCTGATCGGGATCGCGGGCAAGCGCGGCGGGGCGCCCGGCATGGCGCTGTCCCGCGCCGTGTTCGGGCAGCGGGGGAACCTGCTGCCCGGTTCGCTGATCTGGGTCGCCCGCTGGGGCTGGGAGACGATCAACGCGGTGACCGGCGCCTACGCGATGCTCACCATCCTGAAGATCCTCTTCGGCCTCGGCGCGAGCGGCGTGCTGGACATGGTCATGCTGCTGGCGTTCGTCGTCGCGACCTTCGCGATCTCCGGGCTCGGCATCAACGCCGTGCAGAAGTGCAACAAGTACGCGACCTACCTCTTCGGTCTCTTCTCGGTCCTGGTCCTCGGTTATCTGGTGGTGCGCACCGACTGGTCCGCGGTCGTCGGCCGGCCCGCCGGGCCCACGGCCGCGGTGATCACGGGCATCGGGCTGATCGCGGCGGGCGGTGTCAGCTGGATCCCGTCGGCGCCGGACTTCACCCGCTACCTGCCGCGCACCGCCTCCTCGAAGGCGATCGTGGGCACCACGGTCGGCGGCGCCGGCCTCGTCGTCCTTCCCATGGTGCTGATGGGCGCGGTGATGGCGGTCTCCACTCCGGACCTGGCCTCCGCCGCCGACCCGGTCTCCTTCCTCGGCGAGATCCTGCCGACGTGGCTCGCGGTGCCGTACCTGGTGATCGCCCTGATCGGGATGCTGCTGATCAACTCGATGTCGATGTACTCGGCGGGCTTCACCGCGCAGACCCTCGGCTTCCGGGTGCTGCGCCACTGGGCGGTCTCGGTGAACGCCGTGATCTCGCTCGCCTTCGGCGGTGTCCTGATGCTGGTGGCGACGAGCTTCCTGGGCTCGTTCATCGCGTTCCTGTCGCTGCTCGCGGTGGCGTTCTCCGCCTGGGTCGGCGTCTTCGGCGCGGACATGCTGCGGCGCGCGGAGTACGACGGCCGCGCCCTGGCCGACACCACACGCACCAGCGCCTACTGGTACCGGGGCGGCTTCTCCCCCGCCGCGGTGGCCGCCTGGGCGGCCGGCCTGGGCGCGGGCCTGATGTTCACCGCCTCCGACTGGTTCACGGGTCCGCTGGCCCGGAACAACGTCGTCGGCGAGTACGGCCTCGGCTGGGTCGCCACGATCGTGATCTCGGGCCTGCTGTACACGGTGCTGCCGAAGCCCGCGGTGGTGACGGCGCCCACCGGCGCGCCGGAGCCGGCCGAGGAGCGGGCGGGCGTCGGCGCCTGACCCCGCCGCACCGGCCGGGCCCCGACGCGAACGGCACGCCCGCCGCCAATACCACAATCCGACGCCACGTCAGTTGACGTCCCCCTGCACACACGCCCGGTGAAGGGGGACGTCGCCATGCCCGTCACGGTCGTCCCTTTCAACCTCGTCGAGCCCGGCGCCACCCCGGCCTCGCTCGGCGCGCGCTACCGGGCGGCCGTCGAGATGGCCGCGTACGCCGACGACCGCGGGATCGCCGTGGTGCAGACCGGGGAGCACCACGGGGTGGCGGACAACTGCACCACGGGGTGGCGGCAACTGGCCGCCCTCGCCGTTCACCTTCGCCGGTGCCGTGCTCGGCGCGACCCGGCGGCTCGCGGTCACCGTGTCGGCGGCGATCGGCCCGCTGCACGAACCGCTGCACGACCTGCTGCGCCTGGCCGAGGACATCGCCGTGCCGGACCCGCTGAGCGGCGGACGGCTGGTGACCGTCGCCGGCATCGGGTACCGGCCCGAGGAGTACGCGACGTCCGGCGTGGAGTGGAAGGGGCGCGGCAGGCTTCAGGACGACGTGCTGGAGACCCTGCTGCGGGCCTGGACGGGTGAGCCCTTCGCCTTCCGGGGCCGTACCGTGCGGGTCACCCCGCGCCCGTACTCGGACCCGCACCCACCGCTGCTGGTGGGCGGCTCCTCCCGGGCCGCCGCGCGCCGGGCCGCCCGGCTCGGTCTGCCGTTCTTCCCGAGCGCGCACCTGCCGGAGCTGGAGGCGTGCTAAGCAGTCCGCGCCTGTTCTGCGAAGACGTACTGCCCCGGCTCGGTGCGTGAGCCGGGGCAGTACGTCCTACGGGGTTCGAGGAGAGGGGCAGCGGGGACTTGGCCCATCTCCTCGAGTCAGTGGGCCTCTGGCGAGGCTCAGCCCATCTCCTCCAGCGACTTGCCCTTCGTCTCCTTGACGAACTTCAGGACGAACGGGATGGAGAGCGCGGCGAAGACCGTGTAGATCACGTAGGTGCCGGACAGGTTCCAGTCGGCCAGCGACGGGAAGCTCGCGGTGATTGCCCAGTTGGCGATCCACTGCGCGGCGGCGGCCACGCCCAGGGCGGCGGCACGGATCTTGTTCGGGAACATCTCGCCGAGCATGACCCAGACGACCACACCCCAGGAGAGGGCGAAGAAGAGGACGAACAGGTGGGCGGCGATCAGGGCGATCCAGCCCTGGGTGGCGGGCAGCTTGCCACCGACCAGGTCGTGGGAGAAGGCCCAGGCCTCCAGCGCCAGGCCGAGGGCCATACCGACCGAGCCGATGAGCGCGAGCGGCCTGCGGCCGACGCGGTCCACGAAGATCATCGCGATCACGGTGCCGACGATGTTGATGATCGACGTGGTGAACGAGTAGAAGAACGAGTCCGTCGGGTCGACGCCGACCGACTGCCACAGCGTCGAGGAGTAGTAGAACGCGACGTTGATGCCGACGAACTGCTGGAAGACCGACAGGCCGATGCCGACCCAGACGATCGGCTTGAAGAAGAAGCCGCCGCCGAGCAGGTCCTTGAAGCTCGACTTCTCCTCGCGCTTCATGGCGGTCTCGATCTCGGCCACGCGGGCGTTCAGGTCGGCGTCCTTGCCCTCGACCTCGGCGAGGATCTCCCGGGCGCGGTCGCGCCGGCCGACGGAGATCAGGAAGCGCGGGGACTCGGGGATGGCGAAGGAGAGCAGCCCGTACAGGACGGCCGGGACGACCATCACGCCGAGCATGACCTGCCAGGCCTCCAGGCCCCACAGGGTGCCGCGCTGGTCGCCGCCGGCGGCGTTGAGCAGGCCCCAGTTGACCAGCTGCGAGATGGCGATGCCGACGACGATCGCGGCCTGCTGGAAGGAGCCGAGACGGCCGCGGTACGCGGGCGGGGCGACCTCGGCGATGTAGGCGGGGCCGATGACCGAGGCCATGCCGATGGCGAATCCGCCGACGACCCGCCAGAAGGCGAGGTCCCACAGCGAGAAGGGCAGCGCGGAACCGACGGCGCTGACCGTGAAGAGGACGGCGGCGATCTGCATGCACCGGATGCGGCCGATGCGGTCGGCTATGCGGCCGGCGGTCGCGGCGCCGACGGCGCAGCCGATGAGGGCGATGGCGATGACCTGGGCCAGCGCCGCGGAGCCGACGTCGTAGCGGTCCCGGATGGCCTCGACCGCGCCGTTGATCACGGAACTGTCGTAGCCGAAGAGGAAACCGCCCATCGCGGCCGCCGCCGCGATGAAGATGACGTGCCCGAGATTCTCGGGTTGAGCCGTCCTGGCTCCTGACTTGGGGGCCTGCGCTGTGCTGGTCACGTGTACTCCTCGGGCCACCGGCAACGCTGCCGGGGGTGGGGGGTCTGCCCTTCGGGTTCGTGAGACCTGAAGGTAAAAGCAACGTTGCAGAGACTATTCCTTCAAGTTTCGAAGTCAATAGGGCAACCGTTGTGAGCTTTCCCCGGACGGCGTGTCGGCCTTGTGTTCAAGTAGTGAACCCAAATAGGACTCTCGGCCCGTCTACCCGGAAGTCCCAGGGGCACACGGGGGCTCCGCGACCGCGGGGGCGGGCGCACCCGAAGCGGGGCCGTGGTCAGCGCAGACGCTGGGAGATGACCTTCGACACACCGTCGCCCTGCATGGAGACGCCGTACAGCGCGTCGGCGACCTCCATCGTGCGCTTCTGGTGTGTGATCACGATGAGCTGCGAGGCCTCCTGCAGCTCCTGCATGATGCGGATCAGCCGCTGCAGGTTGGTGTCGTCGAGGGCGGCCTCGACCTCGTCCATGACGTAGAACGGGCTCGGCCTGGCCTTGAAGATCGACACCAGCAGCGCGACCGCCGTCAGCGACCGCTCACCGCCGGAGAGCAGGGACAGCCGCTTGACCTTCTTGCCCGGCGGACGGGCCTCGACGTCCACGCCGGTGGTGAGCATGTTGTCGGGGTCGGTCAGCACCAGCCGCCCCTCACCGCCCGGGAAGAGGCGGCTGAAGACGCCTTCGAACTCGCGGGCGGTGTCCCGGTAGGCCTCGGTGAAGACCTGCTCGACGCGCTCGTCGACCTCCCTGACGACCTGGAGCAGGTCGGCACGGGTCTTCTTCAGGTCCTCGAGCTGCTCGCTGAGGAACTTGTGGCGTTCCTCCAGCGCGGCGAACTCCTCCAGGGCCAGCGGGTTGACCTTGCCGAGCTGCTGGTAGGCGCGCTCGGCCGCCTTGAGCCGCTTCTCCTGCTCGGCGCGCGCGTACGGCCGGGGCCGGTTGCGCGGGTGCTCCGGGTCGTCCGGCAGCTGCTCCCCCTCGGCGGGCGGCGAGGGCGGCACCATCTGGTGGGGGCCGTACTCGGCCATCAGCCCGGCCGGTTCGACACCGAGCTCCTCCAGCGCCTTCGTCTCCAGCTGCTCGATCCGCAGCCGCTTCTCGGCACCGAGCACCTCGCCCCGGTGCACCGAGTCCGTCAGCTTGTCGAGTTCGGCCTTGAGGTCGCGTCCCTCGGTGCGCGCCCGGGCGAGCTCCTGCTCTCGGCGGGCCTTGGCGGCCTCGGCGGCGGCCCGCTCCCGCTCCGCGCGGCCCAGCGACACCTCGACGTGCGCGAGGAGCTGCCGGGCGCCGGAGGCGACGGCCTCGGCCACGGCCGCCTCGTGGCGCAGGCGGGCGCGCCGCTGCTCGGCGCGCGCGCGTGCCTCGCGTTCGGCGCGGGCGGCCCGGTCCAGGGAGTCGGCCCGGCCGGCCAGCCCCTTGACCCGCTCCTCGTGGGTACGGGCCTGGAGGCGGGCCTCCATCTCGGTCTGGCGGGCGTTGGCGCCGTCGGCGGCGAGCCGGTCCCGTACGGAGGTGTCGGGCTCCTCCTCGATCGGCATCTCCTCGGCGACGGCGAGCCGTTCGGCGAGTTCCTCCACCTCCGCGCGGGCCTTGTCGAGCGCGTCCTGGGCCCGGGCGGCCGCCGCCGCCGACCGCTCGGCCTCGCCGGCCGCGCCGCGGGCCTGGCCGGCGAGCCGCCCGAGCTGCTGCGCGACGGCGGACTTCTCCCGGTCGGCGGCCCGGCGCCGCTCGCCGAGCTCCTCGACCAGCGCCGCGCACTCGGTGCGCTGCTCGGCGGTCCGGGCCTGGGCGGCGGTCAGCTCCTCGCACCGCACGGCCAGTTCCGCCAGTTCGGCGGCGGCCTCGTCGACGGAGGCCTGCACCTCCAGCAGGCTGGGCGCCCCGGCCGAGCCGCCCTGCGCGAAATGCGCCCCGAGCACATCGCCCTCGGCCGTCACGGCGGTCACACCGGGCCGGGCGAAGACCAGCTCCTCGGCGTCCTCCAGGGTGCCGACGACGACGGTCCCACGCAGCAGCCGCCGTACCGCGGGCATCAGTTCGGCGGGGCCGCGGACCAGGTCGGCGGCGCGGGGCGGGCCGTCGGGACGCTCCTGCTCCGGTACGTCGTCGGGGGCGCCGGCGACGAGCAGCGCCGCGCGTCCGGCGTCCTGCTTGCGCAGCAGGCGGATCGCGTCCGCCGCCGCGGAGGGGGTCCGCACGGCGAGGGCGTCCGCGGCCGCGCCGAAGGCCGCAGCCAGCGCGACCTCGTGGCCCGGGGTGACCGTCAGCAGCTCAGCCGCCGGGCCCAGCAGTCCGGTGAGCCGGTCCCGGGCGCCGAGCAGGGCGCCCGTGCCGTCCTTGCGGCGCAGTCCCATGGCCAGGGCGTCGTGCCGGGCCTGGGTCGCCGCCCGGCTGCGCTCGGCTGCGGTGACCGCCTCGCGGGCCGCCGTGAGGCCGGCCTCCGCTGCGGCGAGCCGCTCCTTGGCGGCCTCGTGCCGTGCGGCGAGCTCCTCGTCTCCGGCGTCGAGTCCGTCGACCTCGGCCTTGAGCGCCTCGTACTCCTCCTGCGCCGAGCCGGCGCGGTCGCGCGCCTCGTCCCGTGCGGCGGCGAGCCGGTCGATCTCGGCCTGGGCGGAGGCGGCGCGCGAACGAGCCGCGTTGACCTGGCCGCTGAGCCGGGCTAGCCCCTCGCGGCGGTCGGCGATGGCGCGGGCGGCGTCCTTCAGGCGCCGCTCCTCGAGGGCGAGTTCGCGCTCCAGCTCGGCGCGGTGGGCGACCGTGTCGTCCAGGGCGCGCTGGGCCGCCTCCAGGGCCGCCTCCAGCTCGGCCTCCTGCTCGCGGATGCGGGCGGCCTCGCGTTCCATGTCCTCCGGGTCGCGTCCGCGCCGCTCCTCGGGAGGCGCGGAGGTGGCGCTCTTGACCCGGGCGTCGGCCAGGGAGACGGTGCCGCGGACGCGTTCGGCGAGCTGGGACAGCTCGTACCAGGTCTGCTGGGCGCGCTGGAGGCGCGGGGTGAGCCGCCGCACCTCGTCCTCGAGCCGGGCCTCGCGCTGGAGGGCCCCGCGCAGGTCCCGCTCGGCGGCTTCCTTGCGTTCCTTGAGCGCGGCCTCGTCGGCGACCTCGGTCTGGAGCGCCTCCCGCAGCCGTACGAGGTCGTCGGCGAGCAGGCGCAGCCGGGCGTCGCGGAGGTCGGCCTGGATCACGGCCGCGCGGCGGGCCACCGCGGCCTGGCGGCCGAGCGGCTTGAGCTGGCGGCGCAGTTCGTCGGTGAGGTCCTGCACGCGGGCGAGGTTGGCCTGCATCGCGTCCAGCTTCCGCAGCGCCTTCTCCTTGCGCTTGCGGTGCTTGAGGACGCCCGCGGCCTCCTCGATGAAGGCGCGGCGGCCCGTCGGGTCGGCGTGCAGGACGGAGTCGAGCTGGCCCTGGCCGACGATGACGTGCATCTCGCGGCCGATGCCGGAGTCGGACAGCAGTTCCTGGATGTCGAGGAGCCGGCAGGTGTCGCCGTTGATCTGGTACTCGCTGCCGCCGTTGCGGAACATGATCCGCGTGATGGTGACCTCGGCGTACTCGATGGGCAGGGCCCCGTCGGAGTTGTCGATGGTCAGGGACACCTCGGCGCGGCCGAGCGGGGGGCGCCCGGTGGTGCCGGCGAAGATGACGTCCTCCATCTTGCCGCCGCGCAGCGACTTGGCGCCCTGTTCGCCCATGACCCAGCTGAGCGCGTCCACGACGTTGGACTTGCCCGAGCCGTTCGGTCCGACGACGCACGTGATGCCCGGCTCGAACCGGAGCGTGGTCGCCGAGGCGAACGACTTGAAGCCGCGGAGGGTCAGGGCCTTGAGGTGCACGCCGCCGGACTCTACCCGCCGCCGATGTCCCGCTCCATGAACCCGCGGTTTCACCGCTGAACGTGCAGGGCACACCAAACGTTAAAGACGGTGAAAGGATGCACGGGGGCAAGAAAGAAAGAAGGGACGCCGAAGCGTCCCTTGCAACTCTGACAACTGAGCGGTTGATACGGGCAGCCCAACCACTGTGTCGGGGTGCGATGCAGTGATCAGGTGAGCGCAGGCTCCGCCTGGTGTGCGTCGACGCGCTCCATGATCCTGTCGTGAGAAGCGGCAGCCGCCAGCGCGTCGTTCTCCGCCTGGATGCGTACGAGTTCGGATTCCAGGTCCTGGACGCGCTGCTGGAGCCGTCGCATCTCGGCGAGGAGTCGAGGGTCGGAGCCGCCGACGTAACCGAGAAGCGCCTTTGCCATGATGGATGGTCCTCCACACTGAGTGACCGACCGAGCCGGTGTGGGTCGTGAGGGATTCGCACCCGGAGTGCTTGGCACTGTTGAGTTCGTGCTGCCGTTCATCCATGCCAAACAGCTAAGGTGCGCGGGTTTTCAGCGTCTCACCAAAAAGTTTGACGGTCAACACGATCACGCCCCGTATCGACGGGCGTCCCGGGGGCGCGCGGCCGGAAGAAGGCGGCGCGGCTGCTCCTGCGGGCCCCTTGGGGCGTGGCGATCATCCTGCCGTGCGGAGCGCGCCACGGCAAGCCCTTCTCGGCAACGACCTGCCCTTTTCCGCTCCGGGGCTGCTTCCGGCAGATGCCCCCGGCACGCGACTCCGTTTCCGGGGCGCTCCGTGCGGTTCGGGCTCAGCGCTCGACGAACCCCTCGTAGCCGCCGCGGGGTGTGTCCCAGATCTCGGTGACTCCGTCGACGCGTCCGGGCGTGTCGCCGCCCTGGAGCCAGGCGAGCAGCCGCTCGCAGCCGTCGCGCGGGCCCTCGGCGACCACCTGCACCCGTCCGTCGCCGAGATTGAGAGCAAAACCACGCAGGCCGCCGATCTCCAGGGCCCTGGCCCGGGTGAACCAGCGGAAACCCACACCCTGGACGCGTCCGCGCACCCACGCGGTCATCCGTACATCCTCGCTCATGGGTGCAACCTAACGGGCCAATGTCTCCGGGGGCACTTCCTCCCCTCTCCCCATGCGGTACCGTCCCCACCCAATGAATCTCATATGAAACTCACTCGATCGAGTGAGTTGGGTTGACCATGACGGCTCTGCGTCGGGGTCGACCGCTGGGGACGAGGAAGGCCAGGACATGGGACGCCACCGACGCTCGGACTCGGACGCCGGCCGCGCCGCCACGGGGACCACGGAGACATACGGCGCGTACCCGCAGGGCCACGACGACCTCTGGGACGCGTACCCGCAGGGCCACGACTTCCGGGATTCGTACTCGCCCGGCCACGACTTCCGGGACCCGTACTCACCCGGCCACGACTTCCGGGACCCGTACTCACCCGGCCACGACCTTCGGGACCCGTACCAGCACGGAAGCGGCCTCCGGGACGTGTACGCGGACGACGACCGCATGGGCATCGCCCCCTACCTCAACCCGGACCTGTACGCCGACGCCTACGCCAAGGCCCAGGAGTACCTCTTCACACCGGACGAGCCCCACGCCCGCTCCGCCGACACCGTGACCTTCCCGGCCGAGGGCTTCTTCCCCGGGGAGGGTCCGCGCCGGGGCGGCGGGCACCGCCGCCGGAAGAAGGCCGCCGCCACGCCCGTGCGCTCTGGCCTGCTCGGAGTCTCGGCCGCCGTCGCCATCGGCACGGTGGCCGTGGCGACCGGAGCCGTGCCGGGTCTGGACAACTACAAGCTGGGCGGCGGGAGCAGCAGCGGCGCCGACGCGGTGCAGGCCGCGGGAGCGCCGACGAACTCGGCCTCGGAGCAGGGCGGCACCTCGGGCAGCGCCCAGGACCGGACCGGCGACTCGTCGACCAGCCGTGGCGCGGACCGGTCGGCCGCACCGGGGCAGGCCGCCTCGGGTTCGGGCTCGGCCTCGGCGTCGACCTCCGCCGCGCCGTCGGCCACGCCCACCGGGTCGCCGTCGGTGAAGCCGACCACGGCCGCGCCGAGCCGGACCAAGCAGCCCAAGCCCAGCACGCCGGCCCACAAGCCCCCGAAGGCGGAGGGCAGGAACCAGGCCCCGGCGGCGATCTCCCAGCAGGCGGCCGCCGAGGCGCAGGTGCTCAAGCTCGTCAACGAGGAGCGGGCGAAGGTGGGCTGCAGCCCGGTGACGGCGAACAGCGCGCTGACCGAGCTGGCGGAAAAGTTCAGCAAGGCCATGGCCGACCAGGACTTCTTCGACCACACCGACCCCAGCGGCGCCTCGCCGTGGGACCGGGCCGCGAAGCTCGGCATCACCGGCCTCGGCGGCGAGAACATAGCCCGCGGCCAGGCGGACGCGGCGGCGGTGATGGAGGCCTGGATGAACAGCGCCGGCCACCGCGCCAACATACTGAACTGCGACTTCAAGACCCTGGGCGTGGGCGTCCACTTCGGCTCCGGCGGCCCCTGGTGGACACAGGATTTCGGCTATTGAGACAGCCGCAGGTCAGGGGCCTGAGCGCCCTCCTGGGCCGTGTCCGGGAGCCGTAGGCTCTTCGTCCGCGAAGACGCGATCCACGGCGGCCCGGGTCCGGGTCCCGCTCGACGGCATCAGGTGCGTGTACGTCCGCAGCGTGAAGCCGGGGTCATGGTGCCCCAGGTACTCACTGAGAGCCTTGATGCTCTCCCCCGCGTCCAGCAGCACCGAGGCGTAGAAGTGCCGCAGCGCGTGCATATCGTTCTCCCGCCCGGACTCGACGCCCGCGGCCCGAAGTGCCGGCCGCCAGACGCGATGGTTGAAGCGGTTCCGGTCCAGTGACAGCCCCATGGAGCCGGTGAAGATCAGCGACGCCGTCACCGGCGGTCCGTCGAGGGTCTTCCACGGCAGCGTGATCCTCGTGACCGGGTAGCGCTCGAGGTGACTGGCCAGCGCGAAGGCGACGGACTCCGGCAGGGGCACATCACACGGGCAGTGACGTGCGCGACGCCGGTCTCGTACTCTGATCGGATCCGCGGGGTCTACTCGGAGGCGCAGTGGTCGGCACGGAAGACGGACAGGGCAAGGGACGCCTGCCGATCTTGTGCGCGGCAGGGCTTCTCGTAGTGGTCGGAGGCCTGGGAATCGCACACGCCATTCGTGACACCAACTCCCGCCTCCACGCCGTGAGAGACGCCGGTCATACGTTCCTGGGAGCCCTCGGTTCAGACAACGGCGAGCGCGCATGTGCCCACATGACCCGGACCGCGCAGACCGAACTCGTGGCGGATCAGCACCAGAAGAACTGCGCACAGGCAGTCAACGCCCTCGTCGCCCCTCTCAGCAGCGCCGAGCGACACCGGCTGGCGACCTCCTATGACTCCGCATTCTTTGCCAAAGAGGGAAGTTTCGGGCATGTCAATGTCCGCGACAACCCGCTCCAGATCACGGAGTTGCTTCTGTCTGAAAGCCATGGAAGCTGGCTGGTGGCCGAGATGAGGTAGTCGGCCGCACGAGACCCTCGCATGCGCGAGACGGTCTACGAGGCCGATGAGACGGAGATGCGCGAGGTCATCTCCTGCGGGCCCGAACTGAGCCGGTGCCTCCACGGGACTGTCAGCCGCGCTTGTCAAGACCGCATGCGGCGGCTGACACCAACAAGCACGGACACCAACGGGTTGCCGCACGGGGAACAGCGGGGAGTCACGGCACCCAGTTCAGAAACGCGCAGGTCAGCACCTCGCCAGGTCACCACAGATCCGCATACGCACTCTTCCGAACTGGTGCTCCGGCCGGAGCTTCACCACCTGTGCAACAGCGCGCGCCGCAAGACATATGGTTTCGCTCGTGAAGGCTCCCTGGATGACACGTGGTGGTTCTTGGCTCGCTGCATGGGCCATCGCCACATTGATGTTCTGGTTGATGGGGAAGCTGACCGACGAACCAGCGGGTTGGATGGCATCCGCAGCCTTCGCCCTGTTCGCGCTTGTTGTTGGGGAGCTGTCCCCACGATGGCACCGCTACTGTCGATCAAGAAAGCAGGCCCGTACGCGCTCAGCGTCAGCCGGCGAGTAACGAAGTCGGTCACCCCGGGCCGTCGCTGGGCCGTCCGAGGGCGCACAACGACGGCCAATGCTGACAACCGGTGGCCGCACGCGCAGTCCGGCCGGTCGGCGGGCTGAGTCCAGGCGTACGGAGATCGACGGGGCGCTGCGGGCACGTTAGTACCGGACACTGACAACCCTGTCCGGCATGGACTTACTCATGGTTAGCGCAAACTGCGGGGCAGCGCTGTGTTCGCGTACGCTTGGGGTATGACCATCGCGCAGGAGTGCACGGAGGATCAGAACCTCCCTTACAACGTGTTCGCCAAGGCCTGTCCCTCGCGCGGCACGCTGGAGCACGTCACCGGCCGCTGGGGTTCGCTCACCCTCGGCGCGCTGCACGAGGGGTCCCTGCGCTTCAACGAGCTGCGCCGCCGCGTGGACGGCGTGAGCGAGAAGATGCTGTCCCAGACACTGCACGCGCTGGAGCGCGACGGGCTGGTGCACCGTGAGGCCCAGCCGACGAACCCGCCCCGCGTGGACTACGAAC
Source organism: Streptomyces sp. NPDC096152 (assembly GCF_044763235.1). Taxonomy (NCBI): domain Bacteria; kingdom Bacillati; phylum Actinomycetota; class Actinomycetes; order Kitasatosporales; family Streptomycetaceae; genus Streptomyces; species Streptomyces sp. NPDC096152. The sequence continues at coordinate 161,537 of NZ_JBIWFW010000010.1, read as the reverse complement.
TGACCCCCCTCGGCCACGAGGTCGCCGGGCGGCTGCTGGCCCTCATCCACTGCGTGGAGGGCCGTATGGACGACGTGCTGGCCGCGCGCGAGGCGTACGACGCCCGCCGGGACTAGAGGGGCAGTCCGGCCGGTCCCGTCTAGCCCGCGGCGGGCCCGTAGGGCCCGGGTGGGACGCGGACGGGCCGGAGGCGTTCGCGCGGTGCCCGCTGGCACTTCGGGCAGAAGTAGCTGGAGCGGTTCATCCATGGGCGGCGGCGCATCGGGGTCGCGCAGCGGCGGCAGGGCAGGCCCTCGCGGCCGTAGGCGTCCAGGGAGCGGTCGAAGTACCCGGACTCGCCGTTGACGTTGACGTACAGGCTGTCGAAGCTGGTGCCGCCCAGGGCCAGGGCCTGGTTCATGACGTCCCTGACGTGGCAGAGGAGTTCGGCCGTGCGCCCTCGGGTGAGGGTCGCGGTGGGGTGCTCGAAGTGGATGCGGGCCCGCCACAGCGCCTCGTCCGCGTAGATGTTGCCGACCCCGCTGATCAGCGACTGGTCCAGCAGTGCCCGCTTGATGGTGGTGCGCTTGCGGCGCAGCGCCCGGTGGAAGGCCTCGTCGTCGAACAGCGGGTCGAGGGGGTCCCGGGCGATGTGGGCGATGACGTCGGGCAGCCCGTCGGGGGTGGTGTCGTGCAGCGAGAGCCCGCCGAAGGTGCGCTGGTCGACGAAGCGCAGCTCGGTGCCGAGGCTGTCCGCGAACCGGATGCGGATGCGCAGGTGCTTCTCGGCGGGCGCCTCACGCGGCTGGACCAGCAGCTGGCCGCTCATACCGAGGTGGGCCAGGATCGCCTGACCGGAGCCCTCCAGGGGGAGCCACAGGTACTTGCCGCGACGGTGGGGCGTGCCGACGCGGTGGCCCTTGAGGCGGTGGGCGAAGTCGTCCGGGCCGGCGAGATGCCGCCGGACCGCGCGCGGGTGCAGCACCTCGACGTCGGCGACGGTCCGGTGGGCGACCCACCGCTCCAGGCCACGCCGTACGACCTCGACCTCGGGCAACTCGGGCATGGACTCCCCCGTTTTCCGCGGGTCCGCGGCCGCGCGGCGCTCGACCGCGGGGCCGTCGGCCCTCCTGTACGACCGAGCGCCCGGCCCCGGGCTGGGGCGGGCGCTCGGTGCGCTGTGCTGGGGATGCGGCGCGCGCCGGGTCAGGCTGAGGCCGACTCGGCGTCCGCGCTGTCCCCGGCGGGCGCGACGGCCTCGGCCGCCGCCTTGGCGCGCTCGTCCGCCGCGGCCCGGATGGACCGCCAGGCGGACTCGGCGGCCTGCTGCTCCGCCTCCTTCTTGCTGCGGCCGGTGCCGGTGCCGTACGAGACGCCTCCGACGCGGGCGGCAGCAGTGAAGGTCTTCTCGTGGTCGGGGCCGGTCTCCGTGACCAGGTACTCGGGCACGCCGAGCCCCTCGGTCGCGGTGAGCTCCTGGAGGCTGGTCTTCCAGTCCAGGCCGGCTCCGAGGTTCGAGGACTTCTCGATCAGCGGGTCGAACAGGCGGTGCACCAGTTCGGAGGCCGCGTCGAGGCCCTGATCGAGATAGACCGCGCCGATCACCGCTTCCAGGGTGTCGGCGAGAATGGACGCCTTGTCCCGGCCGCCCGTGCCCTCTTCACCACGGCCGAGCCGGATGAAGGAACCCAGGTCGAGGCCGCGACCGACCTCCGCCAGCGCACGCGAGTTGACCACCGCGGCCCGCAGCTTGGCCAGCTGGCCCTCGGGCAGGTCGGGGTGGGTGCGGTACAGCGTGTCGGTGACGACGAGACCGAGGACGGAGTCCCCGAGGAACTCCAGGCGCTCGTTCGTCGGCAGACCGCCGTTCTCGTACGCGTACGAGCGGTGGGTCAGCGCACGCACCAGAAGGGCGGACTCGAGCTGGTAGCCGAGCCGCCCTTCCAGAAGCGTGTGGGACGAGGCCGTGTTGTCCGACTTTTTCCGGGCGGTTGGGTCCGCCTTGGCGTCATCCGCCTTCTTGGCAGTGGACACGGTGCCTCTCACCAGCCGCTCAGACCTCGAGGACCTGGCGCTTGTTGTAGGTGCCGCACGACGGGCACGCGATGTGCTGCTGCTTGGGCTCGTGGCAGCGCTCGCACGCAACCAGGGTGGGGACCGCAGCCTTCCACTGCGACCGGCGGTGGCGCGTGTTGCTGCGCGACATCTTCCGCTTCGGAACAGCCACGGCTACTTCTCCTGCTTCTCGTCGGCGGGCGCTGATCGAGGCACGCCGCCGCTCATCTCGTCCTTCTCGCCGTCTTCGAGTGAACCGGCGAGTCCCTGCAGTGCCGCCCAACGGATGTCGACGGCGTCATGGTGGTGGTCCGGGTCGTCCGCGAGCCGCGCTCCGCACTCGGAGCACAGTCCCGGGCAGTCTTCCCGGCACACCGGCTGCATCGGCAGTGCGAGCACCACCGCGTCACGCAGCACGGGTTCGAGGTCGAACAGGCCGTCCTCGAGGAAGAGCCTGTCCTCGTCGTCCTCGGCGTCGTCGCCCGGTTCCGCGATCACGCGGCCCCGGTCGTCGGCGTCAGGGTACGAGAACATCTCCTGGAAGTCCGCGTCGAGCTCCAGCTCGACCGGCTCCAGACACCTTACGCACTCCCCCTCGGCCTGTGCACGGGCGGTGCCGGTGACGAGCACACCTTCCATGACCGACTCGAGTCGGAGTTCGAGCTCCACCGGGGCGCCTTCCGGCACTCCAACGACTCCCTGGACGCCGAAGTCCTTGGGGGCCGGGATCGAGCGGGTGAGCCGCTGCAGCGCACCGGGACGCCGTCCCAGCTCGTGCGTGTCGAACACGAGGGGGTTGCGGTGGTCGAGGCGGGCGTTGGAGGCCATTCCTGCTTTCGATCTTCTGGGCTCAGAGGGACACTGCCCTACGGTGTCGCCGGGCAGCGCTGATCGCGGGCTTATGCGCGACCGAAGAGCCAGGATACTGGACCTTTCGCTGTCGGCCCAATTCGGGTGGGCGCTCCCGGCCCGTACAGGCTTCGCGCCGCGGTCCGCGGGCGGCTCGTGGGCGGTCGCCGGACGGTCCCCGGGCGGTCCCTGGGTGCCTAGAGGCCGCGTTCCCGCTCGTAGGCCCGCATCTGCTCGGGCGTGATCATGCTGGTGTCGAAGAGACTGGTCTCGTCGAGGGCGTAGCCCTGCCCCTGCTGGGCCTGGTGCGGCTGCTGGGCCTGGTCCTGGGCCTGGTGCTGGTCGTACGCCCCCTGCCCAGCGTCGTAGCCCTGATAGGCGTAGGGGTCGGCCTGCTGGTAGCCGTACGGGTCCGGCTGGGCGTACTCCTGCTGGTAGCCGCCGTACACGTCCTGCTGCTGGTAGCCGTACGCGGGCTGCTGGTCGTACTGCTGCGCCACCGCGGGCTGCGGGGGCACGGCCGGCTGCTGCGGTACGGAGGGCTGCTCGGCCGGGGTGTCCTGCTCGGCGAGGGCCGCGAGGTCGGCCAGGTAGTCGGCGTCGCTGGAGTGCTGGAACGTCGTGGTGTCGTCGGCGAGGGCGCCGAGGTCGTCGGTGGCGATCCGGCCGTGCAGCTTCTGCCGGCCGCGGCCGACCGCGTCCAGGGTCTTGGCGAGGACGGCCTCGAAGGCGCCCAGCTTGGCGTCGACGTACGCGTCGGCGTCGCGGCGCAGGGTGTCCGGGTCGTGGCTGCGCTCGGGGGCGTCCTCGTCCTCGTAGCCCTGCTCGTCGAGGCCGGGGCCGGTGCCGAGCAGCTTCTCGCGGCCGCGGCCGACCGAGCCGAGGGTCTTGGTGAGGACGACCTCGAAGTTGGCGAGCTTGGAGTCGACGTAGTCGTCGGCCTCGGCGCGGATCTCCTCGGCTTCGGTGCGGGCCTCGGTGAGGATCCGGTCGGCCTCGGCCTGGGAGCGGCGGGCGATCTCGGTGTCCGAGATCAGCGAACCGCGCTCGGCGTGCGCGCCGTCGATGATCCGCTCGGCCTCGCGCCGGGCCTCCTCCACCATCTGCTCGCGGCCGCCGATGAGCTCCTGGGCCTGCGCGAGCGAGCCGGGCAGGGCCGCGCGCACCTCTTCGAGCATCGCGAGCAGATCGGCGCGGTTGACCACGCACGAGGCCGACATGGGCATGGACCGGGCGCTGGAGACCGCTGAGACGATCTCGTCGAGCTTCTTCTGCACGTCCACCGTGTGCTCGCCACTCTCTACCGATGTGTTGGAGACGGACGGGACGACTGTACGGCCATGGCGCGGCCGCGGGACACCGAGTGACGGCCCGTCAGCCCCCGCCGGGCCCTCAGTCCTGCTTCAGGCGTTCGCCGAGCGCGGCGAAGACCTGCGGCGGCACCAGGTGGGAGACGTCGCCGCCCCAGGCCGCGACCTCCTTGACCAGGGAGGACGACAGGAAGCTGTAGGTGGGGTTGGTGGGCACGAAGAGGGTCTCGACGCCCGTGAGGCCGATGTTCATCTGGGCCATCTGCAGCTCGTAGTCGAAGTCGCTGACCGCGCGCAGGCCCTTGACGATGGCGGGGATGTCGCGCTGCTTGCAGAAGTCGACGAGGAGGCCGTGGAAGGCCTCGACCCGGACGTTCCCGAACTCGGCGGTGACCTGGCGGATGAGGTCCATCCGCTCGTCGATCTCGAACAGGCCCTTCTTGGACTTGTTGATCATCACGGCGACGTAGACCTCGTCATACAGCCTGGACGCGCGGGCGATGATGTCGAGGTGTCCGTTGGTGATCGGGTCGAACGACCCGGGACAGACGGCGCGGCGCACTAGTGATCCCTCGCTCTCCGGTCCGGTCATCGTGCGTCTTCGCACGTAGAGGCGGCGCGACCGTACCAAAACGTTCCCTCGCCGTAGCGACGGGCCCGGATCGCCTCGAAGCCGTCCGGCCACCGGAATTCGCCGCCTCTGGTGCTGCGCTCCACGGTGACGAGGGCTTCCTCCGCGAGCCACCCCTGGGTGCGGAGTGTGAGCAGAATCTCGCGAAGATCGTCGTCGGAGACGGCGTACGGCGGGTCGAGGAAGACGATGTCGTACGGCTCGGCCGGAGGCGGCGACTGGACGATCTGTTCCGCTTTGCCCGCCCGCACCTCGGCGCCGGGCAGGCCGAGGGACTTCACGTTCTCCCGGACGGTACGGGCGGCGCGGGCGTCGGCCTCGACGAGGAGGGTGTGCCCGGCTCCCCGCGACAGGGCCTCCAGGCCCACCGCGCCGGAGCCCGCGTACAGGTCGAGGACTCGCTCGCCGCGCAGCGGGCCGCCGAGCAGGGACTGCCAGGTGGAGAAGAGGCCCTCGCGTGCGCGGTCGGAGGTCGGGCGGGTGCCGGTTCCCGGCGGGACGGCCAGGCGGCGTCCGCCGGCTGCGCCGGCGATCACGCGGGTCATTTCGGGTCCTAGGTCGTGGGCTGGTGACAGATCCAGTCTGGCAGGCGGATGTGGGGGGTGCCGCGCGTCCCGCGGCGGCCGCGGGACCGCCGTGCGCCCGCGCGGTCGGCGCGCGCCCCCGGGCAAGGCCGCTCACCCCTTCTCCAGGTACTGCTCCCTCTCGTCGTCCAGCAGGGCGTCCAGCGCGGTCCGCAGGCCGGGGAGCCGCTCCAGGCCGGGGTCGGCGGCGACGAGCGCGGCGGCCTCCTCGCGGGCCTCGGCGATGATCTCCTCGTCCTCGATGACGGCGAGCACACGCAGGCTGGAGCGGGCGCCGGACTGGGCCTGGCCGAGGACGTCGCCCTCGCGCCGCTGCTCGAGGTCGAGGCGGGAAAGCTCGAAGCCGTCGAGGGTGGAGGCGACCGCGTTAAGCCGCTGGCGGGCGGCGCTCGCCTCCGGCATCTCCGTGACCAGCAGGCACAGGCCGGGCGCCGAGCCGCGGCCGACGCGGCCGCGCAACTGGTGCAGCTGGGAGACTCCGAAGCGGTCCGCGTCCATGATCACCATCGCGGTGGCGTTGGGCACGTTGACGCCGACCTCGACGACCGTGGTGGCGACCAGGACGTGGGTCTCGCCGGCCGCGAAGCGGCGCATGACCGCGTCCTTGTCGTCGGGCTGCATCCTGCCGTGCAGCACCTCGACCGTGAGGTCCTTCAGCGGTCCCCGGGCGAGCTGCTCGGCGACGTCCAGGACGGCCAGCGGCGGGCGCTTCTCGGCCTCGTCCTCGGGGGACTCCTTCCGGGCGCCCTTCTTCGGGTCGTCCTCCTCGTCGCCGATGCGCGGGCAGACCACGTAGGCCTGGTGGCCGCCCGCCACCTCCTCGCGCACCCGCTCCCAGGCCCGCGCCAGGAAGTGCGGCTTGTCGGCGGCGGGGACGACATGGCTGGCGATCGGTGAGCGCCCGGCCGGGAGCTGGTCCAGGACGGAGGTCTCCAGGTCGCCGAAGACCGTCATGGCGACCGTGCGCGGAATCGGCGTGGCGGTCATGACGAGCAGGTGCGGCGGCTGCTTGCCCTTGCCGCGCAGGGCGTCGCGCTGCTCGACGCCGAACCGGTGCTGCTCGTCGACGACGACCAGCCCGAGGTCGTGGAACTGCACCTTGTCCTCGATCAGAGCGTGCGTGCCGATCACGATGCCGGCCTCGCCGGTGGCCAGGTCGAGCAGCGCCTGACGGCGGGCGGCCGCGCCCATCGAACCGGTGAGCAGCACCACCTTGGTGGCGTGCTCGGCGCCGCCCAGCATTCCGCCCTCGGCCAGCTCGCCCATCATCTCGGTGACCGACCGGTGGTGCTGCTGGGCCAGCACCTCGGTGGGCGCGAGCATCGCGGCCTGGCCGCCCGCGTCGACGACGGCGAGCATGGCGCGCAGCGCGACCATCGTCTTGCCGGAACCGACCTCCCCCTGGAGCAGCCGGTGCATCGGGTGCTCGGTCGCCAGGTCGTCGAAGATCTCCTTGCTGACCTTGCGCTGGCCATCGGTGAGGGTGAAGGGGAGGCGGTCGTCGAAGGCGGTGAGCAGGCCGTCGCTCCTCGGTTCGCGGGGTACGGCCGGGAGCTGGGCGTCGGCGTACCGGCGGCGGGCCAGGGCGACCTGGAGGACGAAGGCCTCGTCCCACTTCAGCCGGGCGCGGGCGTCGGCGACGTCCGCCTTGGTGCCGGGGCGGTGGATCTTGAGCAGGGCCTCGGGGAGGGTGACCAGGCCGCGTCCGGCGCGCAGCGATTCGGGCAGCGGGTCGAGCGCCTCCTGCGCGCCGGGCAGCACGGTCTGGATCGCCTTGCCGATCTTCCAGGACTCCAGCTTGGCCGTGGCCGGGTAGATGGGGATGAGGGCGCCGGCCCAGGTCTCGGCCGTCTCCTCCGCGCCGTCGCCGTCCGCGCGCAGCAGCTCGTAGGCAGGGTGGGCGAGTTGGAGGCGCCGGTTGAAGACGGAGACCTTGCCCGAGAACATCGCGCGGGTGCCCGGCAGGAGTTCCTTGTGGGGCTTGTGCACGCCGTTGCCGAAGAAGACGAGCTGGAGGCGGCCGCTCCCGTCGGTGATCGTCACCTCCAGGCGCTGGCCCTTGCCGCGGGGGGCCCTGGCCGAGGCGAAGGTGTGCAGGCGGGCGTCGGCGACCTGGGCGACCACGGTGACGTGCTCGTCCATGGGCAGGTCGGCGAGGTGCGTGAGCTGGCCGCGCTCCTCGTATCTGCGCGGGTAGTGGTGGAGGAGGTCGCCGACGGTGTGCAGGCCGAGGTGCTCGGCCATCACCTTCGCGGTGGCGGGGCCGAGCACCTTCTTCAGTGGTTCTTCCAGTGCGGGCACGAGATCCATTGCACACCACCGCACTGACATTGCCGTATACGTCTTGGGAAACCCCTGGTCAGACGGGTCGTCGGCGCTCTAGGATGACGCGCTCCGGCCCTCTCGCGGTCACCTCCCCACCAGGGGCCGCCCTACCCCGCGCCGTCCCGAAGTCCCCCCACCGGCGCTGTGACGATGGACTCCCAGATCTCACAGTCATCCCAGGAACCTCAGCCGGCCCACACCTTCCAGGTCGATCTGCGCGGCCTGGTGGACCTGCTCTCGCACCATCTGTACTCCAGCCCCCGGGTCTATCTGCGCGAGCTGCTGCAGAACGCGGTGGACGCCGTCACCGCCCGGCGCGCCGGCGATCCCGGTGCTCCGGCCCGCGTACGGCTGTCCGCGGACGGCGGCACGCTGCGGGTGGAGGACACCGGCGTCGGTCTCACCGAGTCCGACCTGCACGACCTGCTGGCGACCATCGGCCGAAGCTCCAAGCGGGCCGAGGGGCTGCAGGAGGCCCGCTCGGACTTCCTCGGGCAGTTCGGCATCGGCCTGCTGGCCTGCTTCGTGGTCGCCGAGCGGATCCGGGTCGTCAGCCGCAGCGCCCGTGTGCCCGGCGCGCCGCCCGTGGAGTGGACGGCGCGCGACGACGGCTCGTACACCGTGCGGACCCTGCCGGACGAGGCCCGCCGCGAACCCGGCACCACCGTGCACCTCCAGGCGCGGGCCGGAGCTGCCGAGTGGCTCGCTCCGGAGCGGGTGCTGGAGCTGGCACGGGACTTCGGGTCGCTGCTGCCGTACGACGTCCGGGTCGGCGACACCCCGGTGACGGACCTGCCCGCCCCCTGGGACCGGTCGTACGCCTCCCCCGCCGCCCGCCGGGTGGCACTGGCCCGGCACTGCAACGACCTGTTCGGCTTCACGCCGCTGGACTCGATCGGCCTGGACGTGCCGCTCGCCGGGATCCGCGGGGTGGCGTACGTGCTGCCGTCGGCGGTCAGTCCGGCGCAGCGGGCGGGCCACCGGGTGCACCTGAAGGGCATGCTGCTCACCGAGCGGGGCGAACAGCTGCTGCCCGACTGGGCGTTCTTCGTACGCTGTGTGCTCGACACGGACAGTCTGCGGCCCACCGCCTCGCGCGAGTCGCTGTACGAGGACGAGACGCTGGCCGCCGTGCGGGAGGCGCTGGGCGAGAGGATCCGCTCCTGGCTCACCGGCCTGGCGGCGGGCGACCCGGAGCGGCTGGCCGCGTTCCTCGCCGTGCACCACCTGGGCGTGAAGTCCCTCGCCCGGCACGACACGGAGATGCTGCGCACGATGCTGCCGTGGCTGCCGTTCGAGACGACCGACGGGCGGCTGTCCCTGGAGGAGTTCGCGCAGCGGCACCCCGTCGTGCACTTCACGCGGACGGTGGAGGAGTACCGGCAGGTCGCGCCGATCGCCTCCGCGCAGGGCATCGGCGTGGTCAACGGCGGCTACACGTACGACGGCGAGCTGGTCGAGGCGCTGCCGTCGGTGCGCCCGGGGACGGTGGTCGCCGAACTGGACGCGGACACCGTGACCGCTCATCTGGACGCGGTCGACCCGGCCGAGGAGCTGGCCCTGTCGGGTTTCCTGGCGGCCGCGCGGGCCAGGCTCGACCCGCTGGGCTGTGACGTGGTGCTGCGCGCCTTCCATCCGCTGTCGGTGCCCGCGCTGCACCTGGACGACCGGGCGGCCCGGCACGAGCAGGCCCGCGCGGACGCCGAGGCGGAGGCGGACGACCTGTGGGCGGGCATCCTCGGCTCGCTGCGCGGGGGCGCCCCGCGCGCGCGTCTGGTGCTCAACCACCTCAACCCGCTGATCCGGCGGATCAGTTCCCTGGGCGACGCGGACCTCGTCGGCACGGCCGCGGAGTCCCTTTACGGGCAGGCGCTGCTGATGGCGCAGCGCCCGCTGCGCCCGGCCGACTCGGCGCTGCTGAACCGCGCGTTCCTCGGCCTGCTGGAGTGGGCCACCCACAGCGACGGCGACTCGGCGGAGGGCGGGGCCCGATGAGCTCGATCACCGACTTCGACGCGCTGCGCCGGGCGATGGCGGACAACTCCGGGCAGCCGGAGGGGCCGGCGCGCAACGCGCGCGCGGAGTACCTGCTCGCCGAGGCCGAGCGGCTGGGCATCCCGCTCGCCGTGATCGAGGCGCTCGGGCACCAGTTGCAGGTCTACAACTACAGCTCCGAGAAGGACAAGATGTTCGTCCCGTTCGCGCGGCTGCTGCGCATGTGGGACGAACACCCCGAGGACTTCGACGAGTACGAGGCCCACGGGCTGCACTGGTTCTTCAAGTGGATGTCGGCCGGAATGCTGGACCAGCCGCACGTCCCGCTGGCCTCGATCGAGAAGTGGCTCGGCGAGATGGAGCACCGCTACCGGCTCGCCGGGTACTCCGAACGGGCCGTGCGCAGCGCCGAGTTCAGCGTCGCCGCGCACGTCGGCGACCTGGCGCGGGCCGAGCGGGCGTACGCGGCGTGGCTGGCGGCCGACCGGGACCGGATGGCCGACTGCCACGCGTGCGAGCTGCACGCGCAGGGCTGGTGGCAGGCGGAGCGCGGCCGGGACGCGGAGGCGATCGAGCTGTGGCGGCCGGTCCTGGAGGGCGAGTTCACCTGCGCGCACGAGCCGCACACCGCTCTGGCCTCCTCCCTGACACCGCTGCTGCGGCTGGGCCGCCTCGACGAGGCCCGCGCCCACCATCTGCGGGGCCTGCGGCTGGTGCGGCCGATGGAGAGCATGCGCGGCGCGTACGCCGACCACGTGGAGTTCTGCGCCCTGACCGGCAACGAGGCGCGCGGTCTGGAGCTGCTGGCGGAGCGGCCGGCGTACTTCACCGACTCCGGGCATCCGCGCAGCAAGCTGGACTTCCTGGCGGTGGTGGCCCTGCTGATGGACCGGGTGACCGAGCTGGGCATGGCGGGGCAGCCGGTGCCCGGTCCGGCCGGGCGGACCTGGACGGCCGGTGAGCTCGCCGGGCACGCGCGCGCCGAGGCCGAGGCGCTGGCCGCCCGCTTCGACCGGCGCAACGGCACCGCGTACGTGAGCGGGCAGACACGCGCGCGCATGGCGCAGCGCCCGCTGGTGGACCGGCTGCCCCTGGGCGTGCGCACGGCGCGGCCGGCCAGGGACGCGGTGGTCCCCCGGGTGGAGCGCGCGGCCGCCGCGGAGCCGGAGGCGGCCGGCCTGCCCGCGCTGCTCGCCGAGGCGCGGCGGCTGTCGGACACGCTGCGGCCGGAGGCCGTGGAGGCGTGGGCGGCCGTCGCGCGGGCCGCCCGGGACGCCGAACTGGACGCCCGCGACCGCGCCGAGATCGCCGACCACGAGGCGATGGACCGGGGGCCGGAGGGTGCCGGGCTGTTCGAGCGGGCCGCCGAGTTGTACGCGGAGGCGGGCGACCCCGGGGAGGCGCTGGCCGCGCGCTCGCGGGCGGCGTACGTCCGGGCGCTGACGGGTGCGGTGGACGAGGCGCTCGCCGCGGTCGCCGACCCGTACGACCGTGTCCTCGCGCTGTACGCCGAGGACGGCACCGGCCTGCGGCAGGCGGCGTCCGTGCTGATCGGGCGGGCGCGGATCCTGATGCGGCGGGTGCACGGGGCCGGCGGGCCGGTGGCGCCGGAGGAACTGGCCGCCGCGGCGGCCGCCGCCCGGGAGGTGCTGGCGCTGGTCGAGGGGCGCGCCGGGGACGACGTGCGGCTGGCGTCGCGGACGGCCGAGGCGCGGGCGATGCTGGCGGAGGTCGCCGTGCACGCCGAGGACATCCGTTCGGCCGCGGAGCTGTTCGCGCGGGCCGCGGCGGAGTACGTGGACGCGGGGCTGCCGTGGCTGGCGGCGGAGTACGAGGCCCGGCTGGCCGGGCTGTCGTACCACCTGGGCGACCCGGCCCAGGCCGAACGGGCGCTGCGGGCGGCCCTGGAGCACGGCGGGCCGCACCTGGAGCCGGCCGGGCGGGCCCAGCTGCACCTCCAGCTCGCCGAGGTGCTCGGTGGGCGCGGGCGGGCCGAGGAGGCCGCGGACCACGCCCTCGAGGCGGCGCACTGGGCCGACGAGGCCGGTGAGGGGCCCGGGCTCGGCGCCTGGGCCCGGCAGCAGCTCGGCGGGCTGCTGCTGCGGCTGGGGCGGTGGGCGGAGGCCGCGGAGGTGCTGGAGTCCGCGCTGCTCGACCTGTCCGTCGAGACGCACGGCGACGGGGCGGTGGTGCAGACCCAGTGGTGGCTCGGGGACTGCCTGAGCGAGCTCGGGGAGCACCGCGCGGCCGCCGAACGCCGGCTGCGGGCAGCGGAGATCGCCCGGCACTGGCCCGAGCAGCAGGACCACGCCACGCTCGCCCACCTGGCCGCCGAGTCGCTCGGCCACGCGGGGCTCCTCGCCGAGGCGGACCAGGCCTACGCGCGCGCGGGCGAGCTGTGGGGCTCGCTCGGCGACGTCCACGGCCTCGTACGCTCCCTGCGCGCCCGCGCCTGGCTGGCCCTGCGCGCGAAGGGGGAGGGGGACGGTGCGCCCCGGCCCGAGGCGGACCCCGGGCGTGAGCCCGGCGCGGGGCCGGACGGCGTGGACGCGGTGGACGGGCCGGGTGGCGGCACGGACCGGGCGCGCGAGCTGATGACCGCCGCCGTCCGGGAATGCGAGACCGCGCTGGACGCCGTGGGCGACGACGACGGGGCGCGGCAGCGGCTGCTGGGCGAACTCGCCGGGACGCACCGGCAGTTCGGCGATCTGCTCACCCGTTCCGTCACCGGGGGCGTGGCGGACGACGCGATGCGGGGCACCTTGGAGGAGGCCCTGTCCGCCATGGTCCGGGCCAGGGAGGTGTTCGCCTCGCTGGGCGGGGTCGCGCTGCACGAGCGGACCGACGCCGAACTCGCCGCCGGCCGGCTGGCGGTCGACCTGGGCCGTCCGGCCGCCGCGGCGGCACACGCGCGAACCGTGCTCGACGCGTACGACGGCGCCGAGGATGCCGGGAGTGCCGATGACGGGGACGGCGGGGACGGCGGGGACGGGATCGTACGGGCGCGGATCGCCGAGGCGGAACGGCTGCTGAGGCTGTCGGAGGCCGAGGACGCGCGATGACCCCGCCCGGGTGCCGGGTGGTGTGCCGTCCCGAAGGTGGCGCGGCACACCACCGGGCTCCCGCGGACCGGCCCCCACGGATCGGCCCCTGCGGATCTAGGCCGCGCGGCCCGGCCGCCCCGGCTGGCTCACTCCACCCCGATGAGCAGCAGGGACCCCTGCCGTCCGCCCCGGTACACCACCGTGTCCACCGCCAGGAACGACTCGCGCACCCGGGTCTCCAGGGCCACCGCGAGCGACTCGGCGGCGGGGGCCTCGTCGCCGAGGACCAGGGTGACCAGCTCGCCGCCCGCCGCGAGCATCCGGTCGAGGACGGTCCAGGCAGTCGCCGTGACCTCCGAGCCGATCACGGCCACGTCGCCGTCGATCAGACCGAGGACGTCACCGGCCTGGCAGATGCCGGCCGTGGTCCAGGACTGGCGCTCGGCGACGGTGACCTCGGCGTAGCGGGTGGCACCGGCCGCCGAGGTCATGGCGACGACGTCCTCGTCGAAGCGGCGCTCGGGCTCGTGCACGGCGAGGGCGGCGATGCCCTGGACCGCGGAGCGGGTGGGGATGAGCGCGACGCGGACGCCCTCGCCGCGGGCCTGCTCGGCCGCGGCGGCCGCGGTGTGCCGCAGCTCGGCGTCGTTGGGCAGCAGCACCACCTCGCGCGCGTGGGCCCGGCGCACGGCCTCGACCAGCTCCCCGCTCGCGGGCGGCTCCCCTGGCCGGGCCGGGACGGTGATCGCCCCCGCCTCGGCGTACAGCCCGGCCAGGCCCTCGCCGGGCACGACGGCCACCACGGCGCGCTGGGCGCGCTCACGGGGCGGCCGTTCGGCGCCGGTGGTGTGCACGTCGCCGACCGCGAAGTGGGTGATCCGGATGCGGTACGGCCGGCCGGCCTCCACCCCCGCCTCCACGGCAGCGCCCGCGTCGTCGACGTGCACATGGACGTTCCACAGCCCGTCGCCGCCGACCACGACCAGGGAGTCCCCGAGCGCGTCGAGCCGTGCGCGCAGCCGGTCCACGGCGGCGTCCTCGGCCTCCAGGAGGTAGATCACCTCGAAGGCGGGCCCCCGGTCGTCCGGGCCGCACGCGCCGGGGGCCTCCCGGCCGGACGCGGCCACGCGCGCGTGCGCCTCGGCCGCGCCCTCGGTGCGGCCGGCCTCCGTGCTCGGCCCGCCCGGTGCCTCCGCGTGATCGGCGTACGGATGCGCCCCGGCGGAACGGTCGGTCACCTCGTCGTCCACGCGCGCGTGCGGCACGGTCGCCTGCGCGCCCGCCGTCCATACGGCCCCCGCCGCCGGTGTCTCCCCGGTGAGCGTCTCCACCAGGGCCGCCAGCACCGTCACCAGGCCCCGCCCGCCGGCGTCGACCACTCCGGCGCGCTCCAGGACCGCCAGCTGGCGCGGGGTCGCCGCGAGGGCCGCGCGCGCCCCCTCGTAGGCGGCCCGCGCGACCGTGCCGCAGTCGCCCTCGGCGCCGGTGGCCGCCTCGGCGGCGGCCGAGGCGACCGAGAGGACCGTGCCCTCGACCGGGTGCGCCACGGCCCGCCGGGCGGAGTCGGCGGCCTGCCGCAGGGCGAGCCGCAGGCCCCGCTCGTCGGTGTGAGCGCTCTCACCGTCGGCGGCGAGTACCTGCGCCATGCCGCGCAGCAGCTGCGCCAGGATCGTGCCGGAGTTGCCCCGCGCCCCGATGAGCGCCCCGTGCGCCATGGCCCGCACGGCGTCGGCCAGCGACGGCCCGGCGGCGGCCCCCCGCCCCCGGCAGGACGCAGCGTCCCCGGTTCCTCCGGCCCCGGCCTTCCGGCCGTGCACCTCGTGGGCCGAGAAGACGGCCTCCACCGCGGCCACGGCGGACTCGACGGTCAGATACAGATTGGTGCCGGTGTCCCCGTCGGCCACGGGGTAGACGTTGATCGCGTCGATCTCCTCGCGCGCCCGGCCCAGCGCACGCAGCGCCAGGCCGCACCAGGTGCGCACCGCGAGCGCATCGAACGTCTGCGGCACCTGCGCCACCTGCGCCTCCCTGAGCTGCTGGACTGGACGCAGCGTAGACCCCGGGGTGGTGCCGGACGGAAGAGGGCGGCAGCGGGCCCGGGAGCCGCCATGGTAGTTTCGCTGTACGGACGCAGTCGTTGTATGCTGCTCCGGTTGCCCGATCCTGGTCGGGCTTTTCCCCTGGCAGCGCCCTTCAGATCTCTGAGCCCGTACTGGAGCCTAGGATCTCGATCCCGGCATGCCGGGATCAACCGTAAGTGGATCTGAAGTCTTTGGAGTGACCCGTGGCTGCCAACTGCGACGTCTGCGGCAAGGGGCCGGGCTTCGGCAACAACATCTCGCACTCGCACCGCCGTACGTCCCGTCGCTGGAACCCGAACATCCAGCGTGTGCGTACCGTGGTCGGCGGGACGCCGAAGCGCGTGAACGCCTGCACCTCGTGCATCAAGGCCGGCAAGGTCTCGCGCTGACGCTCAGCTGAGCGCGCGGCCCACGCCGGTTCGCCGCACAGAGCCGGTCCACCTCGGTGGACCGGCTTTTTGCCGTGCCCGGGCTTCCGTCCCTCGCCCCTCCGTCGTCCCGGGGGGCCACGCCGGCCGGTCTCCCCCGCCCCGGCGACCTCACGCCGTCCGGGCCCGGGCGTCCCGGCGGACTCACGCCGTCCGGGCCCCGGCGTCCCTACGAGGAGCCCGCGTTCCGCGTGCCGAGCGCCCAGCCGTGGTCCACGGGGCCGATGCCGCCGCCGAGGGGGAATCCGGCCGCGATCGCGCCGGTGACGTACTCCTTGGCCGCCGTCACCGCCTCGGGCACGGCCCGTCCCTTCGCCAGCTGCGCGGCGATCGCCGACGCGAGGGTGCAGCCGGTGCCGTGCGTGTGCCGGTTGTCGTACCGGGGGGCGCGCAGCCAGTGCTCCTCGGAGCCGTCGCTGAGCAGGTCCACGGCGTCGCCCGCGAGGTGACCGCCCTTGATCAGGACCCAGCGCGGCCCGTACTCCAGCACGGCCCGGGCCGCCTCGCGCAGCTCCTCCTCGGACTCGACCCGCACTCCGGTCAGTTGCGCCACCTCGTCGAGGTTCGGCGTGGCGACGGTCGCCGCCGGGAGCAGCAGGGTCCGTACGGAGTCCAGCGCGGAGGCGGTCAGCAGCGGGTCCCCGTGCTTGGAGACGCCGACCGGGTCGACGACCGCGGGGGCGTCCGTGCCGTTGATCAACTCCGCCACCGCCTCGACCAGTTCCGCCGAGGCGAGCATCCCGGTCTTCACGGCCTGGACGCCGATGTCGTCCACGACGCTGCGGTACTGCGCCCGGACCGCCTCCACCGGCAGCTCCCAGACGCCCTGCACACCGCGGGAGTTCTGCGCGGTCACCGCGGTGATCACGCTCATGCCGTGCACGCCGAGGGCGAGCATCGTCTTCAGGTCGGCCTGGACGCCGGCCCCGCCGCCGGAGTCCGAGCCGGCCACGGTGAGCACCCGGGGCGGGATCACTGCTCCACGTCCCCGAAGTGGTCCCAGCCGCCCTGCCGGGTCCACGGCGCCCCGTCGACCGTGACCTGGGGCAGCGCCGAGGGGTTGAGCACCTCGCCGATCACCTTCCAGCGGGCGGGCAGCTTCACGTCCGGCGGGAAGGTCGCCACGATCGCGTGGTCCTCTCCCCCGGTCAGCACCCACTGCAGCGGATCGACGCCGACGGCCTGCCCGATGTCGTTCATCTGGGAGGGGATGTCGATGGCGCCGGAGCGGATGTCGATGCGGACCTTGCTGGCCTCCGCGATGTGCCCGAGGTCCGCGATCAGCCCGTCGCTGACGTCGCACATCGCGGTCGCGCCGAGCCCTGCGGCCGCGGGGCCCGCGTGGTAGGGCGGCTCGGGGCGGCGGTGCGCCTCGACGAAGGCGCGCGGCGAGCGGAAGCCGCGGGAGAGGACGGCGTACCCGGCCGCGGACCAGCCCAGCCAGCCGGTCACCGCGACGAGGTCGCCGGGTTGTGCGCCCCCGCGCGTCACCGGCTCGTGGTTGCGCAGATCACCGAGGGCGGTGATCGACACCATGATCGTGTCGCCGCGCACCACGTCACCGCCGACCACGGAGGCGCCCGCGACCTGGCACTCGTCGCGCAGTCCGTCCATCAGCTCGGTGGGCCAGGTGACCGGCAGCTCGGCCGGGACGACCAGGCCGAGCAGCAGCGCGGTCGGCACCGCGCCCATGGCGGCGATGTCCGCGAGGTTCTGCGCGGCCGCCTTGCGGCCCACGTCGTAGGCCGTGGACCAGTCGCGGCGGAAGTGCCGGCCCTCCAGGAGGATGTCGGTGCTCGCCACGACCCTGCGGTCGGGTGCGGCGACCACGGCGGCGTCGTCGCCGGGGCCGACCCGGACCGCCGGGGTGGTGGTGAGACGGGAGGTGAGCTCCCTGATGAGCCCGAACTCCCCCAGCTCACCCACAGTGCCCTTCATTGCCCTTCCGCCCCTTCTGTGCCTGTCCGTTCCCACTCGCGCGTCATCACGGTCCTCGCTACGGTCGAGATGACCGTCAACTTCTGTCGTACCCGCACCCGGGCGCGCGGGCCGCGGCTCTCGCGGGTCTCCCCGTGGCGTGCGGCTACGCGATACCGTGGCGTTCCTTTTCCCCACATGATCCTCGTGGCCGCCCTGGAGGTTCCGTGGTACAGGCGTACATCCTGATCCAGACGGAGGTCGGCAAGGCGTCGACCGTCGCCGAGACGATCAGCAAGATCCAAGGAGTCATCCAGGCCGAGGACGTCACCGGACCCTACGACGTCATCGTGCGCGCCCAGGCCGACACCGTGGACGACCTCGGCCGCCTGGTGGTCGCCAAGGTCCAGCAAGTGGACGGCATCACCCGCACCCTGACCTGCCCGGTCGTGCATCTGTAGCCCCCGTCTACCCTTGGCCGGTGAACTCTTCGCGTCACCGGCTCATCGGTCTGCCCGTCCTCGCCGTGCTGATCACCGCCGCGGGCTGTTCCTCAAGCGACGACAGCGCCACCGCGGCGGTTCCCAGCCCGGGCCCGGCGGTCACGAAGCTGTGCCGGAACCTGGACAGGGCGCTGCCGGGAACGGTGGACGGACTGGAACGCCGGGACCCCGCGCCCGCCTCCGCGCTGACCGCGGGTTGGGGAAGCCCGGCGATCATACTGCGCTGCGGTGTCGAGCGGCCCGGCCGGATGACGGACCCGGACGCGGACGGCGCCGAGGTGAACGGCGTGGGCTGGCTGCTGGAGAAGCGGGGCGACGGGTCGTTCCGCTTCACCACCACCCTGCGCAAGGCGTACGTCGAGGTGACGATCCCGAAGGAGCGGACCGGCCACGGCGTGGCCCCGCTCGTCGGCCTGGCCCCGGCCGTCAAGAAGGCGATCCCCGAGGGGATCGCCTCCTGAGTGAAGTCGGCAATGAAGTCGGCGCCGCTCAGCGCAGGCCGGTCGACCGGCGCAGGGCCGCCTGGATCAGCCGGTCCACCAGCTCCTCGTAGGCGACGCCGCTGGCCTGCCACATCTGCGGGTACATCGAGATCGGCGTGAAGCCGGGCATGGTGTTGATCTCGTTGATCACGAACTCGCCGTCCTCGGTGAGGAAGAAGTCCGCGCGGACCAGGCCCTCGCAGGAGGCCGCCTCGAACGCCTCCACCGCGAGCCGCTGCACCTCGGCGGTCTCCTCGGGCGTCAGCGGGGCGGGCACCAGGCCGGGCGTGGAGTCGATGTACTTCGCCTCGAAGTCGTAGTACGCGTGCGCCTCGGGCGGCGGGATCTCGGCCGGGACGGAGGCCCGCGGGCCGTCCTCGAACTCCAGGACACCGCACTCGATCTCGCGGCCGCGCAGGGCCGCCTCCACGATCACCTTCGGGTCGTGCCGCTGGGCCTCCTCGATCGCCTCGTCGAGACCGGAGAGGTCCTCGACCTTGGTGATGCCGATCGACGAGCCCGCGCGCGCGGGCTTCACGAACAGCGGCCAGCCGTGCTCGCCGGCGAAGTCGACGATCTTCTTGCGGGCCGCCGGCCGGTCCTGGGCCCACTCGCGCGGCCGGATCACCACGTACGGGCCGATCTTGAGCCCGAACGAGGTGAACACCCGCTTCATGTACTCCTTGTCCTGGCCGACGGCCGAGGCGAGCACACCCGAGCCCACGTACGGCACACCGGACAGTTCCAGGAGGCCCTGGAGGGTGCCGTCCTCGCCGTACGGGCCGTGCAGCACGGGGAAGACCACGTCGACCTCGCCGAGCGCCTTGGGCACCGAGCCCGGCTCGCTGTAGACGACTTCGCGGTTGGCGGGGTCGACGGGGAGGATCACGCCGCCCTCGGTCGACTCGGCGAGCTCCTCGACGCTGGGCGTGCGGCGGTCGGTGATCGCCATGCGCTCCGGGTCGTCCGCGGTCAGTGCCCAACGGCCGTCGCGCGTGATGCCGATCGGCAGAACCTCGTACTTGGTCCGGTCGATGGCACGCAGCACCGCTCCGGCGGTGACCACGGAGATTCCGTGTTCGGAGCTGCGCCCGCCGCACACGACGGCCACGCGCGGCTTGCGGGACGGCTGCTCAGGGCTCTGGGGGAGGTTCTCGGTGCTCATATCGCGATGAGAGTACCCGTTGGTAGGGCCGGGAGACAGCGTTGGACCGGCGGGGTCGCTCAGCGTCGTTCCGGCTTGGCGCTGCGCGACATCAGCTCCTTGAGGGCGACCACCGGCGGCTTGCCCTCGTGGACGATGCCGACGACGGTCTCGGTGAGAGGCATGTCGACGCCGTGCCGGCGGGCCAGATCCAGCACCGACTCACAGGACTTGACGCCCTCGGCGGTCTGCTTGGTGACCGCGATGGTCTCCTGCAGGGTCATGCCCTTGCCGAGGTTGGTGCCGAAGGTGTGGTTGCGCGACAGCGGCGAGGAGCAGGTCGCCACCAGGTCGCCCAGGCCCGCGAGTCCGGAGAAGGTGAGCGGGTCGGCGCCCAGGGCCACGCCCAGCCGGGTGGTCTCGGCGAGGCCGCGGGTGATGAGCGAGCCCTTGGCGTTGTCGCCGAGGCCCATGCCGTCCGCGATGCCGACGGCCAGCCCGATCACGTTCTTCACCGCGCCGCCGAGTTCGCAGCCGACGACGTCGGTGTTGGTGTACGGGCGGAAGTACGGGGTGTGGCAGGCGGCCTGGAGCCGCCGGGCGACCGCCTCGTCGGTGCAGGCCACCACGGCGGCGGCCGGCATCCGGGCGGCGATCTCCCGGGCCAGGTTCGGGCCGGTGACCACGGCGATGCGCTCCGGGCCGACCTTGGCGACGTCCTCGATCACCTCGCTCATCCGCATGGCGGAGCCCAGTTCGACGCCCTTCATCAGGGAGACGAGGACCGTGCCGGGGGCGAGCAGCGGCGCCCACTCGGCGAGGTTGGCGCGCAGGGTCTGCGAGGGGATCGCGAGGACGGTGAAGTCGGCGTCCCGGGCGGCCTCGGCGGCGTCCGTCGTGGCCCGCAGGTTCTCCGGGAGTTCGACGCCGGGCAGGTAGTCGGGGTTGGTCCGCGTGGAGTTGACCGCCTCGGCGAGTTCGGCGCGGCGGGCCCAGAGGACCACCTCGCAGCCCGCGTCGGCGAGGACCATGCCGAAGGCGGTCCCCCACGATCCGGTACCGAAGACGGCCGCCTTGACCGGCTTGCTCACGTGCCCTGCCCCTCTTCCTGTACGGCTTCCCGCGCTTCCCGTCCGGCCACGGCGGCTCTGCCGTGGGTCTGCGCCTCGGTCATGCGGCGCTGTTCCAGCCGCTCCCGGCGCGGGTCGTACGGGACCTCGGGTGCCCGCTCGCCGCGGATCTCCTCCAGGAGCCGGGTGATGGCCGCCATGATCGCCTCGGTGGCGTCCTTCAGCAGCTCGGGGGTCATCTCCTGGTCGTAGAAGCGCGACAGGTCCACCGGCGGGCCGGCCAGCACGTGGTGGGTCTTGCGCGGGAGGAAGTGCGGCTTCTTGGTGTAGGGCGGCAGGATCTCGTTGGCGCCCCACTGGGCGACCGGAATCACCGGGCACTTGGTCTGGAGGGCGACACGGGCGGCACCCGTCTTGCCGGTCATCGGCCAGAGGTCGGGGTCGCGGGTCAGGGTGCCCTCGGGGTAGAAGGCGACGCACTCGCCGCGTTCCACGGCGTCGATCGCGGCGCGGAAGGCGCTCAGCGCGTCCGTGCTCTCGCGGTAGACGGGGATCTGCCCGGTGCCGCGCATCGCGGCGCCGACGAATCCCTTCCTGAAAAGGCCGCTCTTCGCGAGGAATCGCGGCACTCGCCCGGTGTTGTACTGAAAGTGGGCGTAGGCGAAGGGATCGATGTGCGAATTGTGGTTCACCGTGGTGATAAATCCGCCCTCGGCCGGAATGTTCTCCATTCCTCGCCAGTCCCGCTTGATCAGAACCACCAGTGGCGGTTTGCAGATCACCGCTGCGAAGCGGTACCAGAAGCCGATTCTGCGGCGGGGCACGCGGACACCTTCCTCTAGGGCCTGGGGAGCCGCACAAGTGTCACCCCGGGCCGCCGGTCTGTCGAGAACACCGTACGCCCGCCCGTCACCCACCACCGCCCTTGGAGGAGCTTCGCCCCCCCACCCCCGACTCCCGCCCACTCGGGTGTGCCAGGGGACAATGTCCGCGACAAGAGAGGGACGAACGTTCGTGCAGTGGACCTTGGTCATCCCGCTGAAGCCCCTGACCCGGGCGAAGAGCAGGCTGGCGGACGCCGCGGGCGACGGGGTGCGGCCGGCCCTGGCGTTGGCCTTCGCCCAGGACACCGTGGCGGCCGCCCTGGCCTGCCCGGCGGTCGGGGGTGTGGTGGTGGTCACGGACGACGCCGTCGCCGGACCGGAGCTGGCGCGGCTGGGCGCCGGGATCGTCCCGGACGAGCCGCGCGGGGGGCTGAACCCGGCGCTGGCGCACGGGGCCGCGGTGGTGCGCGCATCGCGGCCCGAAACTGCCGTGGCGGCCCTGAACGCCGATCTCCCGGCGCTGCGTCCGGCGGAATTGGCCATGGTGCTGGAGGCCGCCGCCCGATTCCCGCGCGCTTTTCTCCCGGACGCCGCGGACCTCGGCACGACCTTGCTGGCGGCCGGCCCCGGGCAGGCCCTGCTCCCGGCCTTCGGCCCGGCCTCACGGGCCCGCCACCGGGCGTCCGGCGCGGTGGAACTGGCGCTGGAGGCGGTGGACTCCGTACGTCAGGACGTGGACACCGGCGCGGACCTGCGGGTGGCGCTCGCGCTCGGGGTGGGACCGCGGACGGCGGCCGCGGCCGCGCGGCTGCCGGAGCGGGTGCGGGTCACCGGGCAGTAGGCTGCCGTCATGCAGGCGACCGCATACACGTACGACCCCGAAACCCGCAGCGGGCAGGTGCTCCTGGACGACGGGACGCCGGTGCCCTTCGACGCTCCGGCGTTCGACGCGGGGGGTCTGCGGCTGCTGCGCCCCGGGCAGCGGGTGCGGATCGAGACGGAGGGCGCCGACGGCGCCCCGCGGATCACGCTGGTGACCCTGCAGACCTTCTGAGCGGACCGAGCGGGCACGTCAGGGCCACCGGACGCGCCGCGGGCCGGGCTCCCCGAGGAGTCCGGCCCGGCGCGTGAGGACCCGTGTGCACCCGTGTGCCCTACTTGCCGCGGGCCGTGGTCTTCTTGGCGGTGGTCTTGCGGGCCGTCGACTTCTTGGCGGGGGCCTTCTTGGCCGTCGCCTTCTTGGCCGGGGCCTTCTTGGCCGTCGTCGTCTTCTTGGCCGTGGTCTTCTTCGCCGCGGTCTTCTTCGCGGCGGCCGCCGTGGTCTTCTTGGCGGTCGTCTTCTTCGCCGCGGTCTTCTTGGCCGCGGCGGTCGTCTTCTTGGCCGCGGCCTTCTTCGCGGCGGCCGTCTTCGCCGCACCCGCCGCCTTCTTGGCGGCGGCCTTCTTGCCGGCGGCCTTGGCGATGGTGGCCGTGGGGCCGGTGAGGCTGCCCTTGGGCGCCTTCTTCACGGCGATGTCGTGCTTCGGGAGCTTCTTGGAGCCGCCCACCAGGTCCTTGAAGCCCTGGCCGGCCCGGAAGCGGGGAACGGAGGTCTTCTTGACCCGGACCCGCTCACCCGTCTGCGGGTTGCGGGCGTAGCGGGCGGGGCGGTCCACCTTCTCGAAGGACCCGAAGCCGGTGACCGAGACCCGGTCTCCCCCGACCACCGCGCGGACGATGGCGTCCAGCACCGCGTCGACGGCGTCGGCGGCCTGCTGCCGGCCGCCCATCTTGTCGGCAATCGCTTCTACGAGCTGCGCCTTGTTCACGTCTTCCCCTTCGGAGACCTCGCCAGAACGAAAGTGTTCAAGCTTTTCGCACGTTAGGCAGATATATACCGCAAATCAAACACGAAACGGGCTAATCACCCTTGTGCCGCAACGGACTCGACGGTCTCGGCTGGTTCAGCGTTCCTCTTCGGGGAGTCGACCCTCGTCGAGGTCTGCCGTGAACCGGTCCAGACGCCTTGCCGCGTCGGCGAGATCGTGCTTGGCCGCGGCCGTAATGACCAGCAGCTTCCGGGTCAGCGCCATCCGTACGCCCTCCGGGACTTGCAGTGCGCGCACTCTTCCGTGCGCTTCCTTCAGCTGGGCCGCGACCGCCGTATAGAGCTCGAGTTGGCCGTCGTTGTCCATGCACAGATTGTGCCATCTGGGGCGAGTTGTCGCCTGCCCAGGGGGCAACTGCCGCCTCAAACGGCCTCACGAGCGCCTGCGTCGGTCGGGACCTGGGAAGTCGATTACCCCGGCAACACCCTGCATAACGTGGGACGTTGGCACCCGGCACGGCGGCGCGCCGCGGCGCGGGAGCCGAAAAAGGCCGTACCCCCGATCGGGGTGATCGGGGGCACGGCGGGGGGTCTCGCGATGGCCGAAACTCGACTTGCCCGGGGGTGATCGGCGCTGTCGCAGCAGTGGATCACCGGCCTGGGGCGGTGCCGTTTCAGACCGGCAGGGTCCGCGGCTTGAACGACGGGCGCTTCGCCTCGTACGTGGCGATGTCGGCCTCGTTCCGGAGGGTGAGGGAGATGTCGTCCAGCCCGTTCAGCAGCCGCCAGCGGGAGTTCTCGTCCAGTTCGAAGGAGGCGGTGATGCCTTCGGCCCGCGCCTCACGCGCCTCAAGGTCCACAGTGACCTCAGCCGTGGGGTCCTTCTCGGTGAGCTCCCACAGCGCGTCCACGATCTTCTGCTCCAGGACCACCGTGAGCAGGCCGTTCTTCAGCGAGTTGCCCCGGAAGATGTCCGCGAAGCGGGAGGAGATCACGGTCTTGAAGCCGTAGTTCTGCAGCGCCCAGACGGCGTGCTCGCGGGAGGAGCCGGTGCCGAAGTCGGGGCCGGCGACCAGGACCGTGGCGCCCTGCCGCTCGGGGCGGTTGAGCACGAACTCGGGGTCCTTGCGCCAGGCCTCGAACAGCCCGTCCTCGAACCCGTCGCGCGTGACCTTCTTGAGCCAGTGGGCGGGGATGATCTGGTCGGTGTCGACGTTGCCGCGGCGCAGCGGGACGGCCCGGCCGGTGTGGGTGGTGAAGGCTTCCATGATTCAGACTCCAGCGGGCGTTGCGGCGGCGTCGACGTCGGTCAGGTCGGCCGGGGAGGACAGGTGGCCCAGGACCGCCGTGGCGGCCGCGACCTGCGGCGACACCAGGTGGGTGCGGCCGCCCTTGCCCTGCCGGCCCTCGAAGTTGCGGTTGGAGGTGGAGGCGGAGCGCTCACCGGGGGCGAGCTGGTCGGGGTTCATCCCGAGGCACATCGAGCAGCCCGCGTGCCGCCATTCGGCGCCGGCCTCCTTGAAGACCACGTCCAGGCCCTCGGAGACGGCCTGCAGCCCCACCCGCGCGGAGCCCGGGACGACCAGCATCCGTACGCCGTCGGCGACTTTGCGGCTCCGCAGGATGGCGGCGGCGGCCCGCAGGTCCTCGATGCGGCCGTTGGTGCAGGAGCCTACGAAGACGGTGTCCACCTTGATGGAGCGCAGCGGCTGCCCGGCCTCCAACCCCATGTATTCCAGGGCCTTTTCGGCGGCCAGGCGCTCCGATGCGTCTTCGTACGAAGCCGGGTCGGGGACGGCGGCCGAAAGCGGCGCGCCCTGGCCGGGGTTGGTGCCCCAGGTGACGAACGGCGACAGCTCGGCGGCGTCGATGACGACCTCGGCGTCGAAGACCGCGTCGTCGTCCGTGCGCAGCGTCCTCCAGTACGCCACCGCGGCGTCCCAGTCCTCGCCCTCGGGGGCGTGCGGACGGCCCTTGAGGTAGTCGAAGGTGGTCTCGTCGGGGGCGATCATGCCCGCGCGGGCGCCGGCCTCGATCGACATGTTGCAGATGGTCATGCGGGCCTCCATCGAGAGCTTCTCGATGGCGGAGCCGCGGTACTCCAGGATGTAGCCCTGGCCACCGCCCGTACCGATCTTGGCGATGATCGCCAGGATCAGGTCCTTGGCCGTGACGCCCTCGGGCAGTTCGCCCTCGACCGTGATCGCCATGGTCTTCGGGCGGGCCAGCGGCAGCGTCTGGGTGGCCAGCACGTGCTCGACCTGCGAGGTGCCGATGCCGAACGCCAGCGCGCCGAAGGCGCCGTGCGTCGAGGTGTGCGAGTCGCCGCAGACGACGGTCGTGCCCGGCTGGGTCAGCCCGAGCTGCGGGCCGACGACGTGCACGACGCCCTGCTCGACGTCGCCCAGCGGGTGCAACCGGACACCGAACTCGGCGCAGTTCTTGCGCAGCGTCTCCAGCTGGGCGCGGGAGACCGGGTCGGCGATGGGCTTGTCGATGTCGAGGGTCGGGGTGTTGTGATCCTCGGTCGCGATGGTGAGGTCGAGGCGGCGCACGTCGCGCCCGCTCTTGCGGAGGCCGTCGAAGGCCTGGGGGCTGGTCACCTCGTGCAGCAGGTGCAGATCGATGAAGAGGAGATCGGGCTCGCCCTCGGCGCGCCGGACGACGTGGTCGTCCCAGACCTTCTCAGCGAGTGTCCTACCCATCGCTTTCCCTCCGGCCGGACGCGAACGCGCCGGCCCAACTAGAGATCTTGAGGAACGGCACCCGCGCCCCCCTCGGGTGTCCGCAGCCGGGCCCGTCGGTCCACGGGCCGCTGTGACTTCCAGAGTGGCGTGTTCCACGGAAAATTGAACTTGCGTTTCACAGAGTGAGACGCAAGTATCGTTGCATGGACAACAGTAGCGGCGTCGGCGTTCTGGACAAGGCAGCCCTCGTCCTGAGCGCCCTGGAGTCCGGTCCGGCCACCCTCGCGGGTCTGGTCGCGGCGACCGGACTGGCACGACCCACGGCCCACCGGCTGGCCGTGGCCCTGGAACACCACCGCATGGTGGCGCGCGACATGCAGGGCCGGTTCATCCTCGGCCCGCGCCTCGCGGAACTGGCCGCGGCGGCCGGCGAGGACCGCCTCCTCGCCACCGCGGGCCCGGTGCTCACCCATCTCCGGGACGTCACGGGCGAGAGCGCGCAGCTCTACCGGCGCCAGGGCGACATGCGCATCTGCGTCGCCGCGGCGGAGCGCCTGTCCGGCCTGCGGGACACGGTCCCGGTCGGCTCGACGCTGACGATGAAGGCCGGTTCCTCGGCGCAGGTGCTGATGGCCTGGGAGGAGCCCGAGCGGCTGCACCGGGGCCTGCAAGGGGCCCGCTTCACGGCGACGGCCCTGTCGGGCGTACGGCGCCGTGGCTGGGCCCAGTCCATCGGCGAGCGCGAGCCGGGCGTCGCGTCCGTCTCCGCGCCCGTACGCGGCCCCTCCAACCGCGTGGTGGCCGCCGTCTCGGTCTCCGGCCCCATCGAGCGCCTGACCCGCCACCCGGGCCGGATGCACGCCCAGGCCGTCATCGACGCGGCCGGCCGCCTCTCCGAGGCACTGCGCCGCTCCGGCTGACCACCGGGCACATCGCCACCGGGACGGGCCGGCCTCAACGCCGCGGCAGGCCCACCCGGCAGGGACCCCGCCCCACCGACACACATGGCGCGGCCGGCCGGCTCCGGACCCCCTCGGGACCAGGAGCCGGCCGGCCGCGTGTGCGGGGGCGGCGCCGCACGCCTCACGACATCCGCAGCCGCTCCGCGGCCCGGTCACCGCGGCGGCCGACCGGGACCACGCCCGTGGCCCGGCCCAGGCCGTACTCCGGCATGTTCATGTAGATCGACTCATGGGACCCGGCGGGCACGACACAGGTCTCGTGCCAGAAGCCGACCCTGCCCCTGCCCTCGCGCAGCCGCCGGTTGAAGGCGGCCCAGGCCGGCCGGTGGCCGCGGTCCGGCGCGGAGGCATAGGCGAGGAGCTTCCCCTCGGACTCCCAGTACTGCACGAGAACTTGGACAGTGACACTCTCCCATGGGCGGCGCAGGAGGAGAGCGCGCGAGAAAGTGAAAGCGGCAAGGAAGCGGGTGCGGGACGGAATGCGACTGGCGGAGCTGAGCGCGCGCAGCGGGGTGTCGACGGCGACGATCAAGTACTACCTGCGCGAGGGCCTGCTGCACCCGGGCCGCCTGATCACCGCCACCCAGGCCGAGTACGACGAGGAGCACCTGCGGCGGCTGCGGCTGGTGCGGGCGCTGATCCAGGTGGGGCGGATCCCGGTGAACTCGGCCCGTGAGGTGCTGGCCGCCCTCCAGGACGAGGATCTGGACCGCAACCGGCGTCTGGGCACCGCCGTATGGGCCCTGCCGCACGGTCCGGCGCCCGACGAGACCCACCCGGCCACCGAGGCCGCCCGGCGCGGAGCCGACGCGCTCCTGGACCGCCTCGGCTGGTCCTGCGGCCGCTCCCCCGGCGAGCCGGTGACCGCGCCGGCGTACGGAATGCTGGTGCCCGCGATCGCCGCGCTGTCCCGGCTCGGCTACCCGTGCGCCGTCGACGACTTGGAGCCCTACGCCCGCGCGATGGAGCGGATCGCCGTCACCGACCTGGACCTGGTGGACCGCTACGAGACACCGGACGAGCAGGTGGAGGCCGCGGTGGCGCTGACCGTGCTGTACGAGCCGGTGCTGCTCAGCCTGCGCCGGCTGGCGGAGGCCGAGGAGTCGGGCCGCCGGTTCGGCGCGCGGTGAGGAATCGCGCGGTGAGGGACGCGGAGAACGCGGAAGGGCCCTCCCGAGGGAGGGCCCTTCCGACTGCGTACCCCCGACCGGATTCGAACCGGCGCTACCGCCTTGAGAGGGCGGCGTGCTAGGCCGCTACACAACGGGGGCATGGACACTGCGTTTCCGCAGGTCCGAGCTGGTCTACCTGGACTCGAACCAAGACTAACTGAACCAGAATCAGTCGTGCTGCCAATTACACCATAGACCAATGTTGGTTTAGACCAGTCAGTACCCCCGACCGGATTCGAACCGGCGCTACCGCCTTGAGAGGGCGGCGTGCTAGGCCGCTACACAACGGGGGCCCTAGCGATCCTGCATCGGAGGCAACGGGAGCGACCCGGTTGCCTTCGCGGGAAGGATCTGTACCCCCGACCGGATTCGAACCGGCGCTACTGCCTTGAGAGGGCAGCGTGCTAGGCCGCTACACAACGGGGGCTCGCGGACATGATCCGCGTGGTGCAGATGAGCTCTGCGAGCTGGCCTACCTGGACTCGAACCAAGACTAACTGAACCAGAATCAGTCGTGCTGCCAATTACACCATAGGCCACTGGAACGCAAGCCCCGGAGGGGATCTTGTTCTAGCGTTGCGCCTCCGGTTCCGGCCTTTCGGCCCGCTCCCCGGCGGCGCAGGAAGAACATTACCCGAAGGTGGACGGGGCTCCAAAACGGGTATCCGCGGTGACGATCGCGGGGAGTTCGGCGAGGGACGCGATCCGGTGCCGCCGCGTGGGTGCGCCGGCCCCGGCCGTGTACACGCCACCACGGTCGATCCACACCGACACCAGGCCGGCCTCGGCGGCGCCGCGCCCGTCGATCTCCGGGTGGTCCCCGACGTAGGCGACCTCGTGCGGGCGCAGCCTCAGCGCCTCGCAGACGGCGAGGAAGGCGCGGGCCTCCGGCTTGGACACGCCGAGCTCGGCGGCGCACAGGACGGCCTCGAACCGGTCCCGGAGGCCCAGGGTGCGCAGCTTGTGCTCCTGGACGTGCAGGCTGGAGTTGGACAGCACCGCGTGCCGGTGGCTGGCGGCGAGCGCGTCCAGGGCGGGCAGCACGTCCGGGAAGAGGGCCCAGGCGGCCTCGTAGTGACCGAGATAACGCCGGAACCAGTCGTCGGCCTCGCCGTCGGACAGCTCGGGGCGGCCGAGGAAGACCCGCACGCGGTCCCGGCGCTGCCCCTCGAAGGTCACCTCCCCCGCCGAGAACCGCGCCCACTGCGCGTCGGTGATCCGCCGCCAGTGGGCGAGGGCGTGGTCCGCGGACTCGTATCCGTCCAGCAGCCCCTCGGCCGCCAGGTGGTCGCGCATCCCGGCGCGGTCCGCGGTCGTGTAGTCGAAGAGGGTGTCGTCGACGTCCCAGACGACGGCCTTGACGCTCATGCCCCCACCGTAGGCGAAGGCGCCCCCGCCGTCGGCGGGAACGGCGGCGGGCCCGGTTCGCGGCGGGCTGCCGCGAACCGGGCCCGGTGTCCGGTGGTGGTCCCGCCTACGCGGCGAGCCTGGCCAGCGCCGCGTCGACGCGGGCCAGCGTCCTCTCCTTGCCGAGGATCTCCAGCGACTCGAAGAGGGGCAGGCCGACGGTGCGGCCGGTGACCGCGACACGGACCGGGGCCTGCGCCTTGCCGAGCTTGAGGCCGTGGGCCTCGCCGGCGGCCAGGACGGCCTCCTTGAGGGACTCCGCCGAGGTCCAGTCCGCCGACTCCAGCTTCTCCCGGGCGGTGCGCAGCAGGGCGTCCGAGCCCTCCTTCATCGCCTTGGTCCAGGAGGCCTCGTCGAAGACCGGCTCCGGCAGGAACAGGAAGTCGACGTTGTCGGTGATCTCGGACAGGACCTTCAGACGGGTCTGGGCGTGCGGGGCGATCGCCTGCCACCGCGCCTCGTCGAAGTCCTCCGCGGCCCAGGGGGCGGCCGGGGCCTGCAGCCACGGGCGGCAGCGCTCCGTGAAGTCCTTCACGTCCAGCATCCGGATGTGGTCGGCGTTGATCGCCTCGCACTTCTTCAGGTCGAAGCGGGCCGGGTTGGGGTTCACGTCCCCGATCTCGAAGGCCGCGACCATCTCCTCGACGGAGAAGATGTCCTGGTCGGCCGAGAGCGACCAGCCGAGCAGGGAGAGGTAGTTGAGCAGGCCCTCGGGCAGGAAGCCGCGCTCCCGGTAGAGGTTGAGGCTCGACTGCGGGTCGCGCTTGGAGAGCTTCTTGTTGCCCTCGCCCATCACGTAGGGCAGGTGGCCGAACTCGGGGGTGCCCTTGGCGACGCCGAGCTCGATCAGCGCCTTGTAGAGGGCGATCTGCCGCGGGGTGGAGGAGAGCAGGTCCTCGCCGCGCAGGACGTGGGTGATCTCCATCAGGGCGTCGTCGACCGGGTTGACCAGGGTGTACAGGGGGGCGCCGTTGGCCCGGACGATGCCGTAGTCCGGCACGTTCTCCGGGGTGAAGGTCAGCTCGCCGCGGACCAGGTCGTTGAAGGTGATCGTCTCGTCGGGCATCCGGAAGCGGACGATGGGCGCCCGGCCCTGGGCCTTGTACTGCTCGACCTGTCCGTCCGTGAGGTCGCGGCAGTGGCCGTCGTAGCCGGAGGGCCTGCCGGCGGCGCGGGCGGCCTCGCGGCGGCTGTCCAGCTCCTCCTGCGAGCAGTAGCAGTGGTAGGCGTGGCCGGCGTCCAGCAGCTTCCGGGCGACGTCCCGGTAGAGGTCCATCCGCTGCGACTGGCGGTACGGGGCGTGCGGGCCGCCGACCTCGGGGCCCTCGTCCCAGTCGAAGCCGAGCCAGCGCATCGCGTCGAGGAGCTGGTTGTAGGACTCCTCGGAGTCGCGGGCCGAGTCGGTGTCCTCGATGCGGAAGACCAGGGTGCCCTGGTGGTGCCGGGCGAACGCCCAGTTGAACAGGGCGGTGCGCACCAGGCCCACATGGGGGTTACCGGTGGGCGACGGGCAGAAACGGACGCGTACGGAGGATGGGGGTACCCCCTGCTCGAGCGAAGCCGAGAGCTTGGGGGAGGGTGCGCTAGCCACGCTTGACAACCTTGTTGGTGAGAGTGCCGATGCCTTCGATGGTGACGGCGACCTCGTCGCCGACGTTGAGGGGGCCGACCCCTGCCGGGGTGCCCGTGAGGATCACGTCGCCGGGCAGCAGCGTCATGGCCTCGGAGATGTTGACGATCAGATCCTCGACGGAGTGGATCATCTCGCTGGTGCGCCCGAGCTGGCGCTGTTCGCCGTTGACGGTGAGCTGCACGGTCAGGTCGGACGCGGCGGCGAGGTCGAGGTCCGTCTCCACCCAGGGGCCGAGCGGGCAGGAGGTGTCGAAGCCCTTGGCCCTGGCCCACTGCTTCTCGCGCCGTTGCACGTCGCGGGCGGTGACGTCGTTGGCGCAGGTGTAGCCGAAGATCACGTCCTTGACGCGCTCGCGGGGGACCTCGCGGCACATGCGGCCGATGACGACGGCCAGTTCCGCCTCATGGTGCAGTTCCTGGGAGAAGGGCGGGTACTGGATCTCGTCGCCGGAGCCGATCACCGAGGTGGACGGCTTGAAGAAGGCGAACGGGGCGTCCGGCACCTCGTTCCCCAGCTCGCGGGCGTGTTCGGCGTAGTTGCGGCCGAAGGCCACGACCTTGTTGGGCAGCACCGGCGGCAATAGCCGGACCTTGCTCAGCGGCACCTTCGTGCCGGAGAGCGCGAAGTCCGCGAACGGGATGCCCTTGATGATGTCGAGGACGAGCTCGTCCGGCTTGTCGCCCTCGACCGCGCCGAAGGCGACGTTCCCGTCGATGGAGAATCTGGCGATGCGCACGGGATCCTTGCGCCCCTTACCTGAACTGGCTGGAGTCTGACGATCCAGGCTAACGCGGCAGGACCCCCGCCACCTCGCGCATCACCCCCGCAGCAGGAAGGGGCGCCCCGGCCCCGGGACGCCCCTGTCGTCGTGCCGGCCGTTTGAGCATCCGCCGGCCGGCGTGCGTACTACTGGGCGACGGACGCGGCGACGGGGACCTCCATGAGGACGGTGCGCCGCGGGTTGGCGGTCTGCTCGGGGAGGGTGACGGAGTGCTCCGGCTGTTCCGGCGTCTGCAGTGCGTCGGCGTCCTCGAGGTGCACCAGAGTCGTGCGCCGCGGGTTGGCTATGGTGCGGAACATCAGCGTCGTCTTCACGGTTGTGGGAGGCCCTGTCGTGTACGGCGCCGGGAGGTCGCGGGACCCCCGCGGGCGCGGGTTGTCGGATTTGCCATCTCTGTAAAGCGCCAGGCTAAACATGCAATTCCCGGCCGAAGACGTGAAGAGCCCGTGATCTGCCTGTGAGTTTGCTCACTAGCCCGCCGACATTCGGGGCAATTCCGACGCGCTTTCCGTCTTAACAAAAAGGACATTGCACCCCTGAAGCCTTCATTCCGCTCCTGATCATGGCGACTGGGACACCATCCGCGACTCGCGGGATCGTAGCGATATGTCCGCAATGTTCGAGATCACTTTCCACCACGGGTAACGCTGCACTCACGGGGTGTCACAGAGGTCACAGCTAGGTACGCGAGCCTTGTTGGAGATCCGGCACTGTGCTGGAATGCCACGGACCGCCGCGGGATCGAGCCGGCGCGCAGGGGGCGCAACGCAGCGCCGAGTGGCGGCGAGATTGGGGGAGCCAGCGCCGGTCACTCACGACCACCCTGGGGCGCGTGTTCAGGACGCTCCCCACAACGCCGACACCGTCCTTCCGTTCGCGCGGAGGGGCGCCTGGTCCAGAGGTTGCGACGCTAGTGCAGGGACGTTTCAAGAGGGATGGCAGCGCTTCGGCGGAGCCGGAGCCGCACGGCGGGACCGACCGTGGTTCCTCGCCCCAGCACGCCCAGAACCCGGGCTCGGCCCCGTCCGGTGACGGCGGAGAGCGCGCCGGGCGATCCAGTGTCTCCGTGTCACCGTCGGAGAGCCCCACTCCGCCGGTGAAGCCCCCCAAGGGCCCGTCGGGCCCCGGTTCGCGAGTGGCCCTGCGCAACTGGCGCATCTCCACGCGCCTGGTGTCGCTGCTCGCGCTTCCGGTGGTCGCGGCCACCTCGCTCGGCGCGCTGCGCATCAACCAGTCCATGGACGACATCCAGCAGCTCGACAACATGAAGCTGCTGACGGACATGACCAAGCAGGCCACCGAGCTGGCCGCCGCGCTCCAGGAGGAGCGCGACCAGTCCGCCGGCCCCATGGCGCACGGCCTGAAGGCGACCGACTACACGGTCAAGGGCTACCGGGACAAGACGGACCGCGCCAAGGCGAACTTCCTCAGCGCCTCCGAGGAGATCGACGCCGCGAGCAAGGACGGCAACCTCCTCGGCGTCCGCGACAGCCTCGTCGGCCTCGCCAGCGAGCTCAACAGCCTGGGCAAGATCCGCCAGGACGCCTACCAGGCCAAGGACAACTCCACCCAGACGGTGGAGGCCTACCACCGCCTCATCACCGAACTGCTCGGCCTCTCCCAGGACATGGCCGAGGCGACCAGCAACCCGGAGATGATCCAGCGCACGCGTGCCCTGTCGGCCTTCTCCTCCGCCAAGGAGTACGCGTCCGTGCAGCGCGCCGTCATCGCGGCGGCCCTGCCCTCGACCAACACCACCACGGGCAGCCTCTCCGAGAACGACCGGCTCTACGCCGAGTCGGCCCTGGAGAGCCAGAAGTCCGAACTCAGCAGCTTCCGCAACATCTACGGCGACGGCGCCGAGGAAATCGTCAAGCCCATCGACGAGGGCAACCCGACGATCGAGGCCGCCGACATCTACGCCCGCCGCGCCCTCGGCTCGGCGGACGGCCTGGGCGGTCTGCAGAAGCGCTCCTACCGCGACTGGGTGGACGACAGCTCGACCAAGATCGAGCAGATGAAGAAGATCGAGCACACGCTGCTCGAGGACATGGAGCAGAAGGCCCGCGAGCTGCGCAGCGCCACCGAGCGCGACGCGATCATCTCCGGTGCGCTGATCCTCCTCGTCCTCGGCGTGTCGCTGGTCGGCGCCTTCGTCGTGGCCCGCTCCATGATCCGCTCGCTGCGCCGGCTCCAGGAGACCGCCACCAAGGTCGCCCAGGACCGTCTGCCCGAGCTGGTCAAGCAGCTGTCCGAGTCCGACCCGCAGGACGTCGACACGTCCGTGGAGTCGGTCGGTGTGCACTCCCGGGACGAGATCGGCCAGGTGGCCGCGGCCTTCGACGACGTGCACCGCGAGGCGGTCCGCCTCGCCGCCGAGCAGGCCCTGCTGCGGGGCAACGTCAACGCGATGTTCACCAACCTCTCGCGCCGCTCCCAGGGCCTCATCCAGCGTCAGCTGTCGCTCATCTCCGAACTGGAGTCCCGCGAGGCCGACCCGGACCAGCTCTCCTCGCTGTTCAAGCTCGACCACCTCGCGACGCGCATGCGCCGTAACGGTGAGAACCTCCTCGTCCTCGCGGGTGAGGAGCCCGGCCGCCGCTGGACCCGCCCGGTCCCGCTGGTCGACGTGCTCCGCGCCGCCGCGTCCGAGGTGGAGCAGTACGAGCGCATCGAGCTGGCCGCCGTGCCGACGACCGAGGTCGCCGGCCGCGTGGTCAACGACCTCGTGCACCTGCTCGCCGAGCTGCTCGAGAACGCGACCTCCTTCTCCTCGCCGCAGACCAAGGTCAAGGTCACCGGTCACGCGCTGCCCGACGGCCGCGTCCTGATCGAGATCCACGACACCGGCATCGGCCTCTCCCCCGAGGACCTCGCGGCGATCAACGAGCGGCTCGCCTCGCCGCCCACCGTGGACGTCTCCGTCTCCCGCCGCATGGGTCTGTTCGTGGTCGGCCGTCTCTCGCAGCGCCACGGCATCCGCATCCAGCTGCGCCCGTCCGACTCCGGTGGCACGACCGCGCTGGTCATGCTGCCCGTGGACGTCGCCCAGGGCGGCAAGAAGCCCGCTCCGGGCAAGCCCGGCTCTCCCTCCGCCGGCGGTCCGGCGGCCGCGCAGGCTTCGGCCGGTGTCGCCGCGGCGCGTCGCCAGGGCGGTCAGCAGGGCGGCGGCGCCTCGGGCGGCGGTGCCGGCCGGCTCGGCGCCGGTGCCGGTCCGCGCGGTCAGGTGGGCGCCGGCCAGGGCTCGCGCGCGGCGCTGCCCGGCACGGGCGGCCGTCCCGGCGGGCCTGGCGGTCCGCGCGGGCCGCAGGGTCCGGCACAGCAGCAGGGCCGTCCGTCCGCCACGTCCCCCTCCTCGTTCGACCAGGGGATGTCCCCGGCGCCGGGCGCGGGTGCCGGCTTCGGTGGCCAGGCTCCCGCCGGGTCCCAGGGCTTCGGCGACGGGCAGCAGCGCCAGGACGTCTTCGGCGGCGGCCGCGGCGCCGTGCCCCCGCAGCGGTCGAACGGCGCCGAACAGGGCCGGCAGCAGCAGCTGTCCCCGCGCGGCGGTCCGCGTGCGGAGCTGCCCGGCGGCAACCCGCCGTCCCGGTCCACGGGCTGGGGCGACGACCGCGCCGCGCTCGACGCGCCGCGCGGCCACGACGAGCAGGGTCCGGCGCACACCTCCCGGATGCCGCGGGTCGACGACCGGCAGGGCCCGGGCGCGACCGCGGAGCTGCCGGTGGTCCCGCGCCACAACGACCTGCAGGGTCCCGGCTCCACGTCCGAGTTCCCGCGTCCCGACTTCGACGCCCCACGTCCGGGCGGCGCGCAGAACACCGGTCAGTTCGGCGCCGACTCCGGGCAGGGCACCGGTTCGTTCGTGCGCCAGGACGTCTACGGCCAGTCGGCGCCGCAGAACAACCCCTCCTCCACCGGTCAGTTCGCGGCTCCGCAGGCCTACGACAGCGGTTCCACCGGCCAGTACGCCGCCCCACAGGCCTACGGCAGCGGCTCCACCGGCCAGTACGCCCAGCCGGGGTACGACAGCGGCTCCACCGGCCGGCACTCCCTGCCTGGCCGTCAGGACCCGTCGTCCACCGGCCAGTTCGAGCGGCCCCAGTCCGGCGGCTCGGGTGCCGACCTCGGCGCCCAGCGTCCGTCGGCCCCGCAGCATCCCGCCCGTCGCGAGCCCGAGGCCCTTCCGCCGGCCGCGGGTCCCGGCGACGGACGGACACCGCTGTACGACACCCTGGAGACCAACTGGTTCCGCGGCGGCGACCGCCAGCAGCAGGGCAACGGCTCCGCCGCGGCCCCGGCCCCGCAGCAGCCGCAGGCCTCCTCGGCCCCCCAGCGTCCCGCCTCAGCGCCGTGGCGCAGCTCGCCGAACGACGATCTCGTCCGGCAGGCAGAGCGCGTACGGCAGCCGGCGGCGGGCGGCGTCACCACATCCGGCCTGCCGCGCCGGGTGCCCCGGGCGAACCTCGTCCCGGGCACGGCTCAGCAGCAACAGCACCAGAGCGGTCCGCAGGTCTCGCGTGCGCCTGACGACGTACGCGGCCGGCTGACCAATCTCCGTCGGGGCATCGCACAGGGTCGTCAGGCCAACTCCGGTCAGACGGGCAGCTATCCCAGCCCCACTCACCAGCAGGAGCGTTAGTTGAGCCCGATGAGCCAGGCGGCACAGAACCTCAACTGGTTGATCACCAACTTCGTGGACAACACCCCCGGGGTGTCCCACACCGTCGTGGTTTCCGCGGACGGACTCCTTCTGGCGATGTCCGAAGGGTTCCCGCGCGACCGCGCCGACCAGCTCGCGGCCGTCGCGTCCGGCCTCACCTCGCTGACCGCCGGGGCCTCCCGGATCTTCGAGGGAGGCAGTGTCGCGCAGACGGTCGTGGAGATGGAGCGCGGCTTCCTCTTCCTCATGTCCGTCTCGGACGGGTCGTCCCTGGCCGTTCTCGCGCACCCCGAGTGCGACATCGGCCTCGTCGGCTACGAGATGGCGCTGCTCGTCGACCGCGCCGGGGCGGTACTGACGCCCGACCTGCGTGCCGAACTACAGGGCAGTCTGCTCCACTGACCGGTCCCGGTACCACCCACCTCACCAAATCACCGTCCGGCCGCCACAATCCCCCCACCGGCCCCGTCCGACGGCTTGACTGACCGACTTGCTGTCCCGCCCGGAGGATTCATGACCCCGCCCACCGCCTCTCATGATCCGTACGCCGAGCCGTACGGGGACGAGGGCGACCAGCCGCTGGTACGTCCCTATGCGATGACCGGCGGCCGGACCCGGCCGCGCTATCAGCTCGCCATAGAGGCGCTGATCAGCACGACGGCCGACCCGGCAGCGCTGATGGGACTGCTCCCGGAGCACCAGCGGATCTGCCATCTGTGCCGCGAGGTGAAGTCGGTCGCCGAGGTTTCGGCACTGCTGGCCATGCCGCTCGGTGTGGCCCGGATCCTCGTCGCGGACCTGGCCGAGGCCGGGCTGGTGGCCATCCACCAGCCGGGCGGCGACGAGAACAACGGCGGCGCACCGGATGTGACGCTGCTCGAAAGGGTGCTCAGTGGACTTCGCAAGCTCTGACGGAGGCCGGGCGACCACCTCCGCGAAGATCGTGGTGGCGGGTGGCTTCGGCGTGGGCAAGACCACGTTCGTGGGTGCCGTCTCGGAGATCAACCCGCTGCGCACGGAGGCCGTCATGACGTCTGCTTCGGCAGGCATCGACGACCTGACCCACACCGGGGACAAGACGACCACGACGGTCGCCATGGACTTCGGCCGTATCACCCTGGACCAGGACCTGATCCTGTACCTGTTCGGTACACCGGGCCAGGACCGCTTCTGGTTCATGTGGGACGACCTGGTCCGCGGCGCGATCGGCGCGGTCGTCCTGGTGGACACGCGGCGGCTCGCCGACTGCTTCCCCGCCGTCGACTACTTCGAGAACAGCGGCCTGCCCTTCGTGGTCGCGCTCAACGGCTTCGACGGGCACCAGCCGTACAACCCGGAGGAAGTGCGCGAGGCGCTGCAGATCGGTCCGGACGCCCCGATCATCACGACCGACGCCCGCCACCGCGCGGACGCCAAGTCGGCGCTGATCACCCTGGTCGAGCACGCCCTGATGGCCCGGCTGCGGTAACGCCCGGAAGTCGTTTCAGGTAGCACCCAAGTCGAAAGATCCATACGGAAGTTGTCGTAGCAGCACCGGAGCCGGCTGTGTCCTTTGACACGGTCGGCCCCGGTGTTCATAACGTTTCGGCAGAGGAATCCGGTGGTGTGGCCACGCGTCGCGCACATCCGGTGTCGCTGTGCGCACGATCGCCCCGCCTTTTGGCGGGGCTCGCTCTTTATGACCGATTTATCTGGGGTTTACAACGGCTCGCTCCGCACGTTTCCACTGTTTGGAAGAGCGCTGGCTGACGTGCTGGAATGCCTGAACTGCCCAATAGTCAAAGACGTACTCATCAGTCGAGTCGTAACTGGGCTCTGAGACACTGCGGCACAACGTTGGTGCCGACCGCCGAGAGGTTGTTGGTCGAGTGAGGCGAAGCAAGAACGGCCCCGAGCCGTCGGCCCGGGGCAACTTCACCCCGCCGCCGCGCGGTGCGGCGCCCGCACCCGTGCCCGGGTCGGAACCGACGGCCGCTCCCGCTCCGAGCGGTGGCCGTCTCTCCCCCCGCAACTGGCGGGTGCCGACCCGGCTGAACGCGATCCTGCTCATACCCGTGCTGGTCGGCCTCGTCATGGGCGGCTTCCAGGTCAAGAGCTCGATCGACACCTGGCAGGAAGCCCAGGACGCGGAGAAGACCGCGCGCCTGGTGCAGGCCTCGCTGACCTACGCCAACGCCCTCTACAACGAGCGCGACATCACCGCCACTCCCCTCCTGCAGGGCAAGGGCCAGGACAACGCGACCGTCACCGAGGCCCGCCGGCTCACCGACAAGGCCGCCGACGCCTTCGACCAGGCCGCGCAGGGCGCGCCGCAGACGCCCGGCGTCGAACGCCGGCTGAAGCTGTTCCGCGAGACGGAGCCCGGACTGACGCAGCTGCGCGCCGCCGCCTACAGCCCCAAGCTCACCGGCGTGCAGACCGAGGAGGGCTACGTCCGGATCGCCCACCCCCTGATGGAGTTCGCCAACGAGCTCGGTCTGGGCACCGGCAACATCACCTCCTACGGCCGTACCGTCTACGCCATCTCGCTGACCAAGGCCGCCCTGTCGCTGGAGCGGTCCATCGGCATGCACCTGCTGGTCAAGCCGGGCCCCGACGCCCCCAACATGGCCAGCCAGCGCACCGCCCTCGCCTCGTACGCCTACCTGGAGGGCATCGCCTCCGAGGAGTACCGCGGCGGCGGCACCCAGGGCGACTCCGACAAGCTCGACGCGGCCCTGAAGCAGGCGCAGGTCCAGGGCGCGGCGATGGTCCAGCAGGCCAAGGCCAAGGACCCGAACTACGTCGCGCCGCCGGCCGACCCGCAGAAGATGGTCGGGGCCGTCGCGTCGCTGCAGAGCACGAGCGCGACCGAGCGCCTCGCGCTCGCCCGCAGGGGGATCACCCCGCAGAACTGGTGGGCGGCCAACACCCTCAGGTTCGACGCCTACGAGAAGATCGAGTCGGACATGGCCGACAAGGCGGTGAACGAGGCCTCCAACATCGCCGACGACGCCCAGCAGTCGACGTTCATCACCGGCGCGATCGTCCTGGTCGCCCTGCTCGCCGCGTTCATCCTGGCCGGCATGGTGGCCCGCCAGATGAGCCGCTCCATGCGCCAGCTGCGCAACGCCGCCTTCGGCATCGCCGAGCAGCGCCTGCCGATGCTGGTCGACCAGCTCTCGCGCACCGACCCCGGCCGGGTCGACACCCGGGTGGCGCCGATCCCGATCACCTCGACCGACGAGATCGGCGAAGTCGCCCGCGCCTTCGACCAGGTCCACCGCGAGGCCGTCCGGCTCGCCGCCGAGCAGGCCCTGCTGCGGGGCAACATCAACGCGATCTTCACCAACCTCTCGCGCCGCAACCAGTCGCTGATCGAGGGCCAGCTGACCCTGATCACCGACCTGGAGAACAACGAGGCCGACCCGGACCAGCTGGAGAACCTCTTCCGCCTGGACCACCTGGCGACCCGTATGCGCCGCAACGGCGAGAACCTCCTCGTCCTCGCGGGCGAGGAGCCCGGCCGCCGCTGGGACCAGCCGGTCCCGCTGGTCGACGTGCTGCGCGCCGCCTCCTCCGAGGTGGAGCAGTACGAGCGCATCGAGCTCTCCGGCGTCCCGGAGGCCGAGATCCACGGCCGCGCCGTGACCGACCTCGTGCACCTGCTCGCCGAGCTCCTGGAGAACGCCACCACGTTCTCCTCGCCGCAGACCAAGGTCCGCGTCACCGCGACCCGTCTCCCCGACGGCCGCGTCATGATCGAGATCCACGACAAGGGCATCGGCCTGACCCCCGAGGACTTCGCCGACATCAACCACAAGCTGGCCAACCCGCCGACCGTGGACGTGGCGATCTCCCAGCGCATGGGCCTGTTCGTGGTCGGCCGCCTCGCCGACCGGCACGGCATCCGCGTCCAGCTGCGCCCCTCCGGCGAGCAGGCCGGCACGACCTCGCTGGTCATGCTGCCGGACGCGATCACCCACGGCGGTGGCGGCGAGCAGGCGCTGAACCGCGACGAGTTCACGGTCTCGCAGATCATCCCGGAGCAGCAGTTCCAGGGTGAGGACTTCAGCCGGATGCAGCCGCCGATGCGGACGGCCGCGGAGCTCGGCTTCGACGACAGCCGCTACGAGGTCCCGGACGACATCCGCGACCTGGACCCCGTCGGCCGCTCGCTGATGCGCGAGGAGCGCCGCGCCGCCCTGGAGGCCCAGACGCACGGGGAGCAGTCCGGGCAGGAGACCTCCGAGACACCCGCGTACACCGACGGGCCCACCGGCGGTCAGGCCTACGACACAGGTCAGCTGCCCTACCCCGAGCAGCAGGGCGGGTACGACGCGCAGACGGCGTACGGCGACCAGGGGCAGACGGCGTACGAGGAGCAGCGGAGCGCGTACGAGGAGCCGGGCCGGCCGTCCTACGACGACCAGTACTTCGCGCCGAACGGCGGCCTGCCGCAGAACAACGGCTACGCCACGAACGGCGGATACCCGGAGCCCGCGTATGCGGAGCCGGCGCAGGACGAGCAGGCGCGGGCGCACGGCGCCGCGTCGGACACGTACGGCGCCTTCGCCGAGCAGCCCTACCAGGACGACTGGCCCCAGGGCAACGGCTACCGCAACGGCTACCCGGACCAGTACGCTCCGGAAGCGGAATCCACGCAGGCCGCTGACGTGAGCGAGCCGGACCGCGTAGGCTTCGACCGTCCGGGAACGGCCCCCTCCGCCGCTCACGAGCTGACCGACGCCGGGCTGCCCCGCCGCGGATCCACCCCGAGCGGTTCGAACGGCGCGCGGCGCGTGAACCAGGAGGCGCCGGCCCGCACCCCGGAGAGCAAGGGCGAC
The DNA here is from genome assembly GCF_044763235.1 of Streptomyces sp. NPDC096152. Taxonomy (NCBI): domain Bacteria; kingdom Bacillati; phylum Actinomycetota; class Actinomycetes; order Kitasatosporales; family Streptomycetaceae; genus Streptomyces; species Streptomyces sp. NPDC096152. The sequence goes on along the minus strand of NZ_JBIWFW010000010.1, from coordinate 120,381 downwards.
GGCGACTGGCGTTCGGCGAACGACGAACGCTGGCAGCAGGCCTCGCAGCTCCGGAAGCCCAAGGCAGGCGGGGTGACCTCCTCCGGTCTGCCGAGGCGGGTGCCCAAGGCCAATCTGGTCGAGGGGACCGCGGAATCGACCCCGCAGGGCGGCCCACAGGTCTCCCGCGCCCCCGAGGACGTCAGGGGCAGGCTGAGCAACCTGCGCCGGGGCGTGCAGCGGGGACGCAGCGCAGGAAGTGAAAAGAACGGCCAGGGCTTCGGTCCTGACAGCACCTACAACCAGGAGCGTTAGTGTGAGCCCGATGAGCCAGGCGGCACAGAACCTGAACTGGTTGATCACCAACTTCGTGGACAACACCCCCGGGGTGTCCCACACCGTGGTGGTCTCCGCCGACGGACTCCTTCTGGCGATGTCCGAAGGCTTCCCCCGCGACCGCGCCGACCAGCTCGCGGCCGTCGCCTCCGGTCTGACCTCGCTGACCGCCGGTGCTTCGCGCATCTTCGAGGGCGGCAGCGTGAACCAGACAGTTGTGGAGATGGAGCGGGGATTCCTCTTCCTCATGTCCATCTCCGACGGTTCGTCGCTCGCGGTTCTTGCACACCCCGAGGCGGACATCGGCCTCATTGGGTACGAGATGGCTCTTCTGGTGGACCGTGCGGGCACGGTTCTCACCCCGGATCTCCGTGCGGAGCTCCAGGGGAGCCTTCTCAACTAACAGTCGAACGGTGCGTTTTGGCGTCCCGGGGCCGTAAGGTTTCGGGACGCGGCTTCCACAGGGTTGGAGCCCGGCGCAGTCGGAGGAGGAGAGAGAGTGGCAACACCCCCAAGCGGTTCGCCTTCGGGCAACTGGTCGTACGGCCCTGCCCAGGGCCAGGGCGACGGTCCGGCGAACCCGTACAACTTCCCCTCCGCCCCGAGCCACCGGCAGCCGTACGCGCCCCAGGGCCCCGGCCCTTCGCCGTACGATCAGCCGCCGGCGCCGCGCATCCAGCCGGTGGAGCCGCAACGACGTACCCCTGAGCCGACGCCCGCCGGGGCGTCGAACAATCCCCTGGTGCGCCCGTACGCCATGACGGGCGGCCGGACCCGGCCGCGGTACCAGCTCGCCATCGAGGCGCTGGTCCACACCACAGCGCAGCCGCACCAGATGCAGGGCCAACTGCCCGAGCATCAGCGGATCTGCAATCTGTGCCGCGAGATCAAGTCGGTGGCCGAGGTCTCGGCCCTGCTGACGATCCCGCTCGGCGTGGCCAGGATCCTCGTCGCCGACTTGGCGGAGGCGGGCCTGGTCGCCATCCATCAGCCCGGCGGCGACGAGAACGCCGGTGGACAGCCAGACGTGACACTGCTCGAAAGGGTGCTCAGTGGACTTCGCAAGCTCTAGCGGCGGTCCTTCCCGCTCCACCACCTCCGCGAAGATCGTGGTGGCGGGCGGCTTCGGCGTGGGCAAGACCACGTTCGTGGGTGCCGTCTCGGAGATCAACCCGCTGCGCACGGAGGCCGTCATGACGTCTGCTTCGGCAGGCATCGACGACCTGACCCACACCGGGGACAAGACGACCACGACGGTCGCCATGGACTTCGGCCGTATCACCCTGGACCAGGACCTGATCCTGTACCTGTTCGGTACACCGGGCCAGGACCGCTTCTGGTTCATGTGGGACGACCTGGTCCGCGGCGCGATCGGCGCGATCGTGCTGGTCGACACGCGGCGGCTCGCCGACTGCTTCCCCGCCGTCGACTACTTCGAGAACAGCGGCCTGCCCTTCGTCATCGCGCTCAACGGCTTCGACGGCAACCAGCCGTACAACCCGGACGAGGTGCGCGAGGCGCTGCAGATCGGCCCGGACACCCCGATCATCACGACCGACGCCCGCCACCGCGCGGACGCCAAGTCGGCGCTGATCACCCTGGTCGAGCACGCCCTGATGGCGCGGCTGCGGTAGGTCCGCGCGACGGACAGGGCGGGCGGCCCTCCCCGGCTCGGGGCGGGCCGCCCGCCTTTTCCACGCCGGCACGACGGCACGCCGGCACTACGGCACAGCCGCACGTGGCGCGCGAGATCGCGAGCGATCGCGAGGCAGGCACGGCGAAAGGGCCCCTCCCGGAAGAGGGGCCCTTTCCGCGTGCGTGCGGGGGCGGCCGGTCGTGATGCCGGCCGCGGCTCACCCGTGCCAGCTGTGCGGGGCGCGGAAGCCGTTCTCGCGCTCCAGGCGGCGCCAGCCGGCCTTGGGGCGGCGGCGGTGGGCGGAGGTCGTCTCGGCGGGGCGGGCCGCGGCACGGGCCAGGAGGAGCGCCGTGATGGCGGCGACCTCCTCGGGCTCGGCGTGGCCCTTCTCGACGCGGATGTCGGCGTTGTCCATGGGTTCAGTCTCCGTGGATGAGAGGTCCGCGGCATTGCCGCGGTGCGTCCGCCCGGTTACTGGGGCGGGTTGCCGTGCTTGCGGGAGGGCAGGTCGGCGTGCTTGCTGTGCAGCATCGCCAGGGACCGGATGAGCGTCTCGCGGGTGCCGGCCGGGTCGATCACGTCGTCCACCAGGCCGCGCTCGGCCGCGTAGTACGGGTGCATCAGTTCGGCCTTGTACTCCTTGACCATCTTCTGACGCATCGCCTCGGGGTCCTCGGCCTCGGCGATCTGACGGCGGAAGATGACGTTGGCCGCACCCTCCGCGCCCATCACGGCGATCTCGTTCGTCGGCCACGCGTAGGTGAGGTCGGCACCGATCGACTGGGAGTCCATGACGATGTAGGCACCGCCGTACGCCTTGCGCAGGATCAGCGAGATCCGCGGCACGGTGGCGTTGCAGTAGGCGTAGAGCAGCTTGGCGCCGTGCCGGATGATGCCGCCGTGCTCCTGGTCGACGCCCGGGAGGAAGCCGGGCACGTCGAGGAGGGTGACGATCGGGATGTTGAAGGCGTCGCACATCTGGACGAAGCGCGCGGCCTTCTCACTCGCCTCGATGTCCAGCACGCCCGCCAGCACCTGCGGCTGGTTGGCGATGATGCCGACGACCTGGCCGTCCATCCGGGCCAGCGCGCAGATGATGTTCCGCGCCCAGCGCTCGTGGACCTCCAGGTACTCGCCGTCGTCGACGATCTCCTCGATGACCTTGGTCATGTCGTACGGGCGGTTGCCGTCGGCCGGGACCAGGTCGAGCAGTACGTCGGAGCGGCGGTCGGCGGGGTCGGAGCACTCCGTCCGGGGCGGGTTCTCGCGGTTGTTCTGCGGGAGGAGGGAGAGGAGGTAGCGCACCTCGGCGATGCACGTCTCCTCGTCGTCGTAGGCGAAGTGGCACACCCCGCTCGTCTCGGCGTGCACGTCCGCGCCGCCCAGACCGTTCTGCGTGATCTCCTCGCCGGTGACCGCCTTGACCACGTCCGGACCGGTGATGAACATCTGCGAGGTCTCACGGACCATGAACACGAAGTCCGTCAGCGCCGGACTGTAGGCCGCACCACCGGCGCACGGGCCCAGCATCACCGAGATCTGCGGGATCACCCCGGAGGCCCTCGTGTTGCGCTGGAAGATCCCGCCGTACCCGGCGAGCGCGCTCACACCCTCCTGGATCCGGGCACCCGCACCGTCGTTCAGCGACACCAGCGGCGCACCCGCCGCGATCGCCATGTCCATGATCTTGTGGATCTTCGTGGCGTGGGCCTCGCCCAGCGCACCGCCGAAGACCCGGAAGTCGTGCGCGTACACGAAGACCGTACGGCCCTCCACCGTGCCCCAGCCGGTGACCACACCGTCCGTGTACGGCTTCTTCGCCTCAAGACCGAAACCGGTCGCCCGGTGCCGGCGCAACTGCTCGACCTCCTGGAAGGACCCCGGGTCCAGGAGCAGCTCGATCCGCTCCCGAGCGGTCAGCTTCCCCTTGGCGTACTGCGCCGCGGTCGCCTTCTCGCTGGGACCCGCCACCGCCTGCGCACGGATGTCGTGCAGTTCGGCGACCCGTCCGCGCGCGTCCGTCGGCTCGCCGGTCGGCTCACCCGTCGTCTCATCCAAAACGGTCATGTAGTGACCTTACGAAGCGCACCAAGGAAAGCGAGCCGTTGACTCCGTACAGTCTCCGGCCCGTTTTCCTGGTACGAGTGAACAGAACCTCCGGTGCTTGCAGCCTTTCCGACTGCTCAGAGGCCCTCGCCGTTGTCGGGGTCGTACAAAGTCATGGGGCGAGAGTCGAGTCACATTCATGGGTGACGGATGCCATCACCGGAGTGACACGCAGACCCGGACGGCGGCCTGCCGGGGTCACCTCGACGGAGTCGTCCGTCCGCGCCACCCGGCCCGCGGGACGGCCGTGGACGATCTCCACAGCGGCTCCCCGGTGCGGGGCGGCTCGCTCACCCGCGGACGGAGGGTGCGGCCCCGGCGGCGGGCCGGCACGCAGGCGCCGGCCGGCACGGTCGGCGGTCCCACCGTACCTGCTCGCCCGAAGGAGGCGGCGAGCAGGCCGAGGGAGGGCATGGCCACCGCCTGGCGGCCGGGGTCGTCGGCTAGCACGGACATCCAGTGCCGGCCGGCGGCGCGGACGGCGACCCGGCGGCGGCTGCTGACCGGCCGGCGGCCGGCCGGTCAGCAGCCGCCGCAGTTGTAGTACAGGACGTCCCAGTGCGTGCCCTCGTCGGCGTAGATGTTGCCGGAGCCGGACTTGTACTGCGGGGCGCCGTCGCCGCGCAGGCCGATGTAGGTGAAGTTGTTCTTGATGTAGCTGGTGACGCAGGTGTTCTTGCCGTAGTCGAGCTTGTAGCCGTTCCAGTGGGAGTAGGTGCCGGAGGCGTGTCCGGTCTCCGTCCCGCCGGTGATGTTCAGCGCGCAGCCGCCGGCCCGCTTCAGGGTCTGAGCGCCCTGGGCGGTGGCGAGGTTGAGCTGCTCGAAGGAGGTACAGGTGGAGTTGTACCGGTCGGAGCAGTTGCCGGAGGAGGACCAGGTGATGCCGACGTCTCGGAACATCTGGGTGGCGGTGGCATGGCTGATCTTGGTGACGGCGAAGGCGTCGGTGGCGGTGCCGAGGACGGCGACGCCCGGGGCGACGACGAGGGCGAGAGCGGTCAGGACGGCGCGGGCGCGGCCGGTCTTGGCTGTCTTCATGGGGGAACCCTTCCTGCGATTGGCCGTGCGTGCTGCGGGGCGGCTGTGCAGGTGGTGCAGGGAGATGGTGCCCGAGGTCTACGCGCGTCCGCCAGAGGACGAACCGGACGCTCGCGCACCGCTCCGCACGTCCTGGGAAACGCCTCGCCGATTAAGTTGAAAGTCGAACGGAATAGGTCTACGGTCGTGAGTGTTCAGATCATTGAACATTCAACATCCTCGGCCTCGCACCGCGCCGGGGCCATCCCTTCCCCAAGGAGCACGTCATGGGCATCTTCGGCCGCAAGAGCGACACCACCGTCCCCACCGGCACCCCCGCCGCGGTGAGCCCGGACCTCGCCGCGCTGACCGGTGACTACACCATCGACCCGGCCCACTCCACGCTCGGCTTCGTCGCCCGGCACGCCATGGTCACCAACGTCAAGGGCAAGTTCAACGACTTCTCCGGCACCCTGCACCTGGACGGTTCCGACCCCGCCAAGTCCACCGCCTCCCTCGACGTCACCATGGACAGCATCGACACCGGTTCCGCCGACCGCGACGGGCACCTGAAGAGCTCGGACTTCTTCAAGACCGGGGAGTTCCCGGCCATGACCTTCCGCTCCACCGAGGCGGAGGCCCTGGGCGGCGACGACTACCGCATCACCGGCGAGCTGACCATCCTCGGCGTCACCAAGCCGCTCACCATCGACCTGGAGTTCAACGGCGCGGCCAAGGACCCGTTCGGCAACGAGCGCGTCGGCTTCGAGGGCAAGGCCGAGATCCTGCGCTCCGAGTGGGGCCTGACCTGGAACGCGGCGCTGGAGACGGGCGGCGTACTGGTCTCCGACAAGATCAAGCTGAACTTCGACATCTCGGCGATCAAGAACGCGTGAACCCCCGGCCTCCGGCCCCGGCACCGTGGCCGGTGAAGAAGTCCCGGCCACCCGCCCACCTCCGAAGCGCCCGCCCGCCACTCCCCCGCAACGGGGAGGGCGGGCGCTTCGGCTTTCCGGCTCCCTCCCCGGGCCGGTCGTCCCGGCTCCTCGCGGAGCCGATCGCCGGATCACCGGGCCGATCGCCCGGCCCCTGGGCCGGTTGCCGGGTCCCGGGGCCGGTGATCTACTCGTTAGTAGGCCAGGCCGCACTTGCAGCCCCCGCCGGATGCGACGAAGCACGGCGAACGCAGCGCCCCGTCGGTCCACTCGGCCCACAGGAGAGACAGTCACGGGGAGAACCCGGGGACGCGTCCGTGACGGTCGCCGGTGTGGCTCCCAGGCCGGCGGGGGTGGACCCGGCGTGCGTGCCGTGCTGCCAGCGACAGGGAGAGGGAGAGGAGCGCGGCGATGACCTCTGCAGCCGCGAACAAGAACCCCGCACAGCGACTGCGCGACCAGCTCACGGGCGTGTCGTCGACCATCGGCCACGCGGCGACGGCGACCGGCAGAGCCACGGCGGACGCCGTGCGCCACCCCGGCGCCGTCGTGGACCGCGCCCGCAGGACCTCACAGGCGCTGCCGCTCATGTGGCAGTCGGTGAAGCCCGTCCTGACCGGGCACGTGACCGACTGGCGCCGCGAATACGCCTACACGCTCGGGGAACAGGCCTTCGTCTACGGCTTCCCGTACATCTACTACGCCCGGATCCGGCACCGCTGGGTGACCCAGGAGCCGGAGAACGAGATGACGCCGTACGCCGCGGTCAACCAGTTCTGGCACGGGCGCACGCTCTACGACGCGTCCGACCGCGAGGGCCTGTCGCCCAACAACGACACGCTGTACTCCTTCGCCTGGGTCGACCTGAGCGAGGAACCCGTCGTCCTCTCCCACCCGGACATGGGCGACCGCTACTTCACCTTCGAACTGGTCGGCATCACCTCCGACAACTACGACTACGTGGGACAGCGCGCCACCGGTTCACAGGCCGGCCACTTCGCCCTGGTCGGGCCCGGCTGGACGGGAGACCTGCCCGAGGGGCTGCGCCGCACGGCGACCGCGCCCACCCCCTGGGTCCTGATCATCGGCCGCACCCTCGTCGAGGGGGCGCAGGACCTCCCGGCCGTGCACGCGCTGCAGGACCAGTACCGGCTGACCCCGCTCAGCCGGCTGGGCCACAAGGACACCCTCCTGCCGGAGCGCCGCGACGTGCTGGAACCGGTCGAAGCGGACCAGGATCCGCTCGGGCCGTGGAAGACGCTGAACGCGATGCTCGCCGAGAACCCGCCGCCCGCCCACCACGAGCTGCTGCTCAAGCAGTTCGCGGAGATCGGCGTCGGCCCCGGACTCGACGTCGAGGCCCAGCCCGAGGCCGTCAGGCAGAGCCTGATCCGGGCCGCGGCCACCGGCGTCGACCTGCTCGAACAGCAACTGCTCAGCGGCGAGTGGGCCCGCGTCGTCAACGGCTGGCGCTACCCGCCCCCGCAGGTGGGCCGGTTCGGCGACGACTTCCTGCGCCGGGCCGGTGAGCAGGCCCTGGTCGGTATCGCCGCCAACGACCCGGCGGAAGCGGTCTACCTGGTCGCCTTCCACGACGGCCAGGGCGAGAAGCTGTCCACGGGCCGCTACGAACTGCGCTTCGAACCGGGGAACCTGCCTCCCGTCGACGCCTTCTGGTCACTGACCGTCTACGGGGAGGACCGCAACCTGGTGCCCAACCCGATCGACCGCTACTCCATCGGCGACCGCACCCCCGGCCTGGTCACCAACCGCGACGGAAGCGTGACCATCCACCTGCAGCCCGAGGCGCCCCGCCCCGACCGCGAGGCCAACTGGCTGCCGACCCCGGAGCGGGGCATCTGGTACATCAGCCTGCGCATGTACCTCCCCCGGCCGGAGGTCGTCGACGCCCACTGGGAGTGCCCGCCGATCACCCGCCTCACCTGAGGGCGCACGTGGCACCACCGACCGTGGGGAGGAGCGCGGCGATGACCACCGCCACCGCCACCAGGAGTCCCGCACAGCGCGTGCGCGACCAGCTCACAGAAATGACCTCGGCCATCGGCCACGCGGCGACGGCGACCGGAAGAGCCACTGCGGACGCCGTCCGCCACCCCGGCGCCCTGGTCGGCCACGCCCGCAGAACCACCCAGGCACTGCCCCTCATGTGGCAGTCCGTGAAACCCGTCCTCACCGGACGCCTGAGCGACTGGCGCCGCGAGTACGCCTACACCCTGGGCGAACAGGCCTTCCTCTACGGCTTCCCGTACATCTACTACGCCGGGATCCGGCACCGCTGGGTGACCCAGGAACCGGAGAGTGCGACGACGCCGTACGCCGCCGTCAACCACTTCTGGCACGGGCGCACGCTCTACGACGCGTCCAATCGGGAGGGGCTGACTCCCAACAACGACACGCTGTACTCGTTCGCCTGGGTCGACCTGAGCGCAGAGCCCGTCGTCCTCTCCCACCCGGACATGGACGACCGCTACTTCACCTTCGAACTCGTCGGCATCACCTCCGACAACTACGACTACGTGGGACAGCGCGCCACCGGCTCGCGGTCCGGCCACTTCGCCCTCGTCGGGCCGGACTGGACGGGAGACCTCACGGAAGTCGTGCGCCGCACGGCCACCGCGCCCACCCCCTGGGTCCTGGTCATCGGCCGCACGCTGGTCGCGGGCGAGGACGATCTCACGGACGTCCACGCGTTGCAGGACCAGTACCGGCTGACCCCGCTCAGCCTGTACGGCACGGAGCGGGCCGCCCCCGAGAGCCGTGACGTACTGGAACCGGTCGACGAGGACGAGGATCCGCTCGGGCCGTGGAAGACGCTGAACGCGATGCTCGCCGAGAACCCACCGCCCGCCCACCACGAGGTCCTGCTCAAGCAGTTCGCGGAGATCGGCATCGGACCCGGACTCGACGTCGAGGCCCAGCCCGAGGCCGTCAGGCAGAGCCTGATCCGGGCCGCGGCCACCGGAGTCGACCTGCTCGAACAGGAACTGCTCGGCGGCGAGTGGGCCCCCGTCGTCAACGGCTGGCGCTACCCGGCCCCGGGGCTCGGCCGGTTCGGCGACCAGTTCCTGCGCCGGGCCGCCGAGCAGGCGCTGATCGGGGTCGCCGCCAACGATCCCGTGGAGTCGGTGTACCTGTTCGCCGTCGACGACGCCGACGGCGACGAGCTGACCACCGGTCACTACGAACTGCGCTTCGAACCGGGGGACCTGCCCCCCGTCGACGCCTTCTGGTCCCTGGTCGTCTACGGGATGGACCGCAACCTCGTGCCCAACCCGATCGACCGCTACTCCATCGGCGACCGCACCCCCGGCCTGGTCACCGGACCCGACGGGAGCCTGACCATCCACCTGCGGCCGAAGTCGCCGGGACCGGACCGGGTGTCCAACTGGCTGCCCACCCCGGAACGGGGGAACTGGTACATCGGTCTGCGCATGTACCTCCCCCGGCCGGAAGTCCTGGACGGGCGATGGGAGTGCCCGCCGATCAACCGCGTCACCTGACGGCGAGATCGGACCGGACCACCTTCCCGGGGCTCCGCTCCCCCACGCCCCACCGGCCCGCCGACGCGGCGACCGGCATCAGGCCTCGCCCGTGCTCGGCCCCGGCGGGCGCGCCCGCGAGGCGCACCCCGCCGGGGCCGCTGTGGTGCGCGCGAGGCCCCGGCGGGTTCAGAAGCCTCCGCCGAAGTCCCCGCCACCGCCCCCGAAGTCGCCTCCGCCGCCGTCGCCGAAACCGCCCGAGAAGTCGCCGGGGTCGAAGTCGGCGCCGGAGACGTCCCCGCCCTCGTAACCGCCGAAGTCGCCGTAACCGGTGCCGTAGTCGGCCGCGTACGCCGGGGTCGCCATCGCGCTGCCGAGCAGGGTCCCGACCAGCAGGCCGGGCAGGATGCCGCCGCCGAAGTAGCCGCCCGCCCAGGGGCCGTAGGCCGGGCCCGCGTCCCAGTAGGGGCGGCGGCCGTAGTCGGTGTCGACCTCGCGGATGTGCGGGTCGCGTCCCTCCGCGAGGCGGACCTGGTCGGCGGCGCAGACCGGGACCTCGCGGGGAGCGCCGCCCGGGGGCGTCCAGACGGCGTCGGCGACCGAGGGGCCGTGCCGCGGGTCGAAGAAGCAGGGCGGCCGGCGCTCGGGCAGGGGCCGTCCCTCCCGGCGGGCGGCGAGTTGCGCGAGGGAGAAACGCCCGTCCTCCAGTGCCTCGGTGACCGCCTTGACGTCCTCCGGCCGGCGGGCGTCGGCCATGTACTGCTTGGCCTGCTCGTAGGCGTCCAGCGCCCGCTCGTAGTCCGCCCGCATGGCGTCGTCCGCGCCCGCCTCGGCGGGGTGGAAGTCGAGGCGGTCCAGTTCCTCGCCGAAGGCGGTGATGTCCTCGTCGACGACGATCCGCAGCCGCTCCAGTGCGGCCCGCTGCTCGGCCTCCCGGCGGCGCCGGTTGCGGCGGACGAGGGCGTAGGCGCCGGCGCCGCCCGCGACCAGGACGGCTCCGGCGGTGATGAGCGCGCCGGTCGACATCCCGCTGCCCTGGCCGGAGGTGCCGCCGCTCCAGGTGGCGGGTGCGGAGCCGCGCAGGGTGGGCAGGGCGCGGTCGGCGAAGTCGGTGAGCTGCGTCCTGGCGTCCTCGCCCCGCACGCTGGTGACGAGGTTGCGCACGGCGTTGCGCGGCAGGACGGAGGAGTCGGCGCGGGCGTCGAAACGGTCGCCGAGGCGGACGGCGTACAGGCCGGTGATGCCGGTGGCGGTGCGCAGGTCGGCGAAGAGGTTCCTGGTCGGGTAACCGGCGGGCAGGACGGCGACGAAGAGGGGCTTGTCCGCGTCCCTGATCTTCCGGGCGAGCGCGCCGGCGTCCACGGCGGACAGCTGTCCGGAGGCGGCCGGATCGACGTAGACGGGATTCCTGCGCAGGGCCTCGGCGACCGCGGAGACGCTGGTGTGGGTGGTCGCCGAGACCGCGGCCGTGGCGCCGGTGGCCGCGGCGGCCCGCGCGGTGCCGGGCTGCGGGACGGCCAGCGCGACCGGTACGGCGACCGCGAGCGCGACCAGCCACCGGGGAAGGACTCGGGTCAGGACGACGGCCTTCATGATGCGAAACTACCGGAATCCGGTCGCATCCGGTCATCGACGGCTCTCGGGGCCGGGCACGGGGAACGGCGCACCGGTAGTGGCGGCCGACAGGGGCCGCCCCGCGCGCGCCCTCGCTACCATGCGGTGCTGCCGGCGGCGGGCCCGCGGCCGGCACCGGCGCTGGGGAAGGCGGAGGGGCGTGTTCAACAGACAGAAGGACTCGGACATGCAGGTGTCCGAGCTCACCGGGCTGGACCGCTCGCGCACGCGCGCGGAGGCGCTGGCGGAGCTGTTCCGGCACGCGGAGAGCGAGGTGCACTCGGCGATCGGCTGGTACCTGGCACGGCGGCGCGGCCCGTCGCTGTGGTCCCGCTCGCTGCGCGCCCTCGCCGGGCTGCTGGGCATCGCGGGCACGCTCACGCCGCTGGTGCACGCGGCGAGCCCGGCGGCCATAGGGCCCGAATGGGGTTTCGTGTTCCTGGCCGCCGGCGCCGGGTGCGTGCTGTTCGACCGGGTCTTCGGCTTCTCCGCGACCTGGACCCGCTACATCAGGACCCAGCTCGCCCTCCAGCAGGTGCTGAAGCGGGCGCAGACGGAGTGGACGCAGGGGTTTCTGCGCATCACCGACGCGCCCAGCGACAAGGAGCAGGCCGCGCTGCTCGGGATCGTCGAGCGGCTGCGCATGGACGCCCACCGGCTGATGGAGGAGGAGGCGGCCGCCTGGGTCGGCTATCTCGCCGAGGGCGTGGAGGAGCTGACCCGGTCCACGACGCAGGCCGCCGGCCACCGGGCGCCGTCCTCCGGGCTGCTGCGGCTGGACCGGTCCGGCGGGCGCGACCGGCCCGGCGACCACCTGCCCCGCGCCCGCGACGCGGCGCTGTAAGGCGCAGGGCGGGCCGACCCACGGTCGACCGGGCGGGGTCGGCACACGAGCCGCCCACGGTCCTCCGGGCGGGGTCGGCGCACCGCCCGCCGATCGGGTCGGCCCACGGCCCGCCGGGCGGCCCGAACCGCGCACGCACGCACGCCCGCCCGGCCGTTGCCGCTCCCGCCGGCCCGAGGCCTACGCGGCCGGCTCCACGCCCGCGCGCAGCAGGCCGTAGGTGTACGCGTCCTCCAGCGCCTGCCAGGACGCGGCGATGACGTTGTCCGCCACGCCCACGGTGGACCACTCGCCGCAGCCGTCCGAGGTGGAGATCAGCACGCGGGTCGTGGACTGGGTGCCGTGCTTGCCCTCCAGGATGCGGACCTTGTAGTCGACCAACTCGAAGGCGGCCAGCTCGGGGTAGATCTTCTCCAGGGCCACCCGCAGGGCGCGGTCGAGGGCGTTGACCGGGCCGTTGCCCTCGGCCGTGGCGACGATGCGCTCGCTCTTGGCCCACAGCTTGACCGTGGCCTCGTTGGCGTGGGTGCCGTCGGGGCGGTCCTCGACGATCGCCCGCCAGGACTCCACCTCGAAGTACTTCAGCGGCCTGCCCTCGGCCTCGGCGCGCAGCAGCAGTTCGAAGCTGGCGTCCGCCGCCTCGTAGGTGTAGCCCTTGAGCTCGCGCTCCTTGACCCGCTCGACCACCCGGCCGACCAGCTCGCGGTCGCCGCCGAGGTCGACGCCGAGTTCCTTGCCCTTCAGCTCCACCGACGCCCGGCCCGCCATGTCGGAGACCAGCATCCGCATGGTGTTGCCGACCTGCTCGGGGTCGATGTGCTGGTAAAGGTCCGGGTCGACCTTGATCGCGGAGGCGTGCAGCCCGGCCTTGTGCGCGAAGGCGGATACACCCACATAGGGCTGGTGCGTCGAGGGCGTTAGGTTGACGACCTCGGCGATGGCGTGCGAGATGCGCGTCATCTCGCGCAGCCGGCCCTCGGGCAGCACCTGCTTGCCGTACTTCAGTTCCAGGGCCGCCACGACCGGGAACAGGTTGGCGTTGCCGACCCGTTCGCCGTAGCCGTTCGCCGTGCACTGCACGTGGGTGGCGCCGGCGTCGACCGCGGCCAGCGTGTTGGCGACCGCGCAGCCGGTGTCGTCCTGGGCGTGGATGCCGAGGCGGGCGCCGGTGTCCGCCAGGACGGTGGAGACGACCGCCTGGACCTGGGCGGGGAGCATTCCGCCGTTGGTGTCGCACAGCACCACCACGTCCGCGCCCGCCTCCGAGGCGGCCCGGACGACGGCCTTGGCGTAGGCGGGGTTGGCGCGGTAGCCGTCGAAGAAGTGCTCGCAGTCGACGAAGACGCGGCGGCCTTCGGAGCGCAGGTGGGAGACCGTGTCCCGGACCATGTCCAGGTTCTCCTCCAGCGTGGTGCGCAGTGCCAGTTCCACATGCCGGTCGTGCGCCTTCGCCACCAGGGTGATCACCTCGGCACCGGACTCCAGGAGCGCCCTGACCTGCGGGTCGTCCGCCGCCTTCGCGCCCGCGCGGCGGGTGGCGCCGAAGGCGACCAGCCGGGCGTGCCGGAACTCGATCTCCTGCCGGGCGCGGGCGAAGAACTCGGTGTCCCGCGGGTTGGCTCCGGGCCAGCCGCCCTCGATGAAGCCCACGCCGAAGTCGTCCAGGTGCCGCGCGATGGCCAGCTTGTCGGCGACGGTGAGGTTGATGCCCTCCCGCTGGGCGCCGTCGCGCAGGGTGGTGTCGAACACGTGGAACGCATCGGCCGGCTGGCTGGTTGCGGTCATGGTCTCAAGGCTCCTGTTTTGGATCTCGGTCTTACCGGAATGACCGGCTCCACCGTCCCCCCATCATCCCTCGCGCTCCGCTCCCGGCTGAAGGTGGGCCAGAAAACGAAAAACCTCTCGCGGGTGCGAGAGGTCTGCGCGCGGGTCGAGGACACGATGGCCGCCCGTACCTGGTCGTACGAGACGGTCACTGCGGACCGGCGCGCCTGCTGCCCATAATCATGGCGAACGAGAGCACGGGGGCAGTCTGGCACAATCCGCCCCCGCGCTCACCGCCGTCTCAGGATGCGGGCGTCAGCCGAGACGCCTCGGCGGCCCGCACCCGGGTGAGGTCGAGGTCCTTCGTCTCCCGCATGGTGAGGTAGACGACGAGGGAGACGGCCGCGCAGGCCGCCACGTACCAGAAGAAGCCGGACTCGGCGCCGGCGTTCTTGAACCAGAGGGCGACGTACTCCGCGGTGCCACCGAACAGCGCGTTGGCCAGGGCGTACGGGAGGGCCACGCCGAGCGCGCGGACGCCGGTCGGGAACAGCTCCGCCTTCACGCAGGCGTTGATCGAGGTGTAGCCGGTCACGATCACCAGCGCCAGCAGGGACAGACCGAGGGCAGGCCAGAAGCTCCCGGCGTGCCCGAGCAGGGTCATGACCGGCACGGTCAGCAGGGTGGAGCCGACGGCGAAGGTGATCAGCAGCGGGCGGCGGCCGATCCGGTCGGACAGCCGGCCGGCCAGCGGCTGGAGGCAGGCGAAGACGATCAGCGCGGTGAAGGAGACCAGCGTGGCGGTCTGCTTGGACAGGCCCGCGGAGTTCGACAGGTACTTCGTGAGATACGTGGTGTACGTGTAGTAGGCGACCGTGCCGCCCATGGTCAGGGCCATCACCAGCAGCGCCTCCCGCCTGTGCCGCCACAGCGCGCGCAGCGTGCCGCGCTCCTCGCCGCCGGTGGCGTCGGCCTCGTAGACCTCGGTCTCCAGCATGCTGCGCCGCAGGTAGAAGACCACGGCCGCGCCGAGCGCGCCGACGACGAACGGGATGCGCCAGCCGTAGCTGTGCAGCGCGTCGTCCGACATGGTGCGCTGCAGGACGATCTGCAGGCCCAGGCCGACGATCTGTCCGGCGGTCATGGACACGTACTGGAAGCTGGAGGCGAAGCCGCGCCGGCGCGGGTCGGCGGCCTCGGTGAGGTAGGTGGCGCTGGCCGCGTACTCGCCGCCCACCGACAGGCCCTGGAGCAGGCGGGCGAGGAGCAGCACCAGCGCCCCGCCGTACCCGGCGACCGCGTACGTCGGCGCGACCGCGATGAGGACCGCGGACGCGGACATCAGGCTCACGGTGAGGGTCAGCGCGGCCTTGCGGCCTCTTCTGTCGCCGACCCGGCCGAGCAGCCAGCCGCCGACCGGGCGCATGAAGAAGCCGACCGCGAAGATGCCCGCGGTGTTCATGAGTTGGGCGGTCGGGTTGCCGTGGGGGAAGAACGCCCCGGCGAAGTAGGTGGCGAAACTGGCGTAGACGAACCAGTCGTACCACTCCACCATGTTCCCGGCCGAGCCGATCCAGATCCTCTTCCAGTGCTGTTGTCCCATGAGGCGTACCTGCCCCGGCCGGGCACGGGTGACCCGCCCAATGGGCCGTTCGGCGGCGTCACTTGGCGGGGCGGGCCAGCGATTCGTCCAGGAACTCCCTTACGTGACCGAGGACCTGCTCCCGCCCGGTGCCGCGCAGCCCGATCGCCACGTGGATGGAGAAGCCGTCGAGCAGGGCGCGCAGCCGGGTGGCGAACCGGTCGGCGTCCACGGGGCGGAACTCGCCGCGCGAGACGCCCTCAGCGATCAGGGCGACCAGGTCGCGGTGCCAGGCGCCCTCGATGGCGGCCTGCCGGTCGCGGGCGCCGTCGTCGGCGTTCTGCGAGCGGTTCCAGACCTCCAGCCACAGCGTCCAGTGCGGGTCGCGGTGGCCGTCGGGGACGTACAGGTCGACGTAGGCGTCCAGGCGTGCGCGGGCGGCGGCGGTGCGGGCGAGCAGCCGGCCGCGTTCGGCGCCCAGGCGCCCCTCGCTCCACTCCAGGGTCCGCAGCAGCAGTTCGTCCTTGGAGTGGAAGTAGTACAGCAGGTGGCCGCTGCTCATGCCGACCGCACGGCCGAGCGCCGCCATGGTGAGCTTCTCCAGACCGCGTTCGGCGATCATCTCCATGGCGGCGGCGAGGACCTCCTCGCGCGGCGGGGCCGCCTGCCTGCGCCCACCGGCCATCCGCTGCTCCTAGCTCCTCGGCTGCTGCTGGGTGATGCAGTGGATGCCGCCACCGCCGGAGAAGATCGTACGGGCGTCCACCAGCGTCACCCTCCGCTCCGGGAAGAGCCGCCGGAAGACGCCGGCCGCGAGTTCGTCGCGCGGGTCGTCGAAGCCGCACAGCACGACGCCGCCGTTGCAGAGGTAGTGGTTGATGTACGAGTAGTCGGCCCAGTGGCCGTCCGCCTCCAGCACGGTGGGGGCGGGGACCTCCACGACCTCCAGGCGGCGGCCGCGCGCGTCGGTGGCGGATCTCAGGATGCCGATGACCTCCTTCGTCACCTCGTGGTCGGGGTGCGCCGGGTCCGGCTGGTGGTGGGCGACGACGACGCCGGGGCGGGCGAAGGCGGCGACGATGTCCACATGGCCGAGGGTGCCGAAGCCGTGCGGGGGGTAGTCGCCGGTCAGACCGCGGGGCAGCCAGATCGCCTTCCGGGTGCCGAGGTGGGCGTGGACCTCCGCCTCGACCCGCTCCCTGGTCCAGTGCGGGTTGCGTTCGGGGCCGAGCTGCACGGTCTCGGTGAGCAGGACGGTGCCCTCGCCGTCGACGTGGATCGCGCCGCCCTCGTTGACCAGCTCCGAGGCGTACGTCCGCGCGCCCGCGAGGTCCGCGACCTGTGCGGCGACCTTCGCGTCGTGCTCCCAGCGGGCCCACGCCTGGGCGCCCCAGCCGTTGAACGTCCAGTCGACGGCGGCGAGCCGGCCCCGGCCGCCGGTGAGGAAGGTGGGGCCGATGTCCCGCATCCAGGCGTCGTCCAGGTCGCGCTCGACGGTGTCGACGCCGGGGCCGAGCAGTGCCTGCGCGGACGCCGACTGGCCGGGGCGGCAGACGACCGTCACCGGTTCGAAGCGGAGGACGGCACGGGCCACCGACGCCCAGGCCGTGCGGGCGAGGACGAGGTCGTCGGGGTCGTCGAAGGTCGGGTTGGGGCCGGGCCACGCCATCCAGGTGCGCTCGTGCGGCGCCCACTCGGCGGGCATGTGGAAGCCGTCGGCGGCGGGGGTGTTCATACGCGGTCCTCGGCTCCTTGAACCTCAAAGGAAATACAGGCGGTTGAGGGACACCGAGTCGGCCGGCTCGGAGCGGACCGGCTCGCCGTCCAGGGTGACCAGGCCGGTCCGCTGATCGACGTCGACCGATCCGGTACGGGAGTTCAGGCGCAGGTCGGCGGGGCCGATGCCGCGGGTGCCGCGGACGGCGACCCTTCTTCTGCGGGTCGGCATCCGGTCGTGGCCCTGGTCCAGGGCGGCCCGGGCGACGAACGCGACCGAGATCTCGGCGGGGGTGGCCCCGTGCGCGCCGAACTGCGGCCCCAGCACGAGGGGTTCGCAGGTGTCGGTGGCCGCGTTCGGGTCGCCGGTCACGCCGTACGCCGGGAAGCCCGCCTTGAGCACGAGCTGCGGCTTGGCCCCGAAGTACTCCGGGCGCCACAGCACGATGTCGGCCAGCTTGCCCGGCTCGATGGAGCCGACCTCGTGCGCGAGGCCGTGCGCGACGGCCGGGTTGACGGTCAGCTTGGCGATGTAGCGCAGCACGCGGGCGTTGTCGTCGTCCGGGCCGTCCCCGTCAAGGGGGCCCAGCTCGGCCTTCATCTTCCCGGCCATCGCGAAGGTGCGCCGCACGGTCTCGCCCGCGCGGCCCATGCCCTGCGCGTCGGAGGAGGTGATGCCGATCGCGCCCAGGTCGTGCAGCACGTCCTCGGCGCCCATGGTCCCGGCGCGGATGCGGTCGCGGGCCATGGCGGCGTCGCCCGGCAGGTCGGTCTTGAGGTCGTGGACGGACACGATCATGCCGTAGTGCTCGGCGACCGCGTCCCGGCCGAAGGGGAGGGTGGGGTTGGTGGAGGAGCCGATGACGTTCGGGACTCCGGCCATCTTCAGGACGTTCGGCACATGGCCGCCGCCGCAGCCCTCGATGTGGAAGGCGTGGACGGTGCGCCCCTCCAGGACCCGCAGGGTGTCCTCGACCGACAGGCACTCGTTCAGCCCGTCGCTGTGCAGGGCGACCTGCACGTCGTGCTCCTCGGCGACCCGGAGGGCGGTGTCCAGGGCGCGGGTGTGGGCACCCATGTCCTCGTGCACCTTGAAACCGGAGGCGCCGCCCTCGGCGAGGGCCTCCACCAGCGGGGCGGAGTGGGAGGACGAACCCCGGCCGAGGAAGCCGATGTTGACCGGCCAGGCGTCGAAGGCGCCGAACGCCTGCCGGAGCGCCCAGGGGGAGTTGACGCCCACGCCCCACACCGGGCCGAACTCCTGGCCGATGATCGTGGTCACGCCGGAGGCGAGCGAGGCCTCCATGACGCGCGGTGAGAGCAGGTGCACATGGGTGTCGACGGCCCCGGCGGTGGCGATCAGCCCCTCACCGGACACGATCGACGTGCCGGTGCCCACGACCACGTCGACCCCGTCGAGGGTGTCGGGGTTTCCGGCCCGCCCGATGGAGTGGATCCGGCCCTCGCGGATCCCGATGGAGACCTTCCGGATCCCCTGCACGGCGTCGATCACGACGACGTTGCTGATCACGACGTCGCAGGTCTCGCGGACGGCGGCCGCCTTCAGGTGCAGTCCGTCGCGGGCCGTCTTGCCGAACCCGGCCAGGAACTCGTCGCCCGGGCGCTGGGCGTCGGACTCGACGCGGATCACCAGCCCGGAGTCGCCGAGTCGGACGCGGTCGCCGGCGCGGGGACCGTGGGTGGCGGCGTACTCGTACGGGTTCATCGCGCGACTCCCAGATATCCGCAGGCGGCGGCCCTGCGCAGGGCCTCCTCCTTCGCCCCCGGCGCGTCCAGCGGCCCGTCGACCAGCCCGGCGAACCCGATGGCGAGGCGGTCGCCCCCGATCGGCAGCAGCCCGACCTCGACGCGCTCGCCGGGGCCGAAGCGGACGGAGGAGCCCGCGGGCACCGCGAGCCGCATCCCGTAGGCGGCGGCCCGGTCGAAGTCGAGCCGCGGGTTGGCCTCGAAGAAGTGGAAGTGGGAGGTGACGGAGACCGGCACGGTCGCGGTGTTGGTGACCGCGAGGCGGACCGCCGCCTCGGGCTCGGCGTGCTCCGGACCCGGCAGCAGAGCGCCCGGCCCCCGCTCCCCCAGTCCGCCGCCGATGGGGTCGCAGACCACCGCGAGCCGCGAGCCGTCGTCGAAGACGGCCTCGACGTGCACCTCCGTGACGACGTCCGCCACGCCGGGCAGCACGTCGTCCGGACCGAGCACCGCGCGGGCCCGCTCGACCGCCTCGGCGAGCCGGGCGCCGTCCCGGGCCGCCTCGCAGACGGTGTCGGCGATCAGGGCGGTGGCCTCCGGGACGTTGAGTCTCAGGCCGCGCGCCTTGCGGGACCGGGCCAGCTCGGCGGCGGAGAACAGCAGCAGCCGGTCACGCTCGGTGGGGGTGAGTCTCACGTCGTGGCACCTCATTGCCCATACTCTTCTGCATCCAGACTTTAGAGCGACACTCTAAACCCGGAACCTGCCGAAAAGGAAGGGAAGAAGGCCAGCAAAGGACCACGGCGCCGACGACTGTCTTGAGCGTCACTCAAAGAGTGTCGCGGAGACGGAAAAGGCCGTCCCCCGGCCGCTCGTGGGAGCGGCCGGGGGACGGCCCGAGGGAGAACCGGGGCGGGGCTCAGCCGATGCGGTGCATCCAGCCGTGCTTGTCCTCGGCGGTGCCGCGCTGGAGGTCCAGGAGGGCCCGGCGGAGCTTCAGCGTGACCTCGCCGGGCTCGCCGTCCGACTGCCGCCACTCGGCGGACGCGCGCTTGACGGTGCCGACCGGGGTGATGACGGCGGCCGTGCCGCAGGCGAAGACCTCGGTGAGGGTGCCGTTCTCGGAGTCGCGCTGCCACTGGTCGATGGAGACGCGGGCCTCCTCGGACTCGTAGCCGAGGTCGCGGGCGACGGCCAGCAGCGAGTCACGGGTGACGCCCTCCAGGATGGAGCCGGTGAGCGTCGGGGTGACGATCCTGTCGCCGTACACGAAGTACAGGTTCATGCCGCCCAGCTCCTCGACCCACTGGTGCTCCACGGCGTCGAGGTAGCAGACCTGGGCGCAGCCCTTGGCGGCGGCCTCGGCCTGGGCGAGCAGGGAGGCCGCGTAGTTGCCGCCGGTCTTGGCGTCGCCCATGCCGCCGGGGACGGCGCGGACACGGTCCTCGGAGACCCAGATGGAGACCGGCTTCACGCCGCCCGGGAAGTAGGCGCCGGCCGGGGAGGCGATGACCAGGAAGAGGTACTCGTTGGCGGGCTTGACGCCCAGTCCGACCTCGGTGGCGATCATGAACGGGCGCAGGTAGAGCGACTCCTCGCCGCCGTGCGGCGGCACCCAGGCCTGGTCCTGCTGGACCAGGGCGTCGCAGGCCTCGACGAAGGTCTCGACGGGCAGCTCGGGCATGGCCAGGCGGCGGGCGGAGGCCTGGAAGCGCTGGGCGTTCTTGTCGGGGCGGAAGGTGGCGACGGTGCCGTCGGGCTGGCGGTAGGCCTTCAGCCCCTCGAAGATCTCCTGCGCGTAGTGCAGGACGTGGGTGGCGGGGTCCAGGGAGATCGGCGCGTACGGGACGAGCTGTCCGTCGTGCCAGCCCCGGCCCTCCGTCCACCTGATCGTCACCATGTGATCGGTGAAGTGGCGGCCGAACCCGGGGTTGGCCAGGATCGCCTCCCGCTCCGCGTCGGAGAGCGGGTTGGCCGAGGGCTTGAGCTCGATCGTGGGCGTCGTCATCAGTGGTTTGTCCTTCACCGGTTGTCGTGACGGGCCGCGCTCACGCCCGTACGGCCAGTGGCCGGTGCTAGGACGTCCGAACATTCCCTCATACCGCGGCTCCGCGTTCGATTATCGCGCGGAGCCGGCAGCGGAAGAAAACGGGGTGAATGCGGGCCCAGGGGTTGATGGTGGCACCCGGCGCCGCATACGGAAAGCCACCGGGTGCGGATGCGACCCGGCGGCTTCGAATGGGATTCCCCTACTCCTCGGAGCCTGGGGAGTTTTCGAGTGGCGCGGCCAGGTCAGCCGGCTACTCGTACGGCGAGCGCGTCGCCGATCTCGGCGGTGCTGCGGGCGGGCAGCCCGCCGCGCTCCGCGAGGTCCGCGGAGACCGCCTCCTCGATCCGGGTCGCCTCGTCCTCGTAGCCGAGGTGGCGCAGCAGCAGGGCGACGGAGAGGACCGTGGCGGTGGGGTCGGCCTTGCCCTGGCCGGCGATGTCCGGGGCCGAGCCGTGGACCGGCTCGAACATCGACGGGAACGCGCCGCTCGGGTTGATGTTGCCGGAGGCGGCGACGCCGATGCCGCCGGAGACGGCCGCGGCGAGGTCGGTGATGATGTCGCCGAAGAGGTTGTCGGTGACGATCACGTCGAAGCGCTCGGGCTGGGTGACGAGGTAGATCGTCGCCGCGTCGACGTGGATGTACTCGGTGGTGACCTCGGGGAACTCCTCGGCCACCCGGTTGAAGACGTTCGTCCACAGGTGCCCGGCGAAGGTCAGCACGTTGTTCTTGTGGACCAGCGTGAGCTTCTTGCGCGGGCGGGCCTGGGCGCGGGCGAAGGCGTCGCGCACCACGCGCTCGACACCGTAGGCCGTGTTGACGGACACCTCGGTGGCGACCTCGTGCTCGGTGCCCTTGCGGATGGTGCCGCCGTTGCCCGTGTAGGGGCCCTCGGTGCCCTCGCGGACGACGACGAAGTCGATCCGCGGGTCGCCCGCGAGCGGGGTGGCGACACCGGGCAGCAGCTTCGAGGGGCGCAGGTTGACGTGGTGGTCGAAGGCGAAGCGGAGCTTGAGCAGGAAGCCGCGCTCCAGGACTCCGGACGGCACCGACGGATCGCCGATCGCGCCGAGCAGGATGGCGTCGTGCCGCTCGAGCCGCTCCAGGTCGGCGTCGGTGAGGGTCTCACCGGTGGCGTGGTAGCGCCGGGCCCCGAAGTCGTACTCCTCGGTCTCGAGCTTCACGTCCTGCGGGAGGACGGCGGTCAGGACCTTCAGGCCCTCGGCCACCACTTCCTGGCCGATGCCGTCACCGGGGATCACTGCGAGATCGATGCTGCGAGACATGTCGGCACCCTACTCCGCGTCCCATGAGATGACACGGGACGTCCATCATTCGGACGATGGGAGCGGCCACGGGGGGCGCGGGCGGGGCACACGAAGGCCGCGCCCGCGCCCCCGTGCGGGCGCGGCTCCCGACTGGTGGACGCGGCGGCTCAGTGGCCCGTCTGGCCGCCGTTGTCGCGGCGGTCGAGGGCGCGCTGGAGCGCGGCGGCGGCGTTCTTGCGGTCGGACTCGCTCGTACGGGAGTGGTGGCGGACTCGGCGGCGGACGGTCGTCTCGGCCATGGGAAATCGACTCCTTCGACAAGCAGGGAGCGCGGAAAGGAAGTTTTGAGACTCCCCCACGGCCTGACGGGCGTGGGTGATGCCGACTCAGTGGCGGGGAGCGGCGCCGCAGGGGTTACCTGCTCGGGGCCCGGCTCACGCCCGCCGTTCGCTGGATCGAGCGAGACGTTCGGCTCCTACAAAGCTAAGCGAGGACGGCTTCTCTGTCTCCACAATTACTCGGACTTCCTACTATCTGAGACGACGGCCTCCCGGCGGGCACGGAAACGCAGATGGGCCGGGCCCCGTCCGTGTGGACGGGACCCGGCCCCGCGTACCTGCCGGTGTGTCAGCCCATGTGCGGGTAGCCGTAGTCGGTCGGCGGGACCAGCGTCTCCTTGATGGCGCGGGTCAGGGTCCAGCGCATCAGGTTCTGCGGGGCGCCGGCCTTGTCGTTGGTGCCGGAGGCGCGGCCGCCGCCGAAGGGCTGCTGGCCGACGACGGCGCCGGTCGACTTGTCGTTGATGTAGAAGTTGCCGGCCGCGTAGCGCAGCCGCTCCATCGTGTACGCCGCCGCCGCGCGGTCGTTGGAGACGACGGACCCGGTCAGCGCGTAGTCCGACACCGACTCCATCTGGGTGAGCATCTCGTCGTACTTCTCGTCCTCGTAGACGTGCACGGCGAGGATCGGGCCGAAGTACTCGGTGCGGAAGACGTCGTTCTCCGGGTCGGTGCACTCGATGACGGTCGGGCGGACGAAGTAGCCGACCGAGTCGTCGTAGGTGCCGCCCGCGACGATCGTGCAGGCCGCGTCCTCCCTGGCCCGGTCGATCGCCGCCTTGTTCTTCGCGAAGGAGCGCTCGTCGATGACCGCGCCGATGAAGTGCGACAGGTCGGTGACGTCACCCATGGTCAGGCCGTCGACCTCGGCGGCGAACTCCTCCTTGAAGCCGGAGTTCCAGATCGACGCCGGGATGTAGGCGCGGGAGGTGGCGCTGCACTTCTGGCCCTGGTACTCGAAGGCGCCGCGGGTCAGCGCGGTCTTGAGCACCGCGCGGTCGGCGGACGGGTGCGCGACCAGGAAGTCCTTGCCGCCGGTCTCGCCGACCAGACGCGGGTAGGAGCGGTACTTCTCGATGTTGGCGCCGACCGTCTTCCACAGGTACTGGAAGGTCCTGGTCGAGCCGGTGAAGTGGATGCCCGCCAGGTCGCGGTGGGCCAGGGCGACCTCGGACACCTCGATGCCGTCGCCGGTGACGAGGTTGATGACGCCCTTGGGCAGGCCCGCCTCCTCCAGCAGCCGCATGAGCAGCACGGCGGCGTGGGTCTGCGTCGGGGAGGGCTTCCAGACCACGACGTTGCCCATCAGCGCGGGCGCGGTCGGCAGGTTGGCCGCGATCGCCGAGAAGTTGAACGGCGTGATCGCGTAGACGAAGCCCTCCAGCGGGCGGTGGTCGAGGCGGTTCCACACGCCCGGCGAGTTCGCCGGGGGCTGCTCGGCCAGGATCTGGCGGGCGTAGTGGACGTTGAAGCGCCAGAAGTCGACCAGCTCGCACGGGCTGTCGATCTCCGCCTGCTGGGCGGTCTTCGACTGGCCGAGCATGGTGGAGGCGGCGATGGTCTCGCGCCAGGGGCCGGCCAGCAGCTCGGCGGCGCGCAGGATGATCGCCGCGCGGTCGTCGAAGGACATCGCGCGCCAGGCGGGCGCGGCGGCGAGGGCCGCGTCGATGGCGTCCCGGGCGTCCGCCCGCGTGGCGTTGCGGTAGGTACCGAGGACGGCCTTGTGGTTGTGCGGCTGGACGACCTGGAAGGCCTCGCCGCCGCCCATGCGCTTCTCGCCGCCGATGGTGCAGGGCAGGTCGACCGGGTTGCCGGCGAGCTCCTTGAGCTTGGCCTCCAGGCGGGCCCGCTCGGGCGAGCCGGGGGCGTAGCCGTGCACCGGCTCGTTGACGGGGGTGGGGACCTGGGTCACAGCGTCCATGGGTTCCGTAACTCCTTGACTTGAGCGGTGTTGCGAGCGGGGAGCGGGCTCAGCCCTTGCTGACCATCGAGCGGGCGAAGAAGCGCAGGTTGGCCGGCTTCTCCGCCAGACGGCGCATGAAGTAGCCGTACCAGTCGGTGCCGTAGGCGGTGTAGACGCGCATGCGGTGGCCCTCGGCGGCCAGCCGCAGGTGCTCGTCGCTCCGGATGCCGTACAGCATCTGGAACTCGTACTCGGCGGGCTTGCGCCCGGCGCGCCGGGCGAGTTCCTGCCCGATGGAGATGAGCCGCGGGTCGTGGGACCCGATCATCGGGTACCCCTCGCCCTCCATCAGCGTGCGCAGGATCCGCACGTACGCCTTGTCGATCTCCTGCCTGTTCTGGTACGCGACCTCGGCGGGCTCCTTGTAGGCGCCCTTGACCAGGCGCACCCGGCTGCCACTCGCGGCGAGACGGCGGGCGTCGGCCTCGGTGCGGAAGAGGTAGGCCTGGATGACACAGCCGGTCTGCGGGAAGTCCTTCCGCAGCTCCTCGTGGATGGCGAACATCGAGTCGAGGGTGGTGTGGTCCTCCGCGTCCAGGGTGACCGTGGTGCCGATCGCCGCGGCGGCCTCGACGACCGGGCGGACGTTGGCGAGGGCCAGCTCGTGGCCGCCGGGGAGCGCTTGGCCGAACATGGACAGTTTGACGGACACCTCGACCCTGGTGCCGAGCTCCAGGTCCTTGATCCGGTCGATCAGCAGGAGGTAGGCGTCGCGGGCGGCGGCGGCCTGCTCGGGCGTGGTGATGTCCTCGCCGACCACGTCCATGGTCAGCTCCAGGCCCTTGCCGGTCAGGTCCGTGATGATCGGGACGATGTCGTCCACGGTCTCGCCGGGGATGAAGCGGTCGACGACCTGCTTGGTCACCGGGGCCGCCGAGATCAGGCGTCGCATCCGGTCGCTGCGCGACGCGGCGAGAATCACGGGACCCAGCACGGGGCACCTCCACAACGAGGAACAGAAAGCCGCCACCCGCCCTCGGGCAACGGCACGGAGAACCACCGTGAAAGTTAAGGATCCCTCCGATCGTCGACCATCGACAGCTGTCACGCATCCGTGCCCGGGATCTCAGACAGATGTATGAGACTCCTGGAAAATGCGGGAGACTACCCGGGTGACACCGGAACGCAGAGGTGACTACCAGGAGCTGGTCGACGAGATCTCCGAGCTGCTCGGCGCACCGGCGACGCTGGAGAACCGGCACTTCGAGCTGATCGCCTTCGGCGCCTACGACAGCGAGGGCGACCTCGATCCGTCGGACCTGGACCCGGTGCGCACCCGCTCGATCCTCACCCGCCGCTCCACGGCGGCGGTGCGCACCTGGTTCGAGGGCTTCGGCATCACCCGCGCCACCGGCCCGGTGCGCATCCCGCCGACCCCGGAGGCGGGGGTGTACCGGGGGCGGATCTGTCTCCCCGTACGCCATCGGGGTGTCGTCCTCGGCTACGTCTGGCTGCTGGACGACGAGCCCGGCCCCGGCGAACCGCAGCTCGCGGCGGCCATGCGGGTGACCGCGCGGATCGGCGCGCTGCTCGCGGACGAGGCGCAGCACGGCGCGGACCTCACCCGGGAGCTGCGGGCGGTGCTCACCGCCGAGCCCGGCTGGCCGCGGGACATGGCGGTGGCGGAGCTGCGGACGGCCCTCGGTGCGCGCGCGGACGGTCCGCACACGGTGGTGTGCGTGGCCCCGTGGCCCTCGGCCGACCCCGGCGACGCTCCGTCGGTGCGCACCCTGCCGGGCGCGACGGCACTGTGCACCGTGCCCTGGGAAGGGGGGACCGCGCAGGCCCCCGCGGCGGTGGGGGGCACCGGCACCGCGCAATGCCTGGCGCTCCTGGTCCGGCTGCGGTCGGCGGACGCGCTGGCCCCGGCGGAGGCGGCGGCGGCCCGGCTGCTGGAACGGGCCGGGGCGCGAGCCGGCGGAACAGGGACTACCGGCACGGGCCCGGGCGCGGGGGGCCGTACGGGCGGTGCCGAAGTCGCCGCCGGGGTCGCCGCCGCCCGGTCCGGGCTGGCGGAACTGGGGACCGCCTGGGCGGAGGCGTCGGGGGCGGCCAGGGCCGCGCTGGCGGAGCCGCGGCTGGGTCCGGTCGCGCGGTGGGCCTCGATCGGCCCGTTCCGCCTGCTCACGGCACTGCCGCCGCAGACCGCCGAGGACGTGGCCGTACGCGCCCTGCTCTCCCCCGCCCACCAGGAGCTCGCCCGTACCGCCGAGGTGTTCCTGGACTGCGCCGGCCAGGCCGGCCGCACCGCCGCCGAGCTGGGGATCCACCGCCAGACCCTCTACTACCGCCTGTCCCGGGTGGAGCAGCTGACCGGCCTCGACCTGGACGACGGCGAGGACCGCCTGCTGCTGCACATGGCCCTCAAGGCGCACCGGCTCTGAGCGGGCGCGGTCACGGTTCCCGGACCGGCCTCAGACGGCCCGGCCGTCCGTCCCGTGCGGGCCACCGCCCGTCCCGTCCCCCGGATCGCGCGGGGGCCGCTCGGCGCGGAGGGTCAGGGCGATCCAGCTCGCCCAGCCGACCGGCTGGAGCGCCCAGTAGCTGATGGCCCGGTACAGCAGCGTGGCGGCGATCGCCGGACCGGGGCCCAGGCCGTACAGCACGAGCAGCGCGGACAGGCTCGCCTCGACGACACCGATGCTGCCGGGCGTCAGACGCAGGCTGCCGGGGATCTGCGTGAGCGTGTACGCGAGCAGCAATCCGCGCCAGGGGACGGTGATGCCCAGCGCCCACAGACACGCGGCCAGGCAGGCGGCGTCGAAGACCCAGTTCATCAGCGCCAGCGTCGCCGGCCGCACCCACGGCCGCCAGCCGGACTGCAGGCCGCGCGCCTGGTCCAGCACCCGGGCCAGCAGCCCCTGCAGCCGGCGTACCCGGCCGGAGCGGCGGCCCGCGTCCTCCCAGCGGCGCCGCACCGCCGCGCGGAAGCCGGCGAAGCGGGACAGGCTGAAGACGACCAGAGCGACCGTCAGGGCCAGCAGCAGGACGCCGGCGAGCGGGCGCACCACGGCGGCGGCCCCGGCCGCGCCGACCGTGAACATCCCGGCGACGATCAACACGGCCAGGCCGAGCACCGAGAGCGCGCCGGAGACGACCAGCACCGCGGCGGCGAGGACGGGCTCCACGCCACGGCGGCTCAGCAGCCTGAGGACCCATGCGGTGGCGAAGGCCGCCCCGCCGGGCAGGGCACCGGCAACAGCGTTGGCGGCCACCGCGACGGCGGTCATCCGCCGCAGCCTCCACCGCACGCCGCCCGCCTGCAGCAGCCGTCGCTGCATGGCGGCGAGCGACACCACCGACAGGGCCTCCAGCGCCACAGCGAGCAGCAGTTGAGGCACCCGCACCCGGGAGATGAGGCCCAGCGCCTGGACCAGCTCGTGCCGCCGCCAGACCGCCACCACGACGGCGGCGGCCATGAGCAGGCCGGCGCCCAGCCACCACACCCGGCCGGGACGCACGGTGCGCCCTTCCCCCCGGCTCCCGCGGTCGGCGGCCGCGGACTCCGGCCGCTCAGACACCGTCCACGACACCCCTCCCGCCCGCGCGTCCCTTGTCCCGGTCAGCACATCATCGGCAGCGGCCGGCGGCGCGGCAGGCACGCCCGCCGTTCCGTCCGGTACGTCTCAGTCGGCGGACGACTGCGGGGGCCGCGCCGCCTCGATCACCCGGCGCAGCCCCTCCGTGAGCTGGTCGGCGTCGGTCGCGGAGCCCGGGTCGAAGAGCCACTGCACCATGAGCCCTTGCAGCAGGGTCTGGTAGAAGCGGCCCTCGGTGTCGATGGTCCCCCTGTCGAGGTCGGCCTCCGGCACCCCGCTGAACAGAGGAATCAGTCCGGATCGGCCTTCCTCCTGCGCCTCGATCAGCAGCTTGCGCACCTCCGGCACCCGGTCTCCCTGGAGGATGAGCTCGAAGCTGATCAGCCAGACCGCCCGTGACTCGGGCAGCGAGCGGATGATGTTCCCCCACACCTCCTGGAAGCGCTCCAGTGAGCCGGGGGGAGCCTGGTTGGTCCCGCCCGCTCCCCAGCCGGGTCCGGTGGCGAAGCGGTCGCCCATCTCCTCGATCAGCGAGACGTACGCCTGCACCAGCAGGGCGTCCTTCGAGCCGTAGTGGTAGCCGATGGAGGCCAGGTTCGTCCCGGACTCCTTGACGATGTCGCGCGCCGTGGTGCGTACGAACCCCTTGGCGAGCAGGCAGCGCTTGGCGCCGTCCAGCAGATCCTCACGGTGTCCCATGCGCCCACCCTACCCACGATTCATACACCCGTCCTATACGGCTGATTTATACGGTCGTACTAGACAATCGTTTAAGACGCTCGTACAGTCCCTGCCATGACGAACTCGACGAGCCACCCCGCCCCTCCGCCCGGCGGCGCCCCCGCCCGCGCCGGCCGCCGCGAATGGACCGCCCTGTGCGTCCTGATGCTTCCGCTGCTGCTGGTCTCGATGGACGTGTCGGTCCTCTACTTCGCCATCCCGGCGATCAGCGCCGACCTGGAGCCGAGCGGCACCCAGCAGCTGTGGATCTTCGACATCTACGCCTTCGTCCTGGCCGGCCTGCTGATGACGATGGGCTCACTGGCCGACCGCATCGGCCGCCGCAGGCTGCTGCTGATCGGCGCGGCGGCCTTCGGCGCCGCCTCGCTGGTGGCCGCGTACGCGGACAGCGCCGAGACCCTGATCGCGGCCCGCGCGGTCCTCGGCGTCGGCGGCGCGACCCTGATGCCGACGACGATGGCGCTGCTGCGCACGGTGTTCACCGACCCCGGGCAGCGGGCGAAGGCGATCGGCGTCTGGTCCGGTGTGATGACGGCGGGCATCGCCCTCGGCTCGGTGCTCAGCGGCGTCCTGGTGCAGTTCTTCTGGTGGGGCTCGGTCTTCCTGGTCAACCTGCCCGCGATGGCCCTGCTGCTGGTGCTCGGCCCGGTCCTGCTGCCCGAGTCGCGAAACCCCGCGTCCGGCCGCTTCGACCTCCTCGGCGTGCCGCTGTCCATGGCCGCGGTCCTGCCGGTGATCTACGGCCTGAAGGAGATCCCGTCCCACGGCTGGCACGTGCGGTACGTCGTCTCGATCACCGTCGGCCTGCTCTTCGCCACCCTGTTCGTGCACCGCCAGCGCACGGCGGCCTCGCCGATGATCTCGCCGGCCCTGTTCCGCGGCCGGGGCTTCGCTCCCGCCGTCGTGCTGAACCTGCTCTCGGCGTTCGGGATGATGGGCTCGGCGTTCTTCAGCACGCAGTACCTTCAGTCGGTGCTCGGCAAGAGCGCGCTGGAGGCGGCCCTGTGGGCGCTGCTGCCCTCGGTGCCGATCGGCATGGCGGCTCCCCTGGCGACCACCCTGGTCCAGAAGGGCGTCCACCGCGCCCACGTGGTCACCGCGGGCTTCGCGATCGCCGCGACGGGCTACGGGATGCTGGCCCTGACCGGCCCGGACTCCCTCTGGCTGGTCCTGGCCGCGTGCGGGGTCCTCGCCTCCGGCATCGTGATGGTCATGTCCCAGATGACGGACCTGGCGCTGGGCACGGCCCCGGCCGAGCAGGCGGGCGCCGCGTCCTCCCTGCTGGAGACGGGCCAGGAGTTCGGCGGCGCGCTGGGCATGGCGGTCCTCGGCTCCATCGGCACCGCCGTCTACCGCCACGACATCCCGTCCTCGGCCCCGGCGGCGGCCCACGAGACCCTGGGCGGCGCCCTCGC
The DNA here is from genome assembly GCF_044763235.1 of Streptomyces sp. NPDC096152. Taxonomy (NCBI): domain Bacteria; kingdom Bacillati; phylum Actinomycetota; class Actinomycetes; order Kitasatosporales; family Streptomycetaceae; genus Streptomyces; species Streptomyces sp. NPDC096152. The sequence goes on along the minus strand of NZ_JBIWFW010000010.1, from coordinate 90,331 downwards.
CGTCGCCGGGCGGTTGCCGGGGCGCGCGGGAGACGCCCTGGCGGCCACGGCACGCGAGGCCTTCACCCACGGGATGCGGGGGGCCGCGCTCGCGGGGGCGGTCCTGCTGGCCCTCGCCGCCCTCGCGGCGGCGGGCACCCTGCGCCGGATCCACGTGCGCCCGGCGCCGCTCGCGGAGGCCGGGCCGGAGGCCCACCTCGCCTGAGCCACCGGGCTCGCCCGGGACGCCGCGGCACGCGAAAGCGCCGGGCGGGCTGGATCACCAGCCCGCCCGGCGCTTCGGAACGGTTGCCTCAGACCAGGTTCACCGCGCGGGCGAAGGTCGCGCCGATCTCCTCGGCGACCTCGGTCAGCACTCCGGTCGGCACCGTGTCGTCCACGGTGAGCACCGCCAGCGCCTCGCCGCCCGCCGCCGCGCGGGCGACCTGCATCCCGGCGATGTTGACGCCCGCCTCGCCGATGATGCGGCCGACGGTGCCGACGACACCCGGACGGTCCTCGTAGCGCAGGACGACCATGTGCTCGGCGAGGGCGAGGTCGACGTCGTAGTCGCCGACCGCGACGATCTTCTGGACGTGCTTCGGGCCGGCCAGGGTGCCGGAGACCGACACCTCCTCGCCGCCCGCGAGGGTGCCGCGCACGGTGACCACGTTGCGGTGGTCCGCCGACTCGGAGCTGGTGGTCAGGCGCACCTCCACACCCCGCTCCTGGGCGAACAGCGGCGCGTTGACGTACGACACGGTCTCGTCGACGACGTCCTCGAAGACGCCCTTGAGCGCGGAGAGCTCCAGCACCTTCACGTCGTGCTGGGTGATCTCGCCGTAGACCTCGACGTCGAGGCGGACCGCGACCTCGCCCGCGAGGGCGGTGAAGATCCGGCCGAGGCGCTCGGCGAGCGGCAGACCCGGCTTGACGTCCTCGGCGATGACACCACCCTGCACGTTCACCGCGTCCGGCACGAGCTCACCGGCGAGGGCGAGGCGGACCGACCGGGCGACCGCGATGCCGGCCTTCTCCTGCGCCTCGTCCGTGGACGCGCCGAGGTGCGGGGTGGCGACGACCTGGTCGAACTCGAACAGCGGCGAGTCGGTGCACGGCTCCTTGGCGTACACGTCCAGGCCGGCGCCGGCGACGCGGCCCTCCTTGAGCGCCGAGTACAGCGCCTCCTCGTCGACGATGCCGCCGCGCGCCGCGTTGACCACGCGCACGCCCGGCTTGACCTTGCGCAGCGCCTCCTCGCCGATCAGGCCGAGGGTCTCGGGGGTCTTGGGCAGGTGGACGGTGATGAAGTCGGAGACCTCCAGCAGCTCGTCCAGGGTCAGCACCTTGACGCCCATCTGCGCGGCCCGCGCGGGCTGCACGTAGGGGTCGTAGGCGACGACCTTCATGCCGAAGGCGGACATGCGCTGGGCGACCAGGGCGCCGATGCGGCCGAGGCCGACGACGCCGAGGGTCTTCTCGGCCAGCTCGACGCCCGTGTACTTGCTGCGCTTCCACTCGCCGTTCTTCAGCGCGGCGTTGGCCTGCGGGATGTTGCGGGCGGTGGCGAGGATCAGACCGCAGGCCAGCTCGGCGGCGGTCACGATGTTGGAGGTCGGGGCGTTGACGACCATCACGCCGGCCTTGGTGGCGGCGGAGACGTCGACGTTGTCCAGGCCGACGCCGGCTCGTGCGACGACCTTGAGCCTGCGCGCGGCGGCGACCGCCTCGGCGTCCACCTTGGTGGCGGAGCGGATCAGGATCGCGTCCACCTCGGCGATGGCGGGGAGCAGTTCGGCTCGGTCCGCGCCGTTGCAGTGCCGGATCTCGAAGTCCGGACCGAGTGCGTCGACGGTCGCGGGCGACAGCTCTTCAGCGATGAGTACGACAGGTTTCGAGCTCACGTGAGTCCTCACAAGTCCAAAGCATGCGGACGGCCGTCCCGACGGCCGCAGGCGGAGGAGGGGCTACCGCGTAAGAGACGCACGACGCTGTGGGCCTGACGCGTTTGTTAGTGCAGCAGTGTAGTGGCGCCGGATGCGCCGCATTACGCCACCGCGGAAGGATCACCCGTCCGTGGCTGGACGGGGTGGACAACGACGCGCGTCCCCCCGTGAACACCGACGTTACCCCGGGTTCGGCGAAAGGGCCGGAGCGGCTCGCTCCGGCCCCTCGGCCGGGAGGCCTACGCCTCCTCGTTCACCCAGCTCATGAGCTTGCGCAGCTCCTTGCCGGTGGTCTCCAGCAGGTGCTCGGAGTCCTGCTGCTTGTACTCGTTGTACTTCTTCAGACCGCCGTGGTACTCGTCCATCCAGTTGCGGGCGAAGGTGCCGTCCTGGATCTCGGCGAGGACCTTCTTCATCTCCGCCTTGGTGGCGTCGGTGATGATGCGCGGGCCGGTGACGTAGTCGCCCCACTCGGCGGTCTCGGAGATCGACCAGCGCATCTTCTCCAGGCCGCCCTCGTACATGAGGTCGACGATCAGCTTCAGCTCGTGCAGGCACTCGAAGTAGGCGATCTCCGGCTGGTAGCCCGCCTCGGTCAGCGTCTCGAAGCCCGCCTTGACCAGCGCGGCCGTGCCACCGCAGAGGACGGCCTGCTCGCCGAACAGGTCGGTCTCGGTCTCCTCGGTGAAGGTGGTCTTGATGACGCCGGCGCGGGTGCCGCCGATGCCCTTGGCGTAGGAGAGGGCGAGCGCGAAGGCGTTGCCGGTGGCGTCCTGCTCGACGGCGGCGATGCAGGGGACGCCGCGGCCCTCCTCGTACTGGCGGCGCACCAGGTGGCCCGGGCCCTTCGGGGCGACCATGCAGACGTCGACGCCGGCCGGGGGCTTGATGAAGCCGAAGCGGATGTTGAAGCCGTGTCCGAAGAACAGCGCGTCGCCGTCGTTCAGGTTCGGGGCGATGGACTCCTCGTACACCTGGGCCTGGATCGGGTCCGGGACCAGGATCATGATGACGTCGGCCTCGGCGGCGGCCTCGGCGGGCGTCACCACGCGCAGGCCCTGCTCCTCGGCCTTGGCCTTCGACTTGGAGCCTTCGGGCAGACCGACCCGCACGTCGACACCCGAGTCGCGCAGCGACAGGGCGTGGGCGTGGCCCTGGCTGCCGTAGCCGATGACCGCGACCTTGCGGCCCTGGATGATGGACAGGTCGGCGTCAGCGTCGTAGAACAGCTCGGCCACTTTGGGTTCTCTCCTTGGTGTGCAGGTGTGCTCCCACCGTATGACGGTGGGGGGAAGGGAAGTCTGGGGGTCTCGGCATGCGGGCGGCCGGATTTCCCCGGCCGCCCGGACGCGTCGTTACGCCGACCGGTCGAGCGCGCGCAGCGACCGGTCCGTGATCGAGCGGGCGCCGCGGCCGATCGCGATGGTGCCGGACTGGACCAGCTCCTTGATGCCGAACGGCTCCAGCATCTTGAGCATCGCCGACAGCTTCTCGCCGGACCCGGTGGCCTCGATCGTCACGGCCTCCGGGGAGACGTCGACGGTCTTGGCGCGGAACAGCTGGACGATCTCCACGATCTGGGAGCGCGTCTCGTTGTCGGCGCGCACCTTCACCAGGACGAGTTCGCGCTGCACGGCCTGCGACGGCTCCAGCTCGACGATCTTCAGCACGTTGACGAGCTTGTTGAGCTGCTTGGTCACCTGCTCCAGCGGCAGGTCCTCCACGCCCACCACGATGGTGATGCGGGAGATGTCGGGGTGCTCGGTGACACCGACCGCGAGCGAGTCGATGTTGAAGCCGCGCCGGGAGAACAGGGCGGCGATCCGGGCGAGGATGCCCGGCGTGTTCTCCACCAGGACGGAGAGCGTGTGCTTGGACATGTCTGGTTGCTCTTCCTCTTCGCTCTTCCCGGCTCAGTCGTCTTCGTTGTCGCCGAAGTCCGGGCGGACGTCCCGGGCGGCCATGATCTCGTCGTTGGAGGTGCCGGCCGCGACCATCGGCCAGACCATCGCGTCCTCGTGGACGATGAAGTCGACGACGACGGGGCGGTCGTTGATCGCGTTCGCCTCCTCGATGACCTTGTCGAGGTCGTCGGGGGACTCGCAGCGGATCGCGTGGCAGCCCATGGCCTCCGACAGCTTCACGAAGTCGGGGACCCGGGTGCCGGCGCTCGGGCCCTTGGGCTCGGCGCCCGGCCCGGAGTGCAGCACCGTGTTGGAGTACCGCTGGTTGTAGAAGAGGGTCTGCCACTGGCGGACCATCCCGAGGGCGCCGTTGTTGATGATGGCGACCTTGATCGGGATGTTGTTCAGGGCGCAGGTGGTGAGTTCCTGGTTGGTCATCTGGAAGCAGCCGTCGCCGTCGATCGCCCAGACGGCGCGCTCCGGGCGGCCGGCCTTGGCGCCCATGGCGGCCGGGACCGCGTAGCCCATGGTTCCGGCGCCGCCGGAGTTCAGCCAGGTGGCGGGCTTCTCGTACTGGATGAAGTGCGCGGACCACATCTGGTGCTGGCCGACGCCCGCCGCGAAGATCGTGCCCTCGGGGGCGAGCTGCCCGATCCGCTCGATGACCTGCTGCGGGGAGAGCGAGCCGTCCGCGGGCTGGTCGTAGCCGAGCGGGTAGGTCTCGCGCCAGCGCCCGAGGTCGTTCCACCAGGCGGTGTAGTCGCCCCGGTGGCCTTCGGCGTGCTCCTTCTGGACGGCCTGGATCAGGTCGGCGATGACCTCGCGGGCGTCGCCGACGATCGGCACGTCGGCGGCGCGGTTCTTGCCGATCTCGGCCGGGTCGACGTCGGCGTGGACGATCTTGGCGAACGGGGCGAAGCTGTCCAGCTTGCCCGTGACGCGGTCGTCGAAGCGGGCTCCGAGGGCGACGATCAGGTCGGCCTTCTGCAGCGCGGTGACGGCGGTGACCGAACCGTGCATGCCCGGCATTCCCACGTGCAGCGGGTGGCTGTCGGGGAATGCGCCGAGCGCCATCAGGGTGGTGGTGACGGGCGCTCCGGTGAGTTCCGCGAGGACCTTGAGCTCGGCGGTGGCGCGGGCCTTGAGGACGCCGCCGCCGACGTAGAGGACGGGGCGCTTCGCGGAGGTGATGAGCTTGGCCGCCTCGCGGATCTGCTTGGCGTGCGGCTTGGTGACGGGCCGGTAGCCCGGAAGGTCCATCACCGGCGGCCAGGAGAAGGTGGTCTTCGCTTGGAGGGCGTCCTTGGCGATGTCGACCAGGACCGGGCCGGGGCGGCCGGTGGAGGCGATGTGGAACGCCTGCGCGATGATCCGCGGGATGTCCTCGGCCTTGGTGACCAGGAAGTTGTGCTTGGTGATCGGCATGGTGATGCCGACGATGTCCGCCTCCTGGAAGGCGTCCGTGCCGATCGCCTTGGAGGCGACCTGGCCGGTGATCGCGACCAGCGGCACGGAGTCCATGTGGGCGTCGGCGATCGGGGTGACCAGGTTGGTGGCGCCGGGGCCGGAGGTCGCCATGCAGACGCCGACCTTGCCGGTGGCCTGCGCGTAGCCGGTGGCCGCGTGACCGGCGCCCTGCTCGTGCCGGACCAGGACGTGGCGCACCCGGGTGGAGTCCATCAGCGGGTCGTACGCGGGAAGGATCGCACCGCCGGGAATGCCGAATACCGTGTCGGCGCCGACCTCCTCGAGAGAGCGGATGAGGGACTGCGCACCCGTGACGTGCTCGGGAGCGGACTGTTGTCCTCCGGATCGGGGCCGCGGCTGCGGGTGATGGGCCCCGGTGGCCTGCTCGGTCATCGTCATTCTCTTCTCGATGCTGAGGGTTTTTGCGAGGTGTGAGCGGATTTCGGCTGCTGCACGAGGGGTGCCTGTGCAACAAAAAACCCCTCGTGCCGCAAGGCAAGCGAGGGGAGCGCGCCGGTGAGGGTCGCTGGGGATTCCGGATCGTCCTCCGGTGGGTCCCAGCTCAGCCGACGCGCTGTCCAAGTACGAGAATTCGGGTGCGCATGGCACTGACCCTCCCCCCGGCACGCACCCGGTGTCAAGTAGGTGGGACGGGAGTCTCATTATGTGAGCGAAGGGCCGTCCCGCCTCCGAAGACGGCCGCCACTCCACCGGAGTACAGCCCCGCGACACCACCGGCGAACGCCGGTTCGACCGGGCCGTGCGGCACCGGAAAGTGGCCGGAGGTCAGCGCCCGGCGCAGCCGGTACTCGTCCAGCGGACCGGAGAACGCCATGCCCTGCCCGTGGGTGCAGCCCATCGCGCGCAGCGCGACGACCTGCTCCGGCAGGTCCACGCCGTCGGCCACGGACTGGAGCCCGAGGTCGATGGCGATACGCAGCAGCCCACTGGTGATCTTGTGCATACGGGCGGACTCGACCACGCCCTCGACCAGGCCGCGGTCGAGTTTCAGGACGTCCACGGGCAGGCGCCTGAGGGCCGTGACGGCCGCGTAGCCGCCGCCGAAGCCGTCCAGCGCGATCCGGACGCCGAGCCGTCTCAGGGCGCTCAGCCGCCGCTCCAGCTCGTCCAGCGAGACCCGCGGGTCGATGTCGGACAGCTCGATCACCAGCGCCCCGGACGGCAGCCCGTGCCGGGTCAGCAGGGCTTCCACGGAACCGGGCGGCAGCGACCGGTCCAGCAGCCTGCGGGCGCCCATCCGGACCACCACGGGCTTGGCCAGGCCGCTCGCGGCGCGCTCGGCGGCCTGCTCGACCGCCTCCTCCAGCACCCACCGGCCCAGTTCGGCGGTCTTGTCGCTGTCCTCGGCCACCCGCAGGAACTCGGCGGGGGTGAAGAGCACCCCCTGCGAGGAGCGCCAGCGCGCCTGGGCGGCCACCGAGGTGATCCGGCCGTTCTCCAGGCACACCACCGGCTGGTGGAGCAGGGCGAACTCGCCGTCGTGCAGGGCGGCCCGCAGACGGGTGGCCAGCTCCGCCTTGCGGACGACGTCCTGCTGCATCTGCGGCTTGTAGAGCTCGACGCGGCCCTTGCCGGCCGCCTTCGCCCGGTACATCGCGAGGTCGGCGTTGCGGAGCAGCTCCCCGGCGCCGAGGCCCGGCTCCGCGAAGGCCACGCCGATGGACGCGGCGACCCGGACATCGTTGCCGTCGATGAGGTAGGGCTGGGACAGCGTCACCCTGAGGCGGTCGGCGAGCTCCAGGATGTGCCCTTCGCGGGCGGTGCGGTCGCGGGTGCCGTCCCCGACGATCAGGGCCGCGAACTCGTCGCCGCCGAGCCGGGAGGCGGTGTCCCCGTGGCGGACCGCCTGCTGGAGTCTGCGGGCGGCCTGGACGAGGAGTTCGTCCCCGGCCTGGTGGCCGATGGTGTCGTTGACCGCCTTGAAGCCGTCGAGGTCGATGAAGAGCACCGCCGTGCCGTGGTCGGTGGAGCGCCGGCCGGACAGCGCCTGCTGCACGCGCCGGGTGAACAGCGCGCGGTTGGGCAGGTCGGTGAGCGGGTCGTGCTCCGCGTTGTGCTGGAGCTGTGCCTGCAGGCGCACCCGTTCGGTCACGTCCCGGCTGTTGAAGATCAGGCCGCCGTGGTGGCGGTTGATGGTCGACTCGACGTTGAGCCATCCGCCGCCGCCGGAGCGGAAGCGGCACTCGATACGGGTCGTGGGTTCGTCCTGCGGGCTGGCGGCGAGGAAACGGCGCACCTCGTGCACCACGCAGCCGAGGTCCTCGGGGTGGATGAGGCCGGCCAGTTCCCTGCCCACCAGCTCCTCCGCGGACCGTCCGTAGACCCCGGCGGCGGCCGGGGAGACGTACCGGAGGACGCCGTCGGTCGCGGCGATCATGATGACGTCGCTGGAGCCCTGCACCAGGGAGCGGAAGTGGTTCTCCTTGTGGGCCAGTTCCTGGGTGAGGGTGATGTTGTCGAGCAGCATGATGCCCTGGCGCACCACGAGGGCCAGCACCACGGCGCCCGCGGTGATCAGCACCACGCGGTCGACGCTGTGCCCGTTGAGCACGTTGTAGAGGACGCCCAGGGTGCAGACGGCGGCCGCGAGGTACGGCGTGAGCGCGGCGAGCGAGCCGGTCAGGGGCCGGCCGGCCTGGTACCGCTCGTGGTCGGCACCCGGCGCGGGCGGCGGGACGTGGGGGCTGCGGGCGCTCCGGCGCGGTCCGGGCACGTGCACGTGCGCCACGCGCGCTGGCCGGTCCGCCGGGCGCGGGAACCCGTCGGCGTGGCGCGGAAGTCCGTCTGCTTGGCGCGGGAGCCCTTCGGCTTGGCGCGGGAGCCCGTCGGCCGCCCGCGTGTGGCCGTCCGTCCGACGGTGGTCCGCCTCGCCGTGGTCCGTGTCGGCATGGTCGGTGCCGGCGTGGCCGGCGGTGCGGACGGTGCCGGGGGGGTCCGTGTCGCGGCGGTCCGTGTCGCGGTGGTCCGTGGCGTGGTGACCCGACACGCGGTGGCCCGCCTCGGGACGGCCCACGCCGTGGCCGGCCGCCGCCTCGGGACGGTCGGCGCCCGGTCCGCCCATGTCCCGCCGGTCCGCGTCCACGCGGTTCGGGTCGGGGCGGTTCGGGTCGGGGCGGTTCGGGTCGGGGCGGTTCGGGTCGGGGCGGGGCGCGGCCCAAGGGGCGTACGCCAGGAGCAGGGAGCCGGCGAACCAGCCCGCGTCGAGCAACTGGCCGGAGTGGTAGTTGTTGTGCAGCAGCGGCGAGGTGAACAGCGCGTCGCACATGACGGTCAGGGCGAGGGCGCCGATCGCCGTGTTCACGGCGGTGCGGTTGACGGCGGAGCGCCGGAAGTGCAGCGCGAGCACCATGCTCACCAGGGCGATGTCCATCAGCGGATACGCCAGCGAGAGCGCGGTGTGCGCCACGCTCGGCCCGTCGAACTTGGCCGCCTGGGCGAGCGCCAGGCTCCAGGACAGCGTGAGCAGCGAGCCGCCGATCAGCCAGGCGTCCAGCGCGAGGCAGACCCAGCCCGCCTTGTTCGCCGGCCGCTTGGCGAGCACCAGCAGGCCGACGATCGCGGGCGGCGCGAAGCACAGGAAGAACAGGTCGGCGTAACTGGGGCTGGGCACCGGCTCGTCCAGGACGACCTCGTACCACCCCCAGACCAGGTTGCCCAGCGACGCCATCGCCGAGGAGAGGGCGAACAGCAGCCAGGCGGGCCGGAAGCGGACCCGCGGGCCGCGGGCGTAGACCGCGCACGACACGGCGGCGGTGCCGGCCGCGGCACTCAGCCCGAAGTCACCCATGATCAGCGCCACTTCGTCCGAGCCCCAGCCGAGTGCGGAACCGACGGCGTATCCCGCGCAGACCAGGGCCAGGACGAGCTGGGGGAACAGGCCGCCCGCGCCGCGCGGGAGCGGTGGGCGGGGCAGGAGGGCGCGCGGCGCGAGCCGCGGCCGCGAGGCTCCGCGGAGCGGGGCCGAGGTGGGGGGCGGGCTCACCGGGCCCTCCCGGTCCGCGCCGCCGGGTCCCGCGGGTCCCGGTGCGCCGGGTGCGCGTGCCTCCTGCGGCCGCTGTGCCTGCGGTGGTGGTGGCTGCCGTGGTGGTCGCGTCTGCTCGCGGCGGTGCGCCAGGGCCGCCGCCGGCGGCTCCGCCGCGTCGGATCGTTCGTCCATAGGCCGTGCATCGCCCGTCGCCCCCCTCGCAGTCTGAAATGTCCATCCCCGGCGCCGAACGGTGCGCGGCGCAGCCCCTGTCGGGACGATACACCAGGATCGTCACTCAGGGACATAGTTCCTCTACGCTCCGTGACGACCAGCGGGGATGTGGGTACGCACCGCGTCCAGGAGGTTGCGGACGGTACCCGAAGCGGATTACACGCCTGCCGCTCCCGTCGTCAGGATCACGTTGGCGAGCGGCTCGTGGTTCACAAAGCGGCGCAGCTGGTTGACGAGCAGATGTTCGGCCCGCGGCAGGAAGGCGGACGTGGGGCCGCCGACGTGCGGGCTGATGAGCAAGCCCGGCGCGTGCCACAGGGGGTGGCCCGGCGGCAGCGGCTCGGGGTCGGTCACGTCGAGGGCGGCGGTGATCCGGCCGCTCTCCAGCTCCGCCAGCAGCGCCTTCGTGTCGACGACGGGGCCGCGGGCGACGTTCACCAGCAGCGCGCCGTCCTTCATCCGGGCGAGGAAGTCCGCTCCCGCCAGGCCGCGCGTGGCCTCGGTCAGGGGCGTGGACAGGATGACGACATCGGCGTCCGGGAGCAGGGAGGGCAGATCGGTGAGCGGGTGCACCGGACCGCGCGCCGTGGTGCGCGCGGAGCGCGCCACGCGCGCCACCCGCGCGAGCTCGAACGGCGCGAGCCGGTCCTCGATGGCGGCGCCGATGGAGCCGTACCCCACGATGAGGACGTTCTTGTCGGCCAGCGCCGGACGGAAGCCTCCCCGCCACTCCCCCCGGTCCTGGGCCCGGACGAAGTCGGGGATGCCGCGCAGCGAGGCGAGGACCAGGGCGAGGGTCAGTTCGGCCGTGCTCGCCTCGTGCACCCCGCGCGCGTTGCACAGCTGCACGCCGGGCCGCAGGTGCCTGAGGCCGGGCTCCACGTGGTCGGTGCCGGCGGACAGCGTCTGCACGACCCGCACCGCGCTCATCCGGGGCAGCGGGCGCACACCGACGCCGCCGGGCTTCATGTACGGCACGACGTAGAAGGCGCAGTCGGCGGGGTCCGCGGGGAACTCCTCGGCGCCGTCCCAGAAGCGGTAGGCGAGCCCCTCGGGAAGGCCCTCGATCTCATCCGGCGGTATGGGCAGCCACACGTCAGCAGTCATGGTCCCGAGGCTATGTGAGGGGCGCGAGATCGCAGAGGTTAGGTTGGTTGATCCCAGGACAGGGAGGGTTACGGCCAGGTGGAGCGCAGGACGATCGGCGCGGCGGCGCTCGCGGTGGGGGCCGTCGGACTCGGGTGCATGCCGATGAGCTGGGCGTACAGCGCGTCGCGGCAGCGGGGCGAGGAGTCGCTCAGGGCGGTGCACCGGGCACTGGACCTGGGCTCGACGCTGCTGGACACGGCCGACATGTACGGCCCGTTCACCAACGAGCTGCTGCTGGGGCGGGCGTTGAAGGAGCGGCGCGCGGACGCGTTCGTGTCGACCAAGGTCGGGCTGCTGGTGGGCGAGCAGCACATCGTGGCCAACGGGCGCCCCGGCTATGTACGGCGCGCCTGCGACGCCTCGCTGCGGCGGCTGCAGACGGACGTCATCGACCTGTACCAGTTGCACCGCGCCGACCCCGAGGTGCCGGTGGAGGAGACCTGGGGGGCGATGGCGGAGCTCGTACGGGCCGGGAAGGTGCGGACGCTCGGCCTGTGCGCCGTGGGGGCGCGCAGGGGGCGGCGGCCCGGGGCGCGGCTGCACGACGGAACGATCCGGCAGCTGGAGCGGGTGCAGCAGGTCTTCCCGGTGAGCGCGGTGCAGGCCGAGCTGTCGGTGTGGTCGCCGGACGCGCTGGACGGCCTGCTGCCGTGGTGCGAGGCGCGCGGCGTCGGCTTCCTCGCCGCGATGCCGCTGGGCAGCGGCTTCCTCACCGGCACGCTCACCCCCGGCGGGGGCTTCGAACGGGACGACGTCCGCGCCCGCCACCCCCGTTTCACCGCCGAGATGATGGCCGCGAACCAGCCGATCGTCGCGGGCCTGCGCCGGGTGGCCGCTCGGCACGGCGCGGACGTCACCCCGGCGCAGGTTGCGCTGGCCTGGGTGCTGGCCCAGGGCCGCCACGTCGTCGCGCTGCCGGGCACCAAGCGGGAGCGCTGGGTGACGGACAACGCCGGGGCGGCGGGGCTGCGCCTGACCGCACGGGACCTGGCCGAGGTGGAGCAACTGCCCGCCGCGCAGGGGTCCTGGGACTGAGAGACGGCCCGGTCCCGGCGGAGTGCCCGGTCGGTCCCGGCGGGGTGCCCGGTCCCGGCGACCGGGCCGGACACGACGACCGGCCGAGCGCGGCGGACTGCCCGGGCGCGGCGGACTGCCCTGGCACGGAGCGTCGGATTGCGGCGAACCGGGAACCTGGGAGGCGTGGGCGGAGTAAGACAGGAGGACCCGCCGCGTCGAAGGGACATGATCGTGCGACGTCGAGCTGTGACGGCCGCCCTGGCCGCCGGCGCGCTGCTGTGGACGGCCGGCTGCTCCGGCAACGGGGGCGGCCCGTCGGGCGCCGGCACCGAGGCGCCGAGCCGTACGGCCGCGACGGCCTCGCCCTCCGGGCCGGCGGCCGGGGAGACCGCGCCGCCGGCCAAGGGCTCGGTGAAGGTGCTGCGCACGGTCGCGGAGGGCCTCGACACGCCCTGGGGCCTGGCGCCGCTGCCCGGCGGCGGCCTGCTCGTCTCCTCCCGCGACCGGGCGACGATCACCCGGGTCGACGAGAGGACCGGGCGAAAGACCGAGCTCGGCACGGTGTCCGGGGTGGCCCCGGAGGGCGAGGGCGGTCTGCTCGGCATCGCCCTCTCCCCCGCCTTCGCCTCCGACCACATGATCTACGCGTACTTCACCTCGGCCTCGGACAACCGCATCGTGCGCGTGCTGTACGACGAGAAGAGGCCCGCCGGTGAGCAGCTCGGCGCGCCGGACACGGTCTTCAAGGGCATCCCCAAGTGGCTCATCCACAACGGCGGCCGGATCGCCTTCGGCCCGGACCGGATGCTGTACGCGGGCACCGGCGAGACCGGCGACCGCGGCCTGGCCCAGGACACCGGGTCACTGGGCGGCAAGATCCTGCGGATGACGCCGGAGGGCGAACCGGCCCCGGGCAACCCGTTCCCGGGGTCCCCGGTGTACTCGTACGGCCACCGCAATGTGCAGGGGCTCGCCTGGGACGACGAACAGCGCCTGTTCGCCTCGGAGTTCGGCCAGGACACCTGGGACGAGGTGAACGCGATCGAACCGGGCGGCAACTACGGCTGGCCGGACGCCGAGGGCAGGTCCGGCAATCCCAAGTACGTGAATCCGGTGACGCAGTGGCACACGGACGACGCGTCCCCGAGCGGTATCGCGTACGCCGCGGGCTCCCTCTGGACGGCCGCGCTGAAGGGGGAGCGTCTGTGGCGCGTCCCGCTGCGGGGCACACGGGCGTCGGCGCCCCCGCAGGCCTTCCTGAAGGGCGAGTACGGCCGGCTGCGCACGGTGGTCGCGGCGGGCGGGGACAGGCTGTGGCTGGTGACCAGCAACACCGACGGCCGGGGCACCCCGAAGAAGGGCGACGACCGCATTCTGGAACTCCGGGTGACCTAGGGTCTTTTCGGATCAGCCGCGGCGCCCGGTGCCTGCTCCTCGCCGGTGTCCTCCCGGGCCTGCGGCGGGGGGTGGCGGACGACGACCTTCCCGGACGCGAGGTCGATCGGCCCCCGCCCCGCGTCGCCGTCCCCGACGTCCTCCCGGTTCAGCTCCAGCCGGTTCTGCTCGTCCCGGGTGTGCTTGCGGCCGGGCGCGAACAGTTCCTCGAAGACGTTGAACACGGCACCTCTCCCTTGCCGGTCTCCTCCAGCGTACGGCTCAGCCCGGCGCCGGGACGGTGAGCGCGTCGGCCGGGAAGAGGCCCAGCCGGTGCGCCACCGCCGCCGCCTCGCCGCGCCCGGAGACGCCGAGCTTGCCCAGGATGTTCGACACGTGGACGCTGGCCGTCTTCGGGGAGATGAACAGCTCCTCGGCTATCTGACGGTTGGTGCGGCCGGCGGACACCAGGCGCAGTACGTCACGCTCCCGGCTGGTGAGGCCGAGGGACCCGGCGGGATCGGCGTCGGCGGTCGCCCGGCGCGGGCCGCGGGTCAGGGTGAGGCGGGCGCGCTGGGCGAGCAGGGCGACGGAGTCGGCGAGGGGGCGGGCGCCGAGGTGCCCGGCGACGGCATGGGCCAGCCGCAGCAGTTCGGTGGCGCGCTCCCGCTCGTCGTCCTCTCCGGCCGCGAGCAGGGCCTCGGCCAGCCGGTGGCGCACCCGGGCCAGGTCGTAGGGGCGCTCCAGGGACTCGAAGTCCTCGACGAGACCGGCCCAGTCCTCGGCGCTGTCGCGGCCCTCGGCGCGCAGCAGCTCGGCGCGCACCCAGCGCTCGTAGGCCTGCCAGACGGGCACGTTGGTGGCCAGCGCCCTGGCGGCCCCCCGGATGCGGTCGAGGATCTCGGCGCGTCCCGGGGCGGCCGCGGGCAGGGCGGCGGCGCGGGTCTCCACGGTGGCGGCGGTGAGCAGCAGCGGCCAGCAGTACCGCTGGGTGCCGGGTGGGAAGCCGGTTTCCAGGACCTGTTCGAGCTGGGCGCGGGCGTCCAGCAGGCGGCCCTCGCCGGCGGCGACCGCGAGCGCGATGCGGGCCAGCGGCAGCGCGTGCTGGGGGGCGTAGTCGTGGGAGCCGAAGTGGTCGCGGGCGGCGGTCAGTTGGCGGGCCGCCTCGTCCAGGTCGCCGCGGGCCAGGGCGAGTTCGGCGCGGATCCGGGCGCGGAAACCGCGTGGCTTGGCGCTCTGCCCGACGCGCCCCGAGCGGGTCGCGGCCTCGGCGGCCTCGTCCCAGCGGCCCAGGGTGAACAGGGACTCGGCGAGGTTGCCCCACACCCAGGCCTCGGTGTCCAGTTGCCGGAAGCGCCGGGCGAACGCGATCCCCTCCTCCATGAGGGGCACGGCCTCGCGGGAGCGTCCGACGGACTCCAGCTCGGACGGCAGGTTCACGTAGCAGCGGCCCGCCACACCGGGGATCCCGTCCTCGACCGTGCGCCGTTTGACCTCGTACATCTCGGCGAGTCCGGCCTCGACGTCCCCGGCGTCGACCCTGAGGTTGTTCAGGGTGAGGCGGGCGTTCATCTCGATCTCGCGGGCGCCGACCATGCGCGCGTACTCCACGGCCCGTTCGGCGGAGGTGAAGGCCTCGGGGCCCGGCGCGTGGACCATGGACCAGTTGGCGACGTGGGCCAGCACCTCGGCGTGCACCTCCGACGGCGGCAGGCCGCGCACCAGTTCCTGTGCGGTGGCCAGTTCCTGCCAGCCGTCGCCGTGGGCCTTGGACTGCACCAGCCGGGAGCGCTGGATCCAGAACCAGGCGGCGCGCAGGGGGTCGCGCTCGTCCTCCAGGAGGCGCAGCGCCCGCTTGGTGATCTTCATGGCGAGGTCGCGCTCGCCACTGAGGCGGCCCGCGACGACGGCCTCCGCCATCAGGTCGAGGTAGCGCAGGGGGGCGGTGGCCGGGTCGGGGCCGCCGGGGGTGTCCGCACGCCCCTCGGGCGGTGAGGGCCGGTAGGCCTCGGCGTAGTCCGCCGGGCGCAGCCGTGCCCGTACGTCCTCGGGGGCGGCGTCCCACAGCTCCATCGCCCGCTCCAGGAGCCGCAGTTGCTCGCTGTAGGCGTGCCGGGCGCGGGCCGCGACGGAGGCGTCGAGGACGGCGGGCAGGGCCTTGGCCGGGTCGTGGGCGTGGTACCAGTAGCTGGCCAGCCGCATGACCCGTTCGCCGGCGGGGACGAGGGCCGGGTCGTTCTCCAGTGCCTCGGCGTAGCGGCGGTTGAGGCGGGAGCGCTCGCCGGGCAGCAGGTCGTCGCTGACCGCCTCGCGCACCAGGGAGTGCCGGAACCGGTAGCCGTCACCGGTGGGGGCGGCGAGGAGGATGTTGGCGTTCACGGCGGCCCGCAGCGCCTCGATCAGGTCGTCCTCGGCGAGCCGGGCCACGGCGGCGAGCAGCCGGTACTCGACGGTGGAGCCGCCCTCGGCGGCGATCCGGGCGACCCGCTGGGCGGGCTCGGGCAGCGCCTCCACCCGGACCAGGAGCAGGTCGCGCAGGGACTCGCTGAGGCAGGCGCGGCCCTCGTGGGCGGCGACGGCGAGTTCCTCGACGAAGAATGCGTTGCCGTCGGAGCGGTCGAAGATCTCGTCGACCTGGACGGGGTCCGGCTCGGTGGCGATGATGCCGGCGATCTGGCGGCCCACCTCCTGGCGGTTGAAGCGGGCGAGTTCGAGGCGGCGGACGGTGCGCAGCCGGTCCAGCTCCGCGAGCAGCGGGCGCAGCGGATGGCGGCGGTGGATGTCGTCGGAGCGGTAGGTGGCCAGGACGACCAGGCGGCCGGTGCGCAGGGTGCGGAAGAGGTAGGACAGTAGGTGCCGGGTGGAGGCGTCGGCCCAGTGCAGGTCCTCCAGGACGACGACGACCGTGCGGTCGCCGGCCACGCGCTCCAGCAGCCGTGCGGTGAGCTCGAAGAGGCGGGCCATGCCCTCCTCGTCGTGCCTGCCCGCTCCGCGGGCGGTGGTGGTCTCGGCCAGCTCGGGCAGCAGCCGGGCCAGTTCCTCCTCCTGGCCGGCGGCGGCCGCGGCCAGTTCGCCGGGCAGTTCGCGGCGCAGGGCGCGCAGGGCGGTGGAGAAGGGGGCGAACGGCAGTCCGTCGGCGCCGATCTCCACACAGCCGCCGAGCGCGACGACGGCACCGCGGCGGCAGGCGGCGGTGGCGAACTCCTCGGTCAGGCGCGTCTTGCCCACGCCTGCCTCGCCGCCGACCAGCAGGGCCTGCGGCTCCCCCGCGTCGGCGCGGGCGAGCGCGTCGTGCAGCGTCTCCAACTCGTCGCCGCGACCGACGAACACCGGACTGACGGACCTGGTCTCCACAGCCCCGAGCATCGCACGCGGGTCCGACAGCGCGGCACCGTTTTTCGACCGCCCGCCCTCCGCCGCACCCACACCGGCACCCTGGCCGGGACCGGCCCCGGCCTGCCCGGGACCGGCGGCCCCGCGGTCCCGGACGCTCCCGGGCGAAAAGCCCCGGCCCGGAGGGGCGGGGCTTTCCGGCGGGGCGGTCATGCGGCGCGGGTGAAGCGGTGGCGACGGGAGCGTCCGGTATGGGATTCCGCCTCCGGGGTCTCCGGGCCGGCCGGGCGGCGCGCGGCGCGGCCGTCACGGAGCGCCGCCCGGACCAGGCGCTCGTGCTCGGCCCGGCGGCGCAGGTCGGCGGAACGC
This sequence comes from Streptomyces sp. NPDC096152, assembly GCF_044763235.1. Taxonomy (NCBI): domain Bacteria; kingdom Bacillati; phylum Actinomycetota; class Actinomycetes; order Kitasatosporales; family Streptomycetaceae; genus Streptomyces; species Streptomyces sp. NPDC096152. The sequence continues at coordinate 73,574 of NZ_JBIWFW010000010.1, read as the reverse complement.
AGCTGGTGAAGCTCGTAGTCGAACATGAGGTCTCCCTGGTGAGAGGTGGTTTCCGGTGCCGCTTTCCGCGACTCCTCCACCTTCGTCTCCCAGGGGGGCCGGCCACATCGGGAGAGTTCCGCATCTTGCGCGGCGCTCGGGTCCTTAGACGGGCCAGTGGCGTACGTAAGACGTGCGCGGGGGGCCTCAGGACGGCCGTGAGGTGTCCACGGCAGCCCTAAGGCCCCCCGCCCGCCCGGGGCGCGCTGCCCGGGCGGTGGGTCAGGTCGTCGGCAGGCCGAGCAGGACGCCGGTGTACTTCAGGACGGCCAGCAGCAGCCCGAGGACGCCCAGCGCGACGCCGGCCCAGGCGACCGACTTGATCCAGACCGCCTGCGGCCTGCCCGGGGCGCCGAACGCGGGCCGGGCCAGGACCACGACGCCGACGATCAGCGCGAGGAGCGCGAACAGCCCGCCCCACAGCGCGGTGGCCTGCCAGGAGTCGCCGTACACCGCCTTGATCTGCTTGGCCACGGTCGCCGAGGAGGCCGTCTGAAGCTGGCCGATGAGCTGTGCCCGCGCCCCGGCGACGGTGCCGAGCCAGCTCCCGGTCAGTGAGACGAGGCCCAGCGCGGCGGCGACGACGGCGCCGGCGCCCTGGCCGACCCCGGAGGGGCCGCCCGCCTCGGTTCCGGCGCCTTCCTCGGCTTCAGCGACGGCGGCGGTCCCGGACCGCTCGGCGTCGGCAGCCGCGCCGGCGTCACCGGCGCCCGCGCGGGTGCCCTGGACGGTGCCCTTCTCGTCGGTCCCCGTCGTTTCCTCGGCCTGGCCCGGCGTGGTGGCGTCGGGTCGGTCGGACTTGGTCACGTTCACCGTCTCCTGGTCGTTCTTCGCCTCGGCCCCGTTGGCGGCTCCGGCCTCGTCTGCAGTCTTGGTTCCCATGCCTCGCACCGTACGGACGCTGTCTGAGAGGTCTCTTAATGGTCGTCGCGGTCTCTTGCCGATCGTGGTGAGCGGCGCGCGCCGTCCGGCGCCTCAGTGCGCACGCGTGCGTGCGGCACGCCACTCCGGGGCCAGCACCGCCCAGATCTCGGTGTCCTGGCGTGTGCCCCGGTAGGGGTAGCTCTCGCGGAGCACACCCTCGCGGGTCAGCCCCAGCCGCCGCGCCACCCCGATGCTCGGTTCGTTGGCCGACGACACGTACCACTCCACACGGTGCATGCCGCGCTCGTCAAACGCCCAGTCGATCAGCACCCGTGCGCCGCGGGTGACCAGCCCGCGCCCGGTCCCGGCCGGCTCCAGCCAGCAGCCGATCTCGCAGTTGCCGGTGGCGGCGTCGAAGACGCGGAACAGCAGGCCGCCGACCAGTTTCCCGTCCAGCCACAGCCCGTGCAGGAAGCCGCTGTCGGCGGCGCGCTTGTCGGCGTACGCCTGGAGGACCGCGCGGGCGGAGTCCACGTCCGTGGCGTTCGCGCCGAACGGGATGTGCCGGGTGATGAAGTCCCGTCCCCGGTCGAGGTGCGCGAGGAACTGCTCGGCGTGCCAGGGCTCCAGCGGCCTCAGCTCGGCCCCGTCGTCACCCAGCAATGTCGCGTACATTCCGCTGCCACTCCTTCGCCGGTTCGCCGTCGACGTCCGTGAGCCTCTCATGGGCGGCGCGGCACTCGGGCGGCTCGATGCTGATCCGGGGCAGGACGCGGTCCAGCCGGCGCGGCAGCCACCAGTTGGCGCCGCCGAGCAGGTGCATCAGCGCGGGCACCAGCAGGGTGCGCAGCACGAAGGCGTCGAGGGCGACGGCGGAGGCCAGCGCGATGCCGAACATGGCGATCACCCGGTCGCCGCTGAGCACGAAGGCGAGGAAGACGGAGATCATGATGACCGCGGCCGAGTTGATCACCCGGCTGGTCTCGGCGAGGCCGACGCGGACGGCGCGCCGGTTGTCGCCGGTCTCCAGCCACTCCTCGTACATCCGGCTGACCAGGAAGACCTGGTAGTCCATGGAGAGCCCGAAGAGGACGGAGACCATGATCACGGGGAGGAACGGCTCGATCGGGCCGGCCCGGCCGAGGCCGAGCAGTTCGCTGCCCCAGCCCCACTGGAAGACCGCGACGACGACACCGAAGGCGGCGGCGACGGCGGCGACGTTCATCACTGCGGCCTTCAGGGGGATGCCCAGCGACCGGAACGCGAGCAGCAGCAGGACGCAGCCGAGGCCGACGACCACGCCGACGAACAGCGGCAGCCGGCCCACGATGATCCCGGCGAAGTCGTCGTACCCGGCGGTGACGCCGCCGACGTGCACGTCGAGCGAGGTGCCGGTCTCGGCCCGCGGCAGCACCTCGGTGCGCAGCCGGCCGACGAGGTCGCTGGTGCGCTGCGACTGGGGCGCGGAGTCGGGGACGACGGTCAGGTAGGCGGTGCCGCCGCCGGTGTTGTAGGTCACCGGGGTCACCGCGGCGACGCCCTCGGTCGAGCGCAGGGTGGCGTCGAGGTTGTCCAGGGCGAGCCGGTCCTCGGCGCCGTCCACCCGGGTGACCAGGGTGAGCGGGCCGTTGACGCCGGGGCCGAAGCCCTCGGCGACGAGGTCGTAGGCCCGGCGTGTGGTCGTCGACGCCGGGTCGTTGCCCTGGTCCGAGCTGCCGAGGCGGAGGGAGAGGGTGGGCAGGGCGAGCACCGTGATGACGGCCAGGGCGAGCGCGCCGAGCAGTTTGGGGTGGCGCTCGACGAAGGCGGACCAGCGGGCGGCGAACCCGGTGGGCAGTTCGGGCTCGGGCCCGTGCTCGGCCAGCCGGCGCCGCTCCCGCCGGCTCAGGGCGCGCGGGCCGATCCAGGACAGCAGGGCGGGCAGCAGGGTCACCGAGGCCGCGACGGTGAGCAGGACGGTCGCCGAGGCGGCGACCGCGACCCCGTTGAGGAAGCCGAGCCGCAGGATCAGCATGCCCAGCAGGGCGATGCACACGGTGGCGCCCGCGAAGACGACGGCGCGGCCCGTGGTGGCGACGGCGTTCGTGGCCGCCTCGGTGGTGCTCAGTCCGCGTTTCAGTCCGCGCCGGTGCCGGGTGACGATGAACAGCGCGTAGTCGATGCCTACGCCGAGCCCGATCAGCAGGCCGAGCATGGGCGCGAAGTCGGCCACCGTCATGGCGTGGCCGAGGAGTCCGACGGCCGCGTAGGCGGTGCCGACGCCGACCAGTGCGGTGGCGATCGGCACCAGGGAGGCGGCGAGCGAACCGAAGGCGAGGAAGAGCACCGCGGCGGCCACGACCACGCCGACGGCCTCGGCCAGGTGCCCGCCGGAGGACTCGGTCAGGCCGACGGCGGTACCGCCGAGTTCCACCTGGAGGCCGTCGGTCCGGGCGGACCCGGCGGCCTCGACCACGGCCTGCGCCTCGGTTCGGGTGACCTCCCGGGCCGGGTGGCGGAAGGTGACGGTCGCGTACGCGGTGTGCCCGTCGGCGCTGATCCGGTCCGCGCCCTGTGCCGTGTACGGGCCGGTCACGGAGGCGACCGGGGGCAGGGCCGCGATCCGGTCCAGGGTGTGGGCCATCGTCTGCTCGACGTCCGGGTCGCGCACGGTGCCGGGCGAGGTGTGCCAGACGACGGTGTCGCCGTCCCCGCCGAGACCGGGGAAGCCCTCCTGCAGCAACTGGGTCGCACGGCCCGACTCGGTGCCGGGGACCTCGTAGTCGTTCGAGTACGCCGAACCGGCGGCAGCGGCGGCCCCGGTGGCTCCGGCGAAGGCGAGGAGCCACAGCAGGACGACGAGGAGGCGGTGCCGGACACACCAGCGCGCGAGGGCTGCCACGGACGTGCTCCCGAGGGGACTATGTGTGGATCTTTGACCGGGAACATTCGTCGATGAACGGAACAGCCCGCAAAGAACGCATGAGCAAGGTGATGCCACTCTTGCAGGCCCATATGATCCTTTATGGGGATCGTGGGCTGATTCACATGAGTGGGACCCAATTCACAGGACGATCCGGTGCGGTCCGCCGGGCCGTGGCCGCCCGACCCAGAGGGGTCAAAGCGTTCGCAATCGGCAACTTCAGTCGAACTGGTCGCCGAGCGCCATCACCATTACCCCGGCGATCAGCAGCCACAGCGCCCTCCGGGTGTGGCCCCGGGCCCCCAGTGCGGCGGCGAGCGCGCAGACGGCGGCGCCGAGGGCGTAGGCGGCGGGAACGAGGGCCGGGGACGAGCCGGTGAGGCGCAGCAGCGACGCGGCGAGCCCGGCGAGCGTCAGCAGGGCGCCCGACCCGGACGCCGTCCAGCGGGCGCGGCGCGCCACCTCCGCCGGATCCTCACCGTCGTCGTCGATCGCGCGGGCGGTCTCGGCGCCCTCGTCGTCGTCAGGTACGCCGGCAGCCTCGAAGTGACCCTCTCCGGCTATGCCGGGGGGCGTTTCGGAATCGGCGCGTCCATTCATGCCGGGCGAGCGTAGCGCGTCGGTCCGGAAACCCGAGGCGGGGGGGTCGCGGCCGGTGACACACCTGGGGGGACGCATCGCATCCGACGCGTCCCCCCAGGGGCGTGCTCGACCGTACCGGCCCGGGATCAGCCCTCGACGCCCAGCTTCTCCAGGATCAGCTCCTTGACGCGGGCCGCGTCCGCCTGACCGCGCGTGGCCTTCATGACCGCGCCGACCAGGGCGCCGGCCGCGGCCACCTTGCCGCCGCGGATCTTGTCCGCGACGGCGGGGTTGCCGGCGATGGCCTCGTCGACGGCGGCGGTCAGCGCGCCCTCGTCGGAGACGACCTTCAGACCGCGCTTCTCGACGACCTCGTCCGGGGTGCCCTCACCGGCGAGGACGCCCTCGATGACCTGGCGGGCCAGCTTGTCGTTGAGTTCGCCGGAGGCGACGAGTCCGGCCACCCGGGCGACCTGCTCCGGCGTGATCGCCAGCTCGTCCAGGGACCTGCCCGACTCGTTGGCCTGGCGCGCCAGTTCACCCATCCACCACTTGCGGGCGGAGGCGGCGTCGGCACCGGCCCCGATCGTGGCGACGATCGGGTCGAGGGCACCGGCGTTGAGGATCGCCTGCATGTCGGTCCCCGACACGCCCCACTCCTCGCGGAGCCGGTTGCGGCGCACCAGCGGCAGCTCCGGCAGCGCGCCGCGGATCTCCTCGACCCATTCGCGGGTGGGGGCCACCGGGACGAGGTCGGGCTCCGGGAAGTACCGGTAGTCCTCGGCCTCCTCCTTCACCCGGCCCGAGGTGGTGGAGCCGGTGTCCTCGTGGAAGTGGCGCGTCTCCTGGACGATCGTGCCGCCCGCGCCGAGCACGGCGGCGTGGCGCATGATCTCGTAGCGGGCCGCGCGCTCCACGGACCGCAGCGAGTTGACGTTCTTCGTCTCGGAGCGCGTGCCGAACGTGTCGCTGCCCTTGGGCATCAGCGACAGGTTCACGTCGCAGCGCATCTGGCCCATCTCCATACGGGCCTCGGAGACACCGAGCGCCCGGATGACCTCGCGCAGCTCGCGGACGTACGCCTTGGCGACCTCGGGGGCGCGGTCACCGGCGCCGACGATCGGCTTGGTGACGATCTCGATGAGCGGGATGCCGGCCCGGTTGTAGTCCAGCAGCGAGTAGTCGGCGCCGTGGATACGGCCGGTGGCACCGCCCACGTGGGTGGACTTTCCGGTGTCCTCCTCCATGTGGGCGCGCTCGATATCCACGCGGAAGGTCGTACCGTCCTCCAGCTGCACGTCGAGGTAGCCGTCGAAGGCGATCGGCTCGTCGTACTGGGAGGTCTGGAAGTTCTTCGGCATGTCCGGATAGAAGTAGTTCTTCCGGGCGAAGCGGCACCACTCGGCGATCTCGCAGTTCAGGGCGAGACCGATCTTGACGGCGGACTCGACGCCGGTCGCGTTGACGACCGGGAGCGAGCCGGGCAGGCCGAGGCAGGTGGGGCAGGTCTGCGTGTTCGGTTCCGCGCCGAGCGCGGTGGAACAGCCGCAGAACATCTTGGTCTTGGTGCCGAGTTCGACATGGACCTCGAGGCCCATGACGGGGTCGTAGGTCGCCAGCGCGTCCTCGTACGACACCAGATCGGTCGTGGTGGTCACGGTGAAAACTTCCCTCTCAGCCCAGCAGGACGTCGTCGTCGCCCAGCCGCTTCAGCTCGCGGTAGAGGATGGCGAGGCCGGTCACGATGGCCGCGGCGGACACGGCCGCGTCGAGCAGGCGCAGCGTGTCGCTCTCCTTCCGGGCCTTCCTGGCCTGCTTGACCACACTCACCGCGCCGAACGCGGTGGTGGCCATCGACAGGTACGTACCGGACTTGGACTTCTTGAAGCCCTTGGCCTTGGACAGTGCCTTGGTCACAGCGACGGAGCCTCCTCGAGCAGCGGGTGGCCCCACTTTTCCACGAAGGCGGCCTCGACGGCCGCGCCGACCTTGTAGAGCCGGTCGTCCTTCATCACGGGGGCGATGATCTGGAGCCCGACCGGGAGGTTGTCCTCCGGCGCGAGGCCGCAGGGCAGCGACATGGCCGCGTTGCCCGCCAGGTTGGTCGGGATGGTGCACAGGTCGGCGAGGTACATCGCCATCGGGTCGTCGGCGCGCTCGCCGATCGCGAAGGCGGTGGTCGGGGTCGTCGGGGAGACGATGACGTCGACCTGCTCGAACGCCGCGTCGAAGTCCTGCTTGATCAGCGTGCGGACCTTCTGGGCGCTGCCGTAGTAGGCGTCGTAGTAGCCGGAGCTCAGCGCGTAGGTGCCGAGCATGATGCGGCGCTTGACCTCCGGGCCGAAGCCCTCCTCGCGGGTGAGCGAGGTGACGTCCTCGGCCGAGCGCGAGCCGTCGTCGCCGACCCGCAGGCCGTAGCGCAGGCCGTCGAAGCGGGCGAGGTTGGAGGAGCACTCGGACGGCGCGATCAGGTAGTACGCCGAGAGGGCCAGGTCGAAGGACGGGCAGTCCAGCTCGACGATCTCGGCGCCCAGTTCCTTGAGCAGCGCGACGGACTCGTCGAACCGCTGGATGACACCGGCCTGGTAGCCCTCACCGCGGAACTGCTTGACGACGCCGACGCGCATCCCCGCGACGCTGCCGTTGCGGGCGGCCTCGACGACCGGCGGGACCGGGGCGTCGATGGAGGTGGAGTCCAGCGGGTCGTGCCCGGCGATCACCTCGTGCAGCAGCGCCGCGTCCAGGACCGTACGGGCGCAGGGGCCGCCCTGGTCGAGGGAGGAGGAGAACGCGACCATGCCGTAGCGGGACACCGCGCCGTAGGTCGGCTTCACGCCGACCGTGCCGGTGACGGAGGCCGGCTGGCGGATGGAGCCGCCGGTGTCGGTGCCGATGGCGAGCGGGGCCTGGAAGGAGGCGAGGGCGGCGCTCGACCCGCCGCCCGAGCCGCCGGGGACGCGGGTGAGGTCCCACGGGTTGCCGGTCGGGCCGTAGGCGCTGTTCTCCGTCGACGAGCCCATGGCGAACTCGTCCATGTTGGTCTTGCCGAGGATCACGATGTCGGCGGCCTTCAGCCGCTGGGTGAGCGTCGCGTCGAACGGCGGGATCCAGCCCTCGAGGATCTTGGAGCCGACGGTGGTCGGCACGCCCTCGGTGGTGAAGATGTCCTTCAGCGCGAGCGGGACGCCGGCCAGCGGGCCGAGCTTCTCGCCGCGCGCCCGCTTCTCGTCGACGGCGCGGGCCTGCGCGAGGGCGCCCTCGCGGTCGACGTGCAGGAAGGCGTGGACCTTCTCGTCCACGGCCTCGATCCGGGCGAGGTGGGCCTCGGTGACCTCGACGGCCGTGAGCTCGCCGGAGGCGATCTTCTCGGCGGTCTCGGCGGCCGTGAGCTTGATGATGGTGCTGTCCGTCATGGCTGGTTACTCCTCCCCCAGGATCTGCGGCACCTTGAAACGCTGCTGCTCCTGGGCGGGGGCGCTGGAGAGCGCCTGCTCGGGGGTGAGCGACGGACGGACCTCGTCCGCGCGCATGACGTTCGTCAGCGGCAGCGGGTGGGAGGTCGGCGGTACGTCTCGGTCGGCGACCTCACTGACGCGGGCCACCGCGCCGATGATGTCGTCGAGCTGGCCGGCGAAGTGGTCGAGCTCTTCGGGCTTCAGCTCCAGACGCGCCAGCCGGGCGAGGTGGGCGACCTCCTCGCGCGTGATGCCAGGCATGCAGCGATCCTCTGGGGTGAGTGTGTGCGGTTTGGGCCTAGGTGACTACAAACCCCAATCCTATGGGGCGGGGTGCCGTGCTCGTTAAACGGTTTCGCGGCCGGGGCCCCGTGACCCCGGCCGCGCTGTCCCAGTCCCCGTGCTCAGCGGCGGCGCCCGTCCCAGGGCTCGCTGTGCAGGAAGTGGTTGTCGTAGAGCTCCTGCACCTCCAGCAGGCTCTCCGGGGTGACCTCGCCGAGGTGGATGCGCTGGAGGTGGCGGAAGTACGCGAAGCGCTCGACGCCCGGCGTGATGACGACGAGGAGGTCGGCGTCGGAGCCGGGCACGGCGGCGAACGCGTGCGGCCGGCCCGGCGGGACGACCACGAGGTCGCCGCGCCCGGCGGTGACGACGTCGTCGCCGGAGAGGAGCTCGGCGGCGCCGTCGAGGACGAAGAACATCTCGGCCGAGTTGTTGTGCAGGTGCGGGCGGGCGCCGTCGGCGCCGTCGGTGAGGGTGACCCGGACGGTGGACAGGGCACCCCCGGTCGCGCTGCTGTCGGCCAGCAGCTTCACCGTGGTGGGCGCCCGGCCGACGACCTCGGCCCCGGCGTCACGGACGATCACGGACTCGTCGAACTTCGGCACGAACAGAGACATGGCGGAACCCCCTGGTGACGGTTGGGACGCCGGCCGGACCGGGGAAGCCGGTCAGACCGCGAAGAGCAGTCCGGCACTGATCAGCACAACGACCGCCGTGGCGAAATGGATCCCGAAGGCGACCGCTTTCGTCCCGCCGTGGCGCAGGACTATCAGCGTGTCGACGAGCGGGACGAGTGCCACGCAGACCATGAACCAGGCCTCGGCACGGGCACCGGCGAAGGCCAGCAGGACCAGGCCCAGCAGTCCGAAGGTGCCGTCTCTGAGGCCCTTGACCGACAGGAAGGCGCCGGCGTCGCCGCCAGGGTCGGCCGGGACGCCGTACCCGGCCGCGGCCGGGCCGGGTCGGAACAGGAACCGGTAGCCGAGGAACACGCAGAACAGGTCGAGCAGAACAGCCAGGGTGTACGCGGTGACGGTCATCTCGCTTCTCCTCATCGCCCGTTTTCTAGCACTGCTAGGAATGAGAGCGACGCTATCAGAGCGCCGACAGAAGTGCTAGCGCTGCTAGCATTTCTGCCCATGACGATCCAGAAGCGCAGGGAGCGCGAGCGCGCGGAACGCGAGCGGCTGATCGTGACGGCCGCGCGGGAGCTGGCCGAGAGCGAGGGCTGGGACGCGGTCACCACACGGCGGCTGGCCGCCGAGATCGAGTACAGCCAGCCCGTCCTCTACAGCCACTTCAAGGGCAAGGACGCCATCATGGCGGCGGTCGCGGTGCAGGGGTGCGCGGAGCTGGCGGCCGAGTTGCGGGAGGCACGCACCGCGGCCGGGGGCGCACGGGAGGCGCTGGCGGCGGTCGGGGAGGCGTACACCGCCTTCGCCCGGCGGCGGCCCGCGCTCTACGACGCCATGTTCACGCATCCGGTGGACCTGCCGTTCGCGACACCCGAGGCCCCCGCCGCGCTGCAGGAGGCGTTCGGCGAGCTGCTCCGGGCCGTCGAACCGGTCGCGCTCGAGGGCGACGATTCCGGACTGCTCACGGAGACCTACTGGGCCGCGCTGCACGGTCTGGTGACCCTGATGCGCAGCGGCCGGCTGCCCAAGGAGGCACACGAGCGCCGGCTCGCGCTGCTGATCGGTCATTTCGCGCCGCCCGGCACGGCCTGACCGGGCGGGGCCGACCCGGCCCCGGAACCGGCGGACGGGTGGCCGCGCCACCGGCCGTCGAGGCGGGCCCCTCAGGACCGGCGGACCGGTGGCCGGTTCACTCGTCGGACGCCGCCGCGGGCAGCGCCGCCGCGGGCCGCTGCCATCCCCGGGATCCCCGGGCCCGCAGCCACGCGGTGGTCTCCTCGGGCGGCATCGCGGCGGCGACCAGCCACCCCTGCACGGCGTCGCACCCGAGGTCGCGCAGCCGCTCCCAGGTCTCGTCGTCCTCGACGCCCTCCGCGACGACGAGCAGCCCGAGGGAGTGCGCGAGGTCGACGGTGCAGCGCACGATCTCGGCGTCCTCCGTGTCCACCGCCAGCCGGGCCACGAAGGAACGGTCGATCTTCAGCTCGCTCACCGGCAGCCGGCGCAGGTGCACCAGCGAGGAGTAGCCGGTGCCGAAGTCGTCCAGCGACATCTTCACGCCGTGCCCGGTCAGCCCGGCCAGCGTGTCCGCGGCGCGCTGCGGATCCTCCAGCAGCACATGCTCGGTGATCTCCAGTTGGAGCGCTCCCGCCGGAACGCCGTGCCGGGCCAGCCGCGCCGCGACCGAGCCCGCGAAGCCGGGGGTGTGCACGTCGCGCGGGGAGACGTTGACCGCCACCGGCACGAACAGCCCCTGGGCGCGCCACGCGGCGACCTGCCCGAGGGCGGTCTCCAGCACGTACTCCGTCAGATGGGGCATCAGGCCCGAGGACTCGGCGATCGCTATGAACTCGTCCGGCGGCACCTTCCCGCGCTCGGGGTGGACCCAGCGCACCAGTGCCTCCAGCCCGGCGACCTGCCCGTCGAAGCGGACCTTGGGCTGGTAGTGCAGCTCGACCTCGTGGGCGTCGAGGGCGCGGCGCAGGTCGCCGAGCAGCCCGAGCCGGTCCGGGGTGTTGGAGTCCCGCTTGGACTCGTACACCTCCACGCCCGTGCGGTCCCGCTTGGCCTGATACATCGCCACGTCGGCACGGCGCAGCAGGCCCTCGGCGTCCAGGGCGTGGTCGGGGAAGACGGCGACCCCCGCGCTGGCCTCCAGGACGAGGGTGAGCCCGTCGAGGTCGAGCGGGGAGCCGAGGGCGCCGACCAGGCCGCGGGCGACCCGGGTCGCGGACGTCGTGGAGTCGGCCACGGGCAGTAAGACGGCGAACTCGTCGCCGCCGAGCCGCGCGGCCTCCGCCCCGCGGGGCAGCGCCAGCCGCAGCCGGTCGGCTATCTGGAGCAGCAGCCGGTCACCCGCGAGATGGCCGAGCGTGTCGTTGACCGATCGGAAGCGGTCCATGTCGATCAGCATCAGGGCGGCCCGGGCGCCGATGCGTTCGGCGTCGTCGAGGGCGGTCCAGGTGCGCTCCAGCAGCCACTGCCGGTTGGGCAGTCCGGTCAGCGGGTCGCGCAGCTGCTCCTCGGCGCGGGCGCGGGCGATCCACAGCGTGGAGTCGAGGGCGATGAGCGGGATGGAGAACAGCGGCAGCAGTACGGGCTTGGCGACGGCGACCACGCAGACCAGCGGGGCGATGCCGAGCAGTGCGACGGCGACCAGGCCCTGCCGGACCAGTGCGGTGCGGGCGACGGTGGGCAGGCCCCCGGCCCGCGGGGCGTGCAGGTACCACAGCAGGACGCGGGAGACCGCGAGGTAGGCGACGGCGGCCAGCACCACCTGGGGGGCGGTGTACGCGGTCCAGGTGCCCGGGTCCCAGGGCCGCTCGACCGTGGGCACGCTGCCGAAGGCGCGCAGCAGCAGGGCGCCGGCGCCGATCCCGAGGATGTCCACCGCGCCGTGCAGCACGCCCTGTCGCCAGCGGTGGCGCCTGGCTATGCCGACCAGGACGACGACGGTGAGGCTGACCATGCCGGCGGACACCCAGCCGTAGAGCAGCAGGACGGCGAGGGTGAGGGCCGCGCCCGAACCGGTGCCGCCCCACCAGCGGGCCCGGCCGAGCATCACGAGGTGGCCGACGATGATGCCGGTGAGGACGGCCAGCGACCAGCCGACCCTGCCGGACGGGAAGAGCGCGTGGTGGCCGGCGAAGGACCGGTAGAAACCGGCGCCGAGCACGAGGGCGGCCACGGCGACGACCGCGGCGGGCAGCGCGGGCCGGTACGGGGGCTGTTCGGGGTCGCCGTCCGGGAGCGCGGAGGCGCGATCGGCGGCCGGTTGCGCGACGGGGCAGATCTCCGTCACGACGCACGGACCGGCGGCACGCCCCTCCGCGCCCGCGCGCTCCGGCGACCGCCCCGTCCACCCCCGCCACGCGCCGGTGATACGGCGCAGCCGTGAGTCCGGGGCGGCGCTCTCGGTCGGTTCCATTCCCGTCCCTCTCACAGCCGGCGGTGCCCACGCCACGCGGCCCGCTGCCCGACGACCCTCAACGGCACCGCTCTGGAAAACCCTTCCACGTACTCCCTCGCGAGCACGGGGATGCCCTGACCGCAACTGGGCACGGCAGGCGCACCCCTCAACAGTAGGCCGCAGAAGGCTTCCACGGGCAGCGGTCGTCGACGGTTGCCCGAATGCGCCCCGACCACCCGTATGCATCTGATATGCGCGGAACGGGTGGTCTTCAACCCCCTACTCGCCGGTCGGGAGGGCGACTTCGGCCGCCGCGTCGGGCCCCTGTTCCAGAAGGACGCCGAAACCGTCCTCGTTCAGAACCGGCACCTTCAGCTGCATCGCCTTGTCGTACTTCGACCCCGGGTTGTCACCCACCACAACGAAAGAGGTCTTCTTCGACACCGAACCGGTCACTTTCGCCCCGCGACTCTGCAGCGCCTCCTTGGCGCCGTCGCGCGTGAAGTGCTCGAGCGTGCCGGTGACCACGACGGTCATCCCCTCCAGCGGGCGCGGCCCCTCGTCCTCGCCGGTGCTCTCCTCCTCCCTGCGCACGCCCGCGTCCCGCCACTTGCGCAGGATGTCCTGGTGCCACTCCTCGGCGAACCACTCCTTGAGCGAGGCGGCGATGATGGGGCCGACGCCCTCGGTGTTCGCCAGCTCCTCCTCAGTGGCCTGTTCGATGCGCTCGATTGACCGGAACTCGCGGGCCAGCGCCTCGGCCGCGACCGGCCCGACATGACGGATCGACAGGCCGGTGAGGATGCGGGCGAGCGGACGCCGCTTGGCCGCCGCGATGTTCTCCAGCATGGCAAGCGCGTTCTTCTTCGGCTCGCCCTGCTGGTTGGCGAAGACCGTGACGACCTTCTCCTCGCCGGTCTTCGGGTCGCGCTTGGGCAGACCGCTGTCCTGATCGAGGACGTACGCCTTGATGGGCAGCAACTGCTCGACGGTCAGGTCGAACAGGTCGCCCTCGTCCGTCAGCGGTGCCCGCTCGGGCTCCAGCGGCCTGGTCAGCGCGGCCGCGGCCACATAGCCGAAGTGCTCGATGTCCAGCGCCTTGCGGCCCGCGAGGTAGAACAGCCGCTCGCGCAACTGGGCGGGGCAGGTGCGGGCGTTCGGGCAGCGCAGGTCGACGTCGCCCTCCTTCATCGGCCGCAGCGGGGTGCCGCACTCCGGGCACTCGGAGGGCATCACGAACTCGCGCTCGGTGCCGTCGCGCAGGTCCACGACCGGGCCGAGGATCTCCGGGATGACGTCACCGGCCTTGCGCAGCACGACCGTGTCACCGATGAGCACGCCCTTGGACTTGACCACGTCCTGGTTGTGCAGGGTGGCGAACTCGACCTCCGAGCCGGCCACCGTGACCGGCTCGACCTGGGCGTACGGCGTGACCCGGCCGGTCCGGCCCACGCCCACCCGGATGTTGACGAGCTTGGTGTTGACCTCCTCCGGCGCGTACTTGTACGCGATCGCCCAGCGCGGGGCGCGGGAGGTGGAGCCGAGGCGGCCCTGGAGGGGGATCTCGTCGAGCTTGACGACCACGCCGTCGATCTCGTGCTCCACCGAGTGCCGGTTCTCGCCGTAGTACGCGATGAACTCGCGGACGCCGTCGAGGCCGTCGACCACCTTGTTGTGCCGGGAGGTGGGCAGGCCCCAGGACTTCAGCAGATCGTAGGCCTCGGAGAGGCGGGTGAGGCCCTCGTAGCCCTCCAGGGCTCCGATGCCGTGGACGACCATGTGCAGCGGCAGCGTCGCCGTGACCTTCGGGTCCTTCTGGCGCAGCGAACCCGAGGCGGAGTTGCGGGGGTTGGCGTACGGCTTCTCCCCCGCCGCGACCCGGCGGGCGTTGAGGTCCTGGAAGGCCTCCATCGGGAAGTAGACCTCACCGCGGATCTCCACCAGGGACGGGACGCGGTCGCCGTCCAGCCGGTGCGGGATCTCCGCGATCGTCAGGACGTTGGGGGTGATGTCCTCGCCGACGCGGCCGTCGCCGCGGGTGGCAGCGCGGGTGAGCCGGCCGTCCTCGTAGGTCAGGTTGACCGCGAGGCCGTCGACCTTGAGCTCGCACAGGAAGTGGTGGTCCGTGGTGCCGACGTCCTTGGCGACGCGCTCGGCCCAGGCGGCGAGCCCGGCGTCGTCGAAGACGTTGTCCAGGGAGAGCATCCGCTGCCGGTGCTCCACCTCGGCGAGGTCCGTCTCGTACGCCACCGCGACCTTCTGGGTCGGCGAGTCGGGCGTGCGCAGCTCCGGGTACTCCTCCTCCAGCACTTCCAGGGAGCGCAGGAGCTGGTCGAACTCGGCGTCGCTGATGACGGGAGCGTCCTTCACGTAGTACCGGAAGCGGTGCTCCTCGACCTGCTCCGCGAGCTGCGCGTGCTTCTCCCGTGCCTCCGTGGGCACCGTCGTCTCCGCTTGCTTGTCGCCGGCCACCGTGTGGTCCTCCCGTTACTCTGGGTTGTCCGCGAGGGATCTCGCCGCCCGGACGCAGTGGGCGAGCGCCCGGCGCGCGTACGCGGGGGAAGCGCCCGCGAGGCCGCACGCCGGGGTGACCGTGACCGTCTCCGGGAGAAGCCCCGGTCGCAGCCCCAGCCTGCGCCACAGCGCCCTGACACCCATGACGCTACCGGCAGGGTCTGACAACGGGCCGTCCGTGCCCGGGACGACACCGGCGAGGAGCCGGGTGCCCCCTTCCACGGCCTCCCCGATCGCCTCTTCGTCACGCTCGGTGAGGAGCGAGAAGTCGAAGGAGATCCCCGCCGCGCCCGCCCGGCGCAGCAGGGCGAACGGGACGTCCGGTGCGCACGAGTGGACCACGACGGGCCCCCGCGTGTGCACCCCCAGGACGTCGCGGAGCGTGGCCTCGACGACCTGCCGGTCGACGGCGCGGTGGGTGCGGTAGCCGCTGGCGGTCCTGACCCGGCCGCGCAGTACGGCGGTGAGGGAGGGCTCGTCGAGCTGGAGGACGATCCCGGCGCCGGGCACGCGCCGCCGGACGTCCTCAAGGTGCAGGCGCAGTCCCTCGGCGAGCGAGGCGGCGAGGTCCCGGCAGGCGCCGGGGTCGGAGAGCGCGGCCTCTCCGTTCCTGAGTTCGAGGGCGGCGGCCAGCGTCCAGGGGCCGACGGCCTGCACCTTCAGCGGTCCCTCGTGGCCCTGGGTGAACTCCTCCAGCGCGTCGAGGTCCTCCCGCAGCCAGGACCGGGCCCGCTGGGTGTCGCGGCCCGGCCGGTCCCCGATCCGCCAGCCGCTGGGCTCCACGCGCGCGTACAGCTCGACGAGCATCCCCGCGGTGCGTCCGACCATGTCGGCGCCGGGTCCGCGCCCGGGCAGCTCGGGCAGGAACGGGAAGTCCTCGAAGGTCCCGGTCACTGTCTTGGCGGCTTCCCGGGCGTCCCCACCGGGCAGGGACCCCACCCCGGTGGCGGCACCGAACCTGAACTGGCTGTTTTCGCTCACCCGGGAAGCCTACGGAATCCGCCGCGGCCGTCGGCACCGGCCGGGCGGTCAGCGGCCCGGCCGCACCGTCAGGTCGTTCACCTCGGCGTCCCGCGGCAGGTCCACGGACATCAGGATCGTCGTCGCGACCGACTCGGGGTCGATCCACTGCCCGGCGTCGTACTCCTTGCCCTCCTGCTGGTGGACCTTGGCCTGCATGGGGCTCGCCGTGCGGCCGGGGTAGACCGAGGTGACGCGGACGCCGTTGCCGTGCTCCTCCTGGCGCAGGGAGTCGGCCAGGGCCTTCAGGCCGTGCTTGGAAGCGGCGTACGCGGCCCAGTTCGCGTGCGCGCTCAGGCCGGCGCCCGAGTTGACGAACACCACGTGGCCGCGGGAGGCGCGCAGCTGGGGCAGGAGGTGACGGGTCAGCTCCGCCGGGGCGACGAGGTTGACGTCGAGCTGGTGGTGCCAGGTCTTCGGGGTCAGCTCGCCCACCGGGCCGAGGTCGACGACGCCCGCGACGTGGAGCAGGGTGTCCACCCGGTCCGGGAGGCTCTGATGGGAGAAGGCCCAGCTGAGCCGGTCCGGGTCCGCGAGGTCGCCGACCAGCGTACGGGCGCCGGGGAACTCGGCCGCCAGTTCCTTCGCCCGGCCCGCGTCGCGCGCGTGCAGCACGAGTTCGTCCCCGCGCGCGTGCAGGCGGCGGGCCACGGCCGCGCCGATGCCGGAACCGGCTCCGGTGATCACATGAGTTGCCATGCCCGCCATGGTCGCATCACCGGCTCAGCGGCCGACGGGCCCCGGGGCACCGGCCGCGGACGCCTCCAGGTAGGCCATCGCGCCCGCGGGCTCCTGCGCGAAGTGCACGAGCTCGGCGAGCGGCCGGGGCAGGAACCCCTCCTCCTCCATGCGGCGGAACTGCTCCTGGAGGCCGTCGTAGAAGCCGGCGGTGTTCAGCAGCACCACCGGCTTCTCGGTCCGGCCGTGTTTCTTCAGCTCCAGGATCTCGGTGGCCTCGTCGAGGGTGCCGGTGCCGCCCACCATGATCACCACGGCGTCGGCCCTCGCCAGGAGCAGCTTCTTGCGCTCGGCGAGGTCCCGCGCGATCACCATGTCGTCCACCCCGGGCCGGGCCTTGGCCGACAGGAAGTCGACCGAGACACCGACCAGCCGGCCGCCCGCCTCGTGCACGCCGTCCGCGACCACCTTCATCAGCCCGCTGTCGGAACCGCCCCAGACCAGGGTGTGGCCGCCCTTTCCGATCAGCCGGGCGAAGTCCCGCGCGGGGCGCGTGTAGCGGTCGTCGAGGTCGGCGGCGGAGAGGAAGACGCAGATGTTCATGGGCCCCACGGTACGCGGGCGTGAGACGTGCGCCCGCGCGGGAAGAAGTGCGGGAAGAAGTCCGGCCCCGGCGGCGCTGTCCCGGTATGACCCTTGGACACACGATCACCATCGAGCCGAGCGGCGGGCACGTGCGCGTGGTGCACGACGGCCGGGTTCTCGCGGAGAGCGACCGGGCCCTGGTGCTGCGCGAGACCGGCTGTCCCCCGCGCTACTACCTGCCGCCGCAGGACGTGCGCCTGGACCTGCTGACCCCGTCCGACTCGCACACCTACTGCCCCTTCAAGGGCACGGCGTCCTACTGGTCGCTGCCGGACGCTGCGGACCTGGTGTGGGCGTACCCCGACCCGAAGCCGGACGTCGCCGAGATCAAGGACCACCTCTGCTTCTACGACGCGGAGGTGACGTGACCCGGCGGCGAGCCGGGCGGCGGCGACGCCCGTGACCGACCGGAGCCCGGCGCCTCCCCGATGAGTCCGGTGCGGCGTGGCAGTCTTCACAGGCATGGACAACAAGACCATCTCGCGTGACGGCACCCTCCTCGCCCACCACCGCACCGGCCAGGGCCCGGTGGTCGTCCTCGTCAGCGGCGCGATGTCGACGGGCGCCACGCTGGCGCCGCTGGCGGCGGCTCTCTCCGGCCGCTTCGCCGCCGTCGTCTACGACCGCCGGGGCCGCGGCGGGAGCGGCGACACGGCGCCGTACGCGGTGGAGCGCGAGGTCGAGGACCTCGCGGCGCTGATCGAGGCGGTGGGCGGCGAGGCGGCGCTGTACGGCATCTCCTCGGGCGGGGCGCTGGCCCTGCGCGCGGCGGCGAGCGGACTGCCGGTGCGTCAGGTTGCCGTCTACGAGCCGCCGTTCGCGGTGTACGAGGGCGGCGCGGAGGAGCGCGCGACGTACACCAGGGACCTGAACAGGGCGTTGGCGGAGGACCGGCGCGGGGACGCGGTGGAGCTGTTCCTGCGGCTGACCGGGCTGGCCCCCGCGGTGATCGCCAACGCCCGCCAGGCACCCATGTGGGCCGGCATGGAGTCGATCGCGCCGACCCTCGCCTACGACGACGCGGTGATGGGCGACGGCCTGGTGCCGCGGGATCTGGTGGCGTCGATCAAGGTGCCGGTACTGGCCGTCGCGGGCGGCGCGAGCCCGGGGTGGATGCGCGTGGCGGCCCAGCAGGTCGCCCAGCTCGCGGCCCAGGGCACGTACCGCACGCTGGAGGGCCAGAGTCATGCCGTGGAGGCGGAGGTGCTGGCGCCGGTGCTGGCGGAGTTCTTCGCGGCAGGGGCGGCTTCGTAGGCGCACGGCGATGCCCGCGCGCGCCGCTCGGCCCGGGCGCGCACACGCCGTACCCGTCCGAGAAGGGCCCGGCGGCGGTTCGGGGACGGGCCGGTGTGGGGCCCGGCCCGGCCCGTCCTCGTCCCCCGGTGCGCGCCGACGGCGTGTGGGGCCGTCGTCGTACGCGCTCTCTCGGGTCGCGGGGGGTCAGGTCACCGCGATCCCGGGCCTCGCAGCAGCCTTCGCCCGGCGAGCACGGCGCCCGGGGCGAGCCCGGCACCGGCGACGCCGAGGCCGGCCGGGGTGCCGGTGTCCGGGCCGGACTCCCGGTCCGCCGCCGCGGCCACGGTGGCAGCGCGGGCGGAGTCCCGGCCGAAGCCTCGGGTGCGGGTGCTGGGCCTGGAGAACTGCCGGGTCGGGCGGGTGCGGCGGGCGCAGGAGGCCGCGGTGGTGGTCGCGGAGCTGCTGTTCGACGCGCGGCTGGCGGCGGGTTCGACGGCGGTGCTGCGGTACCGCTTCGAGGACGGCACGGGCGAGCCGAGCCGCGAGTACTCTCGCGGCTTCACGTACGGGGGCGGCAGCTATGTGCTGCAGGTCGCCTTCGACAGGGCGGCGCTGCCGGTGCGGTGCCGACGGTTCGGGCGGCCCTCGTTGCAGGCACCGCGGGAGTTCGTCGCCGACCTGACGCTGAACGCGTACGGCACGGTGCACGTCCTGGAGCCGGAGACCCGCCCCGGGCATGTGGGGGTGATGTGGGACTGGGACTAGGTGTGTTGTTCGGGCAGGCTGGTGACGCGGGGTCTAGCACGCCCGTCTGCGCTGATGAGGCGCCGTTGCCTCTCTGCGACTTGATCCGCCGGACAGGCCCCAGGTGTGTCGTCGCCGAAGGGTGTGACGCGACCGCGAGCGCCCGTCCCGCGCTCGGCCCGGGCCTCACACCGCCGTGGCCGTGTCCTCGGCCGGGTCCTGCGCACGGACCGTCGAGGCGATCGTCGCCGAGCCGACCACGCGGGTGCCGTCGTAGAGGACGATCGCCTGGCCGGGGGCGACGCCGCGCACCGGCTCGGTGAAGCCCACCCGCAGCTCGCCGTCGACGAGTTCGGCGCGGACCTCGGTCTCGCCGCCGTGCGCGCGCAGCTGGGCGGTGTAGGTGCCGGGCCCGACCGGGGCGGCGCCGCACCAGCGCGGCCGGATCGCGGTGAGGCCGGTGACGTCCAGGGCGGAGGCCGGGCCGACCGTGACCGTGTTGGTCACCGGGGAGATGTCCAGGACGTAGCGCGGCTTGCCGTCGGGGGCCGGGGTGCCGATCCGCAGGCCCTTGCGCTGGCCGATGGTGAAGCCGTACGCGCCCTCGTGGGTGCCCACCCTGGCGCCTGACTCGTCGACGATGTCGCCCTCGCTCCGGCCCAGCCGCTGGGCCAGGAAACCCTGGGTGTCGCCGTCGGCGATGAAGCAGATGTCGTGCGAGTCGGGCTTCTTGGCCACCGCGAGGCCGCGGCGCTCGGCCTCCGCGCGGATCTCGTCCTTGGTGGTGACGGTGTCCCCGAGCGGGAACATCGCGTGGGCGAGCTGCCGGTCGTCGAGCACGCCGAGGACGTAGGACTGGTCCTTGGCCATGTCGGAGGCGCGGTGCAGCTCGCGGGTGCCGTCCTCGTGGAGGATCACCTTCGCGTAGTGGCCGGTGCAGACCGCGTCGAAGCCGAGCGCCAGCGCCTTGTCCAGCAGCGCGGCGAACTTGATCTTCTCGTTGCAGCGCAGGCACGGGTTGGGGGTGCGGCCGGCCTCGTACTCGGCGACGAAGTCCTCGACGACGTCCTCGCGGAAGCGGTCGGCGAGGTCCCAGACGTAGAAGGGGATGCCGATGACGTCCGCGGCCCGGCGGGCGTCGCGCGAGTCCTCGATGGTGCAGCAGCCCCGCGCGCCCGTGCGGAAGGACTGCGGGTTCGCGGAGAGCGCGAGGTGGACGCCGGTCACGTCGTGGCCGGCTTCCGCGGCGCGCGCGGCGGCGACGGCGGAGTCGACGCCGCCCGACATGGCGGCGAGGACGCGGAGGGGGCGCTGCGGGGTCTCAGTCATAACCCCTCCAGGGTACGGGGCCACGGGAACCGGGGGCGCCGGACATCCGTTGACGATCACATGGGGGCGACGAGGGACGCGGACGGCGAGGGCGCGGAGCGGCGGCTGGGGCGGCGGGCCCTGCTCGTCGGCGGCGCGGCGGCGGCCGTGGGCGGGATCGCGCTGGGGCGCGCGGAGCTGGCCCGGCTGTGGTGGCGGCTGCCGGGTGTGGAGAAGCCGCGGGTCGCGGGCGCGGTCGACTTCCGGGGCGCCAGGTGGGTGGCGGCCTCCCCGGCGAACTACCGGCGGGCCGACCGCCCGGCGGACTACCCGGTCGACCGGATCGTCGTCCATGTGACCCAGGGCGACTACGCGAGCGCGGTGAAGGTCTTCCAGGACCCGGAGCACGCGGCCGCGGCCCACTACGTCGTCCGCCGGGACGGGCGTGTCACGCAGCTGGTCCGCGAGCTGGACGTGGCCTTCCACGCCGGCAACCGGAGGTACAACGAACGGAGCGTGGGCATCGAGCACGAGGGCTTCGTCGAGGACGCCGCGTCCTTCACGGACGCGATGTACGCCGCCTCGGCGCGGCTGACGGCCCGGATCTGCGCGCGGTACGGCATACCCGTCGACCGGGAGCACATCGTCGGGCACGTGGAGGTGCCGGGCACCGACCACACGGATCCGGGGCCGCACTGGGACTGGGGCCGGTATCTGCGCCTGGTGAGCGATTCGGGAAGAAAATCATGAATATTCCGTCTGCACCCGTTGCGCCCGTTTCCTGGGGTTATATCCTGAACATAGGCCTACGGGACGAGTGAGGGAGTTCGAGCGGAGTAGCCGACTTCGGCGTGAGGTTTCGATTTCCGCCGGTGCCGACATCGACGGTCGGGCTGAGAGGCCGGAAGATCGAGAGATCGGAAGGCGACCCCCATTACCTGATCCGGACAATACCGGCGAAGGGAACCCGCCTCGTAGGTCGCTTTTTTGTGCCCGGGTTCCCGCTGCTCCATGCCGGGGCCCCCGCCTCACTGAGGCGGCCCCGGACCCCCTAGCTCAGGCCGGCCACGCGGGCCCGTTCCACCGCCGGGCCGATGGCCTTGGCGACCGCCTCGACGTCCGCCTGTGTGGAGGTG
Organism: Streptomyces sp. NPDC096152; assembly: GCF_044763235.1. NCBI lineage: Bacteria > Bacillati > Actinomycetota > Actinomycetes > Kitasatosporales > Streptomycetaceae > Streptomyces > Streptomyces sp. NPDC096152. The sequence goes on along the minus strand of NZ_JBIWFW010000010.1, from coordinate 52,125 downwards.
TGGCCGAGCGAGAAGCGCAGGGTGCCGCGGGCGAGGTCGGGGTCGGTGCCGGTGGCGAGCAGCACGTGACTGGGCTGGGCGACGCCCGCGGTGCAGGCGGAACCGGTGGAGCACTCGATGCCCTGCGCGTCCAGCAGGAGCAGCAGGGAGTCGCCCTCGCAGCCGGGGAAGGTGAAGTGGGCGTTGGCCGGCAGGCGGTCCACCGGGTCCCCGCCCAGGATCGCGTCCGGCACCGCCGTGCGGACCGCGGTGATCAGGGCGTCCCGCAGCGCGCCGATCTCCCGGGCGAACCACTCGCGCCGCTCGGCGGCGAGCCGGCCGGCCACCGCGAAGGAGGCGATCGCGGGGACGTCGAGGGTGCCGGAGCGGACGTGCCGCTCCTGCCCGCCGCCGTGCAGCACGGGTACGGGGGTGTGCTCGCGGCCGAGGAGCAGGGCGCCGATGCCGTACGGACCGCCGACCTTGTGGCCGGAGACGGTCATCGCGGCGAGGCCCGAGGCGGCGAAGCCGAGCGGCACCTGGCCGAAGGCCTGGACCGCGTCGGAGTGCAGGGGGACGTCGAACTCCGCAGCCACGTCTGCCAGTTCCCGCATCGGCAGCACGGTGCCGATCTCGTTGTTCGCCCACATGACGGTGGCGAGGGCGACGTCGCCGGGGTCGCGCGCGATCGCCTCGCGCAGGGCGCCGGGGTGGACGCGGCCGTAGGAGTCGACCGGGAGGTACTCGACGGTGGCGCCCTCGTGCTCGCCGAGCCAGTGCACGGCGTCGAGCACCGCGTGGTGCTCGACGGGGCTGGCCAGGACGCGGGTGCGGCGCGGGTCGGCGGCGCGGCGGGACCAGTACAGACCCTTGACGGCGAGATTGTCGGCCTCGGTGCCGCCGGAGGTGAAGACGACCTCGCTGGGGCGGGCGCCGAGGGCCTCGGCGAGGGCCTCGCGGGACTCCTCGACCGTGCGGCGGGCCCTGCGGCCGGATGCGTGGAGGGAGGAGGCGTTGCCGGTGACGCCCAGCGCGGCGGTCAGTGCCTCTGCCGCCTCCGGGAGCATGGGGGTGGTCGCGGCGTGGTCGAGGTATGCCATGGTGACGCCGATTCTACGGGGCGCGTTCGGGCGGCCCCGGCTCGAGGCCGGTCGACGCCGCAGGGGGACCCGTCCCCGTCGTCCTCGGGGGCGGGACCGCGGATCGCCGTGGCCGGCAGGAGCCGGCTCAGAAGCTCCACGACACGGTGCTGTCCGCCTGCACGAAGGCGAGCAGCACGAGGAGGTCGGCGACGCCCAGGCCGAGGCCGAGGTAGGCGCGGCCGCGGCGGGCCGTGCCGCGCCACAGGGCCACGGCGGCCAGGGCGATGGCGATGGGGCCGAGGAAGAGGTTGAGGACGAGCAGGCCGAGCAGGCCGAGAACGAAGGACGCGACGGCCATGCCGTCGGCGTCGCGCCTGCCGGTCGGGCGGGTGGCCGGTGCGGTGAGGTGCATGACGGGTCAGCTCCCTGTGGGCGTAAGGACGTTGAGGTCGCTCGGGCCGGACCGCCGCCCGGACGGGGCGGTGTCCGGTCGCGGGGTCAGCGGGCCGACGTGCCGCGACGGCGGCCGAGACGCTCGCGGAGCGCGAAGCCCCCGAGCCAGACGGCGATCACGACGGCGGTGACGACGGTGAAGTCGAGCGGCGCGTGGGCGACGGTGCCCAGCACGACGCCGAACAGCAGAAGTGCGGCGACGAGGAACAGCATGGGATCGAATCCCCCTCCAACGTGCTTCGGGGGGCCTTCGGACGGCCGCCCGCGAAGTCTCGGTGAACGGATGTAGTTACAGTTGTTCACTGACTTCTGAGTCTAGCGCGCCCAGGGCTTGGAAATTTCAGAGAACAGTTGTTAACTGTATGGTATGAGTCACACTCTCGGCGTCCGGCAGGCCCAGAAGCAGAAGACCCGACAGGCCCTCCTGGACGCGGCGTTGGGGCTGCTGGAGGAGCAGAGCCTGAGCAGCCTGGGCCTGCGCGAGGTCACGCGCGCCGTCGGCGTCGCGCCGACCGCCTTCTACCGGCACTTCCGCTCCACGGCGGACCTCGGCGTGGCACTGGTCGAGGAGGCGCTGGGCAGCCTGCACCCGATGATCCGGACGACGGTGGCCACGGCCGGCGACAGCGAGGAGCGCATCACGCGTGCCATCGAGCTGATCGCCCGTCACGTGGACGCGTTCCCCGCACATGTCCGGTTCGTCGCCCGCGAGCGGCACGGCGGGGTGCAGCCGGTCCGGGAGGCCATCCGGGAGCAACTGCTGCGGTTCGCACGGGAGGTGAAGGCCGAACTCGCCAAGGACCCGCAGTCGGAGGGGTGGAGCGACGACGACCTGTTGATGCTCGCCCATCTGTACGTGGACCAGATGCTGATCACCGCCTCGCTCTTCCTGGAGGCGCTGGACTCCCCGGCGGAGGACCGGGAGCACGTGACCCTGCTCGCCACCCGCCAGCTGCGGCTGATCAGCGTCGGGCGCCGTCACTGGCTCGGCCGGGAGTGACGCGCGCCGGGCGGCGGCCGGCCGGCGCCGGGAGGCGAGACCCCCGGGCCGGCCGGACCGCCGCGGGGACCGCTCAGCCCAGCCGGACGCGGGCCAACTGGCGGGACTGGGCGACGAGGCGGTCGGCGCTGTCCCAGACCTCGGCGTCCTCCTCCAGGAAGCCGCCGGCGAGGTTGCGGGTGGTGATGGAGACGCGCAGGGGACCCGGCGCCGGGCGGCAGCGGACGTGCACGGTCAGCTCGACCGTCGGGACCCAGCCGGTCAGGCCGATCTCGAACGCGGTCGGGGGCAGCGCGTCCACCGCCAGCAGCAGGGAGAGCGGATCGGCGTCCCGGTCGTCGGCGAGCCCGAACCACGCCCGCATCTCCCCCTTGCCGGAGGGCGCGCCGAGTGCCCAGCCGAGGGTGGCCGGGTCCAGTTTGAGCATCAGGCGGTCGGCGATGGCCGAGCTGCCGGAGACCGGGGCGGGACCGTCCTCGGGCCCGAAGCACTGCCCCATCGGCGGGATCGCGGGCGGGGCCGCCGTGGTGCGGACGTCCTCGGGCAGCGTGTCCAGGTCGCCGTAGGAGGCCAGGACGCGGATGCGCTCCACCTCGCGGCCTTCTTCGTCGTACTGGAAGAGGGAGGCCTGGCCGGTGGAGAGGGTGCGGCCGGTGCGGACGACGTCGGTGCGGACGACGGCCGGGCCCGGCTGGGACGCGGTCAGGTAGTGCGCCGAGACGGTGAACGGGTCCGGGTGCGGCAGAGCGTCCGCGAGCGCACGGCCGAGCACGGCCAGCAGATAGCCGCCGTTGACGGCGTTGATGATCGTCCAGCCGGCGGAGAGGTCGATGTCGTAGACGCCGGGGGCGCGCCGGACGAGCGCGGTGTCGCGGTCGAACTCACTGTCGCCGATCGTGGCCCGCGTGGCCGGGGCGGAAGCTGCTTCTGGCATGCGTGAACCGTACAACAGGTAACTACTAAGCGGTAGCTTTGCCTCTCGCGATCCCCCCGCGACACCGAATCCCGGGTGAGGGTCCGGCAATTTCTCGGTAAGTGTCCGTACACGCCCGTAACCCGAGCCCTCCGCAATCCCTCTATGGGGACATGAGCCTCACCGGGACCGCGTTCCTGTACACCACCGTCGTGCTCGCGGCCGTCGCCCTCGCCCTGCCGCTCGTCCTGTGGTCGCGGCTGCCGGGGCCGCGGGCGCTGCGCGCCGCCGCCCGGGTGCTGATGCTGCTGTTCGCCCAGGCCACGGCCGTCACCCTGGTCTTCGTCCTGGTCAACAACGCCAACAACCTGTACGACAACTGGGCCGACCTGCTCGGCACGGGCAACCACGTACAGCAGGCCGCCGACCTGGGCGCCGACGGCACGGGCGGCATCGCCTACCGGAAGCTGCCGAAGGTGCGGCAGGAGTTCGGTCCGGCCGAGGGGCCGGGGATGCGCGCGGCCGGCGGCGTCCGGGTCACCCAGCTCAAGGGCCGGGTCTCCGGGGTGGGCGCCGAGGTCTACGTCTGGCTGCCGCCGCAGTACGACGACCCCGCGTACCGCACCAGGAAGTTCCCCGTGGTCGAACTGCTGTCCGGCTACCCGGGCTCGGCGAAGGCCTGGTTCGGCTCCCTGAAGGTGCACGAGCAACTGCTCCCGCTGATGCGCAGCGGGCGGGTCGCGCCGTTCATCCTGGTGGCCCCGCGCACCAACCTGATCGCCAAGGTGGACACGGGCTGCGCCAACATCCCGGGCACCGTGAACGCGGACAGCTGGCTGAGCATCGACGTACCGAAGATGATCACGGACAACTTCCGTGCCGAGCCCGGGCCGAACGGCTGGGCGACCGCGGGCTACTCGGCCGGGGCGCACTGCGCGGTCAAACTCGCCGTCGCCCACCCCGACCGCTACCGGGCCGCGGTGAGCCTGTCCGGGTACAACGACCCGATCGGCGAGCGCGCCTCGCTGGCCGCCCAGAACGTGCAGCTGCGCCGGGCGAACAATCCGTACTTCCTGCTGCGCGGGTACCGCAGGCCGCCGCGCGTCGCCCTCTACCTCTCGGGCGAGTCCGGCGACGGGTACCAGGCGGGCGTGGCCCTGGAGCAGATCGCGAAGCCGCCGACGACCGTGCGCGTGGTGTTCCTGCCGCGCAGCGCGGGCGGCCACAGCATGGCGCTGTGGCGCCCGCAGGTGCCGACGGTGTTCCGTTGGCTGACCGCGGAGCTGGCGCCCCGGCCCGGCGGTCGCCCCGGCGCCCGTCCCGGCACGGTCACTCCTCCCGGACCGTCGACCGGCGGTTCCACGCCCGCGGAGCTCGCCAGTGGAACTTCATCGCGAGCAGGCGCAGGACGAAGGCGGTGACCACCGCGAGCCCGCTGGTGAACGGGGTCAGCGTGTCGTAGTGGATGCAGAGCACCACCATGGTGGCGCCGACGATCGCCGGGACCGCGTACAGGTCGCGGTCCCAGCGCAGCAGCGACGGCACCTCGTTGGCGAGCACGTCCCGCAGCACACCGCCGCCCACCGCGGTGGCCAGGCCCAGGGTCGCCGACGCGGTGAGGTTCAGGCCGTACGCGTACGCCTTGGTGGTCCCGGCGACGCAGAACAGGCCGAGGCCGGCCGCGTCGAAGACGTTGACCGCCACCTGGATGCGCTCCACGTGCGGATGCAGGAAGAACACCAGCAGCGCGGCGAACAGCGGGGTGATGAAGTAGCCGAGGTCGGTGAAGGCGGCCGGCGGCACGGCGCCGATGACCAGGTCGCGGAACAGCCCTCCGCCCAGCGCGGTGACCTCGGCGAGCACGGCGATGCCGAAGACGTCGAAGTTCTTGCGGACGGCCAGCAGCGCGCCGGAGATGGCGAACACGAAGATGCCGATCACGTCGAGCGTGTGCTGGACGGAGGGACTGAACAGTTGCTGTAGCACCCCCACATTCTTACTCAGAATCGGGTGCCGACCTTGCTATGCAAGGTTCAGAGGGCGGGTTTCCCTGTGGTGAAGAGCCACTTCTGGAACAGATCGTCGAGCTGCTGCCCGGAGACACGCTCGGCGAGCCGGATGAAGCCGGCCGTGTTCGCGTTGCCGTAGCGGTGCAGCCTCGTCCAGGCGGGCAGCAGCCGGAAGAAGGCCGGGTCGCCGATGCGCTCGCGCAGCATCTGGAGGGTCATCGCGCCGCGCTGGTAGACGGCCGTGGCGAACATCGTGTCCCGCCGCGGGTCGGCGACCTCGATCTGCCAGAAGGGACTGTCGGCCGGGCGGGAGTCGTAGGCGGCGCGGAAGGAGTCGTGCGCCGAGCGGGTGCCCTGGTGCTCGGCCCACAGCCACTGGGCGTAGGTGGCGAAGCCCTCGTTGAGCCAGATGTCCTTCCAGCGCTCCACCGACACCGAGTCGCCGAACCACTGGTGGGCCAGCTCGTGCACGATGGTCGACTCGTTGCGCACGGCCGAGTAGGCGGGCTTGCTCTGCACCTCCAGCGAGAACCCGGCCTCCGGCATGTCGTCGACGATCGCGCCGGTCTCCTCGAACGGGTACGGCCCGAAGACCTGCGACCAGTAGTCGGTGGCGGCGGCGGTGACGGCGTACACGTCGACGGCGCTGCCGTTCTCCAGCTTCGGGTCGGTGGCGACGTAGATCGGGATGCCCGAGGGGGTCTTCCCGGTCCGCACGTCGAACTTCCCGATGGTGGCGGTCGCGAGATAGGTCGCCATGGGCCTGCTCTCGCGCCAGTGGGTGTACGTCGAGCCGCCCTTGTCGTACGTCGAGACGAGCCGGCCGTTGGAGACGCCGGTCAGGCCCCGGGGCGCCTTGATCCGGATGTCGTAGGTGGCCTTGTCGGCGGGGTGGTCGCTGGAGGGGAACCAGGTGGAGGCGGCGTTGGGCTCGCAGGCGACGAAGACGCCGTCGTCGGTCTTCATCCAGCCGTAGTCGGAGCCGAAGACGATGGGGCCGTTCAGGGGTTCGGGTGTGCCGCCGTAGGTGACGGCGGCCGTGAAGGTCCGGTTCTTCGCCAGGGCGCCGCGCGGGGTGACGCGCAGTTCGTCGCCGTCGCGGGTGAAGGCGGCCCGTCTGCCGTTCACCTCGACCCGGGCGACCTCCAGCCGCTGCAGGTCCAGGTCGAAGGAGGACAGGTTCTGGGTGGCCCGGGCGGTGAGCGTGGTACGGCCGTCCAGGCGGCCGGTGGCCGGGTCGTAGGCGAGGTCCAGGGCGTAGTGGCGGGCGTCGTAGCCGCCGTTGCCCAGGCGCGGGAAGTAGGTGTCGCCGATGCCGTCGGCGCCCGGGGTGGGGGGCTTGGCGGCGGCGACGAGGAAGGAGGAGGCCACCGCGGTGGCGAGAGCCGTTAAGCGTGCCGAACGGGAGAGTGCCATGAGTCGTCCCTTCGGATGTGCCCATCAGACGGACACGCTCGACTCTGCGCTCTCCCGTTCGGTCATGTGCATGACTTTGCCAACTGGTCATGCCTTACTTGTCAGTTGACTCCTGACGGTCGGCGCTCTTGGGAGCTTCCGGAGCACCCGGCGTCTCCGGAGCCTCCGGAGTCTCCGGCGTCCCGGTCGCCTCGGGCGCCTCCGGGGCGGGGGCCTCCGCAGCGTCCTCGGCGGACTCGGCCGCGGCAGGCTCCTCGGCCGGCTCGGACCCGGACTCGGCGACGGGCTCCTCGGCCGGCTCCGCCGCCTCAGCAGCCTCCGCCGGCTCGGTCGCCTCAGCAGCCCCGTCCGATCCGGCCGATCCGGCCGCCTCGGTCGCGGGGTCCACGGCAGCCGGGGACCCCGTCTCCGTGGCCTCCGCCTCCGCCGGCTCCGGCTCGGGGGCGCCCACTTCCGCGGCCACCGCCGCCGAGGTCGCGGCCGACTCCGCCAGGACCTCGTCGGAGACCAGCTCGGCCGCCTCCTTCGCGGCCGACAGCAGCACCGTCTCCTGCGGGGCCTGGTCCTCGAAGTTCTCCGGGTGGTGGCAGGCCACCTGCTGACCGGGCTTCAGCTCCTTGAGCGGCGGCTCGGTCGTCCGGCAGATCTCCGTGGCCTTCCAGCACCGGGTGTGGAAGCGGCAGCCGCTCGGCGGCGCGATCGGCGAGGGGACGTCGCCCTTGAGCAGGATCCGCTCGCTCTTGGCGTTCTTGCGCTTCGGGTCCGGGATCGGCACCGCCGACATCAGCGCCTTGGTGTACGGGTGCATCGGCGCCTTGTACAGCGATTCGCGGTCCGCCAGCTCGACGATCTTGCCCAGGTACATCACCGCGATCCGGTCCGAGACGTGCCGGACGACCGACAGGTCGTGCGCGATGATCACGTACGTCAGGCCGAGCTCCTCCTGGAGGTCGTCGAGGAGGTTCACCACCTGCGCCTGGATCGACACGTCCAGCGCGGACACCGGCTCGTCGGCCACCACGAGCTTGGGGTTGAGCGCGAGCGCGCGGGCGATGCCGATGCGCTGGCGCTGACCGCCGGAGAATTCGTGCGGGTAGCGGTTGTAGTGCTCGGGGTTGAGTCCGACCACCGACAGCAGACGCTGGACCTCCTTCTTGACGCCGCCCTCGGGCTGGACGCCCTGGAGCTTGAAGGGGGCCCCGACGATGGTGCCGATGGTGTGGCGGGGGTTCAGCGACGAGTACGGGTCCTGGAAGATCATCTGCACGTCGCGGCGCATCGGGCGCAGCCCACCGACGCCGAGGTGCGTGATGTCCTTGCCCTCGAACTCGACCTTGCCCGCCGTCGGTTCCAGCAGCCGGGTGATCAGGCGGCCCATCGTCGACTTGCCGCAGCCCGACTCGCCCACGACGCCCAGGGTCTCGCCCTTGCGGACCTCGAAGTCGATGCCGTCGACGGCCCGTACCGCGCCGACCTGGCGCTGCATCAGTCCCTTCCGGATGGGGAAGTGCTTCTGCAGCCCGGTCACCTTCAGCAGGGCCTCGCCCGACGGGGCCTTGCCCGCCGGGGCCTTGCCGTCGAGGGCGGCACCGTCACTCTGCGCAGGGATGCTCACTGCCTTTTCCTCGCTCACAGCTTCGGCGCAATCTCTTCGGTCCAGATACGCTCCCGCTGCTCCTGCGTCATGTGGCAGGCCGCCCAGTGCCCGCGGCCGACCTCGGTCAGCTCGGGGCGGACCGTGCGGGTGACGTTGTCCTTCGGGACGTCGGCGTACGGGCAGCGCGGGTTGAAGGCGCAGCCGGACGGGACGTTGATCAGGGAGGGCGGGGAGCCCGTGATCGGGATGAGCCGGTCGGTCTGATCACGGTCGAGCCGGGGCATCGAGCCCAGCAGGCCCCAGGTGTAGGGATGACGCGGCGCGGAGAACACCTCGTCGGCCGATCCGCGCTCCACGCAGCGGCCGCCGTACATGACCAGCAGGTCGTCGGCGATCTCGGCGACCACACCGAGGTCGTGCGTGATCATGATGACCGCGGAGCCGAACTCCTTCTGCAGATCCCGGATCAGGTCGAGGATCTGCGCCTGCACGGTGACGTCCAGCGCGGTGGTCGGCTCGTCGGCGATCAGCAGTTCGGGGTTGTTCACCAGCGCCATCGCGATCATCGCGCGCTGGCGCATACCGCCGGAGAACTCGTGCGGGTAGCTGTCCACCCGCTTGCCCGGCTCCGGGATGCCCACGCGGTCCAGCATCTCGATCGCACGCTGCCGAGCGGCCTTCTTGGTGACCTTGTGGTGGACCCGGTAGGCCTCCACGATCTGCGTCCCGACGGTGTAGTACGGGTGCATCGCGGACAGCGGGTCCTGGAAGATCATCGCCATCTTCCGGCCCCGCAGCCGGCGCACCGCGTCGGGGTCGGCGCCGATCAGCTCCTGCCCGTCCAGCCAGACCTCGCCGGAGACCTTGGCGTTGGCCGAGCGGTGCAGGCCCATCAGGCCCAGCGAGGTGACGGACTTGCCCGAACCGGACTCGCCCACGATGCCCAGGGTCCTGCCCCGGCGCACGTCGAAGCTGACGCCGTCCACGGACTTGACCAGACCGTCGTCGGTGTCGAAGTGGATGCGCAGATCGCGAACGGAGAGGAACGCGTCGTCGGCATCGGAGGGGGCGACGGGGGCCGGTTCGCCCAGCGCCGCCTTGTCGAGCTTGCTCACGAGTACCTCACGCGGGGGTCGATGGCTGCGTACACCAGGTCGACGAGGAGATTGCAGAAGACGATGAAGAACGCGGCGACCAGGGTCACCGCCATCACGATGGGCAGGTCGTTGTCCTTGATGGCCTGGATCGAGTACGCACCGATGCCCTGCAGGGAGAAGACGGTCTCGGTGAGCACCGCGGTGCCGACGAGGGTGCCGAAGTCCATGCCGAAGATGGTGACGATCGGGGTCAGCGTGGACCGCAGACCGTGCTTCGTCACGACCGTGCTCTCCCGCAGGCCCTTGGCCCTGGCGGTCCTGATGTAGTCCTCGCTCATCGTCTCCAGCATGCCCGCGCGGGTGAGCCGGGCGTACGTGGCGGAGAAGAGGAAGGCGAGGCTGATCCAGGGCAGCAGCATGTGCCAGGCCCAGTCGGCCGGGTTCTCGGTGAACGGCACGTAGTCCGTGCTGTCCCAGATGGGCCACTGGTAGACGAACAGCGCGTTGATGACCTGACCGGTGAAGAAGATCGGGAGGGAGACGCCGGCGAGCGCGATGAACATCGAGATGCGGTCGATGGGCTTGCCCTTGCGCAGCGCCGAGACGACACCGGTGGTCACACCGAAGATCAGCCAGATCACCGCCGCGCCGACGGCCAGCGAGAAGGAGACCGGGATGCGCTTCAGGAGCTGCGGCCACACCTCGACGTGACTCTTGAAGGAGTAGCCGAAGCACGGAGCGTCGCAGTGGGAGGCATCAGGGCCGAACTTGTAGTCGGCGCCGACGAACAGGCCCTTGATGTAGTCCCAGTACTGGACGTAGATGGGCTGGTCGAAACCCAGGTTCTTCTTGATCGCGGCGATGGACTCGGGGTTGGCGTCCTTGCCGACGTACTGGGTGGCCAGCTGAGTGGCTGTCTGGCCGCCCAGGCGGGGGACCAGGAAGAAGATTGCGAAGGTGACTGCGCTGACCACCAGCAGCAGTACCACGGCGCCGAAGACGCGTCGGATGATGTACGCAGCCACAGCTGTGCGGCTCCGGGTGGCCGGGACGGAGTGTGTCCGTCCCGGCCACCCGGTGCCTTCACCTGCCTTTCAGGAATCCGGCCTGCTGGTTACTTGGAGGAGCCCAGCAGCGTGTAGTCGTACATGCCGAGGTACGCCTGCGTGACCGTGACGTTGGTCGCGGACGTAGGCCTGATCAGCAGGTTCTTGCGGTAGATCAGCGGGACGACCGAGCCGTTGTCCATGACCATCTTGTCGATGTCGCCCCAGGCCTTGGTGCGGGCCGCGGCGTCGGTGTTGGCGATGGCGTCGGACAGAGCCTTGTTGATCTTCGGGTCGTTCAGCTCCATCAGGTTGTTGCCGCCCGAGGGCTTGATGGCCGAACCGTCGATGATCTGGTCCAGGAAGCCGTAGCCGGTCGGCCAGTCGGCGCCCCACGCCATCATCATCATGCCGAGCTTGTGCTGGTGGACGTAGCTCGGGACACCGGCGAAGTTGGCGAAGTACTTGCCGGAGGGGAACTGCTTGATGTCGACCTTGATGCCGGCGGCCTTCAGCGAGTTCTGGATGGCCGTGGCCATCGCCACCTCGACGGGGCGGTCGGAGCGGGCCGTCAGCGTGGTGGCGAAGCCGTTGGGCTTGCCGCACTGCTTCAGCTCGTCCTTGGCCTTGGCCACGTCACCCTTGCTGCCCTGGGTCGCGTAGCTGTCGAACTTGGTGTAGCCGTTGACCGACGGCGGCAGCAGCGTGGTGGCCACGTCGCCCTTGGGCGAGCCGCCCGCGGCGTCGATGACCGACTGCTTGTCGACGGCCCACTGGACGGCCTTGCGGCAGTGGACGTTGTCGAACGGCTTCACGTGCAGGTTCAGCGCCATGTAGCCGGTGGCACCCGCGTACGAGTTGTCCGTCTGCTTGGCGTACTTGCCGCTCAGGACGCGCGGCTGGGTCTGCGCCTGGACACCGGCACCGGTGATGTCGGCCGTGGTCTTGTCGGCAAGCAGGTTGTTGTCGATCGAGACCGGGTTGACCTTGAACTTGACGTTGATCTTGTCCGGCAGAGCCTTGCGGATCGGGTCCGTCTTCGGGTCCCAGTTCGGGTTGCGGACGAGGCTGGCGCTGGCGCCCTCCTCGTACGAGGCGAACTTGTAGGGGCCGGAGGAGACCATGTGCTGGACGTACTTCGCGCCGTCGTCCTTCGCCTGCGGCACGGGGGCCGTCTGGGAGAAGGTCGCCAGGTAGTCGAAGTCCGCGAAGGGCTTCGCCAGGTGGAAGACGATCGTGGTGTCGTCCGGCGTCTCGATGGACTTCAGGCCCTCGGCCGACTTGTCCTTGTAGGGGCCCTTGTACTTGTCGCCGCCCTCGAGGTACGCCTTGAAGTACGTCGGGCCGTTGGACAGGGCCTCGGGCGCGAAGTTGGAGCGCTCGATCGCGTACTTGACGTCCTTGGACGTGATCGGGGTCCCGTCCTCGAACTTCAGGCCCGAACGCAGGTGGTAGGTCCAGGTCTTCGCGTCGGCACTGGCCTTGCCGAGGGAGGTCGCGAGGTCAGGGACGACCGTGAGGCCGTCCTTGCCCGCGGCCGGCTTGAACGTGACGAGCGTACGGGCGTACAGACGCGAGAAGTTCTGCACGAAGCCGTAGTACGTGTTGCCCGGGTCCAGGGAGTCCGGCACGTCCGAGTCCTCGAGGTTGACCGTCCCCCCCTTCTTGCTCGACGCGTTGACGATGGAGTCCAGCGCCGCATCCTTCTTACCGCTGCCACCGGAGCCCTTGTCGCTGCCGCCCCCGCCGGGGCCGCACGCGGCGGCACCCAGGGAGAGCACCATGACGGACGCCACGGCCGCGGTTACCCTTCTCGTCTTCACGTGAGGAAGACCCCCTCTATCGATGGATCACTTGCTGCGAGGGTCGAGGGCATCACGCAGCCCGTCACCCAGCAGGTTGAATGCCAGGACGGTGATGAAGATCGCCAGACCGGGCACGAACATGAACTGCGGATCAGCTGTGTAGAGATCCACGGCGTTGCTGAGCATTCCGCCCCAGGAGGCCTGCGGCGGAGCGATACCCACTCCGAGGAAGCTCAGCGCGGCCTCGAAGAGAATGTTCGTCGGGATGATCAGCGTCGAGTAGACGAGGATCGGCGCGACGAGGTTGGGGAGCAGCTCTCGGAACAGGATGTACGGGCCCCGGGCCCCGAGGCTCTGCGCGGCCTCGACGAACTCCCGCTTGCGCAGGCTCATCGTCTGGGCGCGCACGATGCGGCCGATGTAGGGCCAGCTGAAGAAGCCGATCACGAAGATCAGCACGCAGATGCGCAGCGAGAGTCCGTCGAGGCCGAAGAAGCCGTCCTGCACGGAAGCCGAGATGGCGATGGCGAACAGCAGCAGCGGGAAGGCCAGGAAGGTGTCCATCAGCTTGCTGATGAGGCTGTCCACCCAGCCGCCGTAGTACCCGGCGACGACACCGAGCACCACGCCGATCATCACCGAGAGGAGGGTGGCGCCGCCGGCGACCAGGAGGGAGACCCAGGAGCCGTCGATGATGCGGGCGAGCATGTCGCGGCCGTACTGGGGCTCGATGCCCAGCGGGTGGGCCATGCTCATGCCGCCCCAGGCACCCTTGGGGGCCAGCAGGGCGGGGTCGATGAGGTCCTGGTTGAACTTGTCGGGGTCGAGCCCGAAGACCCACTCGATCGGCTTGGCGAGCACCGCCATGAGGACGAGCAGGATGACCACGACGCCACCCGCCACGGCCACCTTGTCCCGCTTGAACCGCGTCCAGGCGATCTGGGTGAGTGAACGCCCTTCGATCTGGCTCTTCTTGGCCCCGGCGAGCACGGCCTCAGGCTGCGCTTCGGCCTCCGCCCCCGTGGTCTCGATCGGTGCGGTCACAGTGACCTGACCCCTCTCGCGCCGGTGGTGACCGGCCTTTGCCCGCCGCTGTGGACGGCTTGGTTCGCTTACCTGCTGCGCGGCGGCCGCCGATGGTTGCGGCCCAACTGTCCAGCGGATCTGTGGATTGGTTCGATCACAGGATCGATGGCCTCGCGTCTGAGAGGCGAGTCTTCAACGGGCTCACGATCACTCGCCAGAGCTGACCGGGAATGTATGCGCAACCGTGATGCTGTCCTGGGGATTCCGTTATCCGAACGGCGATGAACGGCCCTCGGACGCGGGACAGTTGGGACAGAACGGCAAAACTGCGCCTTTTGGCATCATTCGTCCGCGGTCTACGCGGGGAGATGTGCACGGACGGTGATGACGATGCGGTGCGAGTGTGCGCGGCCGGTCAGTAGCCGCCGTGAACCGGCGGGTAGCCGTACCCGGCCGCCGGGGCCTGGGCGGGGGCCGCGTGGGCCTCACGGTCGTAGAACGGGCGCGCCTGGGCGCGCAGCCACATCGCGACCGGGTCGTACTCGTCGGACATCGCGACGGTCGACACCGGCAGGCCGTCGGGGACCGCGCCGATGGACTGCTGCATCATCGCGCGCACCGAGTCCACGGCCTGCGGCGAGGTGTCGTACACGTCCAGGCCGATGGCGAGGTAGGGGGCGCCGAGCGCCGGCTGCACCCAGGCGCGGCGCAGCGAGCGGACCGCGGGCGTGCGGTGCGCGTTCTGCGCGAGCAGGGCGTAGAACTGCGGGATCTCGATGGCCGGTTCCGCCAGCCGCAGCGGGCCGGCCGGCTGGCGGTCCAGGCCGGCGGCGATGCGCCGCAGGTCGAGCCAGGGGATGCCGACGCCGCCGCCGGGCGCGTGCGGGTTGAGCCAGAGGCCGTAGTGGTCGGGGTAGAGGGTGCGGGCGACGTCCAGGCCGTCCACCACCTCGTACGACCGGTTCCAGCCGCTGGCCGACAGCTCCTGGGCGGAGGTCACGCAGGGGGCGTAGCCGTGGCCGTCGGCCTCCATGTGGCCGTACTGGGCGTCGGGCGAGCCGGCCTGACCGTGCCAGAGCAGCATCCAGACCTGGCCGGAGGAGGGGGTGGCGAGGGCACGCAGGAGTGCCTCGTAGGCGTCGTAACGCCCGGGCGTGACCTGGCGCAGCATCTGCTCGACCTGCCCGGCCGCGGCCGTGCCGCTTGCGCTCACCTTGAACCGACCGCCCCTCTGTGCAACCCCTCGACCCGGCCGTGCCCCTCGGGCCTGTGGTGAAAGTCCCGCCTGCCTCGCGACGGGCCCCAGGTCCTGGCGTCGCACGGCAGACGGGAGTTTGACGACAGGGCCTAGCTTAAGCCCGCCCGGGGGCCCGGGACGCCTGCCGTCCTCGCCCGGCCGCGGGCCGCCCGCGGGCCACCACGCGATCCCCCAGGCCCGTCCGGGAGGCCCTCAGTTGCCGTGCTGGTAGAACGGCCGCACCTTCTCGCGCATCCACTCGCCCACCGGGTCCTGGGCCGCGTCCAGGAGGATCAGGTTGACCGGCCACGGGGCGGGGGCCCGGCCGAGCGCGCGGCCGAGGGCGTCCATGGGGCGGATGCGCAGGTCGCCCTCCCACTGGGAGAGCTCGACGCCGACGAACAGGACCGGGTCGGCGGTCTCGATGACGGCGAGGCAGCGGCGGGCGGTGAGCACCACGCCGGTCTCGGCGAACTCGGCGGAGGCGGCGGAGAGGAAGTCGACCGGGTCGTCCTGCCAGTCGGGTTCGTAGAGGCGGACCCGGCCGCCGCTCGCGGGGCCGTCGAGCGGGGTCAGTCCCGTCCGGCACAGTTCGGCCACGACCGGCGGGGGCAGCGGGATGCCGACCACGCCGTCCGGGTTGAGGGCCAGCCCGACCTGCGGGGGCAGGCCGCGCGCGAACTCCACGGCGGGCGCGACGGTGTAGGGCATCTGGGAGCCGGCGGCCTGGCGGAGCTGCTCCTCGGAGCTGAACACCGGGACATAGGCCTGGCCCTCGACCTCCAGCGTCGGCAGGTCGAGCGGGCCGCTGTTCGGGCCGCCGCCGTTGGGCAGCGGGACCCACACGAAGCTGCGCCCCAGGACCTCGACGATCCGGGCGCCGGCCGAGGGGACGCCGAGGGAGGCCGACAGCACCTCCTCCAGCTCGTTGCCGGGCCATCCGCCGTGCGGGTGGGGGTGCGCCTGTGCCGGATAGTCCGCGGGAAGATCCGCGGGGAAGTCCGCCGGGAAGTCCATCTGCCTACCGCCTGCTGGGAACCACTGCTCTGACCGGCAAGGCTAGCGGGTACCGGGGCACGGGCGTCTCGCCGGGCCCGCACCGGCCGGAGCCGGTCAGCCCGCGAAGCCGATCCGGCGCAGCGCGTCCGGAGCCGGTCAGCCCGCGAAGCCGATCCGGCGCAGCGCGTCCGCCGCGTCCCGGTCGAGCAGGGTCGCCGAGCCGCAGCCCTCCGGCAGCTCCCCCCGCTCCACCGCGCGCAGCAGCCGGGCGGCGGCCGTGCGGTGGCGCAGGAAGGCGTACCGCGAGACGCCGCGGCCGCGCTCGCGCTGGCCGGCCAGCGCGGTGTCCGGGGTCACGTCGAGCAGGACCAGGTGCATCGTGCCGCCGCCGCGCCGGGCGGCGCGGGCCAGCCAGCCGCGCACCCAGGCCTGGGCCCCGCAGTCGTGCACCACCACTCCGCCGCCGGCCCGCAGGGCGCGGCGCAGCCCGGCGTAGTGGGCGAGGCGGACCAGCGGGCGGTAGAGCGCGTACGGCAGGAGGCGGGGCGCCCGGGCGTCCCAGCGGTCGCGGGTGTCCTGCGAGTCCACGCGCGCCCCGCGCACCGCGCGGCGCATCAGGGTGGACTTGCCGCTGCCGGGCAGACCGGTGATCACGACCACGTCGCCGGGGCCGAAGAGAAGGGCGCGGGGGCCCCGGCCGGCCCGGTCGCGCAGATCGCGGACCACGGGCGCGGGGCGCCCGCCGCACCGCTCGCCGGGCGCGGGCCGCCGGGACAGGGCCAGGCCCCGCTCGGGCAGCGCGAGGGCCGGGGTGGTCGCCTGCGCCGTCGTCCTCTTCACCGTGATCGTCCTCCCCTGGGGTCAGTCACAGTTCTCCCTCCCCGCCGAGTGTAAAGAGACGGTAATACGGGGTGTCTCGCGTTTTCGTACGCGTACCGCCACAGACCGGTTACAGACGTGGCCTGCCACGATCGGGCCGGGCGTGCAATGATGTGCGCGCCAACTGCATACCGGCCGCTTGAATCCGCGCGGGAGAGTTCCCAGCAGGTCGCTGGGGCGCCGAAGGAGCAAGTCCCTCCCTTGAATCTCTCAGGCACCATTACCGCGTGGGCGAGGCACATCTGAAAAGCGGGCCGCTGCCGCAGTGGCTCCACCCAAGGTGCAAGCCGTGACCGTCCGTCCACCGGCGGGTCACTGCGAACCTCTCAGGTTCCGATGACAGATGGGGAGGAACGTTCCTCGCCCTCCCCCATGCCCGGCTCTGCTCGCGCGGGGGGACCCCCATCTCCCTGGGAGACCGACCGATGAGCAGTACCGAACCTTCCGAGAAGCGCCGTACCGCGCTCGATGCGCTGCATCGCTCGCTCGGCGCGACGATGACCGACTTCGCCGGCTGGGACATGCCGCTGCGCTACGGCTCCGAGCGGGACGAGCACCTCGCCGTGCGCACCAGGGCGGGCCTGTTCGACCTGTCCCACATGGGTGAGATCACGGTCACCGGCCCGCAGGCCGCCGAGCTGCTGAACTTCGCCCTGGTCGGCAACATCGCCTCCGTCGGCGTGGGCCGCGCCCGCTACACCATGATCTGCCGGGCCGACGGCGGCATCCTGGACGATCTGATCGTCTACCGCCTGGCCGAGACCGAGTACATGGTCGTCGCCAACGCCTCCAACGCCCAGGTCGTGCTCGACGCGCTGACCGAGCGGGCGGCCGGCTTCGACGCCGAGGTCCGCGACGACCGGGACGCCTACGCGCTGATCGCCGTCCAGGGCCCCGAGTCCCCCGGCATCCTCAAGACGCTGACCGACGCCGACCTGGACGGCCTGAAGTACTACGCGGGCCTGCCCGGCACGGTCGCGGGCGTCCCGGCGCTGATCGCGCGCACCGGCTACACCGGCGAGGACGGCTTCGAGCTGTTCGCCGCCCCGGCCGACGCCGAGAAGCTGTGGCAGGCGCTGACCGACGCGGGCGCGCCAGCCGGGCTGGTCCCGTGCGGGCTGTCCTGCCGGGACACGTTGCGCCTGGAGGCGGGAATGCCGCTGTACGGGCACGAGCTGTCCACCTCGCTCACCCCCTTCGACGCCGGGCTCGGCCGGGTGGTGAAGTTCGACAAGGAGGGCGACTTCGTCGGGCGCGAGGCGCTGGCGGCCGCCGCCGAGCGTGCCGCCGCCGAGCCGCCCCGGGTCCTCGTCGGCCTGGTCGCCGAGGGCCGCCGGGTCCCGCGCGCGGGCTACCCCGTGGTCGCCGGCGGCGAGGTGATCGGCGAGGTCACCTCAGGCGCCCCCTCCCCCACGCTGGGCAAGCCCATCGCCATGGCGTACGTCGACGCCGCGCACGCCGCGCCGGGCACGGCGGGCGTCGGCGTGGACATCCGGGGCAGCCACGAGCCGTACGAGGTCGTGGCGCTGCCCTTCTACAAGCGCCGGAAGTAGAGACTGGGAGCGGTCCGGGCGGGCACACGGCCCGGCCGGCGCCCTCCGGCGCCCGTCCGCGCGCACCGGCCCGCCCGCGGGTTCCCGTCCGCGCGTCCGTGGCGCCGGGCACACCCTCTCCCGCTCACCGGCGCTTCCAGCAGCCTCCCTCTTCACCAGCACTCCCCCGCGTACAGGAGAATTCAGCTCATGAGCAACCCCCAGCAGCTGCGTTACAGCAAGGAGCACGAGTGGCTGTCGCCCGCCGAGGACGGCGTGTCGGCGGTCGGCATCACGGAGCACGCGGCCAACGCGCTCGGCGATGTCGTCTTCGTCCAGCTCCCCGAGGTCGGTGACTCGGTGTCGGCGGGCGAGACCTGCGGCGAGCTCGAGTCGACCAAGTCGGTCTCCGACCTGTACTCGCCCGTCACCGGCGAGATCACCGAGGTCAACCAGGACGTCGTCGACGACCCCTCGCTCGTGAACTCGGCCCCCTTCGAGGGCGGCTGGCTGTTCAAGGTGCGCGTCGCCGGCGAGCCGGAGGAGCTGCTCTCCGCCGACGAGTACACCGCGTTCACCGCCGGCTGAGGAGTCGTAGCCGTATGACTGTCCTGAACACGCCCCTGCACGAGCTCGACCCCGACGTCGCCGCCGCGGTCGACGCCGAGCTGCTCCGCCAGCAGTCCACGCTGGAGATGATCGCCTCGGAGAACTTCGCTCCGGTCGCGGTCATGGAGGCCCAGGGCTCGGTCCTCACCAACAAGTACGCCGAGGGCTACCCGGGCCGCCGCTACTACGGCGGCTGCGAGCACGTCGACGTGGTCGAGCAGATCGCCATCGACCGCATCAAGGAGCTCTTCGGCGCCGAGCACGCCAACGTGCAGCCGCACTCCGGCGCCCAGGCGAACGCGGCCGCGATGTTCGCGCTGCTCAAGCCGGGCGACACGATCATGGGTCTGAACCTCGCGCACGGCGGGCACCTGACCCACGGCATGAAGATCAACTTCTCCGGCAAGCTCTACGACGTCGTCGCCTACCACGTGGGCGAGGACGGCCGGGTCGACATGGCCGAGGTGGAGCGGCTGGCGAAGGAGGCCCGGCCGAAGCTGATCGTGGCCGGCTGGTCGGCCTACCCGCGGCAGCTCGACTTCGCCGCCTTCCGCAGGATCGCGGACGAGGTCGGCGCGTACCTCATGGTCGACATGGCGCACTTCGCCGGCCTGGTGGCCGCGGGCCTGCACCCCAACCCGGTCCCGCACGCCCATGTCGTCACCACCACCACCCACAAGACGCTCGGCGGCCCGCGCGGCGGTGTGATCCTGTCCACGGCCGAGCTGGCCAAGAAGATCAACTCCGCGGTCTTCCCCGGTCAGCAGGGCGGACCGCTGGAGCACGTGATCGCCGCCAAGGCGGTGGCCTTCAAGGTCGCGGCTAGCGAGGACTTCAAGGAGCGGCAGCGCCGTACCCTGGACGGCGCCCGCATCCTGGCCGAGCGCCTGGTGCGGGACGACGTCCGCGCGGTCGGCGTCGACGTGCTGTCCGGCGGCACGGACGTCCACCTGGTCCTGGTCGACCTGCGGAACTCGGAGCTGGACGGACAGCAGGCCGAGGACCGGTTGCACGAGGTCGGCATCACGGTCAACCGCAACGCGATCCCGAACGACCCGCGTCCGCCGATGGTCACCTCGGGGCTGCGGATCGGCACGCCCGCCCTGGCGACCCGCGGCTTCACGGCCGAGGACTTCGCCGAGGTCGCGGACGTGATCGCCGAGGCGCTGAAGCCGTCCTACGACGCCGAGGCGCTCAGGGCCCGGGTCAAGGCCCTGGCCGACAGGCACCCGCTGTACCCGGGGCTCGGGAAGTAGCCGGTCCCGCGGTTCGGGCGGGCACCGCGCACACTGAGAGGTGAGCACGGCGCCCGCCCACCCACGGCCCCACCCCTACGCCCCGAACACGAACCCGCACTCGCACTCGCACCCAGCGCCCGCCCCGCACCACCGCACCACCCCCGTATTGAGGAGTCCCCGTGGCCATCTCGGTCTTCGACCTGTTCTCGATCGGC
Organism: Streptomyces sp. NPDC096152; assembly: GCF_044763235.1. NCBI lineage: Bacteria > Bacillati > Actinomycetota > Actinomycetes > Kitasatosporales > Streptomycetaceae > Streptomyces > Streptomyces sp. NPDC096152. The sequence continues at coordinate 31,993 of NZ_JBIWFW010000010.1, read as the reverse complement.
ATCGGCCCGTCCAGCTCCCACACGGTCGGCCCGCTGCGCGCGGCGCGCATGTTCGCGCGCCGGCTGCGCAACGAGGGCCTGCTGGAGAGGGCCGCGTCGGTCCGGGCGGAGCTGTACGGCTCCCTCGGCGCCACCGGCCACGGTCACGGCACGCCGAAGGCGGTGCTGCTCGGCCTGGAGGGCGACTCCCCGCGCACGGTGGACGTGGAGACGGCCGACGAGCGCGTGGAGGCGATCAGGACCTCGGGCCGCATCCGGCTGCTCGGCGAGCACGAGATCGCGTTCGACTTCGACGCGGACATGGTGCTGCACCGGCGCAAGGCCCTCCCGTACCACGCCAACGGCATGACCCTGTGGGCCCACGACGCCTCGGGGGACGAGCTGCTCGCCAAGACGTACTACTCGGTCGGCGGCGGCTTCGTCGTGGACGAGGACGCGGTGGGCGCCGACCGCATCAAGCTCGACGACACGGTCCTGAAGTACCCCTTCCGCACGGGCGACGAGCTGCTGCGCCTGACCAAGGAGACGGGCCTGTCGATCTCCTCGCTGATGCTGGAGAACGAGCGGGCCTGGCGCACCGAGGAGGAGATACGCGCGGGCCTGCTGGAGATCTGGCGGGTGATGCGGGAGTGCGTGGGGCGTGGCATGTCCCGCGAGGGCATCCTGCCCGGCGGACTGCGGGTGCGCCGCCGCGCGGCCGTCACCGCGCGCCAGCTGCGCGCCGAGGGCGACGCGCTGGCCCGCTCGATGGAGTGGATCACGCTCTACGCGATGGCGGTGAACGAGGAGAACGCGGCCGGCGGCCGGGTCGTGACCGCCCCCACCAACGGCGCGGCGGGCATCATCCCCGCGGTCCTGCACTACTACATCAACTTCGTCCCCGGCGCGGACGAGGAGGGCGTGGTCCGCTTCCTGCTCGCCGCCGGCGCGATCGGGATGCTGTTCAAGGAGAACGCCTCCATCTCCGGCGCCGAGGTCGGCTGCCAGGGCGAGGTCGGCTCGGCCTGCTCGATGGCGGCGGGCGCGCTGGCCGAGGTCATGGGCGGCACCCCCGAACAGGTCGAGAACGCCGCCGAGATCGGCATGGAGCACAACCTCGGCCTCACCTGCGACCCGGTCGGCGGCCTGGTCCAGATCCCGTGCATCGAGCGCAACGGCATGGCCGCGGTCAAGGCCGTCACCGCCGCCCGCATGGCGATGCGCGGCGACGGCTCCCACAAGGTCTCCCTCGACAAGGTCATCAAGACCATGAAGGACACCGGCGCCGACATGTCCGTCAAGTACAAGGAGACGGCGCGCGGCGGGCTGGCGGTGAACATCATCGAGTGCTGATCGGGTCTTGAGCCGCGCGTTCGTGTCTTTCGGCGCTGTCAGGGGTCCTCACTGCCACATCCCACCCAAATAACAAGACTTTTGTTAAGATTGCCGCATGGCTGCCTCTCCGGCTCCCGGCGAAGGCCTCGTGCGGCCGGTCTCCGTCTCCCTTCACGAGGGCACGATCGCGGCTCTCAAGGAACGCACCGGCAAACGGGGCATGTCGGCCTACGTGGAAGCACTCATCCAGCGCCAACTGGAGCGCGACCGGCTGCGCGAACTCATCGAAGACGGCGAAGCCGAACACGGCCCCGTCGACCAGGCCACCGTCGAAGCCAAGCGAGCCCTTCTGCGCGGTGACGCGGCAGGCTCGACGGACGCCGCGTGAGCGGCACGCTCATCCTGGACTGCGAGGGCCTGTCCAGCCTCGCACGACGCACTCCCGAGCTCATCGAGTGGCTGGCCGCGGCCGAAGCGGAGGACATCCGCGTCGTCATCAGTTCGGTGACCCTCGTCGAGGCCCGCGACCCCAGAACCCACCAGGCCCGCTTCGACTACGCCGTCTCCCGGGTGAACATCGTTCCGCCCACCGAAGGCATCGCCCGCCACGCGAGCAGGCTTCTCGCAGCAGCGGGACTGCACGGCCACAGGTACGCCCTCGACGCCCTCGTGGCCGCCACCGCACTCGCCGCGCCCGCCCCGGTGACCCTGCTGACCTCGGATCCCGAGGGCCTCCGCACGCTGTGCGGCACCGGCGTCCGCGTCTTCATGATCTGAGGCAGTCGTTCCCCCAGGGGCTACCGCGCGGTAACCGGTTGGCTCTACGCTGCCGCCAACTTGGCGTCGGTGTAGGGGAGTTGACTTATGCGTGCGGTGAGACGGATGACGGCGGCGTTGGGGGTCGCGGGCTTAGTGGCGGCGGTGCCGGCGCAGGCCGCGCAAGCGGCGTCGCCGAAGTTCTCGGAGACGACGGCGATCGGTACGCACAACGCGTACGACAAGGCCAAGTACACGTACTTCGCGCAGGCGCTGGACTCCGGTGCCTCGCTGCTGGAGATCGACGTCTACACCGACAGCCTGAGCAGGCGCTGGCGGGTCAGCCACAGCAACCCCTTCGGCGACGACAACAACTGCGAGGCCGCCAAGACCCCGGCCGAGCTCTACGGCAAGAGCCGCAACCAGGACCTCGGCGGCTGCCTGGACAACATCGCCGCCTGGCACCGGCTGCACCCCGACCACCGGCCGATCGTCTTCAAGGTGGAGATGAAGAACGGCTTCAACAACAACGTGGGGCTCGGGCCCGACGAGTTCGACACGCTGGTGCGGCAGAAGCTCGGCGGCATGGTCTACAGGCCGGCCGACCTGCTGGGCGGCACGTACACCTCGGCGGACGCGGCCGCGAAGGCCGACGCGTGGCCGGCCCGGGACGACCTGCGGGGCAAGGTGCTCTTCGAGCTGATACCCGGCACGGTGGAGCAGGCCAACCCCTTCGACCACTACTGGACGGACGAGGAGTACGGGGACCACCTGCGCGACCTGTACGCGGGCGGGGACCTGACGGCGGCACAGGCCTTCCCGGCCGTGCTGGGCGCCGAGGCCGGCGACCCGCGCACCGGCCGCTACGACGCCTCGATCCGCCCCTGGTTCGTCTTCTTCGACGGCGACGCGGCGAGCTACGTCGACAAGGGCTACGACACGTCGTTCTACTCCCGGAACCACTACATCCTGATCACCACGGACGCCGCCGGGGTGTCCCCCGCGATCTCCTCGACGAACCCCACGGACGCCGAGGTGGCCGCGCGCCTGTCCCTGCTGGCCGCGCATCACGCCAGCGTGATCACCTCGGACTGGTCGGCCAAGTCGGCCGCGGTGCTGGGGTCGACGGTGCCGCGGGACTGACGCTGCCACGAGACTGACGTTCGAACCACCGGCAGGGATCGTCCGTACCTGTGGGGGGCACAACCCAGTCAACGACTCCTCCCCCACAGCGCCTTCAGGGAGTTCCCATGCTGCGCGGCATCGACGTCAGTGCGTACCAGTCCTCCAGCTACGGCACGGACGGCCTCTCCTTCGTCTTCATCAAGGCGACGGAGGGGCGTTCGTACGTCAACCCGAAACTCGCCGCCCAGACGAAGCACGGCAGGGACGCCGGTCTGACCGTCGGCTTCTACCACTTCCTCTGGCCGGGCAACCTCACCGCCCAGGCGGAGCACTTCGTCGCCAAGGCCCCCGAGAGGGCGGGCGACATCCTCGCCGTCGACTGGGAGACCACCGGCGACGGCACCCACGCCTCCAACGCCGAGAAGGACGCCTTCGTCCGCAAGGTGAAGCAACTGCGGCCGCACCACCGGGTCGTCCTGTACTGCAGCCGGGACTTCTGGCTCAACCGCGACCGGACCTCGTACGCGGGCGACGGTCTGTGGATCGCGGACTACGTCACCGCGGGCAAACCGCGCATCGAGGCCGCCTGGCGCTTCCACCAGTACACCGACGAGCCCCACGACACCAACGTGGCCCGCTTCACCACCCACGCCGACCTGCGGAAGTGGGCGACCCCCCAGGGGACGTGAGCCCGTCGGACCGGCCGGCGGGGTGGTACGGCCCGGAGACCGGCCCCGCGACCCGGGGTCCGTCCCCCCGCCCCGGACCCGCCGCCCTACGCCCGGAAGTCCGCCGGGCGTTCCGGGGACGCCTCTGCGAGTGCCCCGACGACGGCATCGACGCCCGCCCTGAGGCCGTAGACCGGGGTCCCGGGCTGCTGGCGCCAGGAGTCGTCGATGCCGCCGGAGTCCACGGTGTCGAAGCCGAGCTCGTCGATCAGCGCCCGGACCTTCGCCTTGGCCTCCGCGTCGTCGCCCGCCACCGGGAGCGCCATCCGCTCCGGGTCGCCGGCGGGACGGGGCCGCTCCACGATGTCCTGGGCGTAGGTGCCGTTGAACGCCTTGATCACGGGGTGCCCGATCCGGCGCTCGGTCCAGCGGCTCTCGGTGAGTCCGTCGTCCTCGATCTCCGCGATACGGCCGTCCCGCTGCTGCGGGTAGTAGTTGCCGGTGTCGATGACCGCCGCGCCCTCCGCCGCCCCGTCGAGCAGGCCGGCGGGGAGGTCCGGGACCGCCTTCAGCGGAACGGTGACCACGACGACCTCGGCGCCGCGCGCCGCCTCCTCGACGCGGACGGGGGTCGCGCCGGTCTCCTCGGCCAGTGCCGTGAGGGTGTGCGGGCCACGGGAGTTCGCGACGGAGACGTCGTGGCCGAGGGCGGTGAGCCGCCGGGTGAGGTTGCCGCCGATGTTGCCCGCGCCGATGATGCCGATCTTCATGTCTGGATTCGCCCAGCCCTTCCGGGGTCGGTGTCCGAAGCACAGCCTTGCAGCCGACCTCCAACCCACGTCGGACGCGCGCTATTCCTGACCCCGGCGAACGGGTGAGACGGCGGAGGGGCGCCCGGCGGCTCACCGCCCGGCGCCCCTCCGCCTCGGACTCACTTGCTCACGTAGGCCCAGAACTCGTCGAAGGACAGGACCTTGTCCCCGTTCAGGTCGCGGGTCTTGATGAGGACCTCCGCCACCGTGTCGGTGACGTTCCAGTCGCCCCCCTGGGCCAGGGCGGACTTGAACTCGGCGGCGGTGATGAACCCGTCACCGTCCGCATCGATCCGCTGGAACTCCTTGCGTGCTTCCTCGATGTCCGCCACCGATCCGCCCCTTTGTGTCGCGTCTGATCTGTCTTGCTGTCGTACTGACGCAGGTCAGATTAACGGCCCTCGCGCGACCTCGGTGCGGCGACCGCCCCCGGGCGCTCCTCCGCGGAGGGCGGGTCAGCGGAAGATGCCCGTGTGCCCCAGGGAGTAGCGGCCCGGCTGGGGATAGACGGCGAGGCCGTGCGGGCCTCTGCCGACCTTGATGCGGGCGAGCTGGGCGCCGGTGCGGGTGTCGATGGCGTACACCTCGGAGTTGTAGCGCCCCGACAGCCACAGGACCTTGCCGTCGGCGGAGACGCCGCCCATGTCGGGGCTGCCGCCGTGGGGAAGGCGCCACTTCTTGGTGAGCTCGTTCCGGGTGAAGTCGAAGATCGAGACGGTGCCCTCACCGCGGTTGGAGATGTACATCTCGCGGGAGTCGCGGCTGACGTAGAGGCCGTGGGCGCCCTTGCCGGTGTGGAGGAACTCCGGCTTGCCGAAGGTGGCGCCGTCCAGGATCCACAGCCCGTCGGCCACCATGTCGGCGACGTAGAAACGCTTGCCGTCGGGGGACATCTTCACGTCCTGCGGCATGGCGCCGTGCAGCGGCAGCTTCTGCCGGCCGACCACCTCCATCCGCGCCGTGTCCACCTTGAGCAGTTCCCCGCTGAACTCGCAGGAGACGATGAAGTAGCGGCCGTCCAGGGAGAAGTCGGCGTGGTTGACGCCCGCGCAGCCGACCGGGAGGGCCTTCACCGTCTTCATGGTGTGCGCGTCGCGGAAGACCAGCTGGTGGTCGGCGGAGGCCATGACCACCGCGTACTTGCCGTCGGGGGTGAAGTACAGGTTGTAGGGGTCGTGCACGGCGACCGGCTCGCCCGCCTCGCCGGTCCTCGGGTCGATGGGGGTGAGGCTGTTGCCCAGGTCGTTGTTGACCCACAGCGTCTTCAGGTCCCAGGAGGGGACCACGTGCTGGGGCTGGCGGCCGACCCGGATCGTCTCGACCACCCGGTACGTGGCGGGGTCGATGACCGAGACCGTGTTGGAGTTGGTGTTGGGGACGTAGATCCGGGACGGGAAGTCCTTGACCACCGGGGAGAGCTTGTTCGGGCGGTCGGCGGCGTAGACGTCGGACGGGTCGAGGACGGGCGGCATGCCGGGCAGGGCGCCCACGGCCTGCCGTTTCGGCTGCGGCACGGCGGCCGCCTTGCTGCCGAGGGCCTCGTCGGCGTGGTGCGCGGAGCCGTCGCAGGCGGAGAGCGCGGCCAGCGCGAGGCCGGCGGCGCCGGCGATCAGGGCCCGGGTGAGGAGGGTGGGTCGCATCAGCTCAGCAGCTCCGTGGTGGTGACCGCGTGGAGGCCGCGGCGGTCGAGTTCGGTGAGGAGACCGGGGAGGGCGGTGACCGTGCCCGGGTGGCCGAAGTGCAGGCTCACCACGGACCCGGGCCGGACCTCGGCCAGGATCTTGCGGGTGATCGCGGGGGCGCCGGGGTCCGTGTAGTCGAGCGAGTCGACGTCGTACGACAGCACGTGCGGGTATCCGGCGCCGCGGGCCAGCCGTGCCACCAGCGGGGAGGCGGCCGGGGCGCGCGAGGGGCGGAACCAGGTGCCGATGGATCCGGTGAGCCGCCGCAGCCGGTCCGCGCAGGCGGTGATCTCCGACCGGGCGTCCGCCTCGGACATGGTGTTGACGGCGAGGTGGCGCTGGGTGTGGTTGCCGAGGTCGTGGCCGCCGTCGAGGATGCGGCGGGCCAGTTCCGGGTGCTCGTCGAGCCAGGTGCCGACGGCGAGCACGGTGACGCGGGCGCCGTGCCGCTCGGCCTCGGTGAGCAGGGCGCGGGCGAGTGCCGGGTCGCCCTGGCCGTGGAAGGTGAGGGCGACGCGGGGCCGGTCGCGGGGCCCGTGGGTGATCTGTGCGGGCTGCCGGGGGAAGGCGCGGGGGGCGGGCGCGGCGAGCGGGGTGGCGGTCGCGTGCGGGGCGCGGGGCGAGGGCGTGGCGCTGGACGGGGGCGCGTCGGCACCGGCGGCGGAGCAACCGGCGGCGAGCGCGCCCCCGGCGACGAGCCCGGCGCCCGTGCGCAGCACCCCTCGGCGGTCGGTGGTGGTCACCCACACCATTTAAGGGGTGAAGGGTAAGAAAACGGCCGATTCACGCGTATGGCCGCCGGGGTGAGCGTCGGTCAGCGGTCCGCCACCCGCATCTCGAACCAGGTGGTCTTGCCGCGCGGCAGGAGGTCCACGCCCCAGCGGTCGGCCAGTTTGTCGACGAGGAAGAGTCCGCGGCCGCTGACGTCCATCTCCTGCACCGGCATCAGGCACGGGAGCCCGCGGGAGGGGTCGCGGACCTCCACGCGGATCCAGCCGCGGCGGCGGCGCATCCGTAAGCCGAACACCCGGGCCCCGGTGTGCCGTACGGCGTTGCCGACGAGTTCGGAGACCAGGAGGACGGCGTCCTCCGTCATCTTGGGGGTCAGCCCCCACTGGCGCAGGACGACGACCTGGGCGAGCCGGCGTGCGGTGGCGGCGGACTCGGGGCGGGACGGCAGCGGAACCTCTGCTTCCGTCGGGTTGCCGAACAACTCCAGCGCTTTGAGTGCCCGTTCGTCCTCGACCGCAGGCGACCAGCGCGCGGCGGTCGCCCGCCCTTGTCCCCGCGGCTGCTCGATGCCCTCCAGCCCCGCCATGCCCCCCATCATGGCCGTACGGGGCTCCCTCCGGGGCCGTTCCGGGCGAATACGCCCCCTGAGCGCCCCTGCCGTACCGAATGCGTACGGCATATGCCAAAGGCACTTCGGTGTCCGGAACGGCCCGGCTGACCTGCGCCGACGGGCCCGCGGGCGGTTACCGGCGGCCTCCCTCGACTAGGCAGGCTTAAGGGTGCCTTAAGGCTCCCCTAATCCGCCCCATCGAGGGACACCGGATCAGACGCCGCGTCAACAGCAAGAGGCCGGCGAGAGATTCGTAAGGATTCAGAGGAACTTGGCTTTGCCCGGGCCCTCCTCCACGAAGCTGCGCATCCCGCGCTCGCGGTCCTCGGTGGCGAACAGCCCCGCGAACCAGTTGCGCTCCACGGCGAGTCCGGTCTCGATGTCCGTCTCCAGCCCGGTGTCGACCGACTCCTTGGCGGCGCGCAGGGCGATCGCCGGGCCCTGGGCGAGCTTCGCGGCCCAGGCGTGCGCCTCGGCGTACACGTCGGCGGCGGGCACCACCCGGTCCACCAGGCCCAGGGCGAGGGCCTCGTCGGCCTTCACCTGACGGCCGGTGAAGATCAGGTCCTTGGCCTTGGAGGGGCCGATCAGCCGGGCCAGCCGCTGGGTGCCGCCGGCGCCCGGGATCAGGCCGAGCAGGATCTCGGGCTGGCCCAGCTTGGCGTTCTCCCCGGCGATGCGGATGTCGGCGCAGAGCGCGAGTTCGCAGCCGCCGCCCAGCGCGTACCCGGTGACCGCGGCGACCACCGGCTTGGGGATGCGGGCCACGGCGGTGAAGGAGTCCTGCAGGGCGCGGGCGCGCAGGACCATCGCCGCGTGGTCCATCACCTGCATCTCCTTGATGTCCGCGCCCGCCGCGAACACCTTCTCGCCGCCGTAGATCACCACGGCGCGCACGTCCTCGCGGCGGGCGGCCTCCTCGGCGAGTTCCCTGATCCGGTCCTGCGTGGCGATGTCGAGCGCGTTCATGGGCGGGCGGTCCAGGCGCAGCGTGCCGACGCCCTCGGCCACTTCGAGAGTTGCGGTCATGCAGGCAGGTTAACGGGGATCAACGGCGCGGGGGCTCGTGCGGTCGATCACACCCGGCCGGGGGTCCGGGGGCCGCCCCCCAGGCAGACACAGCACGGGGGTCAACGGGGACGGGCCCGGTGCCGTGGATCGCACCGGGCCCGTCAGCGCGCCGTGGGCTACGCCGTCCACTCCTTCCAGGACATGTTCCAGCCGTTGAGGCCGTTGTCCGGGGAGACCGTGCGGTCGTGGGAGTTCTTGACCACCACCACGTCGCCGATCATCGAGTGGTTGAAGAACCAGGCCGCCGGCACCTTGCTGTCGTAGCCGCCGCGCACGTCGCGCAGGCCGACGCAGCCGTGGCTGGCGTTGTAGTTGCCGAAGGCGCCGCCACCCCAGTAGTTGCCGTGGATGAAGGTGCCCGAGGTGGTGAGCCGGATGGCGTGCGGGACGTCCTTGATGTCGTACTCGCCGCCGTAGCCGACCGTCTCGCCGTTCATGCGGGTGACGGTGAGCTTCTCGCTCATCACCATCTGGCCGTTCCAGGTCTCGTAGCCGGGCTTGCCGGTGGTGACGGGCAGGGTCTTGACGACCTTGCCGTCCTGCGTGACCTTCATCGTCTGCTTCTTGGCGTCCACGACGGACACCTGGTTGCGGCCGATGGTGAAGGAGACCGTCTTGGTCTGCTTGCCGTAGACGCCGGCGCGGCCCTCGACGCCGTCGAGGTTCAGCCGGACGGTGACCTTGGTGCCGGACTTCCAGTACTCCTCGGGACGGAAGTCGAGGCGGTCGTTGCCGAACCAGTGGCCTCGGACCTCGACGGCCGGCTCGGTCTTGATCTGGACGGCCCGCTCGACGTCCTCCGGGTGGGTGATGCCCCGGGTGAAGCGGATGGAGAACGGCATTCCGACACCGACGGTGGAGCCGTCCTCGGGGGTGAAGTACCCGACGAAGGTGTTCTGCGGGGTCAGGGTGGTGAAGCTGGAGTCCTCGGCCGCCGCGCGGCCCGCGGAGTCCTTGGCGACCGCGTGCACCCGGTACTTGGTGGAGGCGGCCAGGTGGGTGGACGGCGTCCAGGTGGCGCCGCCGCCGGTTATCTTCCCGGGTATCGCGGTGCCCTTGGCGTCCTTCACCACGACCTCGGTCAGCCGGCCCTCGCGCGCGCTGACCTTGAGGGCGTCGCTGGTCCGGACGGACTTGGCGCCGTCCTTGGGCGCGATGGTGACCACCGCCTGCGACTGCTTGCCCTGCGCCGCACCGGCGCCCTCCCCCTTGCCTCCGCCGGCGCCCGTGCCCGACCCCGCCCCTCCGCCGCAGCCGGTGACCGCGAGCAGCAGCGCGCCCGCGAGGAGCGCCAGCCCCCTGCGTCCGCGGTTCTTCCCCCGCGCGTCAACCGACGCCCCCGATATCGGTCGCACGTTCAAAGTCGTCTCTCCCCTCCCTGGGCCTGGTCAGGCCCGCGCCCCAGCGCCACAACGCGCGTTCGCGCATATTAACCGCAAGGTCAGGGCCGTCGGCGACCGGGAATTGTCACCGTTCAGTCCCAACTTCAACAGTCTGCCGAAGCCCCGACCTCCGCCGCTCCGCGGCTAGTTGAGCGCGCTGCCCGCCGTCCACTGCGTCCAGTCCATGTTCCACCCGCCGAGGCCGTTGTCGGGAGCGACGTATCCGTCGTCGCTGTGGACCACCTCGACGACGTCCCCGACGAGGCTGCGGTCGAAGAACCAGCCCGCCGGGGTCTCGGCGCCGCCGCCCTTGACGTCCTGCAGCCCGACGCAGCCGTGGCTGACGTTGACCCGGCCGAAGACGTCCTGGGACCAGTAGTTGCCGTGCAGGAAGGTGCCCGAGTCGGTGAGCCGCATGGCGTGCGGGACGTCGGGGATGTCGTACTCGCCGCCGAAGCCGACCGTGCGGCTGTTCATGCGGGTGACCTCGTGCATCTCCATCACGACCATCTTGCCGTTGTACGTCGTGGACTTGGGGGCTCCGGCGGTGACGGGGACGGTGGCCAGCAGGGTGCCTTCGCGCCGCACCTCCATGGTGTGCGCGGCCGCGTCGACCAGGGAGACCTGGCTGCGGCCGATGGTGAAGGAGAAGGACTTGTCCTGCAGTCCGTAGACCCCGGGCGCCCCCTCCACGTCCCGCAGACGCAGGTCGACGGTGACCTGGGTGCCGGGACTCCAGTAGGTCCGCGGCCGGAGGTCGAGGCGCTCCCCGCCGAACCAGTGGGCCCGGATCTCGACCGGCGGGTCCGCGGTGACGTGGACCGCGCGCTCCACGGCGGCCCGGTCGGCGATCTTCCGGCTGAACGCCAGCGAGACGATCATCCCGGTGCCGACGGTGGCGCGGTTCTCCGGGGTGACGTACCCGATGAAACGCTCCTCGGGGACGTACGTGGTGAAGCTGGTGTGCCGGGCTGAGCGGCGGCCCCGGCTGTCGACGGCGACCGCGTCGACCGTGTACTTGGCGGCGAGGGCGAGCCGGTCGTCGTCGGGCCGCCACTCCCGGCCGCCGGAGGTCAGGCGCCCGGGCACCGGGGTGTCCTGCGCGTCCTGGGCCCGGACGACCCGCACGGACTCCAGGCGCCCGTCCGCGGCCCGCACCCGGAGCTTGCCGTCGGCGCGGACCCCCTTGCCGCCGTCGTCCGGAGAGACCCGGATGACGTCCTCGGCGGACGGGGGTCCGGCGAGGAGGCCGCCGAACCCGTCGGTGCCGCCCGAGGTGCAGCCGGCGGCCCCGGCCAGCAGTCCTGCCCATGTCAGTACGGCGGCCAGCGCGGCCCCCGCGCGCCGTGCGCGCCCTTGTACGTGCCTCACGGACTGCCCAACGAGCGGGCCCGCTTCCGGGAAACGTGAGTGCGACCCAAGCTCTGGGCAGAACAGTGGGGAGACGACGCCGGGGAGCCGAGCCCCAGGACAGAGCCGCGGGGGCGCGCCGGTGCCGGGAGCGGACCCGCCCGTGCCCCGCCATCGGGGTGCGGGCCGGACCGCCCACCCGGCACCGGCCGGGCTGCCCGGGGCCGACGAGCCGAGAAAAAGGGGCCGACAGGTGTCGAGCGCAGCCGAGCAGGAGGCGGTGGCGGGCGGGCGCCCCGCCGGGGAGGGGCGCCCGGCCGCCGTCGTGAACGGCGAGCGCCGTGCAGCGCCGCCGCCCGGCGCGCCCGTGTGGCCGGGGGCGCCGACACCGCTGGGCGCCCGCTTCCGGGTGGGCCCGGACGGCGTGGCCGGCACCAACTTCGCGCTGTGGGCGGGCGGGGCGGAGTCGGTCGAACTGTGCCTGTTCGACGAGAGGGGCAGGGAGACGCGCGCCCGCCTGACCGAACTGACCCACGAGATCTGGCACGGCTTCGTCCCGGGCGTCATGCCCGGGCAGCGGTACGGCTACCGGGTGCACGGCCGCTGGGACCCGTGGACCGGCGCCCGCTGGAACCCGGCGAAGCTGCTGCTCGACCCGTACGCGCGCGCGGTGGACGGCGAGTTCGCCCTGCCGCCGGAGGTCTACGGGCATGTGCGGGACTGGCCCGACCAGTCCGTCGCGGACACGGTGCGCGACGAGCGGGACTCGGCGCCCTTCGTGCCCAAGGGCGTGGTGGTGCACGACGACGACGACTGGTCGGACGACCGCCGCCCCAAGACGCCCTGGGCGGACTCGGTGATCTACGAGCTGCACGTGCGCGGCTTCACCCGGCTGCACCCCGGCATCCCCGAGGAACTGCGCGGCACCTACGCGGGCCTGGCCCACCCGGCGGCGATCGAGCACCTGGTGAGGCTGGGCGTGACGGCGGTGGAGCTGCTGCCGGTGCACCAGTTCGCGCACGAGGACCACCTGCTGCGCCGGGGCCTGCGCAACTACTGGGGCTACAACTCGATCGGCTACTTCGCCCCGCACGCCGCCTACGCCGCCTCCGGCACCACCGGCGAGCAGGTGGGCGAGTTCAAGCGGATGGTGCGCGCGCTGCACGCGGCCGGCATCGAGGTCGTCCTCGACGTGGTCTACAACCACACCGCGGAGGCGAACGAGTACGGCCCGGCGCTGTCCCTGAAGGGCATCGACAACCACGGCTACTACCGCCTCCAGCAGGACGCCCGCCGGTACGCGGACTACACCGGCTGCGGCAACACCCTGCACGTGGTGCAGCCGCACGTGCTGCGCCTGATCACCGACTCACTGCGCTACTGGGTGACCGAGATGGGCGTGGACGGCTTCCGCTTCGACCTGGCGGCCGCGCTGGCGCGCTCCATGCACGACGTCGACATGCTCTCGCCGTTCCTCGCGGTCATCGCCCAGGACCCGGTGCTGCGCCGGGTGAAGCTGATCGCGGAGCCCTGGGACGTGGGCTCGGGCGGCTACCAGGTGGGCGCGTTCCCCCCGCTGTGGACGGAGTGGAACGACCGCTACCGCAACGCCGTACGGGACTTCTGGCGCGGGGCGCTGCCGGACGTCCGGGACCTCGGATACCGGCTCTCGGGCTCCAGCGACCTGTACGCCTGGGGCGGCCGGCGCCCGTACGCCTCGGTCAACTTCGTCACCGCGCACGACGGTTTCACCCTGCGCGACCTGGTGTCGTACACGCACAAGCACAACGAGGCCAACGGCGAGGGCAACCGGGACGGCACGGACGACAACCGCTCCTGGAACTGCGGGGCGGAGGGCGAGACCGAGGACGGGCGGGTCCGGGCGCTGCGGCGCCGGCAACTGCGGAACCTGCTGACCACGCTGCTGCTGTCTACGGGCGTGCCGATGCTGGTCGCGGGCGACGAACTGGGCCGCACCCAGCGCGGCAACAACAACGCCTACTGCCAGGACAACGAGATCAGCTGGGTGGACTGGAGCCTGCTCGACGACCCCGGCTGGCGCGGGCTGTTCGAGCTCACCGCCCGGCTGATCGCGCTGCGCCACCGGCACCCCGTGCTGCGCCGCCGCGCGTTCTTCTCCGGCCGCGCGCACTCGGCGGACGGGCTGCGGGACCTGGCCTGGTTCACCCCGCGCGGCACGGAGATGACGGAGCGGGACTGGTACGCCCCGGCCGCCACCTTGGGCCTGTACCTGTCCGGCCGGGACATCCCCGGGCGGGACGAGCGCGGCGCGCCCGTCCTCGACGACAGCTTCCTCGCCGTGCTGCACGCCGGGGACCGCCCGGTGAGCTTCGTGCTGCCCGGGCCGCCGTGGGCGGAGCGGTACGAGGTCGTCGTGGACACCTCGCGCGAGGACCAGGACGGGACGCCGGGTACGGTCCTGGCGGCAGGCACGGAGACCACGGTTCCGGCACGGTCCGTCCTGCTCCTGCGGGTCGGCTGACCCTGTGTGACCTCCGCGCGTGACGCGGCTCACGTTCGCCGAGTGCAGCGCGGGCGGGGGTCCAGCGCCTTTCCCCTTGTGCAGACAGCCGGCGAGGACGGGGACCGTGGGGATGGAGCAGGCTCGGGCCGGTGAGTACGACGCGTTCGTGGCGGCCCGCTGGCCGGTGTTGTTCCATCTGGCCCGTCTGCTCACCGGAGGTGATCGGCATCGGGCCGAGGACCTGTTGCAGGAGTCCTTGGTCAAGCTGTGGTTCGTCTGGCCGAAGATCGCCGACGAGGCGCCGGAGGCGTACGTGCGCAAGGTGCTGGCCCGGGCCGCGGCCCGCTCGGCCCGCCGGCGCTGGTGGGGCGAGCGTCCCGTCGAGGACCTGCCCGAGGTGGCGGCGGCCGGCGACATGTCCGCGACCGTCGCCGAGCGCTCCCGACTGGAGGCGGCGCTCGCCCAGTTGCGCCCGCAGCAGCGGGCCGCCGTCGTGCTGCGCCACTACCAGGACCTGCCGGACCGGCAGGTCGCGGAGACCCTGGGCTGCCCGGTGGGCACGGCCCGGGGACCGCGGGCCGGCGCCGGCCCGCGCGGGCGTGCGCGGCCCCCCGGGAACGGCTGCGTGCCGCCGCCCGCCGGCACGGCCCGGTTCTCGCCTTCTTCGGCGCGCTGAAGCTGGCGGGCTTCTGCTCGTTCATGTACCTGCTGCACTCGGCCGGTGACTTCCGCACCAGGAACCCCCGTTTCGGTGGCGGTGCGCACCCGTAGGACGTCCTGGCCACCTGGGACGGCTGGTGGTACCGGCAGATCGCGCTGCACGGCTACGACCCGAAGCTCGTTCATGTCCCGGGCGCCACCGGCCTGATCACCCTCGAGGGCAACTCCGCGGCCTTCTTCCCGCTCTACCCGGCGGTGATGCGGCTGACGTCGGAGGCGACCGGCCTGGGTGCGTACGGCGCCGGGATGCTGGTTTCGATCGTCGCCTCCTTCGCCGCCGCCCTCGGGATCGGCGCCGTCGCCGGCCGGTTCGGCGGACGGCGGGCCGGGCTCGCCGCGGCCGGCCTGTGGGCGGTTGGCCCGGCTCCGGCACCGAGTGGGCGGTCTACTCCGAGTCCCTCTACGTCGCCCTCGCCGCCTGGACCTGCTACGCGGTGACGACCCGCCGCTGGCTCACCGCCGGGGTGCTCACCTTCACGGCCGGCCTGAGCCGTCCCACGGCCGCCGCGCTGATCGCCGCGCTCGGCGTGGCCGCGCTGGGCGCGCTGCGCGACCGCCGGGACGGTGTCCTGCGCCCCCTGCTGGCCGTGGCCCTGGCCCCGCTCGGCCTGCTCGGCTACCTGGGCTGGGTGGGCCACCGGATGGGCGACTACGGCGGCTACTTCAAGCTCCAGTCGGGCGCCTGGGCCCACCGCTTCGACTACGGCCGGCAGACCTTCGACGTGCTGACGCCCGTACCGGTGGGCCACTTCACCTACCTGTCGGCGTTCCCCTTCGCGGATGTCGTCGGCGTCGGAGTCGTTCTGCTCGCCGTCCTCCTCGTCCCGCTCCTGCTGCGGCTGCGTCCACCGCTGGTGCTGATGGTCCACACCGCTGTGACCCTCGTCCTGGTCCTCGGCAGCCAGCAGATCTTCGCCAACGTCTCGCGCTACCTGCTCCCCTGCTTCCCGTTGTTCGTCCCCCTGGCCGTCGCCGTGCGCCGGCTCGGCCTGCGCACGCAGTGCGCCGTGCTCGGCGTCGCGGCCCTGGCATCGGGGTCGTACGCGGGATACGCGCTCTTCGAACTCGGGGTGCCGTGATGCCGCCCGGCGGGAACCTCGATCCCCTGTGCCGCGATCTCCTGTGGTGCGGGACCCCGCTCACGGGGCCGGTCGCAACAGCGCGCGGGCCTCGCCCTCCGCTCGCTCCACCCGGGCCTCCAGGCGGTCCCGCCTCCTGGGCGCCCACGTCAGCTCGAGCGCGACCAGGACGACGACCAGCCACGACACCAGGGCCTCCCGGGCTGTTCCGGCCGCCGTGTCGTACACGCCCAGGGCCACCGCCACGGCGGCCACGAGCGCCATCACCCACCATCGGAGCCGGTCCTCCTCCATCACCGTGCGCAGCGCCCCGGCGTACTGGAGGACCGCGGGCGCCAGCCGGGCGTCCGCGACGGCCTCGCCACGGCGCGTGGCCCGCACCACCTCCGCCCGGTCCGCGGGCCCGAGGCCGGCGCCGCCGGGCCACGCCCTGCTCATCCGGCGAGCCGACCGAACGCCGTACAACGGAACGAGCACCACCAGGGCCACGGCGGCGGCCGCCCAGGAGCCGGACTCGACGGCGACGAAGGCCCCGAAGAGGACGCCGGCGCACAGACCGACGCCCAGCGCCCTGCGTACCGGGCCCCCTTGCCACACCCAGCCCGGAACCAGAACCACGGGCCCATGCTGGCGATCAACGGCGGGGCGGGCAATCACCGTGACCGCGAGTCGCCGTACGACCGCTCGAACCGCCGGGTCGTAGGACCAACGGCCGAACGAGGTCCGGCCAAAACTCGGTGGGCGATGTCAGTAACAATCCGTAGGCTCGCTGCTGATGTCCACTACGCCTGCCTCGTTAGAGGAACCCGCGGGGCGCTCCGCCGTCCGCTCGCTGCTGCGTCTGTGGCCGTATGTGCGGCCGGTGCGGCTGCGGCTGTTCACGGCCGCGTTCGTCGCGGTCGTCGCCTCCTGTGTGGGGCTGGTGATCCCGCTGGTCCTGAAGTGGATGGTGGACGGACCGGTCGCCCATCGCGATCCGCGGGGCGTATGGCTCGGGGCGCTGTACCTGCTGCTGCTCGGGCTGGCCGAGGCGCTGCTGTTCGGGCTGCGGCGCTGGCTGGTGGCGCGGCCGCTGTCGCACGTCGAGGCGGAGATGCGGGCCGGCCTGTACCGGCATCTGCAGCGGCTGCCGGTGGCCTTCCACGACCGCTGGGCCTCCGGCCAGTTGCTGTCCCGGGGCACGACGGACCTGATGCTGCTGCGCATGTTCCTCGCCTTCCCGTTGACGTTCCTGCTGGTCAACGGCGTGACCATCGTCGTGGGCGTCGTCATCATGCTGCTGCAGGACTGGACCCTGGGGCTGGTGATCCTCGGTCCGGCGGCGCCTCTGCTCGCCACCTGCGTGGTCTTCGAGAAGCGGTACGCCACCGCGGCGCGGCAGGCGCAGGACCAGGTCGGGGACCTGACGACGGTGGTAGAGGAGAGCGTCCTCGGCATCCGGGTCGTCAAGGGGTTCGGGCGGCACCGCAGCCAGGCGCGGGCGTTCCGGGAGCTGTCGCGGACGCTGCGCGGAACCGAGCTGCGCAAGGCCCGTCTGCTGGGGACGATCTGGGCGGTCATCATGACCCTGCCGGAGCTGGCCATCGGCGCGGCGCTGGTGACCGGGGCCGTGCAGGTCGCCGACGGAGAGCTGTCGCCGGGGACGCTGGTGGCCTTCCTGTCCACGGCGCTCGCGCTGCGCTGGCCGGTGGAGTCGATCGGCTTCCTGCTGGCGATGAGCCAGGAGGCGGCGACGGCGACCGAGCGGTACTTCGAGGTGATGGACTCCGATCCGGAGACGGAGACGGCCGCGGCTACGGCTGCGGCCGCGGCTGCGCGGCGCGGCTCGGTGGCCGCGGCGGAGGCGGCCCCCGAGGAGACGGGGCTCCGATTCCACGGCGTCCGTTTCCGCTACCCCGACGCCCCGCCCGGTTCCGCTCCCGTGCTGGACGGGATCGACCTGCACATCCGGCCCGGCGAGTCCATTGCCCTCGTCGGGGCGACCGGCAGCGGCAAGACCACGCTCACGGCCCTGGTCCCGCGCCTGCACGAGGTGACCGAGGGCCGGATCACGCTGGACGGCGAGGACATCACCGCCCTGTCCCGCGCGGACCTGCGCGCCCGCGTCGCCGTCGCCTTCGAGGAGCCCACCCTCTTCTCGGCGAGCGTCGGGGACAACGTGCTCATGGGCGCCGGCGGTCCCGCCGGCCCGGCCGAGCTGAACCGCGCGCTGTCCGTCGCGCAGGCCGACTTCGCGCACGCCCTCCCCCAGGGCACCGACACCCAGGTGGGCGAACAGGGGCTCAGCCTCTCCGGCGGGCAGCGGCAGCGGCTCGCGCTGGCCCGGGCCGTCGTCGGCCGCCCCCGCTTCCTGGTGCTGGACGACCCGCTGTCCGCCCTGGACGTGCACACCGAGGCCGCCGTGGAGGCCGCGCTGCGGCAGGTCCTCACCGGCACCACCGCCCTCATCGTGGCGCACCGCCCTTCCACGGTCCTGCTCGCCGACCGCGTCGCCCTGCTCTCCGGCGGCCGGATCAGCGCCGTAGGCACCCACCACGAACTGCTGCGCACCAACGCCGAGTACGCCCATCTGATGTCCGGGACCGCACGGGAAGAGGAGGAGGACGAACGATGACCGCCCCCATGACGTCCGTCCCCGCCACCGACGACGAGCAGGATCCGCCCGGCCCCGGCGACGCCGGCGACCCCTTCGACCGGGACGTCCTGCCGAGCGCCCCCGGCGCCACGGGGGCGCTGCTGCGCTCGCTGCTCGCCCCCCTGAGGGCCCGCGTCGCCGGTACCACCGTCCTGCTGCTGCTCCAGCAGGCGGCCGTCCAGGCGGGCCCGCTGCTGGTGGCGTACGCCATCGACCACGCCGTACCGGCCTTCCGGGCGCACGAGCGCGGACCGCTGGTCGCGGTGGCCGTCGCCTATCTGCTGTGCGCGCTGGCCGCCGGCGCCCTGCAGTGGGCCTTCATCGTGGCCTCGGCCCACGTCAACCAGGACGTGCTGCTGGACCTGCGCGGACGCATCTTCCGCCACGCGCAGGCGCTCAGCGTCGACTTCCACGAGCGCTACACCTCGGGCAGGCTCATCTCCCGCTCCACGACGGACGTCGAGTCGCTGCGCGAACTCCTCGAGGAGGGGCTTCAGGAACTGGTCACCGTCGTGCTGTCGTTCGTCTACATCTCGGCGATGCTGCTGTGGCTGGATCTCGGGCTGGGCGCGGTGGCGGTGGCCTCGTTCGTGCCGCTGTACCTGCTCGTCCGGCTGTACCAGCGCCGCGCGGGCCGGGTGTACCGCGCGCGGTCCACCGCGATCGCGGCGGTGATCGTGAAGTTCGTGGAGACGATGAACGGTATCCGGCCGGTGCGCGCGTTCCGCCGCGAGGCGGCCAACGACGCCGACTTCCGGGTGCTGAACGGGCGGCACGAGCGGACCAACGGCGACGCGCTGCTGGAGATGGCCCGCTATGTCGTCGGCTCCCGGCTGGTGGCCAACACGACGGTCGCGGTGATCGTGCTGTGGGGCGCCTACCGGGTGGCGGAGGGCTCGCTGGAGCTGGGTGTGCTGGCGGCCTCGGTGCTGTACCTGCGCCGTCTGTACGACCCGATCGACCGGCTGGGCATGTTCCTCAACTCCTACCAGTCGGCGGCCGCCTCGCTGGAGAAGATCGCCGGGCTGCTCGCGCAGACGCCGACCGTGCCCGAGCCGTCGGAGCCGAGGCGGCTTCCGGACCGCCGTTCGCGCGAGCCGGGCCGCGAGGTCGTCTTCGACGGGGTCCGCTTCGGCTACCGCACCGGCGGGGAGGTGCTGCCCCGCTTCGACCTGACCGTTCCGGCCGGGCAGACCGTCGCGGTCGTCGGCTCCACCGGCGCGGGCAAGTCCACGCTGGCCAAGCTGCTCGCCCGGTTCTACGACCCCTCCGACGGCCGGGTGCTGCTGGACGGCACCGACCTGCGCGACCTCGCCGTGCCCGAACTTCGGCGCGGGGTGGTCATGGTGACGCAGGAGGCGTTCCTCTTCTCCGGCACGGTCGCCGAGAACATCGCCATCGGCCGCCCGGACGCGGGCCGCGAGGAGATCGAGCGGGCGGCGAAGGCGATCGGCGCGCACGACTTCATCGCCGCGCTGCCCGACGGCTACGACACCGACGTCCGCAAGCGGGGCGGCCGAATCTCCGCCGGCCAGCGCCAACTGGTCGCGTTCGCAAGGGCGTTGCTGGCCGACCCGGCGGTGCTGATCCTCGACGAGGCGACCAGCTCGCTCGACATCCCGGGTGAACGGGCCGTGCAGCGCGCGATGGCGACCGTCCTCGCGGGCCGGACGGCCGTGGTGATCGCCCACCGGCTGTCCACCGTGGAGATCGCCGACCGGGTGCTGGTGATGGAGCACGGCCGGATCATCGAGGACGGCCGTCCGGCCGATCTCATCGCGGGCACGGGCCACTTCGCGGACCTGCACCGCGCCTGGCGCGACAGCCTGGTGTGACCTTGATCGACGCCTGAAACCGGTCGCGGCGGGCGGGGCGTACGCGGCGCTGTGGCGGACCTGGCACGGCGCCTGACCAGCGCTTCGCCCTTCCCCGACTCCGGTGGCCGCGACCCCGAAGCGTCGCGTCGGCAACCGCCTCTCGCACCCCCTGTCGACCGCCCGGCAGACGGTCCGCATACCGAACATGAACATCCGGACAACGAACGAATTCCGGCCAAATATGTGACGCGCTCCTGACAGAAGTGGCGATCTCCTGCCACTCTTCCCACGGCCGGGAGCACAGCAGCCCCACAGCATCACCCCACGAAACCCCCCACAGATCCCCCCACGCGCCCACGGATCCACCCACGGATCCGTCCACGGCACCATCCCCTGTGACCCGGCACGGCACCTCCGCACCTGGTTCCGCGTTCCCAGTTCTGCCCGGACGGCCCACATTCCGTCCGGTCTCCCCTGGCCGTGCGACCCACGGCCCGCAGAAGGAGTCAGTGTTGAGAAGCATTTCCTCGCGCAGACGCACCTCCCACACCCCCCAGCGCCGCACGGCCGGCATAGCCCTGGCCGGCGTCGCCGCCCTCATCGCCGTGGCCGTCCAGTCGGGCGCCGCGACCGCCGCCCCGGCCCAGGCCCCGTCCGGGAAGGCCGACCCGGCCCACCTCGCCGTGAAGCTGACGCCCTCGCAGCGCGCGGAGCTGATCCGCGCCGCCGACGGCGCCACGACGCGGACGGCGCGGGACATCGGTCTGGGCGCCAAGGAGAAGCTCGTCGTCCGTGACGTCGTCAAGGACGCCGACGGCACGCTGCACACCCGCTACGAGCGCACCTACGCCGGCCTGCCCGTGCTCGGCGGCGACCTCGTCGTCGACACCGCCAAATCCGGCCGTACCGAGCACGTCGTCAAGGCGACGAACGCCGCGCTCGCGGTCGGCGACCTCACCCCGAGCGTGTCCAGGGCGACCGCCGAGAAGCAGGCCGTCCAGCGCGCCAGGGCCCTCGGCAGCACCAAGTCGGCGGCCGACAGGGCGCGCACGGTCATCTGGGCGGCGAGCGGCAGGCCCGTGCTCGCCTACGAGACGGTCGTCGGCGGCCTCCAGGACGACGGCACCCCGAACGAGCTGCACGTCGTCACCGACGCGGCCACCGGCAAGAAGCTCTACGAGTACCAGGGCATCGAGACCGGCATCGGCAACACCCAGTACAGCGGGCAGGTGAACCTGACGACGACGCAGTCGGGTTCGACGTACACGCTGAACGACGGCGCGCGCGGCGGCCACAAGACGTACAACCTGAACCACGGCACCTCGGGCACCGGCACGCTGTTCTCGCAGTCCACCGACACCTGGGGCAACGGCACCACGTCGAACGCGGCGACCGCGGGCGCGGACGCGCACTACGGCGCGGCGGTCACCTGGGACTTCTACAAGAGCACCTTCGGCCGCAGCGGCATCCGCAACGACGGCGTGGCCGCCTACTCGCGGACGCACTACGGCAACGCGTACGTCAACGCGTTCTGGGACGACGGCTGCTTCTGCATGACCTACGGCGACGGCTCCGGGAACGCGGACCCGCTGACCTCGCTGGACGTGGCCGGCCACGAGATGAGCCACGGTGTCACCTCCAACACCGCGGGCCTGAACTACTCCGGCGAGTCCGGCGGCCTGAACGAGGCCACCTCCGACATCTTCGGCACCGGCGTGGAGTTCTACGCCAACAACAGCTCCGACGTCGGCGACTACCTCATCGGCGAGAAGATCGACATCAACGGCGACGGCACCCCGCTGCGCTACATGGACAAGCCGAGCAAGGACGGCGCGTCCAAGGACAGCTGGTACTCGGGCATCGGGTCGATCGACGTGCACTACTCGTCCGGCCCGGCGAACCACTTCTTCTACCTGCTGAGCGAGGGCAGCGGCGCCAAGGTCATCAACGGCGTCAGCTACAACTCGCCCACGGCGGACGGACTTCCGGTCACCGGCATCGGGCGCGCCAAGGCGCTCCAGATCTGGTACAAGGCGCTCACCACGAAGTTCACCTCGACCACCAACTACGCGGGCGCCCGTACCGGCACGCTCGCGGCGGCGGGCGAGCTGTACGGCACCTCCAGCGCCGAGTACAAGGCGGTGCAGGACGCGTGGGCGGGCGTCGCGGTCGGCTCGCGGTCCGGTGGCGGCGGGGGCGGCGGCACCTCGTTCGAGAACACCACGAACGTCTCGATTCCGGACAACGGTCCCGCGGTGACCTCGTCGATCACCGTCTCCGGGCGGTCCGGCAACGCCCCGTCGAACCTCTCGGTCTCGGTCGACATCGTGCACACCTGGCGCGGTGACCTGGTGATCGACCTGATCGGCCCGTCGGGCACCGCCTACCGGCTGAAGAACTCCAGCGGCTCCGACTCGGCGGACGACGTGCACGCGACCTACACGGTCAACGCCTCCTCCGAAACGGCCAACGGCACCTGGAAGTTGCGCGTCCAGGACGTCGCGACCTACGACACCGGCTACATCGACGGCTGGAAGCTGACCTTCCCGTAGGCCCGTCGGACACTCCCGTTCAGGGCGCCGTCCCGGCGATTGCACGCCCGGGGCGGCGCCCGTTCATGTAGCCGAAACATTTACCGGACAGTCGATTTTCAGCCAACATCACTTCAGGCTCCTGACATGTACGCGCCCCAGGTGTCACTCTTCCTGCACCCGCCGCACGAGCACTGCACAACCCCTCACCAGCGATCCGGCCCGGTGACCCCACACCGACCGGACTCCCCCACCAAGGAGCTTGTGTGACTCCCCGCTACGCGCGTCACCACCGCACCACCCTGGCCCTCGCCACCGCCGTCGCCGCCGGAGCCCTGCTCAGCACCGCTCTGACCACCAGCGCGTCGGCCCAGCCCGTGGCCGACACGGCCGGCAGGGCGCCCCTGGCCGCCGCCCCGACCGCGCTGTCCGCCGCGGCGCGCAACACCCTGATCCAGCAGGCGCAGGCCGGCGCGAGCGACACGGCTCGCCGGATAGGCCTCGGCACCAAGGAGAAGCTGGTCGCCAAGGACGTCGTGAAGGACGTCGACGGCACCCTGCACACCCGCTACGAGCGCACCTACGCCGGCCTGCCCGTGCTCGGCGGCGACCTCATCGTGCACACCTCCGAGGCCGGCAGGACGGAGGGCGTCACCCGGGCCGCCAAGTCGGCCATCAAGGTCGCCTCGCTCAAGCCGCAGATCGCCGCCGCCAAGGCGGAGAAGCAGGCCCTGTCCGTCGCCCGGGCCGCCGGTTCGGAGAAGACCGCGGCCGACAGCGCCCCGCGCAAGGTCATCTGGGCGGGCAAGGGCACCCCGGTCCTCGCCTACGAGACGGTCGTCGGCGGCCTCCAGGACGACGGCACCCCGAACGAGCTGCACGTCATCACCGACGCGGCCACCGGCAAGAAGCTCTACGAGTACCAGGGCATCGAGACCGGCACCGGCAAGACCCTCTACTCGGGCACGGTGACCCTCAACACCACCCTGTCGGGGTCGACGTACCAGCTGTACGACACCACGCGCGGCGGGCACAAGGTGTACAACAAGGCCCACCAGCAGAGCCCCACCCAGGGCACGCTGTTCACCGGCTCGGACGACGTGTGGGGCACCGGCACCGCCTCCAGCTCCGCCTCGGACGAGACGGCCGCCGCGGACGCCGCCTACGGCGCCCAGGTGACGTGGGACTTCTACAAGAACACCTTCGGCCGCAACGGCATCAAGAACAACGGTGTCGGCGCCTACTCCCGCGTCCACTACGGCAACGCGTACGTCAACGCGTTCTGGGACGACAGCTGCTTCTGCATGACCTACGGCGACGGCTCGGGCAACACCCACCCGCTGACGTCGATGGACGTGGCCGGCCACGAGATGAGCCACGGTGTCACCTCCAACACCGCGGGCCTGAACTACTCCGGTGAGTCCGGCGGCCTGAACGAGGCCACCTCCGACATCTTCGGCACCGGCGTGGAGTTCTACGCCAACAACGCGTCCGACCCGGGTGACTACCTCATCGGCGAGAAGATCAACATCAACGGCAACGGCACCCCGCTGCGCTACATGGACAAGCCCAGCAAGGACGGCTCCTCCGCCGACTACTGGTCCTCGTCCGTGGGCGGCCTGGACGTGCACTACTCGTCCGGTGTCGCCAACCACTTCTTCTACCTGCTGTCCGAGGGCAGCGGCGCGAAGACGGTCAACGGCGTGAGCTACAACTCGCCGACGTACAACGGCTCCACGGTCACCGGCATCGGCCGCGACAAGGCGCTGCAGATCTGGTACAAGGCGCTGACCACGTACATGACGTCGACCACGAACTACACGGCCGCCCGTACGGCGACCCTGAGCGCGGCGTCGGCGCTGTACGGCTCCGGCAGCGCCGAGTACAACGCGGTGGCGGCGGCCTGGACTGCCGTCAACGTCGCCTGATCAAAAGGCTGTTGAGGCAAGCGGCACCCGGGACGGAGACGTTCCGGGTGCCGCCCTACGCTTGGGTCCCATGTCTTCGCAGGACTTCACCTACACGGAGGTCGGCGCCACGCGCGACGATCTCTCCACCTGCCCGCCGGGCTTCCACCACCTGCACGTGCGCACCCGCATCGGCGAGGGCGAGGAGGTGTTCCGGCGGGCGCGTGAGGCCCTGCTGAGCTGGGAGCTGCACCGGGCGATCGGCGTCGGCATCGAGACCGGCGCCGAGCGCGCGGAGCCCGGCGCCGAGGTCACCGTCACCGTGGCCGGCGTGATCAAGGCGCCGTGCCGGGTCGTCTGGACGATGGCCGAATCCCGTCGGGCGGGCTGGGCCTACGGCACCCTGCCCGGCCACCCGGAGTGCGGCGAGGAGGCCTTCGTCGTGGACCGCACCGGCGACGGCACGGTCTGGCTGACGGTGTCCGCCTTCAGCCGCCCGGCCAAGTGGTACACCCGCGCCGGCGGCCCCGCCGCCCGAGGCCTCCAGCACGCCTACGCCCGCCGCTGCGGCACCGTCCTGCGCAGACTGTGCGCGGACGCCTCGGAGTTCTGAGAGTTCCGGCGGCGCGGCCGGGATTCGGTCAGACGGGCATCGCCCGCGCGTGCTGGTCGCGCAGCGCCGTCCACGCCCGCTCCTGCTCCGGTCCGGGCATCGCCGGCACGGGGTGCCCGGCCCGGTCGACGAGCACCAGGGACGTGGTGATGAAGCCGAGGGACAGGGAGCGCAGGATGCCCTGCTCGGTCCTGGTGAACCGGCGAACGGCCGCGCCGACGAGCGCGCCGAGGTCCCGGACGTCCACGACGCATACGCCGTCGACGGGGATGCCGACGCCCGAGCCCACGCCGAACACCCCGGAGAAGACCGTGGCACTGCCGATGAAGGCGTGGGCGACCTCCGCGCCGGGACACCAGATGTCCCGTCCGGGCAGGTCGCTGGAGTGAAATCTGAACGTCATGACCCAGTCAGTCCGAGAAAAGAGATTCCATGATGTGCGTTTCCCGACGGTAGGGCTGCTTCACGAGCGCCAGCCGCTGGGGACGCCAGAGGTCGTCGTCCTCGTTGAGGCTCAGCTCGTCCTTCTTGCGAAGCAGCCAGACGGTCTCGAAATCGGAGTGCAGCACCGCGTCGCCGTCCATCCGCTCCAGGAGAGGGACGACCAGCCGGATCATGTCGTCCTGCTGGTCCGAGACCTCGACCCCCTTGGCCATCCGGAACACAGTGCCGACCGTCGGAGTGAAGGCGAGGTCGGTGACGATGGGGTCCCACGGCTGCGGCGGTCTCGAGGTGACCACGCGGATCCAGGTGCCGAGCCGTGTCGCCGCACCGTCCCCGGCCAGTCGCTCCGACGTGACCGAGGCGTCGAGGACACCGGTCTCCCTGCCGATTTCCTGCACGTGGGCCGCAACCTCGTCCGCGGGCAACCGCGTCGCGCAGTCAAGGTCGTATGCGATGGCCATACGGACTCCTCCGGATGCTACGGATAAAGGTGGACCACATTGCCCGCGCGGTCGATCACCATGACCTCTTTCAGACCGCCCATGGGCCAGCTCTGAAACTGACTCCGCAGCGCCCCGAGATCGGCGTCACTGTCACCGAGATTCAGCACGACGCGTTCCGTCTGGCCTGCGTCCACTTTCTTCTGCACCGCAGTCCAGATGGAACGCGGATTCTTCGCCGTGGGGGCGTAGTTGTCGAAAACCTTGCCCTCGATGCGAAAGTCAGGATTTTTCCCGTTGATGGTACCCGGTGTCTGTTCGACGTCGTATCCCTGTTTCGCGAGGGTGTCGGCCGAGTGCACCTCCCGCCCCTTCGCGCGAACCGTCTCCGCGTCGTCGTTCTTGCTGAGCGACTCCGGCTTCCCGCGGGGCCGGGCATTCGGGTCGGCCTGCCCCGAGGGCCTGGTCCGCTCCGCGGCCGCGGGGTCCCAGTCACCGCCCCCGCCGCCGCCCGACCCGTCGGACGACATCTGGACCCGGTCGGGGCCCGCGGCGTCGTTGAGGATGTTGGCCATCCCGGCGCCCGCGATGGACACCCCGACGGCCATCTGGGCCGCGGCGGCGACGTTGATGGGGATGCCGAGGGCGGCTCCGATGACGGTGCAGTCCAGCAGCCCGCCCGCGACCTCCTCGCCGGCGCCCGCGACCGTCAGGGCCAGGCCCAGGACGACCGACGCGGCGGGGCTCACGTTGTGCGCATGTCACGCACGACCGTAATGAGGCTGAGTATGCGTCAGGTATGACGCGGATAGAGAGAGCATGGCGGGCGTCAAGGGCGAGCAAAGATCGCTCGCCCCTGACGGAGAGCGTACGGCCCGTCGTGATCAGCGCATGAGAACGCCCGCTCCCTCTCCCGTCTCCTCCGAGGGGACCGCCAGGAGGCCCAGTTCGGAGCTGGAGGCCAGGAGGCGGTGGGAGGGGAGGATGCGGACCGTGTAGCCGTAGGGGCCCGTGCGGTCCAGGGCGAGGGGGCCGTCGTAGAGCCAGCGGCCCTCGGGGTCGGGGCCGCCCGCCGGTTTCAGCGGGACCGTGGTCGCGTCCGCGATGCGGTCCTCCTCGTCCACCCGGCCGGAGACGGCCTGCACCTCGACGTCGTCCGGGCCCAGGCCCCCGAGACCGACCCGTACCCGCAGGTCGAGGGTGCTGCCGAGTTGAGCGGTGGCCGTGGCGGCGGAGGTCTCCACGTGGTCGACGGTCACCTCGTGCCAGGCCGCCCGCACCCGCGCCTTCCAGGCCGCCAGTTCACGCGCCGCGTCGTGGTCCAGCGCGCGGTGGGCGTGGGCGGCCGGGCTGTAGAGGCGGTCGACGTACTCGCGGACCATGCGTCCGGCCAGCACCTTCGGCCCGAGCAGGGTCAGGGTCCGGCGCACCATCTCGATCCAGCGGTCGGGCAGCCCGCCCCGCCCGCGCTCGTAGAAGCGCGGGGCGACCCGCTGTTCGAGCAGCTCGTACAGGGCGGCGGCCTCCACGTCGTCACGGTGGTCCGGATCGGTGCCCGCTCCGTCCGCGGTCGGGATCGCCCAGCCGAAGTCGGGCTGGAACCACTCGTCCCACCAGCCGTCCAGCACCGACAGGTTCAGGCAGCCGTTGAGCGCGGCCTTCATCCCGGAGGTGCCGCACGCCTCCAGCGGCCGCAGCGGGTTGTTCAGCCACACGTCGCAGCCGTGGTAGAGCTTCTGCGCCATCGCCATGCCGTAGTCCGGCAGGAAGACGATCCGGTGGCGGACCCGCGGGTCGTCGGCGAACCGCACCAGTTCCTGGATGAGCCGCTTGCCACCGTCGTCCGCCGGGTGCGCCTTGCCCGCGACCACGAGCTGGATCGGCCGCTCGGGGTGCAGCAGCAGGTCCATCAGGCGGTCGCGGTCCCGCAGCATCAGCGTCAGCCGCTTGTACGACGGGACCCGGCGCGCGAACCCGATGGTCAGGACGTCCGGATCGAGCACCCCCTCGATCCAGCCCAGCTCGGCCTCCCCCGCGCCGCGCTGCCGCCAGGAGGCGTGCAGCCGCCGGCGCACCTCCGTCACGAGCTGCTCCCGCAGGTCGCGGCGCAGCTCCCAGACGTCCTGGTCGGGGATGTCGGCGACCGAGTCCCAGCGCTCGGACCCGCCGACCGAGAGGGCGTCCTCGGTGCGCTGGGCGCCGATCTGCCGGGCGCTCAGCCGGAAGACCTCGGGGGCGACCCAGGTCGGGGCGTGCACCCCGTTGGTGACCGAGGTGATCGGCACCTCGTCGGGGTCGAATCCGGGCCACAGGCCGGCGAACATCTCCCGGCTGACCCGCCCGTGCAGCAGCGAGACGCCGTTGGCGCGCTGCGCCAGGCGCAGGCCCATCACGGCCATGTTGAACAGGTTCGGCTCGCCGCCCGGGTAGCTCTCCATGCCGAGCGCCAGGACACGCTCCACGTCGATGCGCGGCAGCTCCGCCTCGGGCCCGAAGTGCCGGGCGACCAGCTCGCGGTCGAAGCGGTCGATGCCGGCCGGGACGGGGGTGTGGGTGGTGAAGACGGTCCCCGCGCGCACCGCCTCCAGGCCGGCGTCGAAGTCCAGCCCCCGGTCGCACAACTCCGCGATGCGCTCCAGGCCGAGGAACCCGGCGTGCCCCTCGTTGGTGTGGAAGACCTCGGGCTCGGGATGGCCGGTGAGCCGGCAGTACGTCCGTACCGCCCGGACCCCTCCTATACCCAGCAGCATCTCCTGCAGCAGCCGGTGCTCGCTGCCGCCGCCGTAGAGCCGGTCGGTCACCCCGCGCTCGCCGAGGTCGTTCTCCTCGACGTCGGAGTCCAGCAGCAGCAGCGGGATCCGGCCGACCTGGGCCAGCCAGACACGGGCGTGCAGCGCCCTGCCGCCGGGCAGCGCGAGCGAGACCCGCGCGGCGGAGCCGTCGGCCTCCTTCAGCAGGCCGACGGGCAGCTCGTTGGGGTCGAGGACCGGGTAGTGCTCCTGCTGCCAGCCGTCCCGGGACAGGGTCTGGCGGAAGTAGCCGTGCCGGTACAGCAGGCCCACCCCGATCAGCGGCACACCGAGGTCGCTGGCCGCCTTCAGGTGGTCGCCGGCGAGGATGCCGAGCCCGCCGGAGTACTGCGGCAGGGCGGCGGTGATGCCGAACTCGGGCGAGAAGTAGGCGACGGCGGCGGGCAGTCCGGCGGACTGGGTCTGGTACCAGCGGTCGCCGGTCAGGTAGTCGTGCAGGTCGTCGGCGGCCGCGGTCAGGCGGCGCAGGAAACGGCGGTCCCCGGCCAGCTCGGCGAGGCGCGCGGGGGCCACGCTGCCGAGCAGGCGCACCGGGTCGCCGCCGGAGGAGGCCCAGCGCTCCGGGTCGACGGACTGGAAGAGGTCGCGCGTCTCGGCGTGCCAGGACCAGCGCAGGTTGCGGGCCAGCTCGCTCAGTGGCCGGAGGGGCTCGGGGAGAACGGGACGGACGGTGAACCGACGGATCGCCTTCACACTCCACCTCGGCGCGTTCGCTGGATGGACGCACGGCACTGTGCGTACGGTCACTCAGAACGGTACCGGTGACGGGCCGGGTACCGCTGGGCCTGCGGCCCACGGCCCGGCAAAGCGCTCCCTCCGCTTTGGCCGGTTCCGGCCCCGCAGGCGTTCTTGTCGCCCCCTCCCGCCCACGAGAGGCTGCTCCCGTACGCCGAGTGGAGGAGGGGACTCGGACCATGGCACGGACGCGTACGCGGCGTCTGCGCCGGGCGGGGGGCCTGATCGCGGCGGTCTGCGCCGCGGCGCTTTCGGCCGCCACCCTGCCCGCGCACGCCGCCCCGGAGGGGCAGGTGTTCGGCGCCGGCCGGCCCGGCTCCGTCACCGGAAGCTACCTGGTCACGTTACGGGCGGGCACACCGGCCGCGTCGGCGGTCGGGCGGGCGGTCGCCACGGCCTACGGCGCGAGAGTCAGCCAGGCCTACGGCAGGGCCCTGAACGGCTACGCCGTGCGCGCCGACGCGAGACAGGCGCGGCGGCTCGCGGCGGACCCCCGGGTCGCCTCGGTGGTCCAGGACGTCCGCGTGCGGCTCGACCGCACCCAGACGAACCCGCCGTCCTGGGGCCTGGACCGGGTCGACCAGCGCACGCTGCCGCTGAACCGGACGTACACCGCTCCCGACGCCGGCGGCCGGGGCGTCACCGTCTACGTGATCGACACCGGGGTCCGGATCACCCACCGGGACTTCGGCGGCCGCGCCGGCTACGGCTGGGACTTCGTCGGTCACGACCCGGCCGCCGGGGACGGCAACGGCCACGGCACACACATCGCGGGCATCGTCGCGGGCACGGCCTACGGCGTCGCGAAGCGGGCCCGCGTCGTCGCCGTGCGGGTCCTCGGGGACGACGGCACCGGGACGATGTCCCAGGTCATCGCGGGGATCGACTGGGTGACCCGGCACGCCCGCAAGCCCGCGGTCGCCAATCTCAGCCTCGGCGGTCCCTACGACGCCCAGCTCGACGCGGCGGTGCGCGCCTCGATCAGGTCGGGGGTCACCTACACCGTGGCCGCGGGCAACGGCGGCCGTGCCGCCGCCCTGTTCTCGCCCGCGGACGTGCGGGAGGCGATCACCGTGGGCGCCGTCGACGGCCGGGACGCCCGGGCCGGGTTCTCGAACACCGGCTCGGCACTCGACCTGTTCGCCCCCGGCGTGTCGATCACCTCCGCCTCCGCGGCGAGCGACACTTCCCGGGCAACTTTTTCGGGCACGTCGACGGCCGCCCCGCACGCGGCGGGCGCGGCCGCCCTCTACCTGTCCGGCCATCCGCGGGCGGCTCCGGCGCAGGTCGCGAAGGCACTGGTCACCGGGGCCGCGACCGGCAGGGTCGGCGACCCGGGCCCCGGCTCGCCGAACCGGCTTGTGCAGGTGCCCACGGGGTAGGCGGGATGTCCAGGACCCCGGCCCCGCCCGCTCCTGGACGGGGCCGGTCTTGTGTGTAGACATACGCGTGAGTAGTTAACAAAGTGCCGGATTGCTCACCCGAATAGGGTGGGAAGGCTCCACCGGTACGCCCCAGGTAGACCACGCAGGACCCACCTCCCCACAGACATCCGCCCACACCCTCGTTGACGCGGACAGGAGCGGTCATGCCCGCCACGCACCACTCGGCAGCACCCCCGACCAGCAGCATTCCCGGCACCGAAGCACCACCGGCGCACCCCCTCGGGGCCGGCCCGCCGGCCCCGGAGCGACCCTCCGCGGGCGGCGCCACCGCCGTCGGCCGGATACCCGTCCTCGACGTGCGCCCGGTCGTCCAGTGCGGCCGCCGCCCCGCCAAGGCGGTGACCGGAGAGTCGTTCGAGATCTCGGCCACCGTCTTCCGTGAGGGCCACGACGCCGTGGCCGCCAATGTCGTCCTGCGCGATCCGGAGGGGCGTGCCGGCCCCTGGACCCCGATGCGCGAACTGGCCCCCGGCACCGACCGCTGGGGCGCCACCGTGACCGCCGGGGAGCCCGGCCGCTGGACGTACACCGTCGAGGCGTGGGGCGATCCCGTCACCACCTGGCGGCACCACGCCCAGATCAAGATCCCCGCCGGTCAGGACACGGAGCTGGTCCTGGAGGAGGGGGCCCGGCTGTACGAGCGCGCCGCCGCCGGGATCCCCGAGGAGGACGGCCGGCGCGACGCCCTGGTGGCCGCGGTCGGCGCCCTGCGGGACGAGAGCCTTCCGGCGTCCTCCCGGCTGTCGGCGGGGTTGACGCCGGAGGTGGACGCGGCGCTGGCCCGGTATCCGCTGCGGGAGCTGGTCACCGTCTCCGACACCCGCGAGCTG
>NZ_JBIWFW010000009.1:0-477770 GCF_044763235.1 Streptomyces sp. NPDC096152 | reverse complement strand
GGTGGCGGGTGACGTCACCGACGCGGCCGCCGTGGCCGGGGCCGCCGAGGACACGGACGCGGTCCTGCCCGCTGCGCCGGTCTACCCAACCGGCACCAGGGGGCGCGGCGGGATGCGCGGGACCGGCACACGGGGCACAGAGCCGGTCCTCGAGGCCGCCCCCGCATCGTCCACGCCCCCACCGTGCACGCCAGGCTTCCGGCCTGAGAACCCCTTACAAGACGACTCCGGTCGGCACCCCCCGGAGGACCTGCCCGGCCACCACAGCAGCCGCAGAGACGACCGCGCGACGCCCCCAGGAGGCGGACTCCGCGACGGTGATCAACTGCCCGCCTGCTCTGCTCGGGCTCCACGCCCCTCGACGGCGACCAGAACACACGCCTGCGCAACGAGCCACAAAGGCTGCTGCCGCTGCGGCGGCGCGGCGGCTTCCCTATCGGCGAGGTCCGGGACACCGCCGAGTCCCACGCCCCGCCCCTCACGACCCCGGCAAGGCCACAGAGCAGCACTCCGGCCCGAAACACTGCCCGACAACGCCGGTCCCCTCCACAGGGTCCGCGATGTCACGGGCCCCCATACCCACCGCGGTCTCCCCTTCCGGGCCGTTGCTGCCGCCACTCGCGCGGCGCGCGGACCCGGGCACCAGGCGCGCCCCCGGCACATCCCCGCCGAGTACGGCGCGGTCTGCACCTGCACCTGCACGTGCGCCACGCCCCTGGCCGAGAGCGCCTCGAGGGGCGACGGCACGCCGCCCCCGGCCTCGGGCCGGACACGATCGGCGACACCATCCACCGGCTGCGCGAGGCCCGCAGGCAGCGCAACGGCGAGCCGGTCCGGCGGCCACCACCGGCTGCAAAACCGAAGACCGCCCCCCTGCGATTCCTCCCGACTCCGAAAGGGCCCCTCCCCATGACCGAGGCCCAGCAACCGGACTCCCTCTCCACATCCGCCTACCGCACCGCCCGAATCAACATCACCAGCCTCACACGGGAACACCCGGCGGACGCGGACCTTCCCGTGCCCGCATGCCTGGGCTGGACCGTGCGCGACCTGGTCGGCCATCTGTTCCAGATCTACCAGACAGTCACAGCCGACGACCCGGGCGATACACCCGACCTCCCACCGCCCGGGCAAGACCCCTCCCCCGCAGAACCCCTCAGCAGGCCGCACTGAACTCACCCCCGGCAGGCACACCCACCCCGCCTCGGGACCCCCTGGACCCTCAGCCCGCACAAAGTGCCCTACACGCGCCGCACATACCGCCCACAAGCAGCTCACCCGCCATCACAGCGCTCTGCGCCTCACGACCGGAGACGAGGCAGCCCTCCGGGGAGCGGACCACAGTTCCACCGCTCGAACCCCACGCCCTCAGCCACGGCGAGCCTGAACTGACCGACGCCCGTGCATCCCCCGTCCATCCCCTTCACAGGCCGCCCCCCACCACCACGAACGCGCACGCCACACCCGCGGCGCTGCGACCGCCCCGGGAAACGGCCCGGGCCGGCGAGATCCGCACCACCACGTCCGCCCCCCTCTCGCAGCAACTCGCAGAACACCTCGCCCGCGCCGACACCGTCCAACACCGCGGACGGCAGGGCGAAGAACCAGACCTGAAAACCGTCCGCGGCGCCGTCGCCACCGACACGGAGATCCACGACACCGTTCTGATCACCTCGGCGTACCGCCCGTACAAGGGAGACGCCGAGAACCGGCCACCCAAGCCCCGACACCCCCGGCACCTGTGGGGCCACGGCCCCACGCATCGGCCGCCACGGCTGTCGGAATCCACCTCTTTGCCCCTGCGCGCAGGACGGCCGGCTCCGAAGGCACGCCGACGCTCCCATGCCCGGGCCTGAGGGCTCCACACCGGCGGATACCCAGCGGGCGCTGCCGCTATGACGGCTTCCCAGGCGGCTGACCACCCACACCGTCAGGAGCTGACAGTCCGCCGGCCTCGGCGCCGAACACCTCGCCCAGACCGGTCAACGCCAGCAGCAGCCGCAGCCGTGGCCCGACACCCCGGAGAACGAGGGCCCGGCCGGCGCGCTGGGCGGTCAGCCGCAACCGGGCAAGGTGGTCGAGGTCGGCCGCTCGCGGCTGATCCACGGCGGACACGTCGCAGACAACGACCGCCGCGTCAGGCCAGGCGGTCAGGAGCGCGGCCAGCTGGTCGGTCAGGAACACCCCCGCACCAGACGGAAGCGGCCCCAGGTGGAACTCTATGGACTCCATGCACACGAAGACCTCCGGGAAGCCCGGAACTCATCGACGCCGAACCGATGGCCGAGCCTGCCGGGACACCCGCGCGGAACAGCCGGATCACGGCGGCTGAGCGGTGGGAGCGGGTCTCGTAGCCGCGGGTCAGGCGACGGTGATGCACGAGCAGGCCGACGGTTCGTTCGACGACCCGGCGGCGGGGTGGGACGCAGAAGCCGCGGACCGCCGAGGCGCGACGAGTGACGGCACGGTGACCGCCAGGGGCACGGGCAGCGCGATCCGGGACCGGCTCCCGACGGGCACGTCGGCGTCGGCCCACCGGGTGCCGGGGGCGAGGAGTTGAAAAGCCCGGCCGCTCCGTGCCGGGCCGGCACGCCGGCGCATGGGCCGGCCTCCGCATCGAGAGCGCTCTTGGCGGCCTCCCCGTGCGGGACGAAGGCCGGCTCCCGGTAGCGCCGCATCTCGTCCGCCGCCTGCCGGGCAACGTACGCACCGCCGTGCGCCACGGCCCGCCGCACTCCCGCCGGCGCCTCGCGGCCGGTGAGGCCGTTGCGCCGGCCGCCCACTGCCACCCCACCGCCTCCTCACACACCGTCATGACGTTCCGCCAGAAGATCGAAGAAGGCGCCACCCCCACGGAGAAACTGCCCGCAACCGCCGCCTCCTGGTGCGGGTCACCTGAGCGGCACCCGCTGCCACCGCCATGAAGCCGTGCCGGGAGCGCCAGGAGAGGACGGACCAGCGGGACTGGGCGGAGAGCAGTGAGCCGGTGCTGAGCCAGGAGGCGGTGGAGAGCAGGGAGAGGGCGGAGCCGATGGCCCCGGCGGACAGGACGGAGCCGACCGATCCGACGGACAGGACGGATCCCACGGAGCCGACGGACAGGACGGATCCCACGGAGCCGATGGACAGGACCGAGTCCTTCGACCCGAGGGAGAGGAAGGATCCGCTGGGGTGTGGTCTGGTCATACGGCCATCGTGCCAGCCTCGTGGGGCGGGTGGATTCGTGTGACCCCGCGCGGTTGTCGCGGGCTTCGATGAGGGCACGGTGGGAGGAGCGGGCGGCGTACACCGCCGGAGCCTCCGGCGGTGTACGACAGAATCGGGGCGGCGCTGATGAGCCAGGGATATCTGCCGCGGACCGCTGTCTGACGTCGGGCAGGAGCGGATGTCCCGTGGGCCTCCCGGCGGGGCGGGGGCTGCCGGGAGCCTTCGGCCATACCGTGGACAAAGGGCCGGCGGACGAGGGTTGCCGGCGATCGGTGGCTCTGCGGCGGATGGCGCGCTGTGGTGGGGGCGAGGGGGGACACGGCGCACCGCCGCCGTCCCCCTGTTCTCCCCGTATGTTGTCGTGCCTTCGGTGTCCGCGCGCGGTGGCGCGGACGTCTGCGAGCTGCCCCCGAAGCGCGCGACGACGGGGTTCTTCTCCGGCCGTCCCGCTCGGCCGCACGGGTCGGCGGGAGGCGGAGCACGAGCCTGCGACGCGGTTCGACGTGGTGTGCGCCGGCCCTCGGATTCCGGCCGTGTGCCCGCGTGGTGGCGCGAGTTGCCGGGGCGGCCCGCGGATCGCGCCGGGCCCCCGGCATCTGGTGGCCACGGTCAAGCGAATCGGGGTGGCGGCCCGGACGGAGTTCGTCTGCGGTGTCGCCGGCTCCTCCCCGTGAGAAGCCGGCGCTCCAGGCGGCGAGGGCCTGCTCGGGACCGCGGGTCGCAGTGTGTGACGCTCGGCGGCGGGCGAGCAGTGGCGCCGGAACGGACATGAGGACGGCGGTCATCATGCCGCCGAGTACGGCGTTGGGCAGGCCGACGCCCAGGGCGCGGACCTGCGGGGGGGAGGATGTCGGGGAGCAGCTTGGGCAGCACGGTGGTGGCGCAGACGAGGTAGGCCACTTCGGAGCCGTAGGTGAACAGCAGGCTGGCGGAGGTGCCGGTCATCGTGAGGTACGACACCGGGCCGGTGACCGCGAAGAGGACGCCGGCGGCGCCGAGCAGCCGGGCGGCGCCGATCTTGTCGGCGAGCAGGCCGAGGGGCACGTTCAGCGTCATCATCGTTGCGGTGGCGGTGGCCACGACCCACATCATGGTGCCGCGCGCAGCGAGGCGCCCGCCGGGGGCGGGCACGACCGCGGTCCGTGTACCCCCGACGGTGCCGGTGCCGGTGCCGGTGCCGGTCACGAACGGGGGGGCGGTCAGGAGGTTGCGCCAGTGGGCGCGGAGCAGTTGCCGCAGGCAGCCGCGGCCGCGGCGGGGGCGGACCTCGCGCTGGTAGATCTCGGTCTCGGCGAGCCCGGTGCGCGGGACGAGCAGGACCAGGCCGAGGGGGCCGCCGGTCGGGAGCGGCACGCGCCAGCCCCAGGAGGCCGTGGGGCCGGGGCCGAGGGCGGTGGTCAGGGCGCCGCCGAGGAGGGAGGCGGTGAAGGCTCCCGCGCAGGTGGAGAGGGAGAACAGGCTGCCTTAGGTGGCTTTGCGGTGGCGGGGGGCCGCTTCCATCAGGTAGGCGGTGGCGGCGGGCCGTTCGCCGCCGTGGGAGATGCCCTGTGCCGTGCGGGCGAACAGGAGCAGGAGGGGGGCGAGCAGGCCGATGTGCGCGTAGGAAGGTGTGAGGGCGATCGGTAGTCAGCCGCCTGCCATCAGGGAGACGGCGAGCATGAGGGCGGGCCTGCGGCCGTGCCGGTCGGCGTGGCGGCCGAGCAGGATGCCGTCGATCGGCCGCACGAGGGCACCGACTCCGAGGACGGCGAGGACGCCGAGGAGGGAGGTGAGGGAGTCGCCGCAGGGGAGGAAGCGGGTGGCGAACAGGGGCGCGAACAGGCCGTAGCCGAGCCGGTCGAAGGACTCGATGAAGTTGCCGGCGACGGTGGCGGCGACCGCGCGGCGGTGCGCCCGGTGCGCCCGGTGCGGTTGGCGTGAGGGGCCGTTGCTCCTTCAGACGGCGGCGGCGTAGCCGTGCGCGGTGATCCGCCTGCCCGCCTCCTCGTAGTAGCCGGGCTCGGTGGGTTGTGCGGTGGCCAGGCCGCTGACGTAGCGGTTGTACATGCAGAAGGCGGCCGCGATGAGCACGGTGTCGTGGATGTGGGTGTCGGTGGCGCCGGCGGCGCGGGCGGCGGCGACGGTCTCGTCGCGGAGGGGGGCCGCCTGGACCTGGATCTCGGCGGCGATGCGCAGCAGGGCTCGGATCAGCGGGGTGAGGGGGGCGGTGTCCGGGTCGTGCTGGACGGCCTTGACCAGGTCGATGCCCCCGTCGAGTTGGGCGGCCGCGGCCGCGCCGTGGGTGTCGGCGCAGAAACGGGTGGCGTTCAGCTCGGAGACGTGGGCGGCGATGAGTTCGCGTTCGCCGCGGGTGAGGGGTGAGGGGCCGCGCAGCAGGGCGTCGGCGAGGGCGTTGAGGGGGATGGCCGTGTCGGGGCGGTCGGTCATCAGTCCCCTGATGCCCGGGAGGTCGCTGGCGATCTCGATGTGCGGCACAGGAGCGTCCTTCGCTGCGTGGGGTGCGGGCCCCTTATCGTGGGCAGGCGCGGGCGGGGCGGCCAACTTCGTTCGTGCGGTGCTGCGTTGTGCGGCGTGGTCCGCCGCGGCGGGCCTGCCTGCCGGCGGTCTTCCACCGGCGGCGCATGCCGGCATCTCGGCGGGGTCCTCGCGCCGCCGGCGGCAGGCGATCTCACCCAAAAGCTCGCGTCAGGTGGTGCGGCGGCCCGGGGTGCTGGTGCGGGCGGCCTCTGCGACGGCTCCGCCGGTCGTCGGCGGCCTCCCGTGCGGGCCTCGCTTCGGCTCCAAGTAATTTCCGCACTCTGGGAGTTGGCCGTACGGGCTGCGGGTTTGGACCATGAAGCGGCCGCCTGTTGCCCATGGAGAAGGACGTACTGGTGCCCCACATCGAGATCACGAACGGCCTTCCCGGCATCCGCGGACTGTTCGCCCAGCGCCCGGACACCGCCGTGGTGCTGTCGGAGCTCGCCGAGACGCTGCTGCGCAGTGGCCCCTCGCCGCTCGGCAGGGGCGAGCGGGAGCTGATCGCCGCCTATGTGTCGCACCTGAACCGTACGGCCTTCTGTGCCGGTTCGCACAGCGCTTTCGCCGCCGCGCAGCTTCAGGGCGGTGCGGAGCTGGTCGCGGCCGTGTTCACCGACGTCGATGCGGCACCGATCACCCCGCTGCTGCGAGCGCTGCTGAGGGTGGCGGGCGAGGTGCAGGCGAAAGCGGCCCCCGTGCCGGACGAGGCGGTCGCCGCGGCCCGCGCCGAAGGCGCGACGGACACCCACATCCACGACACGGTCCTGATCGCGGCCGCGTTCGCCATGTTCAACCGGTACGTGAGCGGTCTCGCCACCGCCGTGCCGTCCGACCCGTCCTTCTACGACGTGACGGCCAAAAGAATCGTCAACCACGGGTACGGCACCGCGCGCTGACCCCGGCACCGTCCGCGCTGTCTGCCTCAGGAGGGCACCATGGCCTGGTCTGCCGCACACATTCCCGATCAGAGCGGCAGGACCACCCTGGTCACCGGCGCCTCCGGCGGCATCGGCCTGTGGACGGCCCGGTTCCTCGCGGCACGCGGAGCGCATGTGGTACTCGCCTGCCGCAGCGTGGAGCGGGGCCGGGCCGCGGCCTCGCGCATCGGCGGCAGCACGGAAGTCGTCCGGCTCGACCTGGCCTCGCTCGCCTCCGTGCGCGAGGCGGCGCAGGAGGTACGTGGCCGGCACGGACGTCTGGACCTGCTGATCAACAACGCCGGGGTGATGTTCCCGCCCTACCGGCGCACCGAGGACGGCTTCGAGGCCCATCTCGGCGTGAACCACCTCGGCCACTTCGCGCTGACAGGGCTCCTGCTCGACCTGATGACCGCGGTGCCCGGCTCCAGGATCGTCACGGTCTCGAGCCTCGCACACCGGGCGGGCTTCGGCGGATTCAGCCGAAAGCGGGCGCGGGCCGCGGCCGGGCGGCGCTCTGTGACGGCGTACGGGCGCTCCAAGCTGGCGAACCTGCTGTTCGCGCGGGAGCTGCAGCACCGGCTCGCCGCGGCGGGCGCGGCCACCGCCTCGCTCGCCGCGCATCCGGGACTGTCACCGACCGGCCTCTGGCACGGCGACCCGCCAGCGCTGCTGCGGCCCGTGGCCGCGGCAGCGCTGCGGTGGCTGGCCCAGCCGCCGCAGGCGGCGGCGCTGCCGTCGCTGCGGGCGGCCACGGACCCCGGCGTGCAGGGCGGCGCCTATCTGGGGCCTGCCCGGCGGTTCGGGAGTCGTGGGGCGCCGGTGCCCGCGGGGTCGAGCCGGGCGGCGCGCGATGCGGCGGCGCGCGATGCGGCTGTGGGACCTGTCGGAGGAACTGACCGGGGTGCGGTACGCCTTCGTGCCGGCACCGGTGCCGGCGGAGCCGGCCGCGGGAGGGTGTCCGATCACGGAAGCCCGGGGCTGATCGCCGTGGCCGGGAAGAGCAACGCGGCCGGTGCGGGTGCCGACAGGCAAGAGCGGATCCGGGCGGTCGCGGCCTGGGCGCGGATGTGGAGGGACTTCGACGGGGTGCTGCAGGACGGTGAAGTGCCGCCCGTGGACGCGACGGACGGCGTGCCGGGCGCAGACCGGCCGCTTGCGCTGTGGCCGGAAACCCCGGCGGGCGGCGGTTGGGGGGCGGTTCAGGGGACGAGGAGCCGCCGCCGCGGTGACGGTGGAGTCACGGAAGGACGGTGCGGGGCGGGGCGGGGGCGACTTCACGAAGTATGTGCGGGCCCTTCTTCCGCCGTGCTCGCCTGCGGTTTCGGACCGTCACCGCGACTGCGTGCGGGCCTAGTTTGACGTTCGAGCTCCCACCCCCTTTCGAAAGGCGACATGTCATGGCGCAGTCAGCACAGCGGCCTGCCCCGTCCCCCTCCCGAGCACGACGGGCCGCGGACAGCGGTCCGGCGTCGTCCTCGTTCTTCTTCAACGGCCATGCGCCGCGCCGCCGTGCGCTGGTCGGCGTGGTCGCCGCGCTCTTCGGTTTCGCCCTGACGGTGGTGTGGTCCGCGCAGTTCGTGGACCGGACCATCGGTGACAACGTCGCGGACACCCTGCTCGGCCATGCCGCCAAGGGCACGCCGATCGCGGGTGCGCTGGCGGGGCTGGCGTTCGCGCTGGCCACCGGGGTCGCGGGCACGTTCACCGCGTGCAACGTGGCCGTCTTCAGCGCGGTGGCGCCGCTGACCGGCGGCCCCGCCGCCACCCGGCGGGGCAGGATGGCCGCCGCGCTGCGCCCGCTGAGCCGGCTCGCCCTCGGTGCGGTCACCGTGTCCGCCGTGTACGGGGCGGTGGTGTCCCTCGCCGGTACGGGCATGCCGCAGTTCGACGACAGCCAGGGCGGCCAATTCTCCGGACGCCTGGTGCAGGCGATGGTGGTCTACGGGCTGATCGGCCTGCTGATGACGTATCTGGGTCTGGCCGCGCTGGGAGTGGTGCGTGATCCGCTGGCCCGGCTGTCGCGGCGGTTCCCGGGCGCGCCGATGTACTTCATGGGCGGCCTGATCGGCGCCTTCCTCATCGGCCGCCCCTTCCCGCTGTTCCGCCAGCTGTTCCGGGACGCCGCCCAGAGCCACAACCCGCTGTACGGGGCGGCCGCGTTCGGTCTTCAGTCGATCGGCAACATCACCGTCATGTCGGTGCTGTTCCTGCTGGTGGCCGGTCTGTTCGGGGAGCGGCTGCACCGGTGGACGGCGCGGCGACCGAGCCGCGCGTCGGTTCTGATGGCGACGGGCTTCCTGGCGGCGGGCGTGTTCCTGATCCTGTACTGGGACGTACGGATCCTGGCCGTCCGGGAGCTGATCTGGTACCCGATGGCGCCCTGGGCGGCCTGAACCTCACCCCGTGAGGCGCAAAGGCCTGGCCGGAGACCTCCGGCCAGGCCGCACACCCAGGGCGGGCATCAGGCAGCCCCCGCGCGGGCTGCGGAGGCGACTGCGCCCACCAGCTCATCCGCCGCGTCGACGATGTCGAAGGCGATGAGCTGCCAGGCGTCGAGAACGGGCACGAGGTCGCCGAGGACCTGCGCGAAACGGCTGTCGCTCTCGCAGGTCATCCCGGCACTCCCCTCCACCAGGGCGGCCCGGGCACGGGAAGAAGCCACCCTGCCGTCATCGACCGCCGAGGTCAGAAACCGTTCCGCGACGCAGGCTTTCGAAAACCGATCGGTGTCCACACACCAGCACAAAAGTCCCCATGAGCTCCTCGACACGGCGGCGGACCCGGGCGGTGGCCACGGGCTCCAGGAAGAAGTCGGGGCAGGGCTGGGCATGAACGGCAGCGGACACGGTGGCTCCTCTCATCAGTCCGAACGGTCGACCAAGCCCCACCCACCGCGGCGCCCGCAAAGCAGCGGCGCGGCCGGTGTGCTCTTGGACGGCATCTCAACTGCAGGCCCTAAGAGCACAACACCACGCTCCGGCGGCCCGGACCACCGACGCCGTCACCACGGGCGATGCGCGGGCACCGGGAGCCGACCGGCACCGGACCGACGGCGCACCACCGATTCGTCGTGAAACACGTTCCGGCGGTAGTGGTGGGTCGCTGATGGAAGTGTGTCGCGAGGGTGACGTGCCGGTACCAGCCCGGACAGCGTCGGACCTCGTACTGATCCAGGCCGCATTCGTTCTTCGCGGCCTGGAAGCACTCCTCGATCGCCACCGGCTGCCGGCGACCCGAGCGAGCTCGAAAACCTCGGTGCCGACGGGCGCGCAGGCAAGGTAGTAGGCGATCTCTTCCGGGCCGGCGAGTCTGCGGCGGGCCAGAACCCACCGGTCGTGCGTGGGCTGATCGCCGTCGAAGTCGGGAATGGCCGACAGTTTCGCCGCGGCCCAGCCGTAGACGCGCCGCCCCTTCGCGCCGTCGCCGCAGGAATGACGTTCCCAGGCTTCGTCCGGCGCTTGGGCGATGACAAGGTCGATCCGACCCAGCGCGGGGACGGGCTGGGATTTCGGGACAGCCAGGACGTAGCCGACACCAGCTTCCTCCAGCATCCGCCGCAGCCGCCATTCCTGGCCGTAGGCCGAGTCCGCGGTCACCCAGGCGATGGGCAGTGGTGAGGCCAGGGCCCTTTGGATCATGGTCTTGGCGAGGTCGCCCCTGGTCGCGAACTCGCGGGCGTCGGGTATTTTCGCCGCCCGGCAGCGGTCCCGGTCGTCGGTCCAGGACTTCGGCGGATACAACTCCCGGTCCACCAGTGCCCGTCCGCGCTGGGAGACGTAGGCGGCGAAGACCCCGATCCGACAGTTCTCAGTGCAGCCGGCAGTCCCCGGGTACTGCCGCTGAACCCCGGCGAAGACCCAGCTCGGTCTCTACGGCTTCACCCGAACGGCCCTCAACACCTTCCGGCATCTCCCCCAGGGGCCACTGGAACGAACCGAAGGCGTGGAGATGCTGCGCTTCATCGAACATGGCCACGACGCGCGGATGCTCGGCGTCGCGGACGAAGGATCGGCGATCGACACTCCCGAAGACCTCGCAAGGGCCAGCACCTTGCTGCGGATTCACACCGCGCCTGCGATCCCCCGCTTCTCCTGACAACCGCCGTCGACCGCCGCTCCCTGGATCCGGCACTCTACTCGGCCGCTTCCGCCAGATCTCGCTCCATCCCCGGGCGCCTGAACAACAGCACCCGCGGCGTTTTGGCCACCACCACTCCGGTCACTGGCCCAGGGGCCGCAAGGGTCGATGCAACCCGCAAGCTCCGGCGCGCACTCAATCCCCGGGTCGCCAACACGACCGAAACACAGGTGTTCGAAATTCCGGCCGGCACGTTGACCTGCAGGAGCAACCACACAACCGTCAAGGGGGGACCTTGTGACTTCGGCCAGGACACCAGCACCTGCGACCCCCCATAACGTGGCCGGAAGCCGGAGAAGCAGCGCCTGCAGCTCTTGCCAATGCCCAGGACCAAGAGCCCTGCTGTCTTGCCCGTTCGCAAAGCGGCCGAGTGGCGACCGCGCCAGCCACCGCAGACTACTGGGAGCCGCTCTGGGTCGGCGGACGACGGTATCGCGAGGTCACCAGCACCGAGGCAGCGCTGCTGGTCGACCATGTCGGACCGGGCCACGGACGCCCGGCACTCGACATCGGCACCGGCGAGGGTTCTCTCGCACGCCGCCTTCACCAGCTCGGTTACCGCACCACTGGCATCGACTTCGCGCCCAGCGCCATCGCCGCGGCCCGTAACACTCAGCAGGGCGACGGGCCGGCCTGGCATCTGATGGACTTCGTCTCCGATGACCTCAGCGCCCTGCCGGATGCCGCGTATGCGGTCGTCACCTGCCGCCTGGTCTATCGGTGGATCGACGACAAGGCGACCTTCCTCGACCGCGTCCGACAGGTCCTGGCGCCCGACGGGACCTTCTGGGTCGTCACCGAACTCGCCG
This sequence comes from Streptomyces sp. NPDC096152, assembly GCF_044763235.1. Classification (NCBI taxonomy): domain Bacteria; kingdom Bacillati; phylum Actinomycetota; class Actinomycetes; order Kitasatosporales; family Streptomycetaceae; genus Streptomyces; species Streptomyces sp. NPDC096152. Next base: position 466,177 of record NZ_JBIWFW010000009.1, on the reverse strand, counting down.
ACCGTCGCAAAGAGAACGATCCGTACAGGAACCTCGGGATCACACCCGCCGAGGCCGAGATCCTCACCGCGGGCTGGTCGGTCCTACGCACCGTCGATCTCGACGTGCTGCGCTGCTATGCACTCCACCCCTGAACTCAGCACGGAGGTCGACGTGTTGGACATCGAGCATCAGACCCGCCTCGCCTGGGACACCTATGGAAAGCACCACCTGGAGCGCGCTACTCCCCTGCCGGAAGTGGACCGGATCAGCTGGGGTCCTGCAGCAAACGGGCCGGGGGACGCCATCCTCGGGGACATCGAGGGCCTGCGGGTCCTGGACATCGAGAGAGCGCGGGCCCGCTACCCCGATGTACCAGACCTGCGGCTGGTGCACGCCGACGCTGTCGAGTACCTGGGCACGACAGCCCCGTACGACGTGATCTACTCCCTCAGCACCTTCCACTTCGTCGACCCGCACCGGCTCCTGCCCGCCCTGTCGACCGCCGTCAAACCGGGCGGACGGCTGTACTTCACCGTGCTGCACACCAACTCCGCCGACGATGGCCCCACCTCGACCGTCACCCCACGCCCGGAGATCCTGCGCCTTGCCGACGGCGACGATCTAACCGTGCACATGTGGGTGCTCACACCCGAGTTGTGGGAAGACCTGCTCGTGCACTACGGGTTCCGCGTGCAGGGCATCACCGTCCTCGACGCGCCGGAGAAAAACAACCCCGCCTCCTACCGACTGTCCCAGATCCACCGGCCGGCCCGGATCACCGCCCGTCCCCGCGTCGCGAAGCCACCCATCGCCCATGCGGCCGTCGGCGTCGGGGCAGTGCTGCTCGGACCCCAGGGCCTCCTCCTCGGCCGACACCGGCTAGGCACACAGGAGCTGCACTTCGGCGAGTTCGTGGTCGCGAAACCGGGCCGCAATGAGCTTGTCGATCTCACTGAGTTCACCGACAGCACCGCGACGTCCGCGATCGCCGGGAACAGCAGCTTCTCCAGCCGGAGCACGACCTCTTCCACGGCCCGGACTGTCAGCCCAGTCGCACGGACCACGGCCTATTTTCGGGCGACTTCGCATGTCGCTTGGGAACGCTCAACCGTCACTCACCGTGGCCACTGCACGAAAGCTGTGCCAGAAACCGAATTTGGGCAGCGGCTGTTCAGCACTTCGGACAGCACCCGGGAAGGTGAGGTAATCGAACGGGGAATGCCGATGCCTATGTCGTCATGGCTCGCCGAGGGCGTGCCCTGACAGTCGGCCGGATGAGTGATGTCAGGCGGCCTGCTTCTGCGGGTGCAGGTCGAATGCGATGTGCGGGGCGAGGGCGTGCAGGAAGTCTGAGGCGTCGAAGATCTCGCCGGCGGAGGCAACGCCAGGGGTCTTGATGTGGCCGGTCAGGACGCGCTCGAGGGCCTCCGTGACAAGGGGCGCGGTGACGGCGTAAATGTCCCGTCCGCTGGCCGTGGCCCGGCGTTCGGATCCGTGCGAGCGCACGACCACGTCGACGAGGAAGGTCTGGTCCGAGCGCCCGCTCTTGTCGGCGGCGGTCGGGGCTTGCGTGTGGGCGGCGGCGACATCGCGGACCGCCTCGGCGGTCATGTAGGTGGTCACGTCGGGGATGGACAGGTGCTGGGGGACGGTGACGACGTCCGCCATCGTGAACTCTCCGATCACCGGCCGGGGTCCCATCGGATCCGGGAAGCTCCACTCCAGGGTGGGTGCGGCGTCGGTACGGTGCTCCCACCGTCCGCCGCTGTAGCGCAGGCGGTTGGCGCCGCGCCGCTCGCGGGAGACCGCGCCCGAGAGCCGGGTGCCGGCGGTGGGGTGCCAGCTGCTGAGCGCGTAGGCGATGTGTGCCTCGTCGGCTTCGGTCCAGTCGCCCATCGCCGTGGTGGCCAGCAGGTCGCCGAGACCGCCGAAGAAGGCCATGGCCGGGACGATCACCGCTCCCGCGTCCCGGGCCCGCTTGGAGTAGTGGGCGAAGGTGTCGAGGTTTGCCTCGAGTTCGGCGGCCACGTCCAGGTACGGGATCCCCGCGCGCAGCGCGGCCTCGATCACGGGGCCGGCGGTCGAAGCGAAGGGGCCGGCGCAGTTGATGACCGCCGCCGTTCCCGCCAGGGCCCGGTCCAGGGAGGCCGGGTCCTCGACCGACGCCACACGGGCCTGCAGCCCGTGCTCGCCGGCGAGTTCCTCCAAAGCCTGCGCGTTGCGTCCGGACGGCACCGGGACGAACCCACGCGCGGCCAGCTCCGCAACCACGAACCGCCCGGTGTGACCGTACGCGCCGAACACCGTCACCAGCTGAGCTGACCCCATGAGATGGCTCCCCGTGCACTCGAACACCCGCTGCGATGTCGATCCGCGGCGGCTTGACACCCTCATCCTGTCCTCGCAGCAGCACTCCGCACGAGCGTCGGAAACGACATGCCACGTACAGTTTCGGACATGCCCGCTGTCGCGCTGGCCGTCACCGACGGCATGCTCCACTACGAACTGTCCGTGGCTGTCGAGGTCTTCGGAGCCGACCTGACCCACATCCTGGACCCCTGGTACGACTTCTCCCTCTGTGGAAACGGTCCGGTGCGCCTCGACCGCCTCCGTGTGGAACCCGACCACGGACTCGACCACCTCGCGCACGCGGACACGGTGATCGTCCCCGGCTGGGCCGACACGGATCGCGAACCGCCCGCCGAGCTGGTCGAGGCAGTGCGCGCCGCCCACACGGCCGGCGCCCGCGTGGCCTCACTGTGCACGGGCGCCTTCGTCCTGGGCGCGGCAGGACTGCTCGACGGCAGGCGCGCCACCACACACTGGGCCCACACGCGGGAACTGGCCCGGCGCCACCCAGCGGCCACCGTCGATCCAGACGTCCTCTACGTCGACAACGGTGACGTTCTCACCTCCGCGGGCAAGGCCGCCGCCATGGACCTGTGCCTGCATCTGGTCCGCCTCGACCACGGCTCGGCCATCGCCAACAAGATCGCCCGCCGTCTCGTCATCCCGCCGCACCGCGACGGCGGCCAGGCCCAGTTCATCGCAACCCCCGTACCCGCCCCGGGGAACCACCCTCTGGGCGAGCTCTTCCCCTGGGCGCTGGAGCGACTGGACCAGCCGCTCACCGTAGAGGATCTCGCCCGCCAGGCCCGCATGAGCTCACGCAACCTCGGCCGCCACTTCAAGCACCTCACCGGGACCACGCCACTGCAGTGGCTCCACACCCAGCGCATCCGCCACGCCCAGGAACTGCTTGAGACCACCAACGCCACCGTGGACACCATCGCCGTGGCCACTGGCATGGGCACCGCCACCACCCTGCGCCGACACTTCCACCGCAGCGTCGGCGTCCCACCCGACACCTACCGCCGCACCTTCCGCCCCTGAGGAGTAGTCCCAAGACCCCACCAGGCAATCGAACAGGACCGCGGCACGGCGCTGTCCGAAGTTCTCGTGAACATCGACATTGGCTCGGACTGGGCGCCTCCACGAGCGGTGAGGATTCGCTGTCGTAACTCGCGGATAAAACCATGCGCGAGGTGCTGCTTCTTTCTCCGCCGCCAGCGGGCTGGACGCTCGTCGTAAAGCGCCCGCATACAGCGGAGGGCCCGCCCATCCGCCACGGGGGAGACGGACGAGCGGGGCCGGTCGATGGGCACTACCAGTGAAGGCTTTGGGCCTCTGCGGTGACGCGAACGGTAGCGTCCTCCACCGCTGGTGTCCCGGCGGCGTGCCAGCGGCCGAGGTGCTCCTCGACCGCATCCCAGAGGGGGTCGGGACCGTCCTGCCGGACGATCCAACGGCCGCCCTCTTCGTGCAGCGCGGCCCATGAGCCCGTCTCGACGTCGACCAGGACGTCCTCCTCGTGCCGGCCCTGTTGCAGCTTCAGGTGCTGCGCGGCCGGCACGGCGAACTGCGCGACGAACCGGGTCGTCCAGTCGTCCAGGACGTCGGCACCGATGACGGTCTCGCGCTCCTTGCCCGCGCTGAGGTCGGGAAGCAGGCCGAGCGGGGGCGGCAGATGAGGGCGGGCGAGCATGAAGCTGACGTGCCCGCCCAGCACCGGCCCGGACGCCGTGCCGTCCTCGTGGACCGTCAGGCGGACCAGCTCCGATGCGTTGAGCCAGCCGCCGATGGTGGTCAGGATCTGCCCGCCAGGGCGAGTCTGCTCGAGCCAGGCCGCGGGCACCGTGCGTACGGCACAGGTGGCAATGATCCGCTCATACGGTGCGCCTTCGTCATCGCCGAGGAGGCCGTCGCCCGTCAGGAGGGTGGGGAACGTGCCGAGCCGGCCGAGGGCTTCCCGAGCGCGCTGGGCCACTCCTTCGTCGTACTCGATCGAGGTGACGTTCTCGTCGCCCAGGCGCGCGCAGAGGACCGCGGTCGAGTAGCCGGTGCCGGTGCCGATCTCCAGCGCCTTCATGTTCGATTCCACCTGCAGGTCCTCGAGCATGCGCAGCACGAGCGAGGGGAGCGTGCTGGAGCTGGTCGGCTCCCGCATGATCTCGCCGCGCATGTCCGTCGGCTTGATCGTGCCCGCGATCTGCGTCACCAGGGATTCGTCGGCGTAGCAGGCTGCAAGCCAACCCTCCCCGCCTGGCGGGATCGGGACCCAGGCGGTAGGCGATGAGCCGGGCACCACGCGAAAGAACCCGCTGCGGAGGAACTCGTGCCGGGGCACTGCCGCAGCGGCGTGCTTCCACGGTTGCGTGCGCAGGGAGCCGCTGGCCGTCATGCTGTCGATGAGCTGCCGCAGCAGGTGTTCGTGGTCGCTCACGGCTTCCTTTCCAGTAGGTCGGCCAGAGCTGCGCACATCGGCAGACCGGTCTCGGTTTCCAGCCAGTACCACTGACCGGAGGGGTTGCATTCCAGGAACCACCATCGCCCTTCGGCATCGACGGCGAAGTCGAAAGCGCCGAAGAGGAGCCCGAAGCGGTCCAAGTACTCATGGAGCGCCGGCTCGATCTCCGGTGGCGGCGTTACGGGGGTGTAGCTCAGGCGGCTGTAGTCGGTCCGCCAGTCCAGGAGGTCGGAATCGATCCGGACGCAGAACGGCCGGGGCCCGATGACGGTCACGCGGACGTCCGCCGTCTTCGGCACGAGCTTCTGGAACAGGTGCGCGGTGCCGGCGACGCGGTCGTCGACGTCCTCGGCGGCCACCTCGGCAATCTTCACGACGGAGGAGACGTCGTCGACCCGATACACGGGGTTGTGCAGGGGCTTGTAGATCACGGGGCCGTGCCGCTTGATGAAGGCCCTGGCGGCGTCGGGACTCGACGTGATGAGCGTGGGCGGCACCTGGAGGCCTGCCTGCGCCGCGGCGGCGGGCCCGGACGGTTTGAATTCTGCGTCGCCGATGCAGTGCGGGTGGTTCACGTACAGGCAGCCGGGAAGCGACGCGATGACGCCGCCGAGGCCGTATCGGGCCTGGGTGATGGCGAACCGCGCGTCCTGCTCGTCGAGGTGCGGGAAGGCGAAGCCGGTCGGGCGGCGGTAGTAGAGCGCGCGGACGCCTGCCAGGTCGGCAGTGCGGGACGGGGTGTCGAGGCGCCCCCGGATGCCGTCCTGGGTGATCTCTGCCTCCACCGACAGTGATGCGGGGAAGTCCCCCGAGTCGAACCGCACGACCGGGACGCCCCGGTCGTGCAGCTCGCCGATCACCACGTCGGCGGTGGGGTCGTACAGGCTGGTGACGACCAACACCGGACGCGGATCACTCACTGGTCGTTGTCGCTCCCCGTATCGCTGTCCTGGGTGCTGCCGTTCCCGTCGGGGCTGGTGCCCGTGGAAGGGCTGGTGCCGGTGCTGGTGCCGTGGCCGGGCATCTCCATCACCTGACCGGAGCCGTCGAAGAACACGGCGGTCTGGGTGTCCGGGTTCAGCTCGACCCGGGCGTGGGCGGGGGCCATCGTCGGGTACGGCGCCATGCGGCTGACGCCCCACGGGGCCGGGGTGAGGGCGCCCTGCGGGACCGCCGTGCTCGTGGGCAGACGGTCGGAGTGGACGAACATCCGTTTCTCCTCAGTGTCGCAGTTGCAGGTAGATGGGCGGGCCCGATGCGGAGGTGGAGCCGGGAAGGCTCCACGGGTCCGCCCGACGCCGGCCGCCTGTCCTTCGTGGGTGTGGCCGACCGGCGCGTCCGGCCCCGGCGCAGAGCGGCACACAAGCCTTTGGGGGGACGGTTCGGAGCAGCACATCCCCGCGCCGGAAGTCTTGCCCTGCGGCCGGGACCGGATCCGCCCTGGCCGCAGGTGTCTGGCCCGTGCTCGTCGACGCCCCAAGGGGTCACCAGCCGACGGGTACGGGGGCTTAGGTGGTGATGCCGAGCCGGTTCGTAAGCGCGGCGTGCGGCGTCGGCTCGGGCCGGAAGCGCGCCAGGGCGTCGCGGAGCGGTCCCGTGGGGACCAGCCGGTCGCTTGCCGAGGGCCGGTGCCAGTACGGGCCCGGCGGAACGCGCCGGTTCAGCGAGGGCAGAGTGATCGTGTGGGGGGCGCCCAGACACACCGCGTGGTCGTGCGGCGCCCAACGGGCGGAGGAGCCGGGCGGAACGAGCCAGTAGAACCATCCGCTTTCGGGGTCCTCGATCACGGGGCCGCATCCGCCCTGCACCTGGTCCATCAGGGCCACGGCCGCGCGTGCCTGCAGACCGGAGCCGGTGATGACGACGTCGAAGAGGTTGCGCCCGAGGTGTACCCGGGTGTCGCGGCCGGCCTGGACTCCCAGGAGGGTACGGATCACCTGCGCGAGGTCGGCCATGTCGGCGGCCGGTTCCTGGGCGGGCCCGGCGGAGTCGACCAGGTGCTGCATCACCTGCGCCGCGGTCACAGGTCCACCGGCCCGGGACGCAGAGCGGCGCGAACGGTCTTGCCGTCGAAGTCGGAGGGCACGAACCAGGTGACGCAGGCGCCCTGTCGCACGATGTCCCACAGGCCGCGCCCGAGTTCGCCGGCGATGGCCTGGTCGAAGTCGGGGAACGTGGGGGCGGGGTCCGTGACGTCGATGAGCAGTTCGTGGGCCTCGGTGACGCTGAGGCAGGCGCCGAGGTGCTGATCGGTCTTCCCGGGGGTGAGCGCATGATGCACGGCGTTGTCGATGAGGACGTGCAGCACGTCGAGCGCGAGGTGTTGGTTGCCGGGCCAGCCCAGCATGGTGAGCAGGGTGCGCGCCTGGATGCGGGCTAAAGCTGAGGCGCTGGGATCGGCGGGGAGATCCATGCGGATCTCGCGCAGGACCGGGGCGGTCGCCGCGGCGGGTTGCATGTTGGGGAGTCCTTCGGTCAGGGGGAGGGTGCACCAGGTCGTTGTGCCGTCGTCGCTGGTTCCCCAGGTTCCGCCGCGCTCCGCGGCCAGGGCGTTGACGAGGAGGAGGCCGCGCCCGGACTCGTCCTCGTCGGCCGCGGTCCTGGGCGAGGCGCTGCCCGGCATTCCGTCGCGTACGGCGATGCGCAGGGTGTCGTCCGCGACGGCGATGGTGAGGCTGATCTCGGTGGTGCCGCTGTGCAGAAGCGCGTTGGTGAGCAGCTCCGAAACGATCACCATCACGTCGGCTGCCATCGTTTCGAGTCCGCAGTACCTGAGTCGGGCGGCGGCGATTCGGCGCATGGCCCCTACCCGGCACGCGTCCTCGACCCGGGGGGCCGCCTCACCGGCGCGGGGGCTGATCTTGAAGCGCTCGCTCATCACGTCCCCACCGCGGCGGTGGGTCGTGCGGAGGGAGCGTGAGGCCGACCGGCCCGGCCCCTCCCCGCGCAGCACCGGCGCAAGGGGTCTTGGCGGGGTCACCGCACGACACCTGCCCCGGCCGGAGACTCCTCGAAGAGGAACGCCTGGTGGTCGTGCAGCCACTGCGTCAGAGACGGGGAGGCAACGCCGGCGCGTTCGGTGCCAGGCGTAGCCACGATGCCCCGAGCCTGTCCAGTCGTGACGAAGGCCTTGGCCTGTGCCCAGTTGCGCCGGCACTCCAGCGGGGTCCCAGTCGTGTCGTGGTCGATGACTTCGCCCACGACCACCCAGTCCCGCGCCTCGGCGTGCCTGCGCAGCCGGGCCAGGACGTCGCCCTCATCCTGCACGGAAGCTATGCACGCGTAGAGCACCACGGTTGCTCGGGCGGTGAAGCCGCCAGCCGCGTCGGCGAGGGCGCGGCGCCTTGAGATGTCGCCGGGGGTCCTGTCCATAGCCGTAACGATGCCGCTACGGAACGTGCAGGTACAGAAAGGGGGCGGACGACTATGGGAACCCGTCAGAACCCAAGTCGTCCGCCCCACATCACTGTTGACGGAGTAACAAACGAAAGTCGTCCGCTACATACCAGTCACGGCTTACAGGGCCGTCTTCGCTGTCGCGGGCGGGAATCCTTGGATGCCCGGGGACACCCCGATCAGCTCCGATACCCGCCGTAGACGTGCCGTAGAGGCCCGGCCGACCTTCTGCACGATGACCCCCGGCAGGGTCTGGTGCCGCGCCCAGTCCGGGTCCTGGCGCAGCGTCTTCTCAAGCGTGTCCAGAGAGGCGTCCCACTGCTTGGCGTCGGCGTGTGCCATCGCCTTATCCATCGCGTACCGGTTCCGCGCCGCCTGAGTCAGCGCCGAGACGTCGTGGATGGAGTCGATGAGGGCCAGGCCTTGCCGGTCTGCCCGAGCGCAACGTTGACGCCGACGGCCTGTGTCGTGGCGGACACCGGACCGAACAGCGTGCCGTGCGCGCGTACTTCCCGGCCCATCCGCGCGCCGGTGGCGTGCGACTGGGAGAGGAAGTCTGCGGCCCGGTCCTTGTCGCCCATCCGGGAGGCCACCACCGCGGCGAAGTTGACGTGGCTGCCGTACGCCGTCAGCTCCTCCGGGGTGGCTGTGGAGAACCGGGGCTCAATGTCAGCCGCCGACTTCTCCGCCAGCTTCAACGCCTCGGGCAGTCGGGCGTCTCGCAGGTACACCCACGACCGGCCAGAACCCACAAGGGCCACCCGCATGTCGTCCGCGGCCCGCTCGGCGGCGTTCTGCGCGTGCCCGATCGCCGAGTACGCCAGATCCCGAGCACCCATCAGGTTCGCCACGTACCCGGCGAGCCGGTAGGCGTCGGACAGCAACCCCCAGGCCGGCGCCTGCTCGCCGTCCGGCTGCTCGTGAAGGTGCGCGGCCGCCGCGACGAGGAACGGGGCGATGACCGCTCCGGCTTCGATGTACCGGCCCTTCCAGTACAGGTCCCAGCATCGGGCGGTGGTCTGTTCCAGGTCGTCCGCGGGGGCCGGCTCGGCATCGACTGGCAAGAGGCCCACGGCGGTATCGTGCACGGCCCTGGACAGGTCTCGGATCATGATCCGGTCACCCTGCTCCAGCGCGCGGCGGGGCGCCTGTTGACCGAGGATGACCGACGTGTCGACGCCCAGGGCGTCGGCGATGGCGAGTAACGTCGGCAGAGACAGCGCCTTGTCCTGCTCCGCCTTCTGAATGGTGACGATGGACAGGCCCGTCAGCTCGGCGAGGTCGGCCTGCCGGATCTCCCGACCGCGAAGGATCTTGATCCGCTCGCCAGTTGTGTAGTCGCTCCATTGGGGCATACTGGCTCCATTCCTAGCGTCCACTGGGAACGGTACCCCCGTCTGGGAGGCCGGAGACTGCGAACGCCCCTTACGTGCCTGTGACGTGAGGGGCGTTCGCATGAAGTCCCGTTGCACCAGTCCGTGACTGTCACTACATCGTCTGCTGCGCGGGTTCGTGTACGGGGACCTTCTCGAACGGGTCGTCCCTCTCGGCCTGGGCGGGACGGACGTACACGGTGCGGGGATGCGTGACCCGGGCCGCCACCGGCCAGCCCGCTCGAGCTGCTCCTCGGTAGCGCCGTGCTTGGCCAAGTCCGTGGCGCCGCCCGCGCGCAGGCCGTGGGAGGTGACGGGGCGGCCGTCGCTGACCAGCCCGGCCGCAGCGGACCAGTGCTTCACGCGCTCGTTGATGACGTGCCCGCGCAGGTGCACACCGCGTTTCGTGGCCGTACGCGCCCGGGTCTCCTCGGTGGCGGGCTTGCCGTTCTTGAGGAGGTGCCGGAAGGCGGGGCCGGTGGTGATGCCCTGCTCGGCGAGGTAGCCCAGCCAGCGGCGCATCCTCGCAACGAGTTGCACGTCGGGCCGGTCCCGCAGGGGGATGGTCTGCTCGTCGTCCTTGTGGGTCTTGTCCTCGGGCAGCCAGACCAGGATGCGATCGTCCTGGATGGTCAGGTCCTCGATCTGGAGGTCGGCGCCCTCGATGCTGCGGCCGAGGATGAGGTAGCCGAAGGCGAGCATGGCCGCGTCGCGGATACCGATCGGCCGCCCGTCTGCTTCGGGACCAGGTACGGCAGCGTGATGGGGAAGGCCTGCCGGGTGCGGACGGCGCGCCTGTTGTTTTTCCGGTAGTCGGCCAGAAGCCGTAGGTAGAGGCTGTTATCCGGCTTCTTGCCAGCTGGCATGGCCGTCTTGATCCGCGACATGTAGTTCTTGATGGTTGAGGCCTTGAGGCCTCGCTGCATCAGGTACCGCCCATACTCAGTGAACGTGGCCGTAGTGCAGGGTACGGCTACGCGTCCCTGCTCCGCGCACCACTCCATGAAGGCCCTCATCGGGCCCGAGTCAGTCGGGTCCGTCTCCTCGAGAATCCTCCTGGTTTCGTCGCTGACGTACAGGTCACGCTCGGTGTACTGCGGCCCCTCGGCGATGGTGGGGATTTCCTGGCCCGGGTAGAGAACAGTGTCCTTACATTCCTCTATCGACACCACTGACCTTCAAAGCGTGGTGTCGTAGGGGCTGACGCCTCATGATCCCTGCGGAATGCCCACCGCATGAGGTATGCGCAGGTGCCCGGGCGCCGAGCGCGAGCCGACTCTCCTTGCCGTGCAAACCGCGGGGCACAAAGGGGGTGGCGTCGCAGACACCTGTGCCGCACGGCGGGGCCCCGCTGCTGCCAGCGGGGCCCCGCCGGGGTGCGGCGTCGTCGGTCTCGGTCAGACGGGTGCCGGCAGCGATCGGTCGCCCGTGGGTTCGAGGCGGACGACGATGCCCTTCGACGTGGGCTGGTTGCTCATGTCGGCGACGCTGTCGAGCGGCACCAGGACGTTCGTCTCGGGATAGTAGGCGGCGGCCGAACCCTTGGCCGCCGGGTAGGGCACGACCTGGAAGTTCTCGACCCGGCGCTCGGTGCCGTCCTCCCAGACGCTCACCAGAGCCACCCGATCGCCTTGGGCGAGGCCGAGTTCGGACAGGTCGGCCGGGTTGACGAGGACGACGTGGCGGCTGCCGTGGATGCCGCGGTAGCGGTCGTTGTTAGTGTACGGGACGGTGTTCCACTGGTCGTGCGAGCGCAGGGTCTGCAGCAGCAGGTGTCCCTCGGGGGCCCGGGGGACCACCCGTTCGTTGCAGGTGAACCGGGCCTTGCCGGTCTCGGTCCTGAACACGCCCTCGTTGACCGGGTTGGGCAGCTGGAAGCCTCCCGGACGGGTCACCCGGGCGTTGAAGTCGTGGAAGCCCGGCACGATCCGGGAGATGCTGTCGCGGATGGTGTTGTAGTCGCCCTCGAACTTGGCCCAGGGAATGTCCCCCTCGCCGTCGAGGCTCAGCCGGGCGAGCCGGCACAGGATGGCGACCTCGCTCAGCAGCACGTGCGAAGCCGGTTCGAGCCGTCCCTGAGAGGTGTGCACCTCGCTCATGGAGTTCTCGACGGTGACGAACTGCTCGCCGTCGGCCTGGACGTCACGCTCGGTGCGCCCCAGCGTCGGCAGGATCAGGGCGGTGTCGCCGCAGACGGTGTGCGAGCGGTTGAGCTTGGTGGAGATGTGGGCGGTCAACCGGCACGAACGCATCGCCTTCTCGGTGACTTCGCTGTCGGGCGCTGCGCGCACGAAGTTCCCGGCCAGGGCGAGGAAGACCTTGACGCGGCCCTCCAGCATCGCCTTGATCGAGTTCACCGAGTCCAGGCCGTGCGGGCGCGGCGGAGCGAAGCCGAACTCCTCCTGCAGGGCGTCCAGGAAGATGTCCGGCATCTGCTCCCAGATGCCCATCGTGCGGTCGCCCTGGACGTTGCTGTGGCCGCGCACCGGGCAGGCGCCCGTGCCGGCGCGCCCCAGGTTGCCGCGCAGCATCAGGAAGTTGACGATCTCCCGGATGGTGGGCACGCCGTGCTTGTGCTGGGTGATGCCCATCGCCCAGCACACGATGACGCGTTCGCTCCGCAGGACCTCGTCGCGGACCTTCTCGATCTCCTCGCGGGTCAGTCCCGTCGCCGCGCGCACGTCGTCCCAGTCGACGGTGCGGGCGTGCCGGGCGAACTCCTCGAAACCGGAGGTGTGGGCGTTGATGAAGTCGTGGTCCAGGACGGTGCCGGGACGCGCGTCCTCCGCCTCCAGCAACAGCCCGTTCAGTGCCTGGAACAGGGCGAGGTCTCCGCCCGGCTTGATGTGCAGGAAGCGGTCGGCGATCTGGGTGCCCCGCCCCACGACCCCACGCGGCTTCTGCGGGTTCTTGAAGCGTCGCAGCCCCGCCTCCGGCAACGGGTTCACCGCCACGATGCGGCCGCCCTTGCGCTTGGCCTCCTCCAGGGCCGAAAGCTGCCGCGGGTGATTACTGCCCGGGTTCTGCCCCACCACGAAGATCAGGTCCGCGTGGTGGAGGTCGTCGAGACTCACGGTCCCCTTGCCGACGCCCAGTGTCTCGTTCAGGGCGAAGCCGCTGGACTCGTGGCACATGTTGCTGCAGTCGGGCAGGTTGTTGGTGCCGTAGGCGCGGGCGAAGAGCTGGAAGACGAAGGCGGCCTCGTTGCTGGCCCGGCCGGAGGTGTAGAAGACAGCCTCGTCGGGCGAGTCCAGCCCCCGGAGCTCCTGCGCCAGGACGCCCAGGGCGTCGTTCCAGCCAATGGGCTCGTAGCGGTCCGACCCGGGCCGTTTGATCACCGGCTCGGTGAGCCGGCCCTGCTGGTTGAGCCACATGTCGGAGCGGGCGGCCAGATCGGACACGCTGTGCTCGCGGAAGAAGTCGGCGGTGATCCGGCGCGTCGTGGCGTCGTCGTTGATGTGCTTAGCGCCGTTCTCGCAGTACTCATTGCGATGGCGCCGGCCCGGAGCGGGGTCCGCCCACGCGCAGCCGGGGCAGTCGACCCCGCCCACCTGGTTCATGGTGAGCAGGTCGACCCCGGTCTTGCGCGGGGAGGTCTGCTCCAGGGAGTACTCCAGCGCGTGCACGACGGCGGGAACCCCTGCCGCCCACTTCTTCGGCGGTGTCACGGAGAGGGAGGTCTCCGGCTCCTCACCGGGCGGCTTCTGCATCGTTTGGCCTTTCTCTTGCCGTGTGCGGTACGCGGGTCAGCCGACCGGCCACTGGGCGACACGGCTCCTGGGCGGTTCCGGGGTGTCGTGCTGAACCCGGCCGTTGCGGATGGTGCCGCGCCAGGCACCGCCCTCCTGACCGAGCCCTTCGATGAAGTGCTTGAAGCTCACCAGTTCCCCGCGCACCAGTCGCGCGGTCAGTCCCACGACCCTGGACGAGCGGGTGAGGACCTTCGCGGCCCCCTGCGGTTGGAGGAGCATCCGGACCGTGATCGCGGTGCCACCGGACTGCGTCGGCCTGAACTCGACCTCGCCCTGGTGGGTGGGGTGCTGCTCCAGGCCACGCCAGGCCAGGTAGGCGTCAGGGTCCTGTTCCACGATCTCGACCGCGAAACGGTGACGCAGGGGGCCGTAGCCGATGGTCCACGCGGTGACGGTAGGCCTGATCTGCTCGACGTCGCGCACCACGGTCGAGAAGCGCGGGAACGTCTTGAACTGCGTCCACTGGTTGTAGGCCGTGCGGACCGGCACCGCGACCTCGACCGTCTCCTCGACGTGCCGCTCGCGCAGCGGACGGCGACGTGTGACGCCGTCGCCGTCCGAGCGCATGCCCGGGGTGTTCGGCACGGCCTGCCCACCGTCGTCTTCGTGCGTCATCATGGTCCTTCTTCCGGTGAGGGAGCCGGGCGTCCGGAGACCCGGCCCTCCCCTTATGGGACAGGGCATCTCTTCCGGTTCCCCGATCCCGGGTTTCGAGTCACCCGACCGTAGGCGTCCCGGCAGGCCCGAGCGCGAGAAGGAGCCGGGCCCAGCTCGCAGAAGGAGCGCCGAGCCCGGGGCGTGGTACGGGCGTTGGTCACGGGCTTCTCCAGGTGGCCGACGGTCACCTCCAGCTTCGCCCCGGGCACGGCTACCCGCCGCTCGGTGGCAGACGAAGGAGTGACTGATACGTCACCGGTCCTGCCGTGACTGCGCGTGGCCGTCAAGCTTCGCCAGTGGCTGAACGAGTACGCGTCCGTAAGAGCGATGACGATGAAGGCCGGCGCCTGCTGCGGATCATTCGTAGGGGCACCGGTTCGGTGGCGACATGGCGGCGGGCCCAGATGGTGCTGCTGCCGGCGCAGGGCACGGCCGTCGCGAAGATCGCCGAGGTGACGTTCACCAGCGCGGACCGGGTCCGAGACGTGATCCACCACCTCGATGCCGACGGCTTCGAGGCGCTCCACCCGAAGCACACCCGGTGGACCGCCACCGAGGCCGGTGCCGCCGACCACGTCGACCAGCTGGCGGCGCTCCTCGGTGACGACGGCACCGGAGCCGGCACGATGTGGCCGTCCCCACCCGGCGCGCTGCGCGTGCGGCCACTGCCCCGCGAGTCAGCAGCCTCTTACCTCACCCGCCTCGCAGCCACCTACCACCTGACCGCCGCCCAACTCCTCGACGGCCTGCACATCACCGTCACCGGCACCTACGCGGCTCCGCCCGCCACCGACATCCACCTCAGCGATCCGCACCGACTCCGGCGGCGGCACTCACGCCTTCCTCGACTGGCTCTCCCGCCGGGGCCGGTGGCTGTCGTATTCCGTCGGAATGACCATCACCGACGCCCTCCACCAGGCCGTGCTGAAGATCCCGAAGAAGGCGTGGACGCCGGCCTACGACGCCGGCGGCACCGAGCGGCCCGGCGCCTGGGTCGCGGAGACCACCGACATGCCCGACCTGAGCACCTGGCCCAAGGGCATGCGGCTGATCGTCAGGAAGGAACGCCCGCACCCCGGCGCCCAGTTGCGCTTCACCGACCTCGACGGGCTGCGGCTGACCTACTTCGCGACCAACACCAAGGGCGGCCAGCTCGCCGACCTCGAACTGCGCCACCGCAGACGGGCCCGCTGCGAGGACCGCATCCGAAACGCCCGTGACACCGGACTGCGCAACCTGCCCCTGCACGACACCGCCCAGAACCGGATCTGGCTGGAGATCGTCTCCCTCGCACTCGACCTCCTCGCCTGGATGCCGATGCTCGCCCTGACCGGCGACACCCGCCGCTGGGAACCCAAGAAACTCCGCCTGCGCCTGTTCTCTGCCGCCGCCCAGCTCGTCAACACCGGCCGCCGCCACTGGCTCCGCTTCACCGCCCGATGGCCCTGGACCGACGTCATCACCCATGCGATCGACAGACTCCACAGCCTCCCGAACCCCGGCTGACCAGCAACTCCGACCGTCCCGACAACCCGCACCACCCCACCGGCGAAGTGGAACCCGGCGCCCACCCGACGCGACAGCCGGGCCGCCGGCCTGCCCACCATCAGCTCCGGAACGCGTGAGGGTCCACCGACTCCGTCGGTGGACCCTCACGAAAGATCGAGGCTAAAGCGGGTGTCGCAGGTTCGAATCCTGCCGGGGGCACAACGCATTACCGCTCTGACCTGCGTCGGAGCATCAGAAAGGCCCCTCGGAAGTGATCTCTGAGGGGCTTTTTGACCTTGCATGGGCACGAATGGGAACGCGCCTTCAGGCAAACCTCGCCGTCTTCCGAGGGCACATCGGGCCTCTCCCTCGGTTCCGGGTGACGTCCCGCGCAAACCAAAGCGAGGGGGGCCTCGGCCTGAGCTTCCTCGAACTGCGGCAGCACCGAGGAGTACGTGTCACCAGGTCTTGGCGTGGGCCTCCCAGTCGGCGCGCTCCCTGTTCTGCCGCTCGCGCCACCGACCTCTTGGAGAACCCAGTGCAACTCGCACCCTCAGCCCTGCGCGCCACCAAACCATCACCGGCTACCTCGGCACCGACACCTGGCAGGTCAACGAGCTGATCATCGACGGCATCATCAGCCTCGACGGCCCCCACGACCGCCAGATCGGCATGCGCCTGCTCGGCGACGGCAGCAGCATCCAGCTGCGGGCCACCGGCGGCACCGAGCCCACCGACCACGAGCCCACCGAAGGCATCACCCCCCCTGCCGCAACGGCCGCCGCTGGCACACGCCGGTCCACATCGGCGGCCTCGAACCCGACAAGGACCCTGGCGTCGTCCTCTACCACGCCATCAGCCAGCGCCTGCTGCCCGTCTTCGACACCGAGCCTGTCTACGTCGGCCACCAGCCGTGGGCAGAGGCCTTCGACAGCGCACTGTCCGAGGTGATGGCCGAGTCGACGCCAGAGGCAGACAGCTCACTGCGCGACAGCGGCCCGGAAGCGCACACCCAGCCCCAGGACACCAGTGAGTACAGGGAACACACGGCCGAGACCGAGCCTGCGCCCGCCCCCGAGACCACGCCCGAACCCAAGCCGCAGGCCCCGGCCGAGCCCACCGCCCAGGTCATCCCGGTGCGGGCCCGCCGCGCCACGCCCGCCGCCGACAAGGCCGACCGACTACAAGGAGCGCCACGCGGTGGAGTGCGGAATCAATCGCCTCAAGCGGCACCGCACGGTCGCCACGAGATACGACAAGCTCGCAGTCCGCTACGAGGCGACCGTGCTGGTCGCAACCATCAACGAATGGCTGTGACCAGCAATTTCGAAACGCACCCTATAGCACGCGCTCTCCATCGCTTCACCGGATCAGACAGCCCCCGGGCCCGGAACTCAACGCTGCCGGGCGGAAAAGTTCCGGGATTTCTTCCCCGGCCTGTCTTCGCCGCCTGCACTGCCGCCCGGCACCCGCACCTGATGGGCGGTCAGCAATACCGGAAGTGCCCCCGGTCTGCGGGAACGAGGCCTTTCGGTCTCCTCGTTCCTGCAGGCCGGAGGCACTTCCGGTGTCGGGCTCTCCCGGGGAGGGCAATCCGCGGGCCCGTGTGCAGGGGACGGCACAGGCCAGCACGGCCTCCCGGGCCCCCGCAGGGCCGGTTTCCGGGATCAGGCCGCCTTGAGCTGCTTCGCGCGGTGTCCGAGGTACAGGACGATCAGACCGCACAGCGCGGTGGGGACCGCGAGGATCATGAACAGCTGCTCGTGGCTCATGCCGCCGGCCAGCATGCCTCCGACGATCATCGGGCCGACGATTCCGCCGACGCGGCCGATGCCCAGCGCCCAGCCGATACCGGTGGAGCGTACTTCTTCGGGATAGAAGGCCGCAGCAAGTGCGATGACGCTCTTCTGGCCGCCGCTGACGGCGCAGCCGACCAGGAAGATCGTCGCCAGGACCATCCAGACCGGCGAGCCCAGCGCCAGGCCCATGAGGACCAGGAAGCCGCAGCCGGCGAAGTAGAGCGTGCCCAGGGAGCCGTAGGCGCCGAGCCGGTCCATCGCGGGCCCGACCACGAAGGCGATCACGATGCCACCGATGGTCGTCATGGACGCGGCGGTCGCCAGAGTGCCGGCGGAGTAGCCGCGATCGGCAAGGATGGTCGGCATCCAGCTCTGCAGGCCGTAGAACATCGCCAGGTTGATCGCGAAGACGACCCACAGCAGGACCGTGCCAAGCAACTGGCGGCCGGAGAGCAGCTCGGTGACCTTGACCCGCTTGCCAAGGTCGGCGCTTTCCGCCTCGACCTGCGGCTTGTTCGTCTCCGGCAGCGTCCGGTCGATCCGGCGGCACAGGGCGTACGCCTTGGCGTTTTCCCCGCGGCGCAGCATGTAGGAGATCGACTCGGGCAGCTGCCAGACCAGTACGAGGAGCAGGACCAGGGGCAGCACGGCGCCGGTGACGAAGACCGAGCGCCAGCCGTGGGCGGGGATGAGCCAGTCGGCGGCATAGTTGGCGACCACGAACCCGAGTGAGAAACCGCAGTAGATCGCCAGGACCAGGCTGGCCCGCAGCCGCTTGGGGCTGTATTCGGCGGTGAGCGCGATGGTGCTCGGGGTGGCCGCGCCGAGGCCTATTCCGGTGATCACCCGCATGATCATGAGCTGGTCGGGACTCTGCGCCCACACCGAGAGCAGCGTCGAGAGCGAGAAGACCGCAACTCCCGCCATGACGAGCCGCTTGTGGCCGAACTTGTCGGAGAGCGGGGCCAGCAGCAGGTAGCCGATCATCAGGCCGACGAGTGCGGCTGAGAAGATCGTGGCCATGGTGCCCTTGGACACACCCCAGTCCTGGGTGATGGCCGGGGCCATGTAGTTGATCGCCTGGGTGTCGAACCCGTCGAGCAGCATGACCAGCCCGCACAACAGCACGGTACGCAGCTGGAAACCGCCCGGGCGGCGCCCGTCGATGAAGCTGGGGAGCTGAAGCGGCCCCCGCAGGCCGGGTACGGCGGCGGACGGGGATGAAGTGGTTTCGGACATAATGTGCTCCAGATGGAGAAGGGTTACTCGACGCCGGCGGGGGCGCCCACGGCCGAGACGAACGCATCGGAGTGGAACCGGTCGGGAGCCACATCGCGCTCGCGCGCCAGCTCCTGGGCGGCGGTTCGGGTCATTGCTTCGCTGCCACAGGCGTAGATGTGGTGGCTGCTCAGGTCGGGATAGTTCGCGATCGCGGCTGCTTGTACCCAACCGGTGGCACCTTCCCAGCCGGTGTGCGGCCGGGAGAGCACGGGGGTGAACCGGAACCAGGGGTAGCGCCGGGTCCACGCTTGGAGGGTGGTGCGGGCGTAGAGATCCTCGAGGGTGCGGGCGCCCCAGTACAGGTGGACTGGGCGGGTCAGGCGCCGGGCGATGTGGTCGAGGATGATCGACCGCATGGGTGCGTACCCGGTGCCGGTGGCGAGCAGGAGGAGGGGCTCGTCGCCGTCCTCGACGAAGAACTCACCGAAAGGCGCCTCGATCTCCACGGTGTCGTGGAACTCCAGATGCTGCAGGATCCGGGCTGAGAACACGCCGTTGGGTTCGTGCCGGACGTGCAGCTGGGCGAGGTCGTTGTGCTGGGGTGCATTGGCCAGCGAGTACGACCGGGTATCGCCGTCGTCGAGGATGACGTTGAGGAACTGGCCGGCCTGGAAGGGCGTCCGCCGGCCGATCGGGTAGCGCAGGTCGAGAACGGTGACGCCGGGGGCGACCTGGCGGCGCCGATACACCGTCGTGGTCAGCCGCTTACGCACCGGCGGGGTCCGCGCCGCGATCAGGCGCGGCGCGATCTCGATATCGCCGGTCGGCTGCGCCCGGCAGAGCCGGACCTCGGCCGGGCCGCAGACGGAACCGCTGCCTGGCATGTCCAGCGGGCCTGCGGTCACCAAGCCGAGGCAGGTGTCGCACACGCCCTTGCGGCAGGAGGACGGAATCGCCCAGCCGGCCGTCTCGGCGGCGTCCAGGACGTTCTGCCCCGGCTCGCAGCCGAAGGCGATATCAGAGTCGCGGACACTGATGGTGAAGGTCATCTCAGCCCTCCTAAACGGTCGGATCGAGCAGCTGGAGAGCTGCGAGAACGGCGCCCGGGTCGGCACTGCCCTGCCCGGCGATGTCGAAGGCGGGACCGTGGCCCACGCTGGAGAACGGCGCACCGGCACCGATGGTGACTGCGGCCGCAATACGTCCGGCCAGGACCTTGACCGGGATGTGCCCCTGGTCGTGGTACATGGCCAGGTACGCGTCGTGGTCGCGGGCGCCGCCGAGCAGGATGTCGGCTCCGGTCGGGCCCTCGGCGGTGACGCCGCGCTCGCGGAGAGCGGCCACCGCAGGCTCGGTGACCAGCTTGTCGTCGTCGCCGAACAGGCCGTCCTCACCGGCGTGCGGATTGATCCCGAAGACGCCGATCCGGGGATCGGCGATACCGGCTGCCCGCAGCACCCGGTGCAGCGCCAGCCCGGCGTCGGTGACCAGCTCGGGAGTGAGCCGCGCCAGCGCGTGGGGCAGCCGCTCGTGCAGTGTGACGTGCGCGATCCGCAGACCGCCGCCGACCAGCATCAGGAAGACCTTCTCGAGCGGGATGCCGGTGAGCTCCGCGATCAGCGGCGGGTAGCCGGTGAAGGCAATCCCGGCCCGGTGGACGGCGGTCTCCGAGTGCGGGCAGGCGACCACACCGGCGTAACTGCCGTCCATCGCCAGCCGTACCGCTGCGGCGGCGTACGCGATGGTGGCGGCGCCCGCGGGCGCGGTGACCTGACCCACCGCCAGGTCACCGGGGGCCAGGGCGCCGACGTCGACCAAGTCGCACACGCCGCGCTCGGCGGCCGCACCCGGCTGCGCCGCGCGCAGCGCGAGCCCCGCGCGCTCGGCGTACGGTTCGAGTACATGACGGTCGCCCACCACGACCGGCGCCCGGTCACCGAGCTCGGCGACCGCCGCGAGCGCGATCTCCGGCCCGATCCCGTTCGGATCGCCGGTGGTGAGCAGCAGCCTGGGCGTCCCGGTCACAGCGGCAGCACCAGTAGTGTGTCGGTACGGGAGCTGTCGCAGACCACGATCCGCTTCTTGATCAGGGCCCTGCCGTCCTCGAAGACGTACTCGTCGAGATAGCGGCCGCTGGCGAACATGTCGGTCGGCCCGTTCCCGGTGATGCGGATGACCAGGAACGAGGTCTCGCTGGTCGCGCCGGCCTCGCTCTCCTCCAGTACCGCGGGCTGGCCGAGCATGTGCCGGTAGGCGTGCGGCTCGTAGATGTTGGCCTCCTTCAGCGCGGAGACCCGGTCTTTGAGCATCGCCTTGCTGTTCGCCCAGATGATCCCGGCCGGCAGCCCGCGCCGGTGGTTGTCCGCCGTGGTGACCTTGTAGAAGGCGTCGTCGGCGAAGAACTCCGGCCAGTCCTCGATCGGGCCGTCATCGATGGCGCGGACGTAGTGCCCCTGGGCCCGGCTGATCAGATTGTGTGCATCCATCAGGCCTGCGCTCCCTTGCCCGCGCCGACGGTGAAGCCCATGGCCTCGCGGTAGACCTTCCAAAAGCCGCGGATCGAAGCCTCGGTGACCCGACTCTCGCTGGAGACCGCCTGGTCACCGCCCATCTGGACGGTCGCGCACTCCTTGCTCGCCCCGGCGATGCCCCGCTGCACGAAGCCGCCGATGGCGCCGTCCTCCATGGAGACATAGCCGGCCGGACCGACCAGGTTGGACTGCTTGAGGCGGATCAGCTGCTGCTCCTCGGTGTCGTCTTCGAAGCCGAGGTAGGTCCAGTGGAGGTCGGTGGAGTCGACCCCGGTCGGCAGCACCTGGCGTACGGCGACGGAGTTCTGGATCTGCTGGAGTACGAAGCCGGGCGAGACCGAGAGGATCTGCAGCGTGATGTCGTCCCCGACCTCGCTGAAGCTGTCGACCAGCGACGGGTCTTCGAGCTGGTACTCGGAGTCGGAGCGGATCTTCTGGTCCTTGTAGTGCTCCCCGGCCTCCGCCTCTCGGTTGATGGCCGACCAGCTCACGTGGTGGCCGCCGTTCTCCGAGACGATGATGCCGCCCTTCTGGTTCAGCTTGTTGAGCCCGAAGGTGGTGAAGAACAGGTGCAGGATGCTGGCGTGGTAGGAGTCCTTGACGTTCTCCATGTACAGCTTCCAGTTGTTCGGCAGGCTCTGGGTGAACCGGCCCAGCACGACCGGCTTGCGGCCGCCGAGGACCCGCTCGATCCGATCGAGGATCTCCTGGCCGAGGTACTCCTCGATCTCCGGCACGTCGTTGTCCAGGCTGCCGAAGACCAGGCCGTGCACATTGGCCAGCCGCAGCCGACGGGGGCTGTGGGCGGCCTTGCAGAAGTCCGGCGCCATGCCGCCCTTGCCGTTGATGCCCTCTTCGAAGGCGACACCGGTGAGGTCGCCCTGCAGGTTGTACGTCCAGGCGTGGTAGACGCAGGTGAAGTCCCTGGCGTGGCCGTAGTGCTCCATGGCGATCAGCGAGCCGCGGTGGGCGCACCGGTTCTCGAAGGCGTAGATCTGGCCGTCGTGGTCGCGGGTCACGAGCACCGGCTGCTCGCCGATGAAGGTGGCGCAGAAGTCGCCCGGTTCAGCCAGCTCGGCCTCGAGACAGAGGTAGTTCCACATCGGCCCGTGGAAGATCCGCTCCTGCTCGGCCCGGTAGACATCCTCGTCCTGGAAGACCCAGTACGGCACCTCGGTCAGGGACTCGGGCCAGCTTCGCTCCGAGATCCCGGCCGGCGCCGGAGCACCCGCCCCCGTGTTCCGCGCGCTCATGCGTACACCTCCAGCAGTCTTGACAGCTTTCGTTCGCTATGCGAACATGTGATTGTTTTCCGAACGCGCCGCCAGTAGATGTGCCAGCGGTCACATCTGTCAAGAGGGGGGCCACATGGCCGTCGAAGGAATGGCAGGGCTTGCCAAGGGACTCGCGGTCCTCGAGGCATTCGGGGACGGCGCTCCCCGGCTCACCATCAGCGATGCGTCCCGCGCCACCGGCCTGAGCCGGGCAACGGCACGCCGCTGCCTGAACACGCTCACCGAGCTCGGCTACGTGACCTTCGACGGGAAGTTCTTCGCGCCCACTCCCCGCGTACTGCGCATCGGCGCCACCTACGGCGAGTCCGCCTCGCTTCCTCAACTCGCCCAGCCGCACCTCGCCGCCATCCGCGACGCAATCGACGAGTCCGCCTCAATGGCCGTGCGCTACGAGAACGAATCACTGTTCATCGCGCGCAGCGAAGGCACCCGGCTCATCGACAACGGCATACGTGTCGGCGCCCGACTCCCCCTCTACGCCTCCTCCACCGGACAGGTTCTGCTCGGCGCCCTGGACGCAACCGAGTTGGCCGACTACCTCGCCGCCGCTCCGTTTCCCGCACGTACCCCGGAGACCCCCACCACGGCCGCCGCAGTCGAAGACCGCGTCCGGGCTGCCCGCGCCGCAGGCATGGCGATCAACTGCGAGGAGCTCGCCCTCGGGCTACTCTCCATCGCCGTACCGGTCCACGATCCGGCCGGGCAGCTGGTCGCCGCCATCTCGGTCAGCGCCTCGAGCTCCCGCGTCACCGTCGATGAACTCCGCGACCGGGTTGCCCCGGTGATGCAGCAGCACGCCGCATCGCTCGGCCGGCAGTTGTAAAAGACAAGATCCAGTCAACCTGTCAGTTTGTCGACGGCAGCCACACTCTGGGGTGAACTCGGCCGGTTCGTCGACGACGTCGGCCTGCGGAGGCTCTCTCGTACCCCGGGCATCTCCATCCACCTCGTCCTGCGTGCCCTGGTCCGCTTCGGCCTACCCTGCACCTTGCGCTGGCCACGGCCACCCGCATCCCCGCCACAGTATTCGGCGTGGACGAGAGCCTGGGCACCCTGCACGTGGGCAAGCTCGCGGACTTCGCCGCTGTCGCGGGGAACCCCTTCGAGGACTTCAACGGCCTCATCAAGATCACTACAGTCGCAGTCGGCGGAGAAGTCTTTGAAGTGCCCAAGCTCATCGACGCCTACGGTTCATAGAGCCGGACAGTGCCATCGCGGAGTGGGACATGTACTTCGAGGAGCCCGCGGCCGAGCTCCCGCCGATCGAGCAGCTCCTTGCATGGCCGTGGCCGGAGTGGGTCACTGCCCCCTTGAACGATGGTGTTGAGGTGTTCGCTCTGCCGCCGCGGTTGATCCGGGCATTGGCCGACGCCACCTCCGTTGAGCTGGAGGAGCTGGCAGATCGCTGGACCGCGAGGCTCAGGTCCGCCGACGGGGACGAAATGACCGACGATGATCTGCTGGCGGTCCTGCAGACAGTGTCCCGGCTTGCGGCGTCTGCGGTGACCACGGGCGGCGGCCTCTACAGCTGGAGCTTCTGACCGTCCGGTGAACCTCTTCTTGGGCGGCGGCGTCGCCGTTTCTGGCTGGGCGAGCCAGGAAAATGACACGGCGCTGGGAATCCAGCACATGACATGGCGTGGGAAGTCCAAGAACCGTCGAGGTCAGAGGTGCGGCAGATGACACGGGTCGCGGGAACCTACACCTCTTTTCGGCGCTGGCCCACACCGGCCGGGGCGATGAAGCTGCCGCAGGTGCCGCTTGCGTCCGTTGCCGGCTGAGTTGTGGTCCGGCCTGTCGGGGCCTGCCATCGAGTGTGGAGCGGTTACGGACTGCACCATCCTCATCGAGCCGGTCACGTTTCTCCTGATGGCGCTCGGGCGCCGGGGCCAGTGGGGTCCCCTCGCTCAGGGCCGCATCCTGGTCGGGGGGCGCAAGCCCTGGCTCGCTCCGCGTTTCCCGGCTCTGTTCAAGGCGCCCTGAGCGCGACGGGCCGCGGCGGCCCGACGGTGGCCGGCTGCCTGTGGTCGTACGGGCTCGGTGGTCACCCGGGTTCGGTGGTCACCCGGGTTCGGGGGCGGTGACGGCCGGGGCGGCGCCGAGGAGGCCGAGGAGGGTCTCGCGGTGGAGGTCCGCGATCGGGCCGAGGAAGTCCGGGTGGCGCAGCAGGGGGGCCGCGCGGTGGTCGCGCGGGCTGGGGATGGTCAGCCGGCGCGCGTCGCCCACGCTGTCGGGGCCGTGGTGGGTGGCGGCCAGGCAGGCGGCGGCCAGGGCGGCGAGGTCGGCGTCGGCCAGCAGGCAGGCCGCCCAGCTGACGACGGTCTCGTCGACCTGGGTGCGCCAGGCGTGGGTGGCGTCCGTCAGCGGGGGTGCGTCGGCGCCGGTGACGAAGTCCAGCCGGCCGGAGCCGCCGGGGCCGAGCAGGTCCAGCAGTTCGGCGTCCAGCGCGGTGGGGTAGCGCAGGGCGGCGGCGATGGTGGCCGCATGGCCTGCCTGGGCTTCGGCCAGGGCCTGGTTCAGCGGGCCGGTGGCCGGGGGGAAGGCCGCCAGCAGCCAGCGTGCGGAGGCGGCGATGACGGGCGAGAGCGCGGTGGGCATGGTGGACCGTCCTGTGCGTATGCCCGCCTGTCCTGGGTGTTCCGGTGTGGGTGATCCGGTCGCGGGCACTGCGCGCCCGGGCGGGGAGGTGCGGACAACGGTACGGCGGCCTCCCCCGGGGGCGACAGGAGCTGCGTCACAGCCGGGGATCACCCCCTGGCCTTCGGCACTGGCTCCCCACTCCTTCACCGGGGACGCCCGGGTCAGCCGGGCGCAGGTGACGTCGATGGTCGCCACCTACGTGTGGGGGAAGGGAAAGAGCGGCTCCCCCGGCGGCAGCGGACCAACCACCCTCCACAAGATCCTGGCCGCTGAGCACCTCCCGGACGAGGCGCTGGCCGGTGCGGTCACCGCGTTGAGCGAGCGCGGCGCAGAGGCGGCCTATGCGGGGCTGCGTGGCCGGATTCCCGGGTTCGGGGCGTCCTTCTTCACCAAGTTCCTGTACTTCGCGGGCAAGACGGTGAAGCCGGCGCACGGCCCCGGTCCGCTCATTCTCGACCGTGTCCTGGCCCGGCGGATGCGCTCCCTGGCCCGGGCGGTCGGCCAGGAGACGGGCCACGACCCCGACGGCTCGGTCGCTGCCTGGGTCTGGAGGGACCGGGACTGGTCGCCCCACCGCTACCAGGTCTACCTCTCCTTCATGCACGCCGCCGCCCGCCAGGCAGCGGCAACGGGCCACTGGCCCTCCAGCGCCTCCCCCGACCTGCTCGAGTACGCACTGTTCAGCGGCGCATGGGAGTAAGCCGCCTGCCGCCGCGGCCGCAGCCGCTGTGCCCGCCCGGGCGTCGCGCCGGTGACGGCGTGCTGCCCGCCGGGGTGAGCAGGCGCCGTCGCCGAGGTGGTGGGCGAGGGCGGAGGACATCACCCACCCGCTCGCGTCGCGTCCGGCGGATCACGGTCGGGCGCTTGTGTGGTGCACGTGATGGGGGGTGGCTCGTAGGCTGATGGTGCTCGGGGCCTGCTGCGGAGGTTCGTCATGCCCCGAACGATCTGGTCCGGCGCCATCAGCTTCGGCCTGGTCACCGTGCCGATCCATGTCCAGTCGGCGACCGAGGATCACTCGGTGCGGTTCCACCAGTACCACCTCGCCGACATGGGCCGCGTCCGCGTCCGAAAGATCTGCGAGCTCGAAGACCGAGAGGTGCAGCAGTCGGAGATCGGCAAGGGCTACGAGTACT
This sequence comes from Streptomyces sp. NPDC096152, assembly GCF_044763235.1. NCBI lineage: Bacteria > Bacillati > Actinomycetota > Actinomycetes > Kitasatosporales > Streptomycetaceae > Streptomyces > Streptomyces sp. NPDC096152. Next base: position 440,100 of record NZ_JBIWFW010000009.1, on the reverse strand, counting down.
CCAAAACACAGGTCATCCCCATCAGCGACGCCGAGCTGGCCAACCTGCCCCTGCCGACAGCGAAGGCCATCGAGATCGACGCGTTCGTCCCGCTGGAGACGATCGACCCGATCCGGCTCAGCGAGGGCTACTACCTCTCCCCCGACGGGCAGGTCGCCGCCAAGCCGTACAAGCTCCTCCGCCAGGCCCTCGCCCGCTCCGCCAAGGTCGCCGTCGCAAAATGGGCATGGCACGGCCGGGAACGCCTCGGCATCCTCCGCGTCCGCGACGACGTCCTCGTCCTCCACCTCATGCGCTGGCCCGACGAGATCCGCGACTCTGCCGAGCTCGCCCCGCCGGCCGTCGACATCGACGACACGGAGATCGAGGGCGCGCTGGCGTTGATGGACACCATGAGCCGCGACGACCTCGAAGGCGAGGAGTTCCGCGACACGTACACGGAGGCCTTGGAGCAGATCATCGAAGCGAAACGCGAGGAGAAGCCCCTGCCGGAGGCGCCGGAGCCGGAGAAGCCGGGGAAGGTCCTGGACCTGATGTCCGCCCTGAACGCGTCCGTCGAGAAGGCGAAAGCGTCTAGGGGCGAGCACGCCGAGGTCCATGAGATGCCGAAGCAGAAGACCACGGCCAAGAAGACAGCGAAGAAGACGGCCGGCAAGAAGACCACGGCGAAGAAGACCGCGGGCCGAAAGCCGAAGACCGCCTGAACCACTCCTCGCCCGCTCCCGTGTCACCCCTCCCGCACCCGCTCCCTACGCGCCGCCTCCAGAACCACCCCGGCGGGCCGCCAAGGGGGTCGCGTGCCTCGGTGCAGCCCGGCGAGCTGGGTGTCGTGGGTGAGGGCGGCGGGGTCGGCGAGGTGGGCCGCGCAGCAGGTGGTGCTTGCGGTGCCAGTCGGCGCCGTGGGGCAGGCGCCAGGTGGGGTCGAGGGCGGTCAGGGCGTTGGCGCGGGCCTGGTCGAGGGTGTTCTTGGCGGCGAGGTGGCGCTGTTCGGCGAGCCAGGCACCCTCCGGGGTGGCGGCGGGAGCGGCGAGGTGACCGTGGCTGCGCAGGTAGTCGGCGGCTGCGGCGAGGCGGGCGCGCCAGGCGGCGTCGTGCTTGTCCCAGATCATGCGCAGCGCGTCGAGTTCGGCCATCCAAAAGATGTCGACCTGAGCGATCTTCGGGAAAACCAGAGGTCAGATCCCATTTCCTGGCCCATTGCCATGCATGCGGGTGCCCAGGGCGTCAAACGAGCATCACGGCCGACAGTCCGTCCCTTCAACCCGGTCGCTTCAGCCTTCGCCAACACCCTGCTCGACGCGACCGGCGTCCGCCTCGACCAACTCCCGCTCACTCGCGACCGGGTCTGGCCGGGGCTGCGAGACGCGGGCCTGACGGATCGGTAGGTGAGCGACTCGTGGTGGAACGCTCCCGTCGGCCGGCCTGCTGCACCATGATCGCGTCGCCCACCCGGACCGTCCCGGCTTCAAGGACGTCCAGGTAGACACCGAGGCACGAGAGCCGCCCCAGGTCGAACGCGGGGACGCGGTGCTCGCGGGCGACCCCGCGCATGGTGCCGGGATCCGCCGGGAGTTCGTGGACGGTCGAAGTACGCGTCAGCTGACCCGAAGACCGACCGCCAGCGTCAGTTCAAGGACCCGGTGTGGCGATGCGAGATCCGGAAACAGCTCCCGCAGCTGCGACATCCGGTACCGGACGGTCTGGGGATGGACGAACAACGCCGCCGCCACCTCATCCCGCCTGCCCTGGTGCAGCAGCCAGGCCCGCAACGTCTCCTCCAGCCGCCGCGCGGTTGCGACAGGCAAGGACCGCAACGGTGCGAGGGCTCGGGCACGCAGGTCTGCGAACGCGTCCATGTCGGCGCTCAGCACCAGCTCGGGCAGGTGGTCCTCGGTGTCGCGAATATCAGAGGAGAGGGAGCGCGCGCGTACGGCTCGTGCGTACGAGGCGGACGCGCGAGTCCATGGCCGGGCCGGGCCGACCACGGCGGTGCGGTCGGTCAGCTGCCTCAAGAGATGTGATCGGTCGGCATCGGGGACGAGCAGCACACCGGTGGCGTCCGCCAGATCGTCGAGGACGAGGGTGTTCGGATCGAGCGTGCGGTAGGCAGGCCGGGCCTGGGCGGCGGGCAGCAGGACCGCGGTCAGCGAAGCCGGAGGCTGCCACCCGGCCCGTTGAGCAGAGACAAGCAGCACGTCCGGGCTCGCGCCGGCGAGGAGGTCGCGGGCCAGGTGTTCCAGGTGGCGCTCGTGGTCCCGGCCCCGGGCGGCCAGTTCGTCGGCGTGGCCCGCGGCGCTCGCGGCGGAGAGCTCGTCGATGTAGGCGAAGGTCAGCTCGGCGAACTTGGCGACCTCGGCGGCGGGCAGACCTGCGGATACGGCACCCGCTGCCAGGCACCGCCAGGCCACGCGGGCGCCGACGCGGTAGGCGCTGAGCAGGGCGTCCATCGAACGGCCGTCGCGTACCTCGCCGCGGCCCAGCTCGTAGGCCGCGTCACCGCCGTCGCCGCCTGTGGCGTTCCCGCTCGCGAGATCCAGGTAGTGCCCCAGGGCGGTGCGGACGGCTCGGCGGATGGTGGCGCCCATGTGGCCCGACAGGGCGTTGGCGTAGGGAGGGACTTCGTCGATGATCGCCTGGACGACCTCGTCGGCGGTGGTCTTCAGCGCGGTCCTCAGTGCGGTGACCGTCGTCTCGTCCAGGGCCAGTTCGCTGGCCCTCCGGATTGCATGGCTCATGTTTTTGTTCCCTGCGAACAATTTCACCGACCAGATTCACGTCCTACGGTCAGGACTTTACGCCCTGAGACGTAGCAAGCTGGAGTCATGACGAGTACAGCCCTGCGCAGCAGGGCGTGGAAACTGCTGGAGATGGTCACGACGCCGCTGCTGCCGTCGGACTACCTCGACCTGGTCAGCCCGCTGCGTGCGGGCGCCGACCTGCGGGGGCGCATCGAGGCCGTACACCCCGAGACCGGTGACGCCGCGACTGTCGTGATCAGGCCGGGGCGGAGCTGGCGCGGCCACACAGCCGGTCAGTACGTGCGGGTCGGGGTCGACGTCGACGGGGTGCGCCTGTGGCGTGCCTACTCCATCACCTCGCCGACAAACCGCCAGGACGGCTGCGTCACGATCACCGTGAAGGCGATCCCGGACGGCAAGGTCAGCAACCACCTGGTCCGCAGGGCGAAACCGGGCACGCTGATCCAGCTCGACCAGGCGACCGGTGATTTCGTGCTGCCAAAGGCCAAGCCCGCCAAGGTGCTCTGCCTGACCGCCGGCAGCGGCATCACACCCGTGATGGGCATGCTGCGCGACACCGAGTTCGACGACTTCGTCATGGTCCACTGCGCACCCCAGCCGCAAGACGTGATCTTCCGCAGCGAGCTGCACGACCTGGTCGCGGCCGAGAAGCTGCGGCTCACCGAGGTGCACACCGCCACAGACGGCATGCTCGACATCGCCCGTCTCGACGAACTCGTGCCCGACTGGGCCGAGCGCGAGACCTGGGCTTGCGGGCCGGCGGGCCTGCTCGACGCCGCCGAAAAGCACTGGAGCGAGCACGGCGTACAAGAGCGCCTGCACACCGAACGCTTCCGCCCCAGCATCGTCGTCGCCGGCGACGGAGGCGAGGTCACGTTCAGCGCCACCGGCAAGACCGTCGACGCGGACGGCGCCACGCCGTTGCTGGACATCGGCGAGGAGGCCGGCGTGCTCATGCCCTCCGGGTGCCGTATGGGCATCTGCTTCGGCTGCATCACGCCGCTCAAGGCGGGCGCCGTCCGCGACCTGCGTACCGGCGAGATCACCGAGGCCGAGCCGGGCGTCCTCATCCAGACCTGCGTGTCCGCCGCGGCGGGCCCCTGCGACATCGAACGGTAGGAGCACTTTGACCGCCATCGACCCCACCGACCACCTGACCGCGGAGCAGATCGAGGACCTCGGCCGGGAGCTGGACGCGATCCGCGACGAGGTGATCGCCGGCCGCGGGGAGAAAGACGCCGCCTACATCCGTAAGGTCATCTCGGCGCAGCGCAAGCTGGAGCTGGTCAGCCGGGGCGTGCTGCTGTTCTCGATCTTCCCGCCGGCGTGGCTGCTCGGCACCGCCGGTCTGTCCGTGGCGAAGATCATGGACAACATGGAGATCGGCCACAACATCCTGCACGGCCAGTGGGACTGGATGCGGGACCCGAAGATCCACTCCACCACCTGGGAATGGGATCACGTCTCGCCGGCCGACCAGTGGAAGCACTCGCACAACGAGCTGCACCACACGTACACCAACGTGATCGGCAAGGACAACGACCTCGGCTACGGCATCATGCGCGTCGACGAGGACCAGAAGTGGCACCCGTTCCACCTCGGCCAGCCGCTGTGGAACTTCATCAACGCCTGCTTCTTCGAGTACGGCATCGCGGCGTACGACCTGGAGCTCGGCAAGAACCTGAACAAGCGCCGCCGCAAGAACCCGGAGTTCCGCGCGCGGGCCAAGGCCGTGGGCCGCAAGATCCGCAAGCAGGTGCTCAAGGACTACGTGATCCACCCGCTGCTGTCGGGCCCGTCGTTCCTCCCCACGCTCGCCGCCACGTTCACCGCGAACCTGGTCCGCAACATCTGGTCCCACTCGGTGATCATGTGCGGGCACTTCCCCGAGGGCGTGCAGGTCTTCGAGCGCCGGTCCATCAAGGGCGAGACACGCGGCCAGTGGTACCTGCGCCAGATGATGGGCTCGGCGAACATCAGCGGCAGCAAGGCCATGCACTTCATGACGGGCAACCTGTCGCACCAGATCGAGCACCACCTGTTCCCGGACCTGCCGAGCAACCGGTACGCCGAGGTCGCTGTGAAGGTGCGCGCGCTGTTCGAGAAGTACGAGCTGGAGTACGTCACCGGACCGCTGCCCAAGCAGGTGTTCTCCGCGTGGCGCAAGGTCTTCCGGCTCTCGCTGCCGAACAAGAAGCCCGAGGTCAAGACGCCGGACCGCGAGGAGGTGCTCGTCGCGGCCTGATTCCCGGTACTGGTTCAGATCTTTCGGCCGTACCGGCGGCACCGCCGGGTTCGGTGAGATCCGTAGCGGACGGTGGGCGACCGCGACATCAGACCGTACGACACAAGATCCGCGGCAGCCCGGTGTCCGGCTGCGCTGCCTGACGTGCGCCAGGAGCTCAGCACACAGCCCACGGCGAGGCGTTGTAGTGCGCTGCCCTGTCCTGGTCGGCGACGGCAGCAGCTTCCCGAGCGCCGCCCACCTGGCCTCCCACGCCAGCCTCGCACCGGCCACCAAATCCTCGGGGACCTCCATACACGGCGCACGCACCCCCAGGCAACCGACAGCTCACACGCGCGATATTCCTCTCCGCGTTCAGCCGCCCTCCACGACCCCGCCTCCCGCACCTACTACGACCGCTGCCGAGCCCGAGGAAAGACCCACACCCAGGCCCTCCTCCGACTCGCCCGGTAAGTGATGAGGCAGCAGGCGACACGACCACCGATCGCTCCCGGGCATGACGGGTGGGCAGGTGCGCTCGCAAATCCGGCGCTCCTCCGAGAGCAGCACAGGAACAAGGACCGCGTAAGGCCGCCGACCGCATGGTGCGTGCCAGTGCAGCCGATCTCACGGCCCGTAGCCGCACCGGAGCGCTCCGGTGCGGCTACGTCGTCTCACGGCTCCGCACAGATGTCCCGTCAGACGTTCCCCGGCGGGTTCGCCGTATCACCCGCTACGGCACAGCTGTCACGAGATGGGCGGATCCTCCCGGAGGAGAGGGCCCTGACCTGCGGTTTCATGCCCGAGCTGGAGTAGCTGCACGCCCATGGACGGTCTCTACAACCTGGCCCTGGTCAACAAGTAAGAAAGACACATAAGGCTTGCGGACGGGCGGCACCGATGCCGGTGGCGCCGCCCGAGCCGCACCACGTCCTTGCCCGGCAACCCGTCTTGAAGGCAGGCAGGAGCGCCTCCGCGGACATGGCTGTGCCCCAGGGCCCGCGCCAGGAACTGACGTCTCATCAGCACGAGCGTCACGTGAGCGTCAGGGCTGCCCTGCGCGGCCCAGGCGACGACCGGAGGCACCACACGCCCGTCTTCCCGGCAATGACCGGAACAGCAGGTCAGAGGCGGTCGTACGACATGCGGCGTGCTCCACCCCTTGCACCCAGGCAAACAGGTCGACCCAACCCGCCAAGACCGACCTCATCCGCAAAAGAGCAGGTCAGGAGCACTTCTGGGCGGGCTCGAGAATCGCAACGCGGTCCCAGACTGCGACGGCCGACTGCCACTCGTACCGCGCGGTCAGAAACGCCCATGCAAAGACCGCAGCGCCTCAAGCTCGATCGTCGTCATTGTCGCCCGGTCGTCGAACGGCGGAAACCGCATGCGGAACGCTCCGACCCCGGCAGCTGCAAGACACTGTTGGCGAATCCAGGCAGTTGTGTCCACGGGATCTGCGGGGCATGAGGAAACCTGTGTCGGTTCAGCACTCGTCGGCAAAGGGGGCCAGCTTGCGCAGCCTGTTGGCCCGGTGGTCCGTGTGTGCGAGTACGGGGTTGTCCTCGGCCGATAGGCGCCGTGACGGTGTGTCAACGAGGGCGGGAGGTCCAGGCCTTGTTCGAGGGCTTTGAGACCAGGCGAGTCCAGGTCGATGAAGCATCGATTTTCGTTCGCTACGGCGGCGAAGGGCCGCCGGTGGTGCTGCTGCACGGCCATCCCCGGACATCTGCGACCTGGCATCGCGTCGCCCCGTTCCTCGTCCGACGCGATTTCACCGTGGTCTGTCCCGATCTCCGGGGATACGGCCGATCCAGGGGTCCGGCGCCTACCGCAGACCACGCGGGATACTCCAAGCGGGCCGTCGCTGGTGACGTGGTCGAGGTGATGCGCTCCCTCGGCCATGCCCGGTTCGCGCTCGCCGGGCACGACCGAGGAGGTAGTGTCGCGCTGCGTCTTGCCCTCGATCATCCCGACGCGGTCTCGCGGGTGGCGCTGATCGACTGTCTGCCCCTCACCGAGCACCTGTCCCGCATCACGACCGAGTTCGCCACGCAGTGGTGGCACTGGTTCTTCTTCGCCCAGCCGGACATCCCCGAGCGGGTCATCAACGCCGATCCGGACAGCTGGTACTGCGGTGACCCCCAGAGCATGGGGCGGGAAAACTATGACGAGTGGCGCGCGGCCACGAGAAACCCCGACGTGGTGCGGGCGATGCTGGAGGACTACCGGGCCGGTCTCACCGTCGACCGGCGGCACGAGGAGGACGACCGCGCGGCAGGGACACAGATCCAGTGCCCGGCGCTGATCCTCTGGTCGCTCCGGGACGACCTTGAGGATCTGTACGGCGACCCGGTGAAGATCTGGCGGCAGTGGGCACCGGACGTACGCGGCCACGGCATCGACTCCGGGCATCACGTGGCCGAAGAGGCTCCAGAAGCGCTCGCATCTTCCCTTACGGACTTCTTCGCCGGACGACCTGAGTGAGAAACCGCTGGGCCGCCTCCCGCAGAGCACCGTAGGGAAGTGCTCAGCGCACGAGCTCTACCCAGCCGGCCGCAGGGCTGCCAGATGGGAAGTGCGGGTGCAGGCCCTTGGGGTGCCGGTCCACCAGGCGTGGAGTCGGTGGAAGTTCATAGCGGTGGCAGTGAGCTGATGTTGTAGCCGGGCCTTGGCCACGCCGCGATACCGGCATTGCCGCAGACCGAAGGTCCGAACGCCCCAACGCCCGAACGCCCGAACGCCCGAACGCCCGAACGCCCTGGGAGATGGTGCCCTCGACACCGGCCCGGTGTGCATACTGCTCCTTCCACTCCTTAGAAGTCATCTCAATTGGTGGCTGATGACGTAGTTAGTCGCTGGCAGGCGTGCTGTGGGGACAGTTGAATGTCGTGGTGAGCGACTACTGGACACCCGCGCATCAAGCGGTCGAGCAGGAGGACGCAGAGGCCCTGGCCCGATTGCTGGCCGCTGGTTCCGATCCCGACGAGGTCTTCAGCAACATGACGCTGCTGACGCACGCGATCGACGCCGAGGGTGATGGCTCCCTGCAGAGCGGGCAGCCGTTGACTGTGCACACCACGGCCGTGTTGCTGGCCTTCGGGGCTGATCCGGAGCTCGCAGACCCAGACGGTCGTACCCCCATGGACATGGCCGATCACTATGGCCACGACCTGGCCGTGAAACTGCTGCAGGCCCACATCAGCAGACGAGCCGCCGATAACAGATGAGGGTGCAGGCGATGCTCGTGAAGGCGAGGAAGTGCTCGGCCTTGCGCTCGTAGCGGCGGTGCAGGCGGCGGCAGCCGGCGAGCCAGGACATGGTTCGCTCGATGGTCCAGCGGTGGCGGCCGAGCCGCTGCGAGGTCTCGGTCCCCTTGCGGGCGATGCGGTGCTTGATGCCCCGCCCTCGTAACCATCGGCGCAGGTGAGAGTAGTCGTAGCCCTTGTCTGCGTGGAGCTGTCCGACCTGCGTCGCCGCCGCCCGCGGCGGGAACGGACCGGAGGTATGCCCTTCACCAGCGGGATCAGTGCCTTGCTGTCGTGCACGTTCGCACCCGAGATTCCGACGGACAGGGGCAGACCCGCCCGCTCGGTGATCAAATGGATCTTCGATCCGTACTTACCCCGGTCGACAGGATTCGGGCCCGTATGGCCCCCCCTTTTCAGGGCCCGCATGTTCACCGAGTCGATTGCGCAGCGGGACCAGTCCAACTCGCCGCGGGAGCCGAGCTCGTCGAGGACCAGGCGGTGGAGCTTGGCCCACACCCTGGCCTTCGACCACTCGGCGAAACGGCGGTGAGCCGTCGCCCCCGACGGACCAAACGACGCAGTGGGCAACTGCTGCCACGTGCAGCCCGACGTGGCCACGAACACTATCGCGGCCAGCACCTCACGGTCGCCATGCCTACGGCATCCACCGCCCGGAGGCCGCGAAGGCGCCTCACCCTAACCCCCACCCCTGACAACACCCCACGCCCTGAGGGCGGTCATTCCACGCCGCCACTGACCCAGCACGACGGGGACGTCATCGTGGTGAGTGCGGCTACCACTGCGGCCAGGGCGCCCCGGCCTGCCGGCCCCACCCCAAACGGGCCCCCGCACCCCCAAACCCAGGGCCGAAAGCAAAACCGAACCACACGCACCAACCCGTACAGCGGGAGATCAAGCTCGGCTCGTGGACAGGCAACCAAAGCAACCGGGCCACCACGCTGACGCCGGAGCGAGTGGAGCAGCTCTCGGCGATCGGCATGCGATGGGCATCGCGGCGATGCAACCAGTCATCATCGTGGGGCTGGCGGCTCGTTACCGGGACAGCAGCGGCCATCTGGCGTTCCCGGTCGCGGGTGGGAGTGTGGGATGCCGTGATCGCCTGCCCCGTCGACTACTCCGAGAACCCTGTGCTTGACCGATAGACCGGGCAGTCTGCACGGCTCGTTCTGAGCCGCCGGCCCAGGTCTGGAAGTAGTGCGGGGTCGGCAGGGCCGCGAGGCCTGCCCGCGCGGTTCGGCAAGTGGAAAACGGTGCGCGACTGGCGTCGTCGATGGCCGGTTGAGGACACACGGACAGCATCCTGCGGTCCGTCAGGACGGCACTGACGCCGATGCCCGCATCGAGGGGACGAGGGTGGGCGTGGAATCGACCTCCCGCCAGACCCTCCGGCACGGGGCTGGCGCGCGTCAGCAGCTTTCGGACCTGGTTCGTGTTAGCCCGCGGGAATGATTCACCGGTGCCGCTGGGTGAACTGTGGACGGTGTTTCCGCGTCGGTGGCAGTCGTAGGCCCGCGGCCGTTAGCGTCGGCTCCTGTGCCGCACAGCTATGCATTCGTGAACCTCAAGCCCGGAGTGGGGAAAACGACCAGCGCCGTCTGGTTGGCCCACGCACTGCACGCCTCGGGCCTGTCACCGTTGCTTGTGGACAGCGACCCCGCGTCCTCCGCGCTGCGCTGGAGCGAACTAGCGGGCGGGTTCCCGTTTCCCGTGCTCGCTCTGCCGGTGGGCGACGTGCACCAGCGGGTGAACGACTTCCTCGACAACCGGCGGGCCGTGGTGTTCGACGCCCCGCAGATGGAGGACCACGCCCACATCGCCCGGTCCATCATGAGGTACGCGAGCGAGTGGATCGTGCCCGTGACCCCGGCTCCCATCGAGCTGGACCGCATGGCACCCATCGACCGGGAAATGGACGACATGCAGTCCCTGCGCACCCATCCGGCCCGCGCAGCTGTCCTGCTGAACCGCACCAATCGTCCCGACGCCACGCGGACCGGCCCCGATGCCGACGCCCGCGAGGCCCTCAGCGAGCGGGGTTTCGACGTGTTGTCCACGCACATCCCGCGGCTCGACCTGTACTCCCAATCCTTCGGCAGCCCCGTCGAGGTGAAGGGAACGGCCTACATGGACCTTGCCGACGAACTCATCAACCGTCAGGACTCCGTGTGAACCAGCGCAAGGACGCCTATCGAGCCGCGCTGCGGCGTCGGCCGGACGGCACCACTCCCGCCACCGACACCACTACCACCACCGCGGTCACGGCGCTGGAAACCCGCTACGTCAAGGTGATCATCGAATTGGACCACACCGTGGCGCGTGCCCTCAATGACTGCTTCGGACAACCGCTGTCCGCGCTCAAGCGCGCCGGTGCGGCGAGTCTGCGGCTGCTGAGACACAACCAGTAGCCATCACGCGCTCCAGGCCAGCATGGCCACAGGCGCCATGGCCACCGCTGCGCGGAGCACGTCGCGGCTCTGCTCGCAGGGAACCGGGGCGGCATGCCCACCATGAGTGACTAACGCACATTCAAGTCCCAACCTCCGTAGTCCAGGCATGCCCGGAGAGGCCGTCCGCGCAGACGTCGTGCCATCTCGACGCAGACGAACTCCCGGTGGGCGTCCTCGGCGAGGTGGGGCAGCGCGCGGTGGGGTCGTGTTCCACAACGACGGCATCGCTGTCGAAGCTGCGGCCAAGATCCGGACCGTTCCCGGACCACTGAGCCGCCTCAAACTTCGGTGGCACGAACTGCCCTGGGCACCAATCTTCAGTGACCACGCTCAGCCTTCGTTGCGACAGAGCAGCCGGCACGAGAAGGGCCGGGCTGGCGGCCGCAGTCCGGTTCGTGGTCGCCGCGGTTAAAGGTGTCGTGAAGCCTTGGCCATCACCTACGTCGTCGGGGAGATCGCCGCGTTCTCTGTGGCGTTCGCGATCAGCCCGAATCCGAAGGACGACAGTCCCGTGCCGGGGTTCCTGAGGGTGTTGCTGATCATCACGGCGGCGACGCACACCGCCCTCCTCGACAACGAGGAGATCACCGTGGGGAAGTAGCCCGCGCAGCGAGCGGCTCGCCGGACCTTTACCCAGAAACCGGCGGGCCGTACCACACCTCTGAGTGCGCCCCCGCGGGGACCAGCCACGCTCGCCAAGGCCACCGCACCAGGGAAAGCCGCGTAAGTGCTCCCACTGGTCGGGGCCGCCGCCCCGCCAGTCGGTCAGCTCGGCGATGTCCAGCTCGTCCCAGCCCTCCAGGCCGGCCCGCTCCAGGAACACCGCCAAGTCGTGCAGCCAAGAACGCGGACCCGATCGGCGTCCCGTCGACCGCCACCCGCCGAACCGCCTTTCTCGGCCGACGGGAAGACCACGACGCGCGCTGCCCTCATGCCCCAGCGACCCGTGAGGGTGACCGCCGCTGCAAACTCCGTCCGCACCAGCATGCGCTCGTCGCTCTCGCCTACCTGCGCAATCACGACACCCTCGCCCAGATCGCGGCGGGCTTCGGGATATCCGTGGGCACCGCTCACGCTTACTGGTCCACCTCAAGACCGACCAGAGGACGCTGAAGCGTCGCCTTGAGGTGCGGAACGGCGAAGACGGTGCCAACTCCGTCGCCGTGGATGAGGCGACCTGGCCAACTTCGAGGAACCGGACGGAGAGGGTGAGCAGGTCGTCGTGCGGTCCTCGACCTGAGGACCTGGCGTTGTAGGAAGAGAGGGCGCCCTCTCCAGCGGATGCCCATCTCGCTGCGAAGGCGGGCGCGCTCGCTGGTGGGCTGCCGAGTTGCGTGCTGCCCCGAGGTCAAGTAGACGACACCTGACAGTTGAACGCGTTCAAAAATGATGGGAGCATCCTGGGGGAGGCGGGAGGGTGCGGATGGGCGACAAGACGGTGCGTCAGGTAGGCAGACCGAAGGAGAGGCCCCCCGTCAGCGGGTTCTTCGCGGCGTCCCTGTTGTGGGCGGCGCTGGTCGTTGTCAGCCCGTGGATCCCTCTCGCACTGGACGTCACAGACCTGACGGGCATTAGCATCGGGCTGAGCATGCTGGCTGGCGGCTCTGTCCCGTCCCTCTTGTTGGGGATTCGCCTCGGGCGTGCACGCGCCTGCGAAGTGCTAGGAGTGTGCGCCGCCCTGGGGCTGTGGCTCTGGATCCTCGACTTCGCGGTCTTCGGTGACCCGAACGTTCACTCGCCCCACGGGGAAGACATCGTCGTCCCAGGGATTCTCGCCGCTTGCCTCGTAGTGGCTCCTCTTGCGGGAGGGGCGTTTGCGGGTTGGTGTTGCAGGCAATTCCGACCGGTCGAATGAGAGAAGGGTGAGCAGACGGTAGCCAATCAGCAGCGCCAGGATCCCAGTACCTCGTCGCCCCGGCTGGGCCGAGGACCTCCACCGCCATCAGGGCCTCATGGACATCCTGCCGGCTACCACCGAAGCCACGGCCGAGCAGACCTCTGACAGGGTGGACGGGCCCGGCTGGTGACGTCGGTGCCGTAGGGGTCCAGCTCCTCTGTCATCCACGCGCCGTGGATCTCACCCTCGGCAGCTGCAGGATGTCGACCGTACTACGCCGCGATGGGATACACACTGAGTGGCGTGTCCCTGTTCGCCGGGGGTGGTGCCGGTGTGGTCGCCGCCTGCGGCTCCAAGCTGCCCTACGGTGAGACCGCTTTCTCAGGAAAGGCGGACAGACAGTTCCCCGATCCCCTGCTTCGGTTCACCGAAGGACGCCCGGTCACAGTCGACGTCCACAACGACACCGGCATCCCTGAACTACAGGCATAGCCAGCGAATTCCCGCCCATGTGGACGGGGTCGCAGAGGAGGGCACCCCGTACCTCCCACGGGACGCGGCGCGTGTCGTTCCGGACCGGCCGGATTCCGCTCCCACCCCGGACACGGTGCGGTGGCTGGTCACATTCGCTGCCGATCAGTGGGCGGCGGCGAAGCAAACTCGATTCCGCCGACGCTGACCAGGCCCGTTTCATACATCATGTCCGACTGTCAATGCTGCGGCCACCAGCCCCGGATCCCGGCGTTCACGTCCGCGCCAACGTCGGGCCTCGTCGCGAGCGTCCTGCCGCGCCCCTCGCCGGGCCCGCACTCTGGTGCCAGGCTTACGGTGGCATGGCAGCCGAGCCTGTGCTGCTGCTCCATTCGACGGAACTGCGGTTACGGCTCGGACGGTGGATCGTTGGCTGTGTATGAGCCGAAGTCCCAGGTTCCGGGATCTGTCAGGGTCGCCGGCGTTCGACCAGCTCAGGGCGGAGCTGGCTCGCGCTGCCGTCTCGGTGGCTGGGGAGAAGTCCCGGCGCCGGAGAGTGGCCGAAGAATCGATTCGCCCGCTGGGTACGGAGACGGATGGCGAAGGTGGCGAGGCGACGCCGCCCGGCTCGGAATGACAACCGGTCGCGTTGGTCGCTGGTTGTCGGCAGTCTGCTGAGCCTGGTTCAAGGAATGGCGACAGTGATCGCGTCGGCGGTGAGCCGGTCGGTTACTTCTGCCTCCCAGCGGCTCGTCTGGTCTCGCGGTTCGCTTGGGGAGGCGCGGGTAGATCGCGCCAACCGAACGAGCTCTCGCCGTGATCGAGGTCGTCGATGACCTCACCCGCGCGTCGCGGCGACCGCTCCGCAGCGAGAAGGGGTATCCGCTGGGGCGACCGGCCGATGTCAGCGGTGGCCTGACCGCCCCACGCGGCACCAAGATGATCGATTCCAAGGGACCGGCTGCGCGCACAAGAGGAGGGAGCCCAACGTCGGTGTGTGCAGACAGAGTTGGACTCCCTCGCCACCGCACTCGGCCACCAGGACACCTGAAGCAGAGCGAAATCGTCCAGCCCGGGCCAGCAGGTCGGGGATGTCCCTGCGGTACAGCCGCGCAAGGCCGATCAGCGACAGCGGATCGGTTGCGGCAGCCTCTTCCACGCGGTGGTCCTGCTCCAGGGCCCGAGTTCTGGCCGAGATCGGCGACGACCGCACGCGCTCGCAGACGGTGGGCGAAGAACGACCCGCTCAACGACGCCTGCCATCTATGGGCCTTCGCGTCACATGGGCATCCACTGGGGCCAGCGCCCGCTACCGACGTCGGCGCGAACAAGGCGACTGGCACCCCGCCGCCCAGCGCAACCTCTTCAACCACATGACCCGACAGCTCCACCACTGCCTGAAACAGGGCAGGACCTATGACGAGTCCCTGCCTTCGGGGGCCCTCCCCCGAGACCATTGTCAGCGCGGCTTGAGCCGCTCAGCGGGGGGTGAGACAGGCTTCGAGAGCGGCTCGCTGTTGTGGGGGCAGGTGGTCGCCGAGGGGAACTTTGCGGGGGCTGTGATCGCCCTCGCAGAGCCAGCTCTGTTCGTCATCGTCGAACCACCAGTCCCCGGCGCCCCACATGGGGTGTCCCTGGAGCAGGCGTCTGGCCAACGCCTCGCTCGCTTCGGGCGCACCCTGAGCGGCCAGAGCCTCGACCACCCCGTCACGGCCTCCTCCGGAACCGCCGCGTCGCCGAGAACCGGCAGAAGAAGGAGGAGACGGGTGTGAGGGTCGGTAACGCCTCCCGCACCCGGTGGTGCCTCCAGCAGGGCGGTGAGCTCGGGCCAGCACAGCCCGGGGCCGATGCGGTCCTGATCGTCGCTGGCCAGGACGAGATCCTGGCTCCAGTCGGGATGCGTGAGGAAGTAGTCCGTGCTCGTGAACTCCTCGCCGCTGTTGTAGTGCAGGACGATCGTGAAGCCGCCGACCAGAGGCACCGTGAACATCGGCCACGCCGACGGATCGTGGAGTTGGTCCAGCATGGCGGCGGCGTCGCCCGCATCGGAGCCGAAGGCCTCTGGCGGGTGCCCCTCGGACAAGTCCGCCAAGTGCGCGGGCCAGAAGCCCGGCTCATCCAAGAGCGGAAGCCCGTCCACGACGGGCGACGAGGAGTACCAGTGCCGTGCCATCACCATGCCGGGATTCTCTCCAAGCCCGGTCACCACTGTTCGACGACCCCGGCCCTCACGGCCAACCGGCTTACGGCATAGCCGCGTCAGGTGTCCCTAGGCCGATCCGGCCGGCGTTCCCTGACCGTGGCCGGACGTCGCATGGGCCGGACGTCGCATGGCGTCGGCCCGCTCAGGTGGGTACTGATCGTCGTAGCCGAAGCGCGCAGCGCCCTCGATGGAAGCATCTGGCAGTAGGGGTGGTCGCCAGTCGCGTCGAGGCGATGGAAACGTTGCGTCGGCCGTCTCGCGTCTCGTTCGCCGACTGTGTCCGCCCGGGCCCCGCTTCTTATGGGGCTTGAGATTTGGCTGCGGGCGGCCAGTTTTCCTCGTGTTCGCCCTCGGCGCGTACATCCGGCGGGGTAGGCGCGGTGATATTCCGCTGTTCCGCGGAGCGTTCCTTCACCTCTTCGTCGATGTGTGAGGTGTCGTTCTCCTCGGAAGTGTTCATCGTTATGCCCCTTTCACCGGTTCTGCCGCACGTGGAGCACAGGTTCCCCGGGTCAGCCGCACCACACACGCTGTGGGCATCGACGCAGTGATGCGAAAGAGTGAGCAGGTATTTCAGGAGATTGCAGCGACGCCGATGCCGATGCCGATGCCGATGAACAGCCAACCGGTCCTCAGCTCCCAGCGGTGGCGGACCTTCGGGCGGGCGAGGAGGATGCGCGAGTAGCGCCACCGCGGCCATCGCCGCGGTCGGAAGGACCAGCCCCCAAGCGGGCGCTCCGGGATGGACGAGAATGGGGCGACGCTGAGCCCGGTGGTAGAAGTGCCCCACCCAACGCCCAGCGACGTAGGTGATGACGGCCAGGACCACCGTCGTCAGGAGCGCCCCCTGATCACGGTTGCGAAGGCGGCCGCCCATTCCCTCGTGTTCCTGCCGAGGTAACTGGCGTTCTTCCTCAAGTAGTCGAACTCGGGCGACCCAGGATCGCCCCCAGACAGAGCAGGAGGGTTCCCGCGACGCGGAACCCCCAGCCCCCGGGAGAACCGATGCCACCGCCTTGAGTAACCTGCCAGGCCAGCGCACCGGCGCCGTTGAGTTCCGTCTGGAGCGGCGAGCGGACGTCGGCCCCATGCCAGGCGGTCAGACTGGCGCCAGCGAAGCTGAGCAGGCCGATCGCCAGGGCCACCGCTTTCCCCGCGGTCGTGCCGAGCTTGCACCGCGCCCAGTCTCGGGGCGAGCGCCGTCCTGTCTCTTCGGGGGCCCGGAGTGCTCCGCGGAGCGTGAGGATGGTCGGTCATTCACGGATCCGTACCTCGGAGTGGAGTTCGAGTCATCCGTTCGCGACGTCGCGGCGCCCGGGAGTGGTGTTCCGAGGTGGAGCCGCCTCTGTGAGGCCCCGGCTCCCCTGCCAAACGGCCGTCGGTCCGCACCTGCCGCGCCGTTCCATTCTGGCACTCGGGGGCGGCACGCGCAGTTCGGGAGGCGCACACGCCGAGACGTCCCCGGCGTCTGCCACAAGGGATGAACCGGGGCGGGGCACGAGGGTTGTGGACCGCGTGGACCCATGCAGGATGACCCTATGGCGATCGAACTCATCTCCTCGCTCTCCGCCGACGTGAAGCTCGGCGGCCCCGGATGCGAGGAGGAAAGCGGGCGGCCGAGGCCGTGCTGGGGCATCCTCTTCCGGCGCCCTCCACGAACAACGCCGACACAGAAACCTAGATCAGCGCCCTGCTGGAGGCACACCCTCTTTCCAAAGTTCTGACCTCGATGCCGGGGATCGCGGTCAGGACCGCCGCCACGCTGCTGGTCACCGTCGGCGACGGCACCGGCTTCTCTACTGCCGCCCACCTGGCCTCCTACGCCGGCCTCGCCCCGACCAGGAAGTCGTCGGGGACCTCGATCCACGGCGAACACGCGCCCAGAGGCGGAACCCGGCAGCTCAAACGCGCGATGTTCCTGTCCGCAGCCGGGCGTCGGCTGACCGGCGTCCCGTGCCGTTTGCTCCGCTGTCGCCGTCGCCCAGCGTCCGGCGAGCCCCTGCCTGGAAGGCGTTCGCGATGTCGTCTTCGGCGGCCGCGACGACGACCAGGCCCGGCTCGCGCACGTGCGCCTCGTTGATCGGTGCCATGTACGAGCGGCATCAGTGTCTCCAGTCGACCGGGTACAGGTGTGTTCAGCGGTCGCCGGCCTGCGGACACCGCCGGAATTTCACTGGGCCGTCATCTCCAGATTGCCTTTGATGCCATGCGATGCTCGCTGTGATCCCGTCCACTGGAGCACCCCCCAACCGGACTTGAGAGAGGACGCACGTTGGGACGCATACACAAGCGCGGGCTCATCACGCTCGTCGCCGTCGGCCTTGCCTCTTCCGTACTGCCGGCCGCCACAGCATCGGCAGCCGACAGCCCACTGACGCTCGCCGTGTTCGGAGACTCGCCGTACGGCAAGTCGGCGTACACTCCCGCGGGCCAGACCGCCGACACCTCGCAGTTCCAGAAGACCCCTGCGTTCATCGGCACCATCAACAGCGATCCCACGCTCAGCGACGTCATCCAGGTGGGCGACATCCACTCGGGCAAGGAGTTCTGCACGGAGGACTACGACGCCTCGATCGCATCAGCGTGGCAGAGCTTCACCAAGCCGCTCGTCTACACTCCGGGCGACAACGAGTGGGCCGACTGCCACAAGGCGTCGAGCCTCAACTCGCCCGGCCAGGGCGGCGGCTTCTACGACCCGGCCTCCGGTGCAGTCCACTACATCGGTACCAGCGGTGTGTCCACCAACCCTGCGGACTGCGTCAGCTACCGCTGCGGCAACCCACTCGACAACCTCGCAAAGGTGCGTCAGGACTTCTTCGCGCAGCCCGGCCACACCCTCGGCAGCGGCACACGGAACGTGGTGTCCCAGGCCACCGCCCACGACCCGAGCCACCCGGCCGACGCCCAGTACGCCGAGAACGTGATGTGGGCCCAGAACGACATCGTCTTCGTGACCATCAACGTGCCCGGCGGCTCAAACAACGACACCGACCCCTGGTACAAGGTGCCGACCGCCACTCAGGCACAGAGCGACGAACGGACCAACCGGACGGCAGCAGACGTCCGCTGGCTCGATGCAGCCTTCACCGACGCCCGCGACACGCACGCCAAAGCGGTCGTCGTCTCGGCCCAGGCCGACATGTGGGACCTCGACGGCAAGACCAAGGACCACCTGACGAACTACGAACCGATCATCAGCGAAATCGCGGCGAAGACCACCGAGTTCCACCGGCCGGTGCTTCTACTCAACGGCGACTCGCACCTCTACCGCTCGGACAACCCGCTCTCGCCCACAGCAACTTGCACCGGCGAGACGGACCCGGCCACCGGCGCCGGCGTATGCGCCCACGACCCCGGCAACAACGCCTGGAACGAGCACCCGTACTACAACGTCCCCAACTTCCACCGCGTCGTCGTACACGGCAGCACCACCCCGCTGGAATGGCTCAAACTGACTGCTGACCCCAACGCCAACCACCCCGTGACCGACACCACGTTCGGCCCCTTCAGCTGGCAGCGGATGCCGCAGCCACAGCTGTAACCCGCGGACCGCACACCCCGGCCACGCAATCCGACACGGACTGCGTGGCCAGTCGCACCAGTGCGGTGCGGCAAAGGGGCTGTAAACGTTCGGTGTACCTTCCTGATCAAGGAAGATGCGCCGATGACCAGCGAGAACGTGACCGAGCCCGTGACCACCAAGGTGGCTGTGCTGCAGTCGTCGAAGTCCGTGGACGACCAGCTGATCGACGAGCTGGTGGGGCGGACCCAGGCTGAGGGACTTCAACTGACAGGCGAGGGCGGACTGTTGAAGCAGCCGACCAAACGGCTGCTGGAGCCTGCCCTGTCAGGCGAGATCACCGACCACCTCGGCTATGACAAGCACGACCCGGCCTGCAAGAACGGCGGCACCTCCCGGATCCGAGCCACACAGCTCATCCCCCACGTCTTGACTATGGCTCGCTGATACTGCGACGCGGGTCAAGCTATGAGCAGGCGGAGGCCGAGATCTGCCGCGTCGAGGTCAGAGAGGTCGCTGTTGCGCTCGGCCCACCAGCCGGAGTCGAGGTCGTCGCTGAGGCTTCGCACCACCCGCTGCTCGGCCTCCGGCCCGACCCTCGTCCACACCGACATCGCACGGCGCACGTGCTCCTCCAGATACGCCCGAGGTCGACGCCAGTACGCCTCGAACAGACCGTCAGCACAGTCCCACGGGATGGGCACCGGCTCAGCGCGGGCGCCGATCGCATCAGCCATCCCAACCAGCGAGGGAAACTCCGCGAGGAGGGCGGCGAACTCGGGCAGGTAATCGCGGGTAAGCCAGAACCGGTCCTGCCATCCGGGCTCGTCTGTGTCGAACGTGAGCACCACCACGCGGCGGGCTACACGTCGCATCTCGCGCAGCCCCGCTATCGGGTCCCCCCAGTGGTGCGGCGCAACTTCACCGCGGACGGGCCGAACCGGTTGTGGCTCACGGACATCACCGAGCACGCGACCGGCGAGGGCAAGCTGTATCTGTGCGCGGTCAAGGACGTGTACTCCGGCCGCATCGTGGGCTATTCCATCGACGCCCGGATGAGGTCCCGCCTCGCGGTGGCCGCGCTGGAGTCCGCCGTCGCCCGCCGCGGCCCCGCTGCGGGATGCATCGTGCACTCCGACCGCGGATCGCAATTGCGGTCCCGCAAGGTTGCCGCTGTCCTCACCCGGCACCGCCTGGTCGGCTCAATGGGCCGGGTCGGGGCCGCCGGCGACAACGCCGCAATGGAGAGCTTCTTCGCACTGCTGCAGAAGAACGTCCTCGACCGCCGCGTCTGGGCCACCCGCCAGGAGTTGCGGATCGCGATCGTCACCTGGATCGAACGGACCTATCACCGGCGCCGACGGCAACGATGCCTGGGCCGATTGACCCCCGTCGAGTACGAGACCACCATGACCCCACCCGCAGCTCTGGCTGCATAAACCCCGCTGTCACCCGATCCTGCAGCAGACCCCTCGGGGCCGGCCTGCGAACGGAAGGGGCGCGGTCAGCTCTCGCGTGTCTTCTCGCGTGCCAGGCGGGCCGTCCGCTGCTGCTGCCAGATCAGCTTCGTGCCCACGCCGGCGTGCTCGGCGATCTTCTCGCCGCTCCAGCCGTAGGGCTCCTCGGACAGGGCCAGTGCCGCGTCCCGCATGAAGACCACCGCGGCGGCGCGCCGGGCCCGTGCCGCGGAGACGACGCTGGCGAGACGAGGCAGCTCTTCGAAGGCGTTCTCGATGCGCGGCACACCGGCCCCTTCGGCGAGCTTCACCAGTTCCGGGCCGGTGACGTCGGGGACGGGCCGCAGCTCGTAGTGCCCGCTCTCGGTGCGCCTCCGGTCGATGCCGTACAGCGCCTTGCTCAGGATCTCCCGGTAGGCGGTGTTCGTGACGTCAATCGCGCGGGCCAGGCCGAGGACGTGCTCGTAGAACCACAGGGAGGCCACGGCCTTGTCGCGGTCCTCGATGTGCAGCGCGATCTCGGCGTCTGCCTGGCGGATGACGTCGGCCGCGCGCTCGATACGGTCGTCCGTGCGGGCGATGGCTCCCAACTCGTCCTTCACGGCGCTTTCCTCGCGCACGCGGAGGGCCTTGAAGTCGGTCGCCTCGACCTTCCTCTTCGAGTAGGTGATTCCGGCCTTGGGCATGGCTGCTGCTTCCCATCTCAAGCTGTGGCGCTGTGCTGCGCCTGACGTCGACTGGGGTAACGCCATGCCTGCGCACCGCCGAGAATGGTACAGCCACGAGAGTGGGCCCGGATGGTCGATCCGGGCCTGAGAGCATCGTGCACACAGACGGTCCCCGGAAATTTCCGATCAACCCACTACTCGTATCTCAGAAGTCGCCGGGGACCTGGCCGGTGCCCGACAGGTACTCCGCGAGGGAGCCCTGTCGTGGTTGACCGGTCCTATTTACAATGATTACTCCGATTATGCGAGGTGGTCAAAGGATCCGGCGAACTATTCCGCGCCGGCCTACTGCGGGGGAAGTTCGAAGCGCAGCAGTGCTCCGGCCTGGTGCGCGCGAAGGTCCGTCTCCGGCTCGATGTGCCGGACCTCGCCGCCGTCGTCGATGACGGTCTCGGTCAGTTCGTCGATGATGTCGGGGACCTCGCGCAGCCGCTCCCCGCAGAGCGGGCAGGTCTTTCCCGAGCGCGCAAGCAGCCCGTCCCGGTCGCAGACGACGCCTGGGGCAACCGCCTCCTCGTCCACCGCCAGCGTCCGGATCGCGGCCAGCGAGGCCGCCCACAGCGTCTCGTCGAGCCCGACGGCGCAGGGCCGCCGGGCCGCCCTGGCTTCGAGGATCTCGCCGACGAGCTGTCGATGCTCCTGGTGTGCGTGGTCGGAGACGAGCTCCTGCACCTTCTGCTCGATGTCCGCGGGCGTGGCGGTCTCGCGGTCGACGGTGAAGCTGCCGATGAGCCGGTCCCGCAGTTCGCGCGGGAGAAATTCGATGAAGACCGGTACCTCAGAAGAGTGGCCGCCGACGACGAGCAGGTCGAAGCGCCCGGTCCCGAACAGCTGCTTCAGCTCGCCGATGAGCCGCCGGTAGTGCCGTTTGCTGAGCTCGTCGGCCTTGTTGCGGACCCGGTCCTCGGCGAGCCCCGCGGCGTAGTTGGGCTTGCGCAGCGTACGGTCGCGGATCGTCTCCAGCTCCCGGGCCTCGTCGATGTAGTGCTCCCAGACCTGGCCGGTCCCCTTGTCCACGATGACCGCGCAGGTGCGGTAGTACTCGTCGAGCACGCCCAGCATCGGACGGACGTACGGATCGGCGTCCACCACGATGCGTTCCCGGGTGCTTCGCGGCAGCCACACCTGCTCGTAGACGCCGTTGCCGCTGCAGGAGAGGACGGCGACAGCGCCCGGTCTGTGGGGCTCCTCCTCGAGCGATTTCCCGATCTTCGCGATGTCGTCGCGGAGCGAGAGCCGCGCGGCGTGCTCAAGTGAGCGATCCTCCGCGAGGGGCCGGATGCGGTCCAGCAGGCTCGCCACCCGGGTCAGGAACTCGCGGCGGCCCGTCCTGTCCGGTTCCGAGGGGATGTAGAGCGAGACCAACGGAAGTCCGTTCCCGTCCAGCCGGAGAATTCGATCGACCTGGTCTTGCGTGATCATCGCCGCTCCTCGCGCTCCGTGAGCCTCGCTCCGCCCCGTTCCAGGTAACGCGGTGGGCACAGGAGCAGCAACCGCAGCGTGACTCCGTTCAGTCACTCCGGGCTGCCCGCGCCGGGCGGGTCAGGCGCCACCAGGCCCGGGCGGGGGATTCCCCGGGCCTGGTGGCGCGCGGCCGTCCTGCACTCCGGGCGCAGTACACCCGATCCGCAACGGCCCTCTGAGTCGACGAGTTCCCGATCTTCACTCCTTCGGGTGAGCCTGGTCCCGATCCGTGCCATCGACGGCCCACATCCGCAGTCGGTTGTAGACGCCTCGCCAGTTCCCGTACTTCTCCGGCAGATGGACCCACTGCGTTCCCGTCCGGAACTTGAAGGCGATCGCGTCGATCACCTCACGGTGATCCCGCCAACGGCCACCCCTCTTCGGCGTCCGGTCCGGAAGTAACGGCGCGACCCGCGCCCACTGGGCGTCAGTCAGCGCCATGCCCAGATCAACGTCCCACTGATCCAAACGAAACCGCCCAGCCTCGATCTTGCATGAGGGTCCGCCGACGGAGTCGGTGGCCCCTTTCGCATTCCGGAGCTGATGGTGGGCAGGCCGGCGGCCCGGCTGTCGCGTCGGGTGGGCGCCGGGTTCCACTGCCCGGGGCGGGTGATGTTGTCGTCGGGACGGTGGACGTTGCTGGTCAGCCGGGGTTTGGCAGGAGCGCGAGCCGTTCGAGTGCGGCGGTGATTTCGCCGGTCCAGGGCCAGTGCTGGGTGAGGCGGAGATCCTGCGCCGGCCGGTGGTGACGAGTTGGGCGGCCGCGGAGAACAGGCGGAATCGCAAACGGCGGGGTTCCCAGAGCCGGGCCTTGCCGGTGAGGGCGAGCATGGGCATCCAGGCCAGCAGGTCGAGGGCGATCTGGACGATCTCCAGCCTGACCTTGTTCTGCGCGGTGTGGTGCAGGGGCAGGTTGCGCAGGCCGGTGGCCCGGGCGGCCCGGATCCGGTCCTCGGCTCTGGCCCGCAGCCGGTGACGGAGTTCGAGTTCGGCGATCGGCCGGTCAGGGGTTTTGGTCGCGAAGCACGTGATCCGCATGCCGTCCGCGTCCGTGATCCTCAACTGGGCGCCAGGATGGGGCCGTTCCTTTCGGACGATCAGTCGCATGCCCTTGGGCCAGCCGTCCAGGAGCTTGCCCGTGAGCTCGGCGACCCAGGCCCCGTCACGGGCCTCGCCATCGGTCTCGACGGCCGGGGTCCAGGCCGAGGCGGGGACCTTCAGCACGTGTTCGTGGATCGCTTCGGTGACCGTCATGCCGACCGAGTAGGACAGCCATCGTCCTCGCTTCGCGAGCCAGGACACGAAGTCGTGGGTGCCGCCCGCGGAGTCCGTGCGGAGGAGGGTCTGACGCCCTCGCCGGTAGCGCTTGGGCATTTGGGCCAGGGCGAGTTGGGCGGTGGTGGTGTGGTCGGCTGCCGTGTTGGAGCCCGCGCTTGCCGGTCTCAGGGGGGCGGCGACGGGCTCACCGGTTCCGCCCGGTCCGTGGTCGAGGAAGGCAGTCAGGGGGTGATGGCCGTAGGTCTTCTTCCAGATCGGGGCCGCGTCCTCCTTGTCGGAGTGGGCGATCACGAGGACGCCGTCGAGATCGATGACGACCTGGCCGTCGGTGTTCGGGGCGTTCTCGCCGGCCAGCGACCAGGCATGGGCACGGGCTTCGGAGCGTGCGGACCGGATGGCCTGCAGGGCTTTCTCGCCGGAGGCGGCGAGGGTGTCGATCAGGCGGGAGACGGTCGGGTCGGAGGCGACCGGGCCGAGGAGGGCCGGCTCACACCGCAGCATCGCGACGTCCGCGAGGCAGTCTCCACCCAGTGCGACCGCCAGAGCGACGTCCAGGAGGGCCTTGCCGGGATCGTGGACGGCCCGCGGTTTGCGCCACGGAGCCAGGGCCTGGGACATGGCCTGGTCAAGACCGGTCTTGCGGACCGGTTCGACGAGCAGGACCGACCCGGCCTGGGAGACGACCTGGCGGCCGTCGTCCTGGACGCGGACGCGGGGGTAGGACCCGAGAGTGCTTCACCTGGGAAGTGCCTCCGCCGGTGGCAGGAACAAGGACCTCGACAATCCTCATTCTTGCAGGTCAGGGCAACTTTCTGCTTTTCTGACCGCCTGCCGGACAGCCCACCTCGCGAAAGCACGAGGCTAGTACCCCAGGCGCTGTTTGTACCAAGCGCGCAGTGCCTGACTGCTTGGAACCCCGACCTTCCGCTCGACCATCCACCCGCTGTCTTCGTGGCCTCCTCGGGCGTCTTCGGCAGAGAGAAGGGCCGCTCGACCCCCAGGGCCATGTGCCCCTGGATCCGCTCGGGATCGTAGGGCACCGCACACACCGTCACCGGAACTTCCCGGCTGCCCGGCTGCCCGCGGTGCGTCACCGGTGCAGGGACTCGGCGACGGCCGGGTCCTCGAGCACGGTGACGCACCAGGCGAAGTGCTCGTCACCGCCGCCCGGCGCGAAGGCGTCGCTCGTGGCCATCGCATAGGCGGCCCGGTACAGCAGGAGGTCGTCGACCGCGTAGCCGAACTCGTCGGCGAACCGCGTGGTGAGCTGCCGGGTGATCTCCGGGGCGTGCTCGGTGCCCGCCGGGAAGATGGCCGCGGCCACGGCGGCGTCGAACCGGGGGTCCCCGCCCGTGGACAGGAAGCCGTAGTCCACGAGGGCGAGCGGCCGCAGGTCGTCGTCCACCAGCACGGTCTCCGGGAAGACGTCACCGTGGACGACCGCCTCGTCGGTACGGGGCAGCGAGCGCAGCTTCCGGAGCAGCCGGGCGCGCGTGTCGTCGAAGTCGCGGACATGCGTGGAGAGCCGGTCCGCGCACCGGCTGACCCGCCGGTCCACCAGGTCCGCCAGGGCGGATCCGAAAGTGGTGTGGCCTTCCCACAGCGGGCGTTCCTCGTCCAGCACAGGAAGGTGCTTGACCTCGTCGACGTCATGGGCGTCCGCGAGGGCGCGCAGCACGCCGACCAGGCAGTCGACCGCTTCGGGCAGCACCTCGTCCGGGTCGTCGGTGCGGATCCTGCCCGCCAAGGGCTCGCCGGTCAGCTCCCGCTCCACGGTCATCGGGACACCGTCGATGTCCTCGACGGCGAGGATCTCCGGGGAGCCGAACGGCAGGTGCGCCGCGGCATCGGCGTAGAAACGCTGCATCCGCCGTAGTTCGGATCCCCGTCGGCGCTCCCACACCTTGGCCACCGTTCCGTCCCCGAGACGGTAGACGGCTCCCTCCACCGCCGCCTCGACGGGCCCGGCGTCGGGATATCCGGCGTCGACGAAATGTCGTACGCGCCGGGCCGTGGTGTCCCGTATCGCATCGGACATCTCGTGCCTCCTTCCGCCCCCGGCGTGAACGACCGGCCGGTCGGCGGGGCCGACGCCGGGACCATCTCCCACGGTAGGCCCCTCGCCCGCGCGACACCCGGTGACGGAGCGCTGCCAGCCACCGTCCGGCGTCCGCCCCGGTCCGAGGAACGCCGCGTGCGAGGTGCCGGCCGCAGCAGCGACCGCACGCCGGTCCGCGTCCGTCGCCGCCGGGTCGTCGTCGGTGACGGCCGTGGGGCTGCCGCCCCGGCCGTCGCGCCGCACGCACGCATCAACCACCGTGACATCCGGCCAGGACATCGGCCCACCTTTGACGCTCAACGAACCGGCAACCGGGAACGGCGTTCCGCCGATAGTCGGACCTGGCCGCAACGGCCGACCGAACGCGTCCCGGAGCGTACCGTCCTCTGCCTCAGCCGGTGCCGTCCTGCACCGGATAGTGGAGGATGACCGCACCGCCGGTGGCGTAGTTGGCGACATCGGCGGCCACCCGCTGGCCTTGCGGCGACGCCCGCGAAGCGGCCATGGCGGCGGCGTCAGCGAAGTCGCCTTCGAAGACCGCGAAATAGGGCGCTTCTCCCTTGGTCGCCGCCACGTCGAAGCTGTATCGCCACGCAAGCAGGCCGGGCAGATTCATGACCAGTGGAAGGTGGTTGGTCACATAGTAGTCGCGGAAGTGGTCAGGGTCGGCGGGCTTGGAATATAGGACCACCAATTTATGCATGACGACGTCCGTCCAGATCAGGGTCGGCATGGGCGCTTCGTGCCAGGCCGCGCGCCCCTTGGCTTCGAAGGTGAGCTGCCGGATCATTGTCCGCCGCCGTGTGCCGCGCCGTACTGCGAGAACCGTGCGGCCCACGCCTCAAGGGGGAGGCCCAGACCGTTGGTGATGTAGGAGACCGTGCGGTAGTAGCCGCAGAGCATCAGGATCTCGAAGAGTGCGTGCGGCGTGAAAAACTTCAGTCCGTCCTTCCAGTCCTCATCGCCCAGAGTGCAGTCGGCGTCGATTCCGTCGCACAGCCGTATGAGACAGCATTCTTCCTCGGTCCAGCAGCCGTCCTCGGGGCCGCCGCCGCAGGTCGAGGCGATCTGCTCGCGGGTCAGCCCGGCCTTCTCCGCGAAGCCGCTGACGTGCACGCCCCACTCGTACTCGCTGCCGCAGCGGGCGGTGATGCGCTCGATGACGATCTCGCGCTGCTTGAGGGTGAGGTGCCCACGGTCCAACAGGCCCCCGCCGAAGAACCGCTCGAAGAGTCGTTGGTCCGTGGCCAGGGTCGTGAACAGGACGAGCGGATCGCCGCCCGGCGGAGCCAGACGTGCGAGCCGCTCCTGGGCGTAATCGGGATAGGGCATGGACGCAGGATCGATACGAGCGGGCATTTCCTTCTCCCCTTGGTCGTCGTCTGCGGCGGCCGGACCTACGGTCCACGGTCGGCACCGCCGAACAGCCGCTTCTTTTTTCGAAGCGAGAAGAGGATGCTAGCGTTTCGAAAAACGAAGCACTAGAGGGGATGTCGGGCTACGTGACAGAGACACCCAGACCCGGGCGCCCGGTCCGCGGTTCCACTAGCGGTCGCCCGATCATGGCGGCGCTCGACCTGTTCGGGCGGCGCTGGATGCTGCGCATCATCTGGGAGCTGCATCAAGGCCCCACCGGCTTCCGCCCCCTGCAGCAGCGGTGCGACGGCATGTCCTCCAGCGTCCTGCGCCGGCGCCTCGTCGAGCTCACCCAGGCCGGCCTCATCACACAGCAGGACGACAGCGCCTACACCCTCACCGCCCTCGGCGAGGACGCCTACCGAGCCCTCAGTCCTCTCAACCGCTGGGCCGAGGGCTGGGCCGACACCCTCGCAGAGCAGACCACCAGCCACCAGGCGACCACGGACAAAGAGGTGTGATGTGACGGACGCTCCGGATTTGGCCCTCGCGCGAAAGGTCCTGACGGCCCAGCCCTTCGGACGGCAGCGAGTTCGCCACCCCTGCCCAGGTGCGTGTACCCGAACTCCGGATCGTCGCGGTGCGCGTCGAACAGGGCGTCGGCCCGGTATGCCTCGGCGAGTTCGGTGTCGGTGACCGGTGAGGCCAGCCATCGGTAGTAGGGCTGGCGGGCCAGATTGAGTACCCGGCACGTCACCGCCACCGGCACCCGGTGAGGGGCATCGGCGGCGGCCACCTCGCGGACGAGCGGGTACATCATTTTGCCGGCAGGTTCGCCGGCGACAGATACGCCGCGGCCCTGCGCAGCACCTCGTTCTCCTGCTCCAGCAGCCGGATCCGCTTGCGGGCCTCACGCAGCTCGGCGGACTCACCCGACGCCGTTGCGGGCCTGGCGCCCTCGTCGGTGTCGGCACGGCGCAGCCTCTTCGACAGCGTGATCGGGTGGACGCCGAAGTCGGCGGCGGTCTGTTCCAGCGTGACGCCGGGCTCGCGGCTGCGCGCGACCCGCACGACGTCCTCGCGGAACTCCTTCGGATACGGCTTGGGCACTGCAGCATCCTTCCAGGCCGCCTCTCAGCAAGCCAGGTCAGGTGTCACCCAACCCTGCAGCAGGCCCCGGCTGTGCCGATGACAGTTGGCGGACGCGAACGTCGACCTGAGGCTGGCCGCCTCCGCCCACGACAACGCCGCCGGCATCTCCCTGCTGGACAAGGTCGCCGCCGGGACCGACACCGTCCAAAAGTCCCTGGTGGATCCGGGGTCCAAGAACACCGTCGTGGACCACGGGGAGCAGGAGGGCATCGAGGTCGAAGTGGTCGGCAACCCGAAGGATGCCGGGTTCACGCCCCAGCCCAAGCGGTGGATTGTGGAGCAGACGAACGGGACCTTGATGCTCCACCGCACACTGGTCCGCGACTACGAGCACCGCCCGGCCTCGACGGAGTCCCGGGTGTACTGGGCGATAGGCAATGTGATGGTCCGTCGGCTGGCCGGCACCTCCACCCGGGCCTGGCGCGGGGCATGACCGGCGGGGAGCTGACCTTGGGGGCGGTGCCGGCACGCCTTCAGAATCGGGAGTGGGAGATCGCCGCGCAGGTCGAGGAGGCGAGGGAGCAGGTCGCGCAGCTGACCGCGCAGCTGGACGAACTCGGCCGGGCCGCGAGGAGATCCGGATCACCCGCAAGACACTCCTGGAGCTGCCCGATCCGCCACCGTCCGCGCCACCGGCCTCGAAGCTGCCGGATCATCCGACCTACCAGCAGATCATGGCGGTGTTCGCTGCGGCCGACGCCCCGCTGCGGGCACGGCGGGTGTGCGAGGCGATGGATCTGGAGATCGCGCCCAACAACATCAACAACACCCGCCTCCAACTCAAGCGGCTGTCCGAGCGCGGAATCCTGGTCGAGACCGAGCAGGGCTTGTTCACCCCTCACCCAGCCACGACCGTAACCGCCCGGCGACGCCGCAGCCGGCCCGCTTGCCATACGGACGTCAACTCACGTACCACTCTCTCAGTCCAGCCTCTTCCCCATGCGCGCTGAAAACTTCTCTGTGTCCTTTGTGTGCCACCACTCGAATAGGTGGGTTCGCACAAGCATCCCGAGGTAATTCAGGCTCTCTTCGGAGAGGTCTCCGCTCACCAGACTCGCTTCATGACCCTGGTAGTCAAGCGAGACTTCCCAGAGTTGCCCTGAGACGCTGACCTGGATTTCCAGAAGCAATTCAGGGAAGACAGACATCACCTTCACCTCAAGAACTTCAAGAGAGGTTCCTCCCCCCTCGCTCTGTAGTCCTGAAAGTCTTTGGGTGAGTGCTTCCCTTACTTGCTCCGGGGTGGCCATATGGATCCTCTCAGCACTTTGCCTCTGCACTCGCTGACGCTGCAGCTACGGCCGGGGTTGTGTACTCTACCGTGGCCGTAATGATTCCCTGAGGCGTCAGACCGCCCGGCATCCCTCCAAGGGGGCCCTTGTTGACGACCACCTTGAAGTTCTTCCTCGGCGGCTTCGAGGAGCAACCAGTGCCCACCTTGTATCGGTAGTACACCCCGGGGGTTCTCTCGTAGCCGTGGAAAAGTGTGTCGCTGATCTTGTTCTTGAAGCTGGTGCTCCAGCGTCCACGCTCAACTATGTGGTTGTAGCCCCAAGTTCTCGTTCCGCAGCGCAGAGGCATCTTGCTCGGGCCGATCCAGAAGGTATAGGCGACCTTTGAATAGTGCTGCGACTTGCAGGGGTTTGACGTGCTCGCCGTGGCTGCTGCGGGAACCTCGGTGGATGCATTCGCGGGTATAGGTGCGGTTAGCAGGATAGCGGCCCCCGCTGCCGCGATGAACGTCGCGGCGGACCTGCAGAAATACGTAGCGCGCACGTCTTCTCTTTTCGATGCCCGATGCTTCTGCATGTCTTCTGTGAGCTTCCTTATGCTCTCCTTCTGAGATTTGTATTTGCAAGGAATCAATGCGTGACCATGTTCACGTTCCGGAGTGGAACCGATACGCTGAGCTGTTCACCTTGCCCAGAATGCCTGGTGTGCTCAAGACCGTTCCCTATGTGGTGAGGCGGAGGAGTCGCTTGTAGCTGCACAGAACGGCGGTGACTCCGAGAAATGCCGGTAGTCCGTGAGACCTTCGGCATGGAATCGGTGGCCCTTGCTGGAGCGAACCGGCGAGACGACTCCCTGGACCTGCGCCAGCTAGCGCTGATCCAGGCCGTCCCGCCGATCCACGGCCAGCGCGGCCAGCCACTGCGCCGCCCCGAGCACCTGTACGCCGACCGCGACTCCGACGAAGAGGTCCACCGGGACAAGGTCCGCCGGTTACAGATCACCTCGCACCTCGCCCGGCGCGGCACCGGGCACGGCTCCGAGCGCGTGGCTCGGGAAGTCAACAGGTGCACTACATCTCCGGCCGGGGCACGGCCGACCAGTGGTGGACCTGTGGGGAGGCGTCGCCGACCCCGAGACCGGTCGTCCATGGACGCGGGACACACTCCAACTCGTCTACTCGGCCACCAAGGGGGGCGACTACGACCGCGGCGCACATGCTGGCCGAACGCGGTGCGCTGGGCCTGGACGCGCCGGTGGCAAAGTACTGGCCGGAGTTCGCCGCGAACAGCAAGGCGGACATCCCGGTGCGCTGGCTCCTGTCCCACGAGGCCGGCTTGATCGCGCTGGACCAACCAGTCCCGCTGAACGAGGCATTGGTCTGGCATCCGATGGCGGCCGCACTGGCCGCGCAGCGTCCCCTGTGGACTCCGGGCACGGCACACGGATACCACGGCCGGACCTGGGGCTGACTCGTCGGCGAGGTGATCAGCCGGGTGTTCAGCCACACGCCGGGCCGCTTCTTCGCCGACGAGATCGCCGCCCCCCTCGGGCTCGACTTCTTCATCGGACTGCCGGCGCATGAGCGCGACCGTGTCAGCCGCATGGTGTACCAGCGACCAGCCGTCGACCTCACCACCATGACTGCCGAGTCGATTCCCGAGGAACTCCGCGAACTCGTCGCCGCCTGGCGCGACCCGAACTCGTTCAGCAACAGGGCGTACGCGGTCACCGATCCTGCCGAGATTGACTTCGACTCGCCCGAGGTACAGGCCGCGGAACTCCCAGCGTCCAACGGCATCGGCACCGCACGGGGGCTGGCACGGGTGCGGATCCCTTCGGGGAAGGTCGATAATCAGGCCCCGGCCGCGCTGGCGACGGTCACCAGGCTGCCCGCCGCGTTCACCTCGGCCCGACCGAAGGTGGCTCTCAACGCCTGGCGTAACGCAGAGGCTGGCGGGCAGCGACATTCCCGTGTGCCGCGGGTAGCAGCCACCGGACCTGCGCTGCATCCTGCACGTGTAGAGGACCATCCGGTGCCAAGAGTGCAAGGGCAGCGTGAGAGGGGTGGAGCGCCCGACCACGAGACGCCGTCCGGTCAAATACCGTGTTCGTCCATCAGGCGCATCAGGTTCCGCTTGCGCCTTTGGGCAGTGCGCAGGGCGGTGACGTGCACGGCGAACTCGTTCAGTGTGCCCAGGCGGCGGTGGCAGTCGCGGATGCTCAACTGCAGGGCGACGAGCTGCTCGTAGACCCTGTTGCCGGTCTGGTTGGTCAACGGCTCGGCCAGACGCAGGTAGACGCCGAGCGCGTCTGCGGGACGGTCGGCCCGCGCCTGGTCGGCGAGGGCGAGCCACTGCCTGTCATGGGCGCCGGTGCGGGTAGCGGCCTGCCAGGCGGCGTCGACGTCCTTGTCGTCGAGCAGGGCGTCGACCAGGACCGGGCCGCCGTACCAGCTCTGTTGCCGTCGCTCCGCATCGGCCCGCAGTAGGGAAAGGGCTCCCCTGCGTTCGGCCGGCCAGCAGGCCGCGGCCCGTGCGGCAGCGCGCAACTGCTGGTACGCGGCCAGGGTGCGGGAGGCGCGGAAGTACTCGCGGCGCACATCGACGGCATCCGGCAGCCGGTCCACCTGGGCATAGCGGTCGCAGAGGTAGTCGATAAGAGCGGCGTCGACGCCGGCGAGATCCCGGGCTTCTCGGACACCGCGTTCCGCCCAACCCAGGGCCTCGTCGGAACGCCGGGCGGTGTCCAGCTCGCGGGCGATGACGAGATGCGTGCGGCCGTCCGGTGAGAGATCGGCCGCGTGCACGGCGATCAGCGCTTCGATATCGCCGCCCGCCTTGGCCAGACGCTCCATCAGGTGCTTCTCCGCCCAGCCGCGACGGTTGCCCCGCCACGCCTCGACCGCTGACTTCCGCAGGACGGCCATCCCCTCTTCGCCGAGGACGTCCTCGTAATCGAGCGGATCGATGTCGGTCAGGCCGTCGTCGATGTCGCCTAGCGCATGGCCGACCAGCCAGCGCGCGAGCTCCGCGGGGTCGGGGCGTGCCGCCTGGCACGCAGCGAGGTGGGCGTCGGCGAGGTCTGCTCCGATCTGCCCGAGCCTGCCGTCCGAGTCATCGACACTCTCCACCACCGCAGCCAGCTGGCGCATCATCTCCCGCACCAGGGTGATCGCGTCGGCGGCCCGGCCGGAGCCGGTCAGCGCCCTGATCGCGGACACCGCCGTCCCTGCCTGGTCGGCGTAGGCGCGGGCATCGGCGTACTCGACGTACCCGTACTGCGCGAAGGGGCCGATGTCGAGCAGGTCGCGGACACGGGCCCGGACCGCGGCGAGGTCACCGCGGGCGCTCGCGGCCCGCACTTCCAGGCGCCGCCGCAGCTGCCGGTCCTCGGCCACCTGATCCCGCAGCAGATCGAGCAACTCGTCCTTGGATTGGCTGGACAACCATCCGTCGAGATCCTGCGCACGTTCCCGCGCCGCCTCCCGTTGTCGCGGCAGGCTGTCCCGCTGGGCGAGCACCCGCAGGCCGAGGGCGACCAGGTGCTTGCAGAAGTTTCCCTCCAGGCCGTACGGGCAGTCGCACGCGCCGGCGAGGCCGCCCGGCCCGTCCAGGGTCAGCTGGACCTCGTACCGCTCCGTGCCATGAACGGTGGCGGTGACCCAGCCGTCACCGACCTCGACCCCGAACACCGCATCCGCGTACCCGTGGGCGCGCTCGAAGGAACGGGCACCGGCCAGCGCCCTGAGATTCGCCTCGGTGAGACTGCCCATGATCTCCGCCTGCTCCGGGGTGCGCACTGACCAGTCCGCCAGCTTAGTCGGACCTGGTCGCACTGCTATCAGGTTGCGGCGGCCCGCGGGCAGGGCGCCGGCCCAGAGGGTGAGGGGTGCCCGTAGTTCGTGGCCTACCTGATAAAGGCCAAGACCGACGCCGTGTCCTTTGAAGAGCGGGCGATGTGCCAGAGGGTGCAGAAGGCAGGGGCGGCGGAGGCGAGGGTGACGCGTTGGTGCCAGCCATTGAGGTGCGTCCTTCGAAAAGGGCTTGGCCCGGGGCGCATTGCATCTCCTGGTAGTCGTGCTCGACATACCGACGGAACTCGGCCAGCCGCACCAACGACGGCAGCGGCATGTGCGATAGCAGGCTCGACAGTCGGAGATCGCACCGGCTCCGACCTGGTGGCGGGCCCTCGACCAGCAGCCACGCTCGCAGAACTCCGTAGCTTCCGTGGCCTGGCGGATCGCGCCTCCGGCGGGACATACACGCAAGGCGACGAAACGCGAGTACATGCGCTTCAGGCTGCTGCGGCCTGTGCCCGGCCGGGAGCGCTCGCGCCAGGACACACGCCGTGGGCATGCCGGCGCCGGCCTCCATGACCAGGTTTGTCACCGGCATGAGCCTGTCCGGGTACTGCGCCGCCGGTGGGCGGCCGCTGCCCCTGATAGGCGGGGTGACCGGCCGGGCATGGACGGGGTGGGCGGTGAGCTGGGAAGAGATCCCGACTGCGTAGGGCAGTCTCCGTCCTTCAGACGCCGGCGGAAGGCTGTGGCATCGCCACAGTCGGCGTCCGCGACGACCAGAGGGACGCCCGCGGTCTCACAACCGGGTTTCATCGATCATGCCCAGTGCCAGTCGCCGTTTCTCTCCGTGGCCGAGCGAGCGGGGATCCCGCAACGATGCCGGCGGGCGACATCAGCGGCGGCTGCACGACGGAGGGCGCTGGAACCGGCCAGGGATCACGCAGCTCGCCAGGAGCGCAACCGGTCGGCGATCTGGTACGAGTCCAGCGCCAAGGCACGGATGTCCTTGATCAGATCGAGCCAGAGTTCGAACTTCGTATCGACGCGCACCCCTGAGATCTCGAGGTATGCGATGGCCAGACCGTATCCGAAGAGCTCGTTGCGGGCCGGGAGCGGACGCAGCAGAACGCATTCCTCCAGGAACACCGCGGCACGCCAAAAGGCATCCGGGTGGTGCTGGTCGTGGCGCGGCGGGTCGACCTTGTGGCGGGCCGCCATGCCTACCAGGATGGAGAAATCGTCGACGGTCAGGTCCTCCGGCAACAGCTCTTCCTGGCGCTCCAGGAACCACCGGTAGTCGACGTAGTACTCGCCCGGCACAGGTCAGGCCGCCCGCGGGGCGTGCTTGGCCGGCCTGGGGCCGCCGAACTCGGCATCGAACGCTGCCACGGTGGCCGGGTCACCGGTGACCCGGCGGAATGTCTCGGCTCCGGCGTTCAGAGCGCGCTCGCGCTGCTTTTCTTCGGCGACCCTGGCGAGGTAGTCCTCCAGGGACACTCCCTCGGTGTCGGCGAGATCCTGCAGCGCGGCCCTGGTGGTGTCGTCGATCTCGATGTCGGCCATGCTCCGAGTATGCCGTGCAACGCGCCACCAGGACCACCTTCTACAGAAGTAGCCGGTGAGCTGGTCTTTTACGGCGCTGCTTCCGGCCCTCGAAGCGGCCGAAAAACGGACCGGCGTCCAGCGTCCAGCGGGTCCTTCTACGAGGCGTCGATGGTGTCGTCGGGGCTGTCGTACACGGTATCGGCGAAGAGAGCGCGGACCGCTCCCTCCCTGGCCTCGTCGCGCTCGGAGAGCCAGACGCTTGCGCACGTCACGCAGGCCCGGAACGCATACAGCGACTGGTGACCTGGGGCGCGTGGACAGCGAGCGTCACGCTCCGCAGCGGCGACGGAAGCGCTGGACACATCCGGGGACTTCGTCGGCGATCACAGTCTCTGGACCGAACCGAGACGCCTCAGGCAGCGGCCGCCATTGGTCGGCCGCTGCGGGCACGGGCATTCCAGAGCTGGACGAGCAGACGCATGACGAGCGCCTCGATCACGGCAACCGCCACCTTGGTGAGGAGCGAGGTCAACAGATGCGGCACGGGGTGACACCTTTCGCGTGAATGCTTGACGTACATTCCCTTTGTCCGCTGTCGCGGCGTCCCATAGACGGATCCAAGATGACGACAGGGTTAACTTCGGGCGTCATGTCGAGGTGGGCAGTACCCGACAGCCCTGCACCGCGGGCTGCTTCGGCAAGCTCTGCCTCGTTTCAGCGCTATTCCTTCCGCCTGACGCGCACCAGCCAAGTTGCTCCCCTCTACAGCAGAGCGATCGGCTACTCGAGGGCCCCGTAACCGCGAGCACCCCCTGGCCCCATAGAAGATCATGTCGCTGGTGGGCGGGTACTCCAGTCCGGCAGGAAGATTGCACGCCGGGAGGTGTCGCCTACTGACCGGCCCAACGGACACACCGCCGTGCGCGCAGGCGCTGCGGTTCACACTGTTCCGGAGTACGCAGTGTGAACCGCAGCGCCGTCAGCAAGTCGACACTCGGTCTCCCCATGAAGACGACGAGCCTCAGCCTGGCCCAGCAACAAGCACGAAAGTAGATCTTGGTCATGGGTGATCAGGCTCTGTGGCGCATGGCGACCTGAGCTATTGACCCGTGGACCCGGCTGGGGCCGTTGCTGCCGAAGGGCATCAAGCCGGGCCGTCCGCCGGCGTGGACGCGGCTGCAGATGATAGACGGCATGCGGCGGCGGCCCCGGACCAGTACTCCTTGGCCAGGCTCACCAGTACCCCGCTTCCGAGGCCGTGGTCAGCCGGCTCGGTAGCAGGGCCGCCTGGCTGCTCCCTTATCCCCTCGCCGTCGAGCACGGGCCAAGGCCTCTGTCGGTGCTGATGCGGCTGGGCAGCAGGGTGTTTTCCCGCAGAGCAATGCTCAGAACCTGTGGGGCGGCCAGGGAGGACGTACCTTCTGCCGTCGCCACTGGTAAGCATCGGGGTGCGCATGCCTGGCAGCCGGGCCGCTGACCTGGCTATGGTCTTCAAGCTGGTCGAGTCCACCTAAAACCGGTGGCCCGCGGTGAACGCACCCCAACTGGTTGCCCAAGTCCGGGCCGGCGCCCGCTTCGAACGAGGCACGCTCGTCGAACGTTCCCATCCGGAGGCAGCGTGATCACTCTCAAGGCGGAAACCATCCGCACCGACCGGCTGACCCTACTCCCCGTGCAGGTCGGCCACGCCGACGAGATGGCCACCGTGCTGTCCGATCCCGACCTGCACACCTTCATCGGAGGCGTTCCGGAGAGCGCCCAGGCCCTGCGCGCCCGCTACGAACGCTGGGCCGACGGCTCGCCCGACCCCTCACAGGCCTGGTGCAACTGGGTGATCCAGCTCCGCGACGCGACCTGCCTGACCGGCACGCTCCAGACAACGATCACAGCCGACGGTCACGGAGCCACCGCGGAGATCGCCTGGGTGGTGGGAACTTCCTGGCAGCGGCGCGGCATCGCCACCGAGGCAGCCCAAGGCCTTGTCGCCTGGCTCCGGGAACACCCCGTGCACACGGTCACCGCCCACATCCACCCGGACCACAAGGCATCCGCCGCCGTCGCCACCGCAGCCGGGCTCACCCCCACCGACCAGTGGCACGACGGAGAGATCAGATGGCAGCTGACAACCAGCTGACCGTCTCCGCGCGGCAGGCGCCCACAGCAGGTTGCAGCACCAAACGGTCTGAGACTCACCGCAGGGTCATCTGCGGGGACAGCGAGTCCGAACCAGGCAGACCGGAAATCTGACGGCTCAGCCTTCCCAGGTTCGAATGCTGGCGCCGCCAGACGGGAAACAAAGGGCCCGTGCCCCCGGCGAGGCACCGACTGTCTCACTCTGTCTCGCCTTCGAACGTGCCGGATTCCTGGATGAGGCCGCCGCGCATGGGCTGAAACAGCCGGCCGTCGGGCGTCGTGCCGTACGCGGTGATGTGCCACCGCAGCACGGCAACCAGCTCCGGTGGAATCGGGACGTGGCGAACAGCCTTCCGAAGAGGGTGCTCAAGGCCTCGCGTGTCATGCGCTTCGCCGCTGTCCGTCCAGGCTGAGCCAGAGCGAGGGCGGGTCTCCCTCAATGTCGCCGGTGTCCGATGGCCGGATCGTGCACGCAGATCTACGCTCCGACCATCATGAAGTTCCGCGTCGAGTTCACCGAGCAGGCTTCGCGACTACCTCCCGCCCGACGACCGCCGATCACTGTTGAGTCTCGTCAGTAAGGTGGCCGAGAAACCTACGGTGCCGAAACTCACCTCGCCAACACGAACGACGACCTCACAAGGTCGAGTTGGTCTGATTCCGCCATGGTGAAGTACATCGTGGTCTCGGCTTGGAGTGTCATCTACGTCGTGGAAGCGTCGATGGATTGGAAAAGGGGAGCGGGGTCAGGTCGCGCGGCCCGGGGCGCGGCATCGGCGGCGGGGCGAGGTCCTTGGGCATGGGGACCATGCGCCCGTAGGTGTCGGGCACCCAGACGATCGGTCCGCGCTCCGCGGCCAGTTCGACGCGCGCCAGTACGGCTCGGTGGGCACCGAGTGTGTGAGCGTGGGCAGCGGCGGTTCGTTCACGGCGGTGCTCCTCACAGGTTGGGGAGTGCGTTGACGACGGCGCTCATCAGGATGTTGACGGTGTCGCCGGCGCCGGTGGACGCGAGGTAGAAGCCGAACATCACGGCGACGAATGCGGAGCCGTAGCCGAGGGTCTTCGTGCGCAGCAGGAAGAGCAGGACAAGCCCGGACAGGAAGACCATCGGGACGGTCACGGTCATGGGAGGCTCTCCTGCACATCAAGGCGGGCAGGAAGGCGAAGCGGTGGGGGAACGGATCCAGGTCAGCGCGCGGGTTGTGGAACGGGTTCGGCGGGACTTCCCGGACCCTGAAATCGCCGCGCTGTGGTCGAGCTGCTGGAGGAGTGGGGCAACACGTGGCCCGATTGGCAGGTCGACCGCGTCCAGTCCGCGATCGTGCTGTGCGCGGCGGGTGACGTGGACCAAGTGTTGACGCTGCTCGAAGTGGCGTATGTCGACTACCGGGACCCTGATCGCTACCGGCTTTGCCCGCGCAGACTGGCAGGAGCTCATGGACGCCGCGTTCGGCACGAAGTGAGCAGTCTGCCGTCATCAGCAGGTGCCGACGCGGTAGATGCGGGCCCAGCGGTTGCAGGGCCAGCGGCCGACGCGTATGCGCTTGCCGGTCGCGTGGCAGAGGCAGCAGTTCTTGCCACGCATGAGGCGTCCCTTGCGGTCGGTCTCCATCGTAAAGCCCCAGCCGGAGCACTTGCGGGAGGGCGAGCACTCCGTGCAGGACGGCGAGCAGATGGTGTTGCCGCCCTACTAGGGAATTGAGGAGCAGCTTTCCTCATCTCGTCAAGCACGTCAGCACGGCGGACATGGCTCTCTAGCGGCGCTTCCGCCGCGCTCGGCGCTGGCCTGCTTTACCACCAGATGCGCGTAATTTCTGGGCTTCAAATGGTCTACCCAGGGCGGTAAGTACCCAGGCGAGGTTCTCCGTGCAGTCTTGCGTGGCGGGGTGGTTTTCGCCCAGGGCGCGGCGGCTTCGGGTACGAACGTCCTTGAGGAGTCGCTCTGCCGCTGCGAGTTGTCGGAGATTAGCCAGGGCGGTGGCGAGGTTGTTGGCGGATTGGAGGGTGTCGGGGTGGTTTTCGCCCAGGACGCGGCGGCAGCGTTCGAGAGTGTCCTCGCCCATGCGGCGCGCCTCGGCGTACTCCCCGAGATGGCCCAGGGTGGCGGAGAGGTTGATGGAGGTTTGGAGGGTGTTTGGATGGTTTTCGCCCAGGACGCGGCGACGGCGTTCGAGAGTGTCCTCGCCCATGCGGCGCGCCTCGGCGTACTCCCCGAGACGATCCAGGGTGGCGGCGAGGTTGGTGGCGGATTGGAGGGTGTCGGGGTGGTTTTCGCCCAGGACGCGGCGACGGCGTTCGAGAGTGTCCTCGCCCATGCGGCGCGCTTCCTCCTCCTCCCCGAGATGGCCCAGGGTGGTGGCGAGGTTGGTGGCGGATTGGAGGGTGTCGGGGTGGTTTTCGCCCAGGACGCGGCGACGGCGTTCGAGAGTGTCCTCGCCCATGCGGCGCGCCTCGGCGTACTCCCCGAGACGGCCCAGGGTGGCGGCGAGGTCGCTGGCGGATTGGAGGGTGTCGGCGTGGTTTTCGCCCAGGACGCGGCGACGGCGTTCGAGAGTGTCCTCGATGATGCGGCGCCCCTCGGCGTACTCCCCGAGATCGGCGGTGGCATGGCCGAGGTATTGCGCGATGCCGAGGGTGTCGGGGTGATCTTCGCCCAGGGTGGTGACCCAGGCGGGGTGGAGGGTGCTGGCCAGGTCGCGGCCGGCGCGCGCCTGCCCGCTCACACAGAGGTAGCGCGCGGCGCGGATGAGTGTCTGGTGTAGTGGGGGGTGTTGAGCGGCGGCGTCCAGGCGGGCGGTGAGGTGGGAGGTCAGGGCGGCCCAGGTCGGCCAATCCGCTGGGGCGTTTGTGTCGTTGGGGGTGACGGCGGTCAGGAGGAGGGTGGTGACGTCGTCTTCTGCCGCGGTGGCGTCGGCTTCGCTGGTGTGGTCGCGGACGATGGCCTGGGTGAGCCGGTGGATCTGGAAGGTTTCGTGGTCGACACCGGCCAGGCCGGAGCGGGCCAGCGGCTGGAGCGCGGTCTGGGGCCACATGAAGTCGTCGGCGTCGACGGTGAGCGTGGCCAGCCGGTCACGGCCGGCCTCCAGCCAGGCCGTGGGGATGGGGTCGGGGCCCAGGAACGCGGCGAGGCGGAGCAGTTCGGCGGCCTGGGGGTGGTCGGCGGCCAAGCGGGTGGTGGCGATGTCCACCGTAGCCGCCAGGGAGGCGGGGTAGCCGGGCGGGCCGCCGTTGGCCATCAGGGCGGCGGTCTTGCCGGTGAGCAGGTGGCGGTAGCGGTCCGGGGTCATGCCAGCGGTGATGACCCCGGCGGCCTGACCAAGGGCCAGGGGCAGGTCGCCGAGGTCGTCTGCGAGTGCGTCGGCCTGCTGTGGGGCGATGTCGGGGATGCGGGTGGCCAGGTAGGCCACGGAGTCGCTGCGGGTGAACACGTTCAGTCCGTGGCTGGGGACGATGTCCTTCCAGCCGGGGTTGCGGGAGGTGATGAGAACGTGGCCGGGGCCGGTGGGCAGCACGGACTCGAAGGCGCTGGGGTCGTCGGCATTGTCCAGGACGATCAGCCAGCGATCCCGGGTCCGCAGATGCTCCAGCAGGGTGCGGGTGGTGTGGTCGGCGCCGGCCTCGGGTCTGGCGATGCCCAGCCGGGTGGCCAGTTCGGTGTAGTGGATGGGGATCTGGTCGGCTTGTTCGGCGTCGATCCACCACACGATGTCGTACTGGCTGGCGAAACGGTGGGCGTACTCCAGGGCGAGCTGGGTCTTGCCGATCCCGCCCAGGCCGTGCAGGGCCCGCACCACCGCCTGCCGGCCGCCCAGCAGCCCCTCCCGTACCCGCGTCATCATCGCCTCGCGGCCGGTGAAATGCGGATTGCGGCCTGGCGCGTTCCACACCGCCGGTACGCCCGTGCCGCTGGGCAGCCGCGGACGCCTGCCGGGAGCATCCTCGCCGGAGGCAGGCGCCGCTGCAGCTCCGGGGAACTGCGGGGCGGTGAGCGGGCCGGTGGGCCCGTCGAGGGCGTCCCGCAGTGCGCTGATCGCGGCCTGCTCGTCCAGACCGTGCAGGTCCTTGCGGATTGCCGCGGTCAGGATGTCGGGGATGTCGCTGCCGCTGAGGGGTTCGATCGTCAACGGGATGAGCCGACGTCGGCCCGCGACGATGGAGGTCCACTCCTCATGAGTCCAGCGCGCAGGATCGAAATAGCTGTTGGAGAACAGCGCCACCACAGCGGTGGCACGCCGCAGTGCCTGGTCCATGCGCTCGACGAAGTTGTCGCCGGTGCGCCAGTCCCACACGTCCAGCTCCACGCGGTGACCGGCCTCCCGCAGCTGCCACGCCACCCACTCAGCCCAGGCCCGGTCCACTCCGGCGTAGCTGACGAACACCGACTCCTCCGCCCCCGGCATCGCCTGTCCCTCCTGTGCGCTTGTCCCGGCGGCCGCCACGGCCCCCACCCATGATCCTGCCTATGCGGTGGGCCCAGAGCCTGAATCCAGAAACCCGGGCACAACAGGCAGGACGCCTCTAACGACGACTCCGGTCAGTTGGCTCTGGCTCCGCCAGGCGTCCCCCGAGAGCAAGACCTTGAGGAAAAGGTGCAGATCACAGCGAAGGTAAAACTACTGCGACAGGTGCCGATGCTCATCAACGACGGCGGACCGCGCTCCAGTGGACAGGGCCCCGCCCTGGGGCCGCTACCGCCCCGGGCAGGTGTGCTTGTCT
Organism: Streptomyces sp. NPDC096152; assembly: GCF_044763235.1. Lineage (NCBI taxonomy): Bacteria > Bacillati > Actinomycetota > Actinomycetes > Kitasatosporales > Streptomycetaceae > Streptomyces > Streptomyces sp. NPDC096152. The sequence goes on along the minus strand of NZ_JBIWFW010000009.1, from coordinate 398,444 downwards.
CGGGACAGGGAGCGGGTGGAGCGAGGGTGTCGGTTGAATGAGGTCATCCAGAAGAGCGACGACTACGAGAGGACCAGCGCACGTCTGACCAAGTGGAGTTGCTTGGCGGGGCTGGTGCTCGCGCTGATGGGTGGTCGAGGAGGACCCGCTGGGGCCGCTCGCCGTCGAGCGGCCGGACCCCCTCGCCCTGCTGCTCCCGCAGCGCACCTGCCATGTGGCCAGCGCGGCCAAGACCTTGGCCCCGGGCCTGCGGGTGGGTGTGCTGACGGTTCCCGATGCCGCCCTCGCCGAGCTGGCCTCGACGGTGCGGGCGACGACGTGGCTGACACCGCCCCTCCTGGCGGAGGTGCTCGCCCGCTGGGTCGGCGACGGCACGGCCGACCGCGTCGTCGCGGCTCGCCGGGCCGCGACGACGGAACGCAACGCCGGGGCTCGCGAGATCCTCGCGGGTCTGGACGTGATCACCGACCCGGCGGCACCGCATCTGTGGCTGCCCCTCCCAGAACCCTGGTCGACGGGGCAGTTCACCGCCGCAGCGCGCGACGCCGGTGTCCTGGTGTCACCAGGTGACGAGTACACGCCCCGACGCGAGCAGGCGGCCTTCGGCGTACGCATCGGATTGAACGCCGACGTCGAAGACGACTCGCTACGCCACGCGTTGCCGACACTCGTCCACCTGCTCGGTACGGGTCCCCGTCCGGATGCCCTGGCCTGAAGAACCGGGCCCCGCGCTGCTTCCCGGTGGGCAAGGCGTCCCTGCCCCACTTGTCAGCAGCCCTGCTCGGGCTGCCTTCCAAGATCCGCACCGTGGGGTGATAGGGGCGTCACCGGCGTATGACGTGTGCCTCGCTGTTTCCACGCTCCGGGCGCGGGCACAGCCGGTGGGGCCGTGCCGCCGGTTCAGGAGCCGAAGTGGCCGCGCAGGGCCTTCTTGTCGAACTTGCCGACCCCGGTCCGTGGAATGGCGTCCATGACCTCGATGTGGTCGGGCAGTTGCCAGCGTGCGAAGCCGCTGCGTTCGAGGTGGTCGCGGACTCTGTCGAGGGTGACCGTGCTGCCGGGGCGCGCGGTGACGCAGATCAGCGGGCGTTCCTGCCATTTGTCGTCGGGTACGGCGATGACCGCGGCCTCGGCGACCTCGGGCAGAGCCATGACCGCCGACTCCATGTCCACCGACGAGATCCACTCGCCGCCGGACTTGATGAGGTCCTTGGCGCGATCTGCGATGACCATGTATCCGTGCGGCGAACCGACGGCGATGTCGCCGGTGCGGAACCAGCCGTCCTCGGTGAAGGCGTCCGCCCCGTCACCGCCGAGGTAGGAGCCTGCGATCCAGGGGCCGCGCACCAGCAGATCGCCCATCGACTCCCCGTCCCACGGCACCGGGTTGCCGTCGTCGCCGCGGATCTCCATCTGCACGCCGGGCAGCGGCAGTCCGGCGCGGGTGCGCACGGCGTCGGTGACGCGCTGCTCGTCCCAGTCGCGCATCCTCTCCTTGGGCCAGGCCAGCGAGGCGAGCGGCGAGGTCTCGGTCATGCCCCACACCTGGACCAGCGGGATACCGAAGTCACGCCGGTAGCGTTCGATCAGCGAACGAGGGGGGCGGGCGCCGCCGCACAGCAGGTGCTTGAGTTCGGGCAGTCCGCCGTGGGCGGCCATCGCGTCGGCGACCGACATCCAGATGGTGGGAACGCCGGCGGCGATGGTGACCCGCTCGGCGGCCATCAGCTCGACCAGGGCGGTGGGGTCCAGGGAACCGCTGGAGAAGACCTGCTTGGCGCCGTACGGGGTGGCGGTGTAGGGCACGCCCCAGGCGTTCGCGTGGAACATCGGCACCACCGGCAGCACGCTGTCACCGGGGCCGATGCGCATCGCGGCCTGGGAGGAGGCGGCGATGGCGTGCAGGACGGTCGAGCGGTGCGTGTAGACGACGCCCTTGGGGCGGCCGGTGGTGCCGGAGGTGTAGCACAGGCCGAGCGGGGCGTTCTCGTCGATGTCGACCGGCGCGTACTCCGTCGGCCGGTCGGCGATGATCTCCTCGTAGGCGACGACGTCCGGCAGTGTGGTCTCGGGGACGGTGTCGCCGAGGACGATCACGTGCCTGACGCCCGCCAGTCCGCCGCGCTCGTGCACCTTCTCCAGCAGGGGCAGCAGATCGGGGTCCACCAGAATCGCCCGGTCCTCGGCATGCCCGATGATGTACGTCAGGTCCTCCGGCGAGAGCCGCAGGTTCAGGGTGTGCAGGACGCGGCCCGTGCAGGGAACGGCCCAGTAGGCCTCCAGGTGCCGGTAGTTGTTCCAGGCCAGGGTCGCCACCCGCTCGCCCGGCTCCAGGCCGAGCGAGTCCAGGGCGTGCATCAGCTGCTGCGCCCGGCGGCCGAAGTCGGCGTACGTGTAGCGGTGCACGCGGCCGTCGGGGAACCTCGTGACCACCTCGGTGTCGGGGAAGTAGCGCGGGGCGTGGCCGAAGAGCAGCCAGGTGTTCAGCGGGGTGTTCATCATCGCCATGGCGGACATCGTCAGTCCCACCCCTACGACCCGGCCATGGAGGATTCCCACGGTCCGAGGGCCCAGGGAGTGGGGCGGGCCCACACCGGTCCCCACGCCCGGACACGGGGCTGGGAGGATCCCACACTCGCCGGGGACGTGGTGTGGAGGTTGTCTCCGTAGCCGCCCGGGATGGCCGAATTTAACGTCTGCGGCACATCGGCAACCGCCGACCCGACCCCCGTGCAGCCGAGGCCGTCATGAGACAACCGCGGGCCATTCTGACCACGCACCGCCTGTCCAAGGAGTTCCGGGGTTTCCACGCCGTGGACGAGGTGGACCTGAGCGTCGCCGAAGGCACCGTTCACGCGCTGGTCGGCCCCAACGGGGCCGGCAAGACCACCCTGTTCAACTTGCTCACCGGATTCCTGAAGCCGTCCGGCGGGCGCATCACCTTCGATGGTCGCGATGTCACCGGGCAGCCCCCCGAGCGCATCGCCTGTCTCGGCGTGGCCCGTTCCTTCCAAGTCGCCAGTCTGTTCCCGCAGATGACGGCCCGCGAGCATGTGGAGCTGGCGCTGCAGTCCGCGACCGGCCTGGGCCGCCGTTTCTGGCGCAGCGACAAGCTGATGCGCCGCTTCTCCGGCCGGGCCGGCGAACTGCTCGACGAGGTCGGTCTGGTTCAGCTCGCGGAGCAGCCGGCCGGCAGCCTGCCGTACGGGCGCAAACGGGCCCTGGAGTTGGCGATCGCGCTCGCTCTGGATCCCAAACTGCTTCTGCTGGACGAGCCGACGGCCGGGATGGGCCTGGAGGACGTCGACCGCACCACGTCCCTGATCGCCCGCGTCGGCGCGGGCCGCACCGTGGTGATGGTCGAGCACAACATGAGCGTCGTCGGCTCCCTCGCCGACACGGTCACCGTGCTCCAGCGCGGGGAGGTGCTCGCCGAGGGCCCGTACGACCGGGTCAAGGCCGATCCGCAGGTCGTCGAGGCGTACTTGGGAGCCGACGTTGCTTGAGATCGAGGGCGTCAGCGCCCGCTACGGCGAGGCGAGGGTCCTGCACGAGGTGTCCCTCACGGTCGGTGAGGGCGAGGTCGTCACTCTCGTCGGCCGCAACGGCGCCGGCAAGACCACGCTGCTGAACTGCGCGATGGGCCTGCACCGATCGGCGACGGGCCGGGTCCGGTTCGTCGGCCGCGACGTCACCGCCGCGCCGCCGCACCGCAGGGCCCGCCTCGGCCTCGGCCTCGTCCCCGACGACCGGGGCATCTACGCGGCCCTGACCGTGGAGGAGAACCTCACCCTCCCCCCGGTCAGGGGCACCTCAGCGTGGCCGCTGGAACGGATCTACGACACCTTCCCGGTACTGGGGGCCCGCCGCCGTTTCTCCGGCGCCAAGCTCTCCGGCGGTGAGCAGCAGATGCTCGCGCTGGCCCGGGTGCTGCGGGCCGGGGCCCGGCTGCTGCTGTGCGACGAGCCGACCGAGGGGCTCGCCCCGGTCGTCGTCCGGCGCATCGGCGAGATCCTGCTGGAGGCCAAGCAGCACGGAGTGGCCGTACTCCTCGTGGAGCAGAACCTGCGCTTCGCCACCACGGTGGCCGACCGCCACTACCTCATCGCTCAGGGCCGCATCGTCGAGTCCCTGGACAACACCGACGTACAGGAACGCGAGGGCGAACTCCTCGCCCATCTCGGACTGTGAAGCCTTTCCCGGATGGTGACAGCCCGTCATCGCAACTTCCCCCCACCTCCGCTCTGCTCTGCAAAGACGTACCGATCAGGAGGCACCACACATGAAGCGCACACTGTCGACCGGCGTGGCCCTGGCCGCGGTGGGGGCTCTGCTCGCCGGCTGCGGGGGCGGCGGCCCGAGCTCCGGTGGCGGAAAGATCAGCGACGACAAGATCGTCCTTGGCGTGCTCACCGACCTGTCCGGGGTCTACGCCGACATCGCAGGTTCCGGCTCGGTCCAGGCCGTGCAGATGGCCGTCGATGACTTCAAGAAGAAGTACGGCGACAAGGCGGTCACGAAGAACATCGAGGTCACCAAGGCCGACCACCAGAACAAGCCGGAGGTGGCCAATACCCAGGCGCGGGAGATGTACGACCGCAAGAGGGCCGACGCCCTCTTCGACGTCCCCACCTCCTCCGCGGCCCTCGCGGTGGCGACCGTCGCCCAGCAATCCAAGCGGCTGTACTTCAACACGGCCGCGGCCACCACCGAGCTCGCCGGCAAGAGCTGCAACCCGTACACCTACGAGTGGGCCTACGACACCTACATGCTCGCGCACGGCACCGGCGCCAAGGTGACCGAGCAGGGCGGCAAGAACTGGTACATGATCTACCCGGACTACGCCTTCGGGCAGGACATGCAGGCCAAGTTCACCACCGCCATCGAAAAGGCGGGCGGCAGCGTCGTCGCCAAGGACCCCACCCCCTTCCCCAGCGACAACTACTCCACGTTCCTGCTCAAGGCCCCCGGCCTGAAGCCCAGGCCGGACGTGCTCGGCGCCCTGCAGGCGGGCGGCGACCTGGCCAACGTGGTCAAGCAGTATGAGCAGTTCAAACTCAAGGACAAGCACATCAAGCTCGCCATCGGGTTGATGTTCGACAGCGACATCAAGGCGATCGGCGCGGACAAACTGGCCGGGACGATGTTCACCACCGCCTGGTTCTGGAACCTCGACGGCAAGGCACGCGCCTGGTCCGACCGCTACAAGGAGCGCACCGGCAAGCGGCCGACATTCGACCAGGCGGCCGACTACTCCGCAGCCACCCACTACCTGGAGGCCGTACAGAAAGCGGGCACCGACCAGGCGGAAAAGGTCTCCCAGCAGCTCGACGGCATGAGGATCGACGACTTCTTCGCCCGCAACGGCACCCTGCGCACCGAGGACCACCGGCTCGTCCACGATGCCTACCTGGTCGAGGTCAAGGACCCGGCCCAGGCCGGGGAGGACGGCGACTACACCCGGTACGTCGAGACCATCCACGCCGACGAGGCCTTCGACAAGGCGTCACCGCTCTGCCACATGAGCTGACCACCCAGACCGGCGCGCCGCCCGCGACGGTGCGGGCGGGCCGCCACCGGACAACAGGACCCCCATGACCTCGTTCCTGCAACAGACCTTCAACGGGCTGGTCAGCGGCAGTTTCTACGCCTTGCTCGCGCTCGGCCTCGCCGTCATCTTCGGCATGCTGCGCGTGGTGAACTTCGCCCACGGCGCCGTCTACATGCTCGGCGCGTTCGGCTCCGTCGTCCTCTCCGACGGCGCCGGACTCGGCTTCTGGTGGGCGGTGCTGCTCGTGCCGCCGACGCTCACCTCGGCAGGCATCCTGGTGGAGCGACTACTCATCCGCCGCCTCGCGGCCCTGGACCCGCTGTACAACTTCCTGCTGACCTTCGGCATCGCCCTGGTCTGCCAGGACCTGCTGCGCACGAAGTACGGCTCCCACTCCCAGCCCTACGCGCACCAGCCGTTCACCGGCTCCGTCGACCTCGGCCTGTTCGACTTCCCCCGCTACCAGGTCGTCGTGCTCGCCGTGTCCGCGGCCGTGTGTGTCACGGTGTGGCTGCTGCTGACCCGCACCCGCATCGGCACCATCGTCCGCGCCGCCACCGAACGCCCTGACCTGACACGGGCGTTCGGCATCGACACCGGACGCTGGGTGACCCCCGTCTTCGGCTTCGGCGTCGGCCTGGCCGCCCTGTCCGGGGTGCTCGCCGCCCCGATGCGGGCGGTCAACACCACGATGGGCGGCGACCTGATCATCACCGTGTTCGCCGTCGTCGTCATCGGCGGCCTGGGTTCCGTCTTCGGCTCGGTGCTCGCCGGCTTCGCCATCGGCATGCTCCAGGCCCTCTGCAACCTGTACGTCCCCCTCCTGTCCCAGACCTCCGTCTTCCTGTTGATGGCCGTCGTCCTGCTGATCCGGCCGGCGGGCCTGTTCGGCAAGGAGGAAACCGCATGATCCTCAACCTGATCGGCACTCTGCGCCGGTATCCCGCTGGTGTGCGGTGGGGCCTGCTCTCGGCGGGCGTGCTGGCCGCGCTCGCCCTGCCCTGGACGCTGTATCCGCCGGTCGCCGCGGACATCCTGTGCTGGGGGCTGTTCGCCGTCGCCCTCGACCTGCTGCTCGGGCACGCCGGCCTGCTGTCCTTCGGGCACGCCGCGTTCTGGGGCACCTCGGCCTACGCCACCGGACTGATCGCCATCCACGGTGGGCTGCCGTTCCCCGCCGCCGTCCTGGGCGGCGCCACGGCGGCCGCCCTGCTCGCCGCTCCCATCGGCTACCTCGCCGTGCGCCGCAGCGGGATCTACTTCGCCATGGTCACGCTGGCCTTCGCGCAGATGGTGTACTTCGTCGCCAATCAGTGGGGCGACGTCACCGGCGGCGAGAACGGCCTGCAGGGCATCCCGCGCGAGCTGGCGGGGATCGACCTGTCGGACTCGTTCGTCTTCTACTACGCCATGCTGCCCATGGTGCTGCTCGGTCTGGCCGCTGCCTGGCGGATCGTGCGCTCACCGTTCGGGCGCGTGGTCACCGGCGTGCGGGAGAACCCCGACCGGGTACGGGCGCTGGGCTACCCCGTCGACCGGTACAAGCTCGTCGTCTTCGTCGTCTCGGCGTTCCTGTCCGGCCTCGCCGGGGGGCTGTACGCCGTCAACCACGGCTTCGCCTCGCTGCAGGAGGTGCACTGGACCACCTCCGGCAAGGTCGTCGTGATGACCGTCCTGGGCGGCATCGGCACCCTGTGGGGCAGCCTCGTCGGCGCCGCCGCCGTCGTACGCCTGGAGGACTGGCTGTCCACGGCCGGTTTCGAGGAGACCGGTCTGATCACCGGCGGTGTCTTCATCGTCACCGTGCTGCTCTTTCGGCGCGGGGTGTGGGGCACACTCGCCCACCTGCTGCGCGACCGCGCCGCGCCGGGGCCTGCGGACCCCGGGCCGCACCTGGAGCGCGGCCAGGACGACCCCGCGCAGCGCGTGCCATCGTAGAAGGGCGTCCGTGGGCGCCGTCCGCAGCAGGGCAGGCGCGATCGTGCCCGCCCGAGCCGCCGGAGGGGAAACATGAGCACCGACCTGTCGCCGACGAGCCTGGGCACGGATAGCGCCCGCAGGCTGCTGCGTCTGCTGCGCGAGGGCGCGGCGCCCGAGGAGTACCAGGACTTGCTGAAGCGCTGCCCGGCCGCCGAGGTGGCGTCGCTTCGCCCGCTCGTGGAGGACGCACTGCACGTCAGGGCCCAGCTGGAGGAGCGCCGCCGCCGTGAGGACGAGCTGGCCGCGCTTTACGAGACCGCCGGCGACCTCTCCTCCCTGCGCAACCTGGAGGCGGTGCTCCAGGCGATCGTGCACCGGGCGCGCCAACTGCTCGGCACGGACGCGGCCTACCTGATGCTGAACGACACCCAGCACGGCGACACCTACGTACGCACCACCGACGGCATCCGCACCGACGCCTTCAAACACTGCCGGCTGGCCATGGGGGCGGGCCTGGGCGGGCTGGTGGCCAAGACTGCTGTGCCCTACAACACCCCCGACTACCTGCACGACCCGCGCTTCGACCATACCGTCGACGACGTCGTGCGCCCCGAGGGGCTGATCGCCATCCAGGGCGTGCCGCTCAAGCTCGGCGAGAAGGTCATCGGCGTGCTGTTCGCGGCCAACCGCAGCGCCCGCCCGTTCTCCGACCACGAGGTGGCCCTGCTGGTGTCGCTGGCCAACCACGCCGCCATCGCCATCGAGAACGCCACGCTCTTCCAGGAGGTCCAGCGCGCCGTCGACGACCTCACCGAGGCCAACGCCGTCATCCAGGCCCACAGCGCCTCCGTGGAGCAGGCCGCGTCCCTGCACGAGCGGCTGACCAGCATCGTCCTGCACGGTGGCGACATGGCGGACGTCGCGCAAAACCTCGCCGAGGTCCTCGGCGGGAGCATTCTCGTCCTCGACCCCGCCGGGGGCGTGACCGCGGCCGTGGGCGCGGATCCCGTGGTGGAGCAGGCGCGGCAGAACGGCCCCCTGCCTCAGGGATCACCGGAGGCCCGCGCGGTGCACGAGGCGTGCGTGCTGAGCGCCGAGTCGCGCCGCACCCGGCGCGTCCCCGGGTCGGGGACCCGCGCCTTGGCCTGCGCCACGCCGATCATGGCCGGCACCGAGGTGCTCGGCTCCCTCGCCCTGGTGCGCGACCGCCTCGACGCGAGCGACTTGCGCTCCCTGGAGCGCGCGGCTCTGGTCACGGCGCTGATGCTGCTCAGCGAGCGCAGTGTCGCCGAGGCCGAGCACCGGCTGCGCGGCGAGATCCTCGAGGATCTGCTCGGTGCCCCGCACCGGGACTTCGAAGGACTGCGCCGCCGCGCCGCCCTGATGGGCCTGGACCTCGGCCGCCCGCGCACCGTGCTCGCGGCCCGCTGCCGCGGCGGCGGGCACCGCCGGGCCATCGCCGACGCGGCCACCGCTTTCGCCGGGCAGGCCAAGGGGCTCGCGGGCGAGTTCCGGGGTGACGTCGTCGCGCTGCTCCCCGGCGAGCACGACCCGGCGGCGACGGCCCGCTCGCTGGCCGATCACCTGTCGCGCGCCGTGGGCGACGCGGCCACGGTGGGCGGCACCTCGGCGGCAGAGGGCGTCGACGCGCTCGTCGAGGCCCACCGGGACGCCGTACAGTGCCTCGGCGTCCTGCTCGCCCTCGACCGGGACGGCCAGGGCGCCTCCCCCGACGAACTGGGCATCTACGGGCTGCTTTTCAGCCAGGCCGGCCGCGAGGAACTGGAACGGTTCGTCTGCCGCGAGATCGGTCCTCTCCTGGACTACGACAAGCGCCGGAGCGGAGAACTGATCCGGACCCTCCTGGCCTACTTCGCCTGCGACGGGAGCCTCACCCGCACCGCGGCGGACCTGTTCGTCCACGTCAACACGCTCTACCAGCGCATCGACCGGGTCACCGCCCTGCTGGGGCCGCAGTGGCGCCACGGCGACCACGCCCTCCAGGTCCACCTCGCGCTCAAGGTGCACAGCGTGCTGTCAGCGGCATGACGACGGCCGACTGATGGATGGAGTCGCTCAACCAGCGTCGAACCAGCCGTTGACGGTTTCCGCGAGGGCGATCTTGTCGGCGATGACAGTGATCGAATCCACGGCAGCATCGTCGGCGCGTGGATACGGCCCCGCCATCGGTGCGTAGCGGCTACTGCGAATCCTGCGCCCGCAGGCCACGCAGCAGCTGATCATGGGCCACCTGCCCGCCACGCTCGTGCCCTCCGTCCTGGACGTGCTCGGCCCGGAGGCCGCCGCGCTGCCCGTCTCCGACGACGTGGCGAAGCTCACCGGCCGCCCGGCCCGGCCCTCACCTTCCGCCAGTGGGTGCAGGAGAACACCGACCGCTTCTGAGCCCCACCACACGCTGGAGGGCGCGGCCACCGTTCGGGCGGCTCGCGCCCTCCAGCGGCGTCCCGGCAGGAGGTCCGCACACCGGGAATAGCCGGCTCCGGCATCCTGTTCGCTTCCAATACCGAACCACTTGGTTCGTAAAACTGCGCACCACCTGGAGCACCTCATGAGCGCACCGCGCACCCTGATCGTCCTGGCCCACCCGAACCTGAGCGGTTCGCGCGCCAACGCCGCCATGGTCCAGGCGGTCGCCGACCTGGACAACGTCACCGTCCATGACCTGTACGCCACCTACCCGGACTTCCGTATCCACGTCGAGCACGAGCAGCAGCTCATCCGCGAGCACGACCGCGTGGTCTTCCAGTTCCCGTTCCAGTGGTACGGCGCCCCCGCCCTGCTCAAGCAGTGGATGGACACCGTGCTGACCATGGGCTTCGCGTTCACCTTCGACGGCAGCCCGTCCGAGATGCGCGGCAAGCAGGTCCAGCTCGCGGTGACCGTCGGCAACAACGAGGAGTCCTACACCGCCGAGGGACTCAACCGCGCGACCGTCGAGCAGCTGCTGCTGCCCGTGCAGCGCAGCTTTGAGATGTGCCAGGTCGACCACCAGGGCGCCTTCGCCCTGCACGGCCTGATGCTCGGCACGGTCAGCGACGAGGACCTCGCCCTGCACACCAAGCGCTACCGCAAGGCGCTCGCCGGCGGCGAGAACCCGGCGCAGGCCTGATCCGACGCAGCCACCGAGAGGGGCGGCGGGCGCCCCGCACACCGCCCGCCACCCCTTGCCCTACCCGCCCCTCCCGGAGACCTCCGTGACCCCCGATCCCGCCCGTACCACCGCGCCCGGCCCCGGACGCTGGCGCGCCCTGTCCGTCCTCGCCATGGTCCAGCTCGTCCTGATCCTCGATGCAACCGCCGTAAACGTGGCCCTGCCCTCCCTCCAGCGCGACCTCGGCTTCACCGAGAGCGGTCTGGCCTGGGTCGTCAACGGCTACGCGCTGACCTTCGGCGGCCTGCTGCTGCTCGGCGGTCGGCTCGCCGATATCGCCGGGCGCCGACGCGTGTTCCTGGCCGGCCTCGCGGTCTTCACGCTCGCCTCGGCCACCGCGGGCCTCGCGGCGGATCCCGCCGCCCTGGTCGCCAGCCGCCTCGCCCAGGGGACGGGCGCGGCGCTGGCCGGGCCGGCAGCGCTGTCCCTGGTCACCGTGATCTTCACCGACCCGCGCGAGCGGGTCCGCGCCCTGGCGCTGTGGGGAGGGATCGGAGCCTTCGGCGGCATGCTCGGCCTGGTGCTCTCCGGCATCCTGACCGAGCTGCTCTCCTGGCGCATGGTGTTCCTGATCAACCTGCCGATCGCGGCGGTGGTCCTCGCCCTCGCACCGCGGCTCATCCCCGTCGGCCGGACGCAGCGGCGTACCCGGCTGGACGTGCCGGGAGCGGTCCTGGCCACCGCCGGCGTCGCGCTGATCGTCTACGCCCTGCTGGACAAGCGGGACGCCGCCTGGACCTCGCCGGCCCTGCTCGCCCGACTCGCCGCCGGCCTCCTCGCCCTCGCGGCGTTCGCTGCCTGGCAGGCCCGTGCCCCGCACCCGCCGGTCCCACTGCGGTTCTTCAGCTCGCGCACCCGGGTCACCGCCTTCCTCGTCGGCGGCGTCATCCTGGCGACGATCATCACGATGTTCTTCCTGATGACGCTCTACATGCAGCAGGTTCTCGGCTTCTCCGCCATGCGCACCGGCTTCGCCTACGTGCCCTTCGGACTCACCGTGCTGACCGGCGTCACGGTCACCCGACGGCTCATCCCGCGCTTCGGAGTGCGCCCCGTGATGGTCACCGGGCTGCTGCTCGCCGCCACCGGCATCGCCCTTCTGTCCGCCCTCCCCGCGCACGGCCACTACGTGTCCGACATCCTCCCCGGCCTCCTCCTCCTGCCCCTCGGCACCTCCTCCGTGATCGTCTCCAGCACGGTCGCCGCCGTCCACGGCGTCGAGCCGGCCGAGGCCGGCCTGGCCAGCGGCGTGCTCACCGCGGCCCAGCAGATCGGCGCGGCCATCGGCGTCTCCGCACTCGCCTCTCTCGCCCTCACGCACGCCCACGACCTCGCGGCGCGCGGCGTCTCGCCCTCGGTGGCCACCGCGGCCGGCTACGACCTGGCCCTGCGCGTCCTCGCCGGCGTCCTGGCCATGGCCGCCGCAGCCGCGTTCGTCGGCATGCGCGCGCGGAATCGGACCGTGACCGTGCCACGGGCTGCGACCGCCGCACCGACGGCGACCGCCGAGCAGGCGGTCGCGACGCAGGTGTGAGCGACCGCCGCCGAGCCTGCTTGACCACGGCTGGCGGCCGCTGCGCCAACAGCCAGCGGTCCGCGTACCCGGCAGCGGTGTCGGGCAGGACTGCGTCCACCGTGCGCCGCGCCCACCGGTGCAGCGGGCCGTCGTCGGAGGTGGTCGGCGCAGACGGCGCCGAGCATGCGGAAACCAGGACCTCGGGGCCTGCGGAGGAGAGGAGGGACGCCGTGCTCGCGCGCCTGCTCCAGTGCGGCCCGCAGGGCGGCGCGGCGGGGCAGCACAGCGTTCTCGTGGAGCACTCGCAGCAGGTGCGGGGTGTGTGCGCCGTACCGAGGCAGCCTCCCGCGTCGTCTTCCGCATGGCGGCCAGCCCACTTGAAATACCGAACCGCTCGGTTTAGGTTTTGGACTGGCGGTGCACCTGGTGCCCGCCCCTCCCCACCCGCGTACGACCCGAAAGCCCATCTGCGATGCGTGCACTGGTCCTAGACCGCCCCGGACCGCCCGACTCCCTGCACCCGACGGGGCTGCCAGTCCCTGAACCCGGTCCGGGCCAGGTACGCGTGCGGGTGGAGGCGTGCGGGCTGAACCCGGTCGACTACCAGCTGGCCGCGGCCGGTCACCCCGACTGGTCCTGGCCCCACGTCCTCGGCCTGGACGTCGTGGGCATCGTCGACGCCCTCGGCGAGGGCGTCACCGGCACCCAGGTCGGACAGCGCATCGCCTACCACGGTGACCTGCGCCGCCCAGGCGGCTTCGCCGAGTACGCGCTCGCCCACGCGGCGGTCGTGACCGCCGTGCCGTCCGCGCTGGACGCGGTGAGCGCCGCCGCCCTGCCGTGCGCCGGCATGACCGCCTACCAGGCCGTCATGCGCCGCCTGCGCCTCGGCAAGGGGGAGACCGTCCTGGTCACCGGCGCGGCGGGCGGCGTCGGCGGCTTCGCCGTGCAGCTCGCCGCGCTGTGTGGGGCCCGGGTGATCGCGACCGCCTCGGCCCGCAACGCCGACCACGTGCTCGGCCTGGGCGCGACCGAGGTCATCGACTATCGGAGCCAGGACGTGGCGAACCGCGTACGGCAGCTGACCGGCGGCCGCGGCGTGGATGCCGTGATCGACAGCGTCGGTCCCGGCTCCGCCACGTCCAACCTGGGCCTGCTCACGTACGGAGGCCGGCTCGCCGCCGTCGCGGGCCGCCCCGATCTGGACTCGGTCCCCGCCTTCGCCCTCGCGCCCTCCGTCCACGAGATCGCCCTGGGCGCCGCCTACACCCACGGCGACGAGCGCGCCCGCGCCGACCTCGCCGCGATGCTCGCCGATCTGCTGGCCCTGGCCGCCGACCGGCGTCTCGACACGATGCTCGCCCGGACCATCGCGCTCGAGGAGGTCCCGGCCGCGCTCACCGAGCTGGCCGGCCGGCATGTGCGGGGCAAGCTCGTCGCCTCCATCACCTCCGGCCCCGTGTCCCCCACCTCTCCAGGAAGGCATACGCCATGAAGACCGGCCTGCACCTCGTCTCCTTCGACGTCCCCGGCGGCACCGAGGCCATCGCCCCGGTGCTCGCCGAGACCGCCGCTCTCGCCGAACAGGCGGGCTTCGCCTCGCTGTCCCTGATGGACCACTACCTGCAGATAGCCGGCATGGGCCTCGGAGAGGCGGACGCCCCAATGCTGGAGGGCTACACCACGCTCGGCTTCCTCGCCGCCCACACCCGCGCCGTACGGCTGCACCTGCTGGTCACCGGCGTCACCTACCGCCACCCCGGTGTGCTCGCCAAGATCGTCTCCACCCTCGACGTGCTCTCCGGAGGGCGGGCCGCCCTGGGCATCGGAGCCGCCTGGTACGAACGCGAACACAACGCCCTCGGCGTGCCCTTCCCGCCCGTGTCCGAACGCTTCGAGCGACTGGAGGAGACCCTCCAGATCGTCCGCCAGATGTGGAGCGAGGACACCGGCCCGTACACCGGCCGCCGCTACCGGCTCGCCGAGACCGTCAACTCCCCGCAGCCGCTGACCCGTCCCCACCCGCCGATCATCGTCGGCGGTGGCGGGGAGAAGAAGACCCTGCGCCTGGTCGCCAAGTACGCGGATGCCTGGAACATCATGGGCGACCTCAAGACCGTCGCCGCCAAGACCGACGTCCTGCGCGAGCACTGCGCCCGCGAGGGCCGTGACTTCGAGACGATCACCAAGACCCTCATGTACCTCGGAGCCCCGCCCACCGACGCGGCCTCCACAGACGCCTTCGTCGACGAGATGGCCGGTTATGCGGCCCTGGGCTTCGACGAGGTCTACCTCATGCCGTTCGGCCCCGATCCGCGCAGCGTCGTGACCCGGCTCGGCGAACACGTCGTCCCGCGCCTGGCCGCCCTCTGACACCGCCGTACCGAAGGAAGCACCGCAGCATGTCCACCCCGCGCACCCTGGTCGTGGTCGCCCACCCCGACCTCGCCGCCTCCCGCGTCACCGCCCACCTCGCCCAGTCCATACGCGACCTGGAACACGTCACCGTGCACGACATCGCGGCCGCCTACCCCGACAGCCGCATCGACACCACCCACGAGCAGCGGCTGCTGCGCGAACACGACGTGATCGTCTGGCAGTTCCCCTGGCACTGGTACTCCGTACCCGGCGTTCTGAAGACCTGGATGGACAAGGTCCTCACCCACGGCTTCGCCTACGGCACCGGCGGCACCGCCCTGCACGGCAAGACCCTCCAACTGGTCACCTCCACCGGCGGCCCCGAAGGCTCGTACGCCACCGACGGCTTCAACCGCTTCACGATCGACGAACTGCTCGCCCCGGTCCACGCGACCGCCCATCTCACCGGCATGCACCTAGGCGAGCCCGTGGTGCTGTACAGCGCCCGCACCGTGTCCGACGAAGACCTCGCTCTTCACGCCAAGCGGTACCGCGCGCTTCTCGCCGCCTGAGACCCGCAGTCACCCCTTCAAGGAAGGCAGTGCCATGAACGGCAAGACAGTCATGATCACCGGCGCCACCGCCGGCATCGGCCTGGCCACCGCACGCGACCTTGCCCGCCGAGGCGCCCGCGTGGCCGTCGTCGGCCGGGACGAGGCGAAGACCCGGCGCGTGGTGCAGGAGATCCGCACCGCCACCGGCAACACGTCCGTGGAGCCGTGGACAGCCGATCTGTCCTCCCAGACCGCTGTACGCCGCCTCGCCCAGGAGTTCACTCAGGCACACCCCGCACTGGACGTCCTGGTCAACAACGCGGGCGGCTACTGGGCCACCCGGCACACCACCGCCGACGGCCTGGATCACACCTTCGCCCTCAACCACCTCGCCCCCTTCCTGCTGACCAACCTGCTCCTCGACACCCTCAAGGCGGCCCCCGCCGGACGGATCGTCACCGTCAGCTCCGGCGCTCAGGCCAACGGCAGGATCAACTTCGACGACCTCATGGGCGAGCGCGCGTACAGCGGCATGCGCGCATACAGCCAGTCGAAGCTGGCCAATGTCCTGTTCACCTACGAACTCGCGCGACGCCTGGACGGCACCGGCGTCACCGCCAACGTGCTCCACCCCGGCGTGGTCCGCACGGACTTCGGCAAGGAGGACTCGGGTCGCGTCTTCCGCGCGCTGTACCCGCTCGTCCGTCTCGTCATGACCAGCCCTGACAAGGGCGCCGAAACCTCTGTTCACCTCGCCTCCTCCACCGAGGTGGACGGGGTCACCGGCCGCTACTTCGCCAAAAGGCAGCCCACGAAGTCCAGCAAGCTCTCCTACGACCGCGCTCTGGCCGCCCGCCTCTGGGAGGTCAGCGAGGAGCTCACCGGCCTCGCCGCACCACAGAGCACTGACGGCCTCGTCGACGATCCCGGCCCGAACCGCTCGGTGCGGTAGCCATCGATCCTGCTGCAACGCACGCGAACCAGGATCCGGTACGGACGCAGTTCCACAAACCGATGCGGGGGCGATGGCGAGCGGCCCGTCGCGACCACGCAGCGTGTCCATCTGACCTCGTTCCATAATGTGCGATTGCTCCAGGCGCCGTCATCGGCTGCAGACCGGGCCCCGGCAGCCGGCCGCCCGGGGCCGGTGTGGAGGTCTCCTCCACACCGGGCCGTCAACGACCCAGCGGATCCCCATACCCCCCGCCCTCCCCCGGTACCTAGCGTCGGAGAAGGCCGCACACGCCACCACACCTGGTCCGGGACACCTGGAGGAGACGGATGAAGGAGCGGGCACACGTCGCTGGGGTCGGCATGGTGCCGTTCACCAAGCCCGGCGCGAGCGAACCGTACGACCTGATGGGCGAACGGGCCGCGCGCGCCGCCCTCGCCGACGCCGGGATCGACTACGGCCTGGTGGAGCAGGCCTACGTCGGATACGTCTACGGCGACTCCACCGGCGGGCAGGCCGCACTGTACGGACTCGGGCAGACCGGAATCCCGATCGTCAACGTCAACAACAACTGCGCCACCGGTTCCTCGGCCCTGTGGCTGGCCCGGCAGGCCGTGGAGAGCGGGGCCGCGGAGTGCGTGCTCGCACTCGGCTTCGAGCAGATGAACAAGGGTGCGCTGCCGCTCGTATGGGGTGACCGGCCCAATCCGCTGCACCGATCCTTCGCCACGATGGAGGCGGCTCAGGGCCGCAACGAGCGGGCCCCGTGGGCGGCGGAGTTCTTCGGCGGCGCGGGCGCCCACTACGCTCGGCGGCACGGCACCGCGCCCGAGACGTTCGCGAGGATCTCCGTCAAGTCACGGCAGCACGCCGCGCACAACCCGTACGCCGTCTTCCGCACCCCGGTCACCGTGGACGAGGTCCTCGACTCCCCGCACATCCACGGGCCCCTCACCCGCCTCCAGTGCTGCCCGCCCACCTGCGGCGCCGCAGCCGCGGTCGTGTGCAGCCGCGACTTCGCCCGGCGGCACGGCCTGCGTACGGTGCGGATCCGGGCGCAGGCGCTCAGCAGCGACACCATGAGCAGCTTCAACGCCGGGGACATGATGAAACTGGTCGGCTACGACATGACCCGGGCGGCCGCACACGACGTTTACGAGGCCGCGGGCGTCGGCCCCGAGGACATCCGCGTCGTCGAGCTGCACGACTGCTTCACCGCCAACGAGCTCATCACCTACGAGGCACTGGGACTGACCCCGGAGGGAACAGCGGAGAAGTTCGTCCTCGACGGCGACAACACCTACGGCGGGCGTGTGGTGACCAACCCCTCGGGCGGCCTGCTGTCCAAGGGGCACCCGCTCGGCGCGACCGGGCTGGCCCAATGCGCCGAGCTCGTATGGCAGTTGCGCGGCGAGGCGGGGGCGCGCCAGGTCGAGGACGTGAACCTCGCGCTCCAGCACAACATCGGACTCGGCGGCGCCTGCGTGGTGACCCTCTACGAACGCGCCGACGCCTGACCCCGGCCCGTCCTACGTCCGAACACCTATGCGTGAAAGGGGAATCCGCCGTGGGCAACCTCGACGGCAGGACCGCCATCGTCACCGGCGCCGGGCGGGGCATCGGCCGCGCCATCGCCCTCAAGCTCGCCGCCGAGGGGGCAGTCGTCGTCGTCAACGACCTGGACCCCGGGCCTGCCTCCGAGACCGTCCTGGCCGTGAAGACGGCGGGCGGCGAGGCCGTCGCCTGCGCCGGCAGCATCACGGAGGACGGCTTCGCCGAGCATGTCGTCTCCACCGCGGTCGACACGTTCGGCGGGCTGGACATCATCGTCAACAACGCCGGCCACACCTGGGACGGCGTCATCCAGAAGACGACCGACGAGCAGTGGGACGCCATCGTCGACGTCCATCTCAAGGCGCCGTTCCGGATCCTGCGCGCCGCCCAGCCCTATTTCAGGTCCCACCCGGCCGAGTACCACCGCAAGGTCGTCAACGTGACGTCCGTCGTGGGGCTTTCGGGCAACGCCGGGCAGGTCAACTACTCCTCCGCCAAGGCCGGCGTCGTCGGCCTGACCCGTACCCTCGCCAAGGAATGGGGGCGTTACGCCGTGAACGTCAACGCGGTCGCCTTCGGTCTGATCCGCACCCGCCTGACAGAGGCGGCCGCCTCGGCCGGCGGCGCGGGCATCGAGGTGGCCGGCCGCGAGATCAAGGTGGGGATGAGCGACGAGTACCTCACCGCGGCCGAGCGGTCCATCCCGCTCGGCCGCGCGGGCAGCCCCGAGGAGGCGGCCGGGGCGGTCTACCTGATGTGCACGCCCGAGGCCGACTACATCACGGGGCAGGTCGTGGTGTGCGGCGGCGGTTTCACGGGCTGACCCGGGGCCGCCGCCGCGCGGGTCAGGACGGGCAGCCGGAATCGGAGACCACGTAGTAGCCCGGCGACGTCTCCTCCAGTGTGTGGGTCTCGTACACGTTGTACAGGCCCATGTACTGGTTGGAGCCGTTGGCGTACACGTAGCCCAGGCTCTGGTGCGCGCGACCCGCGGCGACCTGGTTGTAGTTGTTGTCGGTGTAGCACTGGTGGGTCGCGCCGCTCGTGGTGGCCTGTACGGCGGCGGAGGCCGCTCCGACCGACCCGGATCCGTCCGCGGCGGCGACGGTGTAGCTGTACGTCGTACCGGCGGAGAGGCCCGTGTCCGTGAACGAGGTGCCGGTCGGGGCGCCGACCTGGGTGCCGCCACGGTAGACGCGGTAGGAGGCCGCGCCACCGACCGCGCTCCAGGAGAGGGAGACCGAGGTGTCGGTGGTGCCGGTGACGGTCAGGCCGGTGGGCGCGGGCAGGCTGCCGCTGCCACCGCCGTCCCCTGCCAGGCCCCAGAACTCCCCTATGTAGTACGAGGCGCAGATGTTCACGTCCAGGATGTAGCTGCCGGCGACGCCGCACTGCGTGGCCCCACTGCCCGGGTCGACGGGCTGGCCGTGCCCCATGCCGGTGATGGAGTACGACTCGACGACGTCGTTGCCGGAGCCGTCGCGGTACACCTTGTGCGGGTAGCCCTGGACCGTGTCACTGACGTCGGCGGTCGCGTCCGTGCCGTGCACGTTGGTCCATTGCTCGACCAGTTCGGTCATGTTCATCGGCTTCACCGTGGTGTCGCTGGAGCCGTGCCAGACCGACATCGTGGGGTACGGACCCGCGTAGGAGGGGTAGGCGGCGCGCACCTTGTCCCCCCACTGCTGCGGGGTGAGGTCCGAGCCCGGGCTCATGCAGTTCAGGCCTTCCGTCGTGCTGCGGGCACAGTCGAACGGGATGCCGGCGACGACCGCAGCGCCGCGGAAGACGTCCGGGTAGGCGGCGGCCATGACCGCGGTCATCGCGCCTCCGGCGGACAGGCCGGTGACGTAGACGCGCGAGGCGTCGGTGCCGTAGTCGGCCGCCATCCTGTCGACCATCTGCTTGATCGACAGCGCCTCACCCTGGCCGCGCGAGAAGTCGCTCTGCTGGAACCAGTTGAAGCAGGAGTTGGCGTTGTTGGCGGACTTCTGCTGCGGCAGCAGCAGGGCGAAGCCCCAGGTGTCGGCCCACTTCGTCCAGCCGGTCTCGTCGTCGAAGCCGGACGCGGACTGCGTACAGCCGTGCAGGGCGACGACCAGGGGGCGCCCGGCGGGCAGTCCGTCGGGAACGTAGCGGAACATCTGCAGGTTGCCGGGGTTGGAGCCGAAGCCCGTCACCTCGGTGAGGGTCGCCGCCTGGGCTGACACGGGGAACAGGCCCAGCAGCAGGCCGAACAGACACAGGATCAGGCCGAGGACGGAAGCACGTCTGCCGCCTCTCCCGCCGGTTCTACGGGAAGGGGCGTGGGGTCGCAGGCGCATCGATGTCTCCTTGTCCGCCCCGGGGCAGCCGACTGCCCGGGGCGTCGGGGGGAAGGGACTGTCACGCCACCACCGGCCGCCGCACCGTGGGGTCGGCGAGGTGACCGGGGCGTTCCTGTGACGGTACGACCGCGCCTCATGCAGCGCTCATGGATGGATCGAACACTTCTGAGGTCGGCCGGGTGTGCGCCGGATCCACTGACGGCGGATCAGCAGACCACCGTGGCGCCGAGATGCGACAAGTCCGCGGTCCGCCACGGGACGCCTGCCCTCGTGGCAGCCGTCAACGAACGGCTGTGAAAGGCGTGCCGACCGGCGCACGAGCTGCTTCGAAGCGAAGGGTTCTGCTGTCGGCCGATGTGGTCGCGCCTCCCATGGCATGAGCGACAGGATCGTCACATGCGGCCGATCTTCGTTCTCGTGCACAGTCCGTCCGTGGGTCCCTCGACCTGGCACCCTGCGGCCGAACACCTGACAGCGGCGGGATGTCAGGTACTGGTGCCGTCCCTGCTGCACATAGGCGCCGGCGCTCCGCCCTTCTGGCCCCGCACCGTCAGCGCCGTCCGCGACCACCTCCGGCAGATCTCAGCCGACCGCCCTCTCACGTTGGTGGCGCACAGCAACGCGGGCCTCTTCCTCCCAACGATTCGCTCGGGCCTCGATCATCCGGTGACCGGCTCGATCTTCGTCGATGCCGCCCTGCCGGCGCGGATCGGACCGACCCCTGTCGCCACACCCGAAGTGCTGGACTTCCTCCGCCCGATGGCGGTGAACGGCAAGCTGCCGCGGTGGACCGACTGGTGGGACGAGGCTGACCTCGCCCCCATGTTCTCTGATCCGGTGATGCGGCAGACGGTCGTCGAGGAGCAGCCCTCCCTGCCCCTGTCGTACTACGAGCAGCACATCCCTGTTCCCGACGGCTGGGACGACCATCCATGCTCCTACCTGCTGTTCGGCCCTCCCTATGACGGCCTTGCCGCCGAAGCACGCGAACGCGGCTGGCAGGTGGCACACCTGCCTGGCGGACACCTGCACCAGATCGTCGATCCTGCCGGAACAGCCCGGCACCTCATCGAACTCGCCACTACGACGTGAGCAGCCGGGCGACGTCGAATCCGGAGCGTGCGACGGAACCCGCGATTCTGGCCGTACTTGACCAGGTCACCCCATTTCCACGCCGCGTCCTGTCCGGGGCGGACCCGGAACAGCCGTTCCGGCCTGCCTACTGGTTGGCCCCGCGTCTCCTGACGAGCCACCTGCGCGCCGACGTCCCAAGGGCCAGGGCTCCCGCGGCCAGCGCCCAGTGCTGCCAGCGCCAGAGCGGATTCTGCCACCGCCAGAGCGGCGCGGGTGCGGCCTCGACGGGAATCGCCTCGAGGTCGTTGCCGGGCACAGGGTCGCTCGGACCGTAGACGGCGATGTTGCCCTTGGCGCCGGGGATCCGCTTGTCGATGCGGATGTTGAAGACGACGGTCCTCGAGGAGCCGGGTAGAGGTGCACCCAGATACGAGAGGTCGCAGAGGAAGAAGGGGTTGTCTCCATCCTGCGGCGGCCGGCACGAGTATCTGCGATCGTCGTCGTCCCCCTCCCAGGGGATGGACGTGACCGTGGTCCCAGGGGGCGGCACGACGGCGAACGATCCGGTGTCGGGGGAACCAGGGCCCAGGTTCGTCACACCGAGCCGCACCGCGATGGTGTCCCCCACCCTGCCCCTGACCGCGCCGCTGACAGGGGTGTAGTCGGCCGGGGAGGATTGGGACACCCCGACGGGGAAGGCCGTGCCGGCATGCGCCAGGCCGTGGGCCGCGGTGGCGGGCAACACGCGGGTGGTGGCCCAGGGCCGTTGGGGCGGACTCCGGTCGCTGGTGGGCAGCCGCGCCCCGGTTCCCCTCAGGGCGCCGGCCTTGGGAAGCGCCATGGCGACCTCGGCATACAAGGGGGTCTGAACCCCGGACGCCGACTGGGGCTGCGCCCACACCGGCCTCAGCACCGTCCCGAGCGCGGCAAGGGACACGACGGCGGCGCCGACTTGGCGCACGACGCCGCGCTCAGCCATGGGGGCCGGACCCGTCTGCTCGCAACCCTGTCTCACATCCCGATGTGGTCGGTGCGTCCTGCCGCGGCAGTGCGGGGCAGGACGTAACCGCAGCGCGTGGCAGGCGCAACCGTACCCTGCCCGGAAAACCGCCCGACTGGAGCAGTTCACAGACGCCCGGAGCCTTCGTGTGCGCAGCGTCGGCGGGGTGCCGGCACGGCGGTACTCGCGCTGGTCGGCATAGCCGCCGTCGGCAAACTCGCCGAGTCGATGGCACACCTCGTCCCATCCAACTCCCGCGAGAGCCCAACCCGTCGAGCGACAGGCCTTCTCTTTCGGATCAGGAGGCCGGGGAGGCCGAGCTCGGTTACATGTTCCTGCCGGAAGCGTGGGGATGCGGATACGCCGCCGAGGCGTGCGCGGCGGCACTCGACTGGTTCGCCGACGCACTCCCCGGCGAGCCGGTGGTGCTCTGCACCCAGACCGCCAGCCACCGCTCGATGCGCCTCGCGGCGAAGCTGGCGTTCACCGAGGTGGAGCGGTTCGAGGAGTTCGGCGCCGAGCAGTGGTTCGGCGTGTGGTCCTCGGTCACGCCGTCCGGTTGAGCCAGGCCGCGCCATTGCTTGCGGCGGTGATGCGGCGCTCGACGATGTTGCGCTGTCTGTCGGCGTCGTGGTCGAACGCGGGGCGGTAGGCGTCCGGGTCCCCCCAGTCAGGAAGGCCGACCGGTCCCGTTACCGGAGGAGGTGCGGGCGAACCAGGTGCGCGCCTCGTCTCCGGACAGGACGCGGGTGAGTTCGGCCGTGCCCGGGAGCAGCGGGAAGAACCGGTCGGCGTTCCAACTGCGTTGGTAGAGCGGCTCGTCCAGCACGAGCAGGCGGTGTCCCTCCACCACGGGGATGTCGTCGGGCAGTCCCTCGTTCCAGATCCGCTCGCCGTCCGGGGCGAGGAGTTCGAAGGACCCAGTCGCGACGGCCTCGGTGCGTCCTCGGGCGGGCTCGGGGTCCGTGGCCAGGCGGACGCTCTCGGCCGAAGGCGCGGTGCCGGGCACGTGGCCGCCGCCGACGAGGACGTGGGCGAGCAGCGTGTGCAACTGGAAGTTGTCCCCGATGCCGCCGATGCGCACCTCGAACCCTCTTCCGGTCGGCCGATGCAGCACGACCAGGGGCTCGTCGTCCAGGACCGCCAGCGCGTGGGCCAGGCACTTGAGGTCGTGCCGTTCCAAGGCTGCCAGGTCGCGGCAGGCGGCCAGGAGCGTGGATGCATGCCGACGGCGCACCTCAGCGCTGCGGCACAGCACGGCCAGCGCGGGCGGCTGCCATTGATCGACCGAGCACCAGGCCAGCGCCAACCGCGTGGCCTGGTACGCGTCGCCGCCCAGGCGGGCCGGCAGCGCATCGTCGATGATCTCCTCGTCGGGCTCCGGCAGTTCGTCCTCGGTCCCTCCGGCGGCTGTCCAGCGACGGGCGAACTCCAATGCGTCGAGCAGGTCTTGGTGGACGCCGCCGAGGATCGGCTCCGCGCAGGCCGCCGGATCGGCCCCGCGCTCGACGCAGAAGCCGGCCGCCGACGCCAGCAGCGGGCGCGGGCCGGTGGGTGGAAAGGCCGGGAGCAGCGCGGCCAACCGGGGCCCGGCCGAGACGCATTCGGCGTCCGTCGCCCGCTGCAGCCTCCTTATCGCAGCGGTGAAGGCACGCTCGGTGCGGGCACCGTCGCGAGCGTCAACGGCCTGCTCCAGCTCGGACACGGCGGCGCCGAGGTCCGAGGCCTGCTTCCTCTTGAAGATCACCGGCACACCTTAGGCCCGAGGGCTGTCCGGCGTCATCAGGTGACGGACCCAGAAACGCTGGCACGCGATCACAGGCTCCCCCTCGTCACTCTGGTCCGCTCGGCGCCGGCTTCGACAACGGCGTCCTGGTCGAACGTGAGCGTGAGGAGGCCACAGTGGCCTGATCACACGCCACCCGATCCGGAACTCGAGCAAACGGACCGTCGAATCGCCGTCGCCTGCCGCTGCGCTCAAGAGGTCCGCGAGTTCATGCCCGACTCGACCGTCTGATCGAAGGCCTCCGGCCACCTTCAGGACGTCACGCCCATTCCGCATGACACGCCAGTCCATAGGTCTTGACGATTCCTCTCACCGAGGTCGAGCGGGGCGCCACGTACGCCAAGACAGCGATGCGGCCGTAGCCTGTGTCAGTGCCATGAGCGAGGATCAATGGCATGACTACGAACGCTTCCGACTACACGTGGTTCGAGGAGCGCTTCCCTGATCTCGCGGAAGCGTATTGCTTCACGCTGGTGCACGATCTGACACCTTCTGACCTGCTCCACCGCCTCGACGGCCGAGACGAACCCTCCCTAACGGGCATCGACGCGGTCGTGGACGCGGCGTTCGACCTTTTGCGCCAATCGGACGGCAAGCGGCAGCTCGTCGCCATGGCCACCATCGGGCTCTGGGCCCTGCTGATCGAGCCGAACGGCTATCTCGGAGTCACGGAGGCCAGGGCACTGCCCGCCTCGGCGGGAACACGCTGGATATCACACTTCGTCAACATCAATGGTCTCGACGCCTTTCTCTGGGCCGAGGACGCCGTGAAGCGCCTCTGGTTCGAGCCCATGTTCCCCGATGACCGCTGGGGCGCCACACCGGACGAACTACTGGACGTCATGCACAGCATCGGTTTCCACTTCGGGGAAGACAGCCTCGGAACCGACCTCTCCGGACCGGCCGCGTTCGCCCTCGCTGAGCACCTGTCCGGCATCGCAATCACACCGGAACTGCTTCGGAATACCGAGTTCATCTGCGGCAGCGTCGAGGTCAGGTGACAGCGCGGCCTCCCTGCGCCAACCAGCTACGGGAAGGAGAGGAAAAGGCCCCCGGAGAACGCCAATGCGAGCACGTCGCCTCAGGTCTCAATGTGGCCTGAAGTGCGACGTCAAGACACTGGGCGCCTTCGCCGGAGGACGCAGGGCAATGCTCTTCCGCACCTACCCCTGCCTGAGGGCCGGGTGTGACCGCCGGCGGACCGCCGTGGAACCCGGTACGCGCTAGAGGCCCAAGTCACCTGTGGGGCTCAACGCTGGGCACGGTGGACCTCGACGGAGCGCGGACGCTGGTCCTGGTGGGACGTGGCCTTGCGAACCGGGACAGCCTCAGCCCCAAGCACGGGCCCGGCGTCGGGCCGCCTGCTGCTTCTCGGCAGACTGTTCGCGGCTACCGTTCACGTGGCCCGAGGCGGCCTGGCCGCACCGGGCAGAAGGAGGACGTCCGCATGACCACGCGCACCCCACAGGAACTCTCCGTCCCCGTACGCGGAGGCGATCTCGCCGTGACCCGGTGGCCGGGAGAGGGACCGGTGATCATCGCGCTGCACGGCATCACGGCGAACGGCCTGGCCTTCGGCGCCGCCGCCGAGCAACTCGGCGACGTCGATCTGTACGCCCCGGACCTGCGCGGCCGGGCCCACAGCGCCGGTCTCCCGGGACCCTACGGCATTCCCGCCCACGTCGAGGACATCGTCGCCCTGCTCGACCATCTGGGCCTGCGGCAGGCTTTGCTCGTCGGCCACTCGCTGGGTGCCTTCATCGTCGCGGTGGCCGCCGCCCGGCATCCGGACTGCTTTCCGCGCGTGGTCCTCGTCGACGGGGGCCTCGGCTTCCCCGTCCCCGCGGGCGCGGACATCGACGAGGTCATCGAGTCCGTCATCGGCCCCGCCATGCGGCGCCTGAAGACGACCTTCCCGGACCGCGAGGCCTACCTCGCCCTTTTCCGGGAGCACCCCTCCCTCACCGCCCACTGGGGCCCGCTCGTCCAGGCCTACGTGGACCGCGATCTGACCGGCGAGCCGCCCGAGATGCGGAGCAGTTGTGTCCTGGACGCGGTCCGGGCCGACGGCGCGGGCCCCCTCGGCGACCCCGAGACACTCGACGCCATCC
Source organism: Streptomyces sp. NPDC096152 (assembly GCF_044763235.1). Taxonomy (NCBI): domain Bacteria; kingdom Bacillati; phylum Actinomycetota; class Actinomycetes; order Kitasatosporales; family Streptomycetaceae; genus Streptomyces; species Streptomyces sp. NPDC096152. Next base: position 372,569 of record NZ_JBIWFW010000009.1, on the reverse strand, counting down.
ACCAGCCGCAGGTGCGCGGCACGCTGCTGTGGGCGGAACGCGGACTGATGAACGAGCCCCAGGGCCTCTACGACGAGGCGCGCCTGGCCGCCGGCGGCCTCGCCCCGGAACGGATCACCACCCGCCGGGTCGACGACACCAACCACTACACGATCCTGTTCGCGAAGAACGCGACGGCAGCCCTCGCGGAAACGGTGCACGCCGAGCTTGAACAGATGTAGCACCCCCACCTCCGCGGGTCGTCGGGCAGGGCCGTTTGTGCCTGACCGGCGAGGGGGGAGGGAGGCCCCACACTCAGCCCAGGGCAGCATCAGGTGCCGTCGGTGACGGGCACTGACCGGCGGCCCACGGTGAGCTGAGCGCGTCTCGACCACGGCTGACCTTTGTCTCCCCCGGCGCTTGCAGGGGACGCGGCGCGGCCCGCCCCTTGCCGCCCTCCCGATCGAGCGGACCGCGCTACGCCGGGGTAGGGGGCCGATTCCCGCCGCCGGGGCGGGAACGGATCTGCTCCCACCTCGTCGCGCGGCCCGGCGGCAACGACCGGGCGCGCGGGTGAGGCGGTGGGGCATCGGCTCGGACCGGTTCCCGCCCGGGAGCGAAGCACATGGGGCCAGCGCTGCGCCTACATGGGACCGGTGAACCTCAAGGAGCGACTCTGTCGGGAATCTTTAGGTTCGGGGTCTTTTACCCTGCCTTCACCACAGGGGCCGGGGCAGTCCTCGTTTGTCGAGGTAATGCTGGAACGCCGTGGGCGGGCGCGCGGGCCGCCATTCTGTCGCCGGGCACTGAGACGGCCATGGCCCACCACGCGCCGGAGGTGCTGGACGAGTACTTCCTGGTCGACGGGCGCGGCAGGTTCCGGCTGCGCAGCGAGCGCGATGGCCGGCCGCCGTCGCGGGTGCGGATCGAGGCCGCCCACGCCAGTCGACCATTTCCATAAACTATGAATATAAAAATGCTATGCTTCGAGCATGAGTCGTCAAGACACCGCTCCTGGCGCGTCCGCCGCCATCGGGGCAGCCCTCTACGGCCTGGCCACCAGGGCCGCGAGACGCCTGCCCCGGGACATGAGCCTGACGTCCGCCGCCACCCTGGCCACCCTGAACCGGACCGGCCCGCGGCGCATCACCGATCTGGCCGCGGTCGAGGGCGTCACCCAGCCCGCGATGACCGCCCTGGTCCGGGTGATGGAGGAGTCCGGCCTGGTCGAGCGGCGGGGCGACGCGTCCGACAAGCGGGTCACGCTGGTGTGCCTGACCGAGGCCGGCGCCTCCTATGTCCGGACGCGGCGCCAGGCGGGCGTCCACGCGTTCGAGCGGTTGATCGGCGAGCTCACCGGCGACGAGGTCGAGGCGCTGGTGGCGGCCCTTCCGGCGCTGAAGCATCTGGCAGAGCTCGAAAGCCAGGACCGCGAAGGGCCGAAGCGGTGACCGGGCAGCCGGTCGGCGGGGTCGCGTCGAAGGCGTTCCCGGTGGCGCGTTCCGAGGCGCGGCTGCTGGTCCCCGCCCTGATGTTCATCGCTCTGGTCGTGGCGGCGGTCGCCAGCCTCGGGACGCCGCTCATCACCAGCGTGGCGACCTCGTTCCACGTCTCGCTCGGCAGCGCGCAGTGGACGCTGACCGTCGCGCTGCTCAGCGGCGCCGTCGCCACGCCGGTCCTGGGCCGGCTCGGAGCCGGCCCGCACCGGCGGGCCACGATCCTCGCCACGCTGGCGGTCGTCGTCGCCGGCAGCGCGCTCACCGTGCTGCCGCTGCCGTTCGCGTGGCTGCTGGCCGGCAGGGCGGCCCAGGGCGTCGGGCTCGGGCTGACGGCGCTGATGATGGGCGTGGCCCGGGACCACCTCCCCGAGGAGCGCAGCGCGGCCGTGATCGCCCTGATCTCGGTGGTCTCGATCATCGGGGCCGGCGTCGGCTACCCGCTGGCCGCACTGCTCGCCGAACTCGGCGGGGTACGGGCCGCCTACGGCCTCGGCCTGGTCGTCACCGCCGCCGCCCTCCTGACCGCGTGGCGCTCCATGCCCGAAGCCCCCGAAGGCCGCTCCGCCCACGTGGACGTGGCAGGCGCGGTCGTCCTGGCCGCTGCGCTGCTCCTGGTGCTGTTCCTCGCCGGCGAACGGAATCTGTGGAGCCGGCACCTCGCCCTGGCGGCGGGCCTCGCCGTCGTCGCGGTGGTGCTGCTCTGCGTCTGGGCCGTCATCGAGCTGCGCAGCACGACGCCCCTGGTCGATGTGCGGGCGGTGCGGCACCCGGCGGTCGCCGGGGCGAACCTCGCCATGTTCGTCGGCGGGATCGGCATGTACCTCCTGCTCACGCTCATCACCCGGTATGCGCAGACGCCGCACGGCGCCGGCTACGGCTTCGGGCTGACGACCTTCGTCGCCGGGCTGGTCCTCATCCCGTTCTCGCTGCTGGGGTTCGTCGCCGGCAAGCTCACGCCGCGGGTCCGGACGCGGATCGCCGACCCCCTGCTCCTGGCCGGCAGCGCCGTCGTGGTCGGCGGCGGGTTCGCCCTGTTCGCGGCGGCCAGGTCGGACCTGGCCGAACTGTTCGCGGCGATGGGCGTGCTCGGCTTCGGCGTCGGCGGCTTCTCGGCCGCGATGCCCGGCGTCATCCTGGCCGTCACCCCCAAGGGCGAGACGTCGAGCGCCATGAGCTTCAACTACGTCGTCCGCAGCGTCGGGTACTCCCTGGGCAGCGCCATCGGCGGCCTGATCCTCGCCGCGGGCACCGGCCCCGGCCACCTCTTCCCCGACGACAGCGCCTACACCACCACGGCGCTGGTCGGCATCGGCGCCATGGCGATCACGACGCTGACAAGCCTCGCTCTCGCCCGCCGACGCTCGTCCGAGACCAACCCGTAAGTCAGATGCACTCATCCCGACACTAGAGGTTCCATGCCCAAGGGCTACTGGGTCAGCGCCTACCGCACCATTTCAGACCCTGAGAAGCTGGCTGCTTACAACAAGCTGGCCGGTCCGGCCGTCGAGGCCGGGGGCGGTCGGATCCTCGCCCGTGGCAGTCGGGTCGTGGCGCATGACGCCGGAATCGCCGAGCGCACCGTCCTGATCGAGTTCGACAGCTTCGAGCAGGCCATCGCGGCGCACGAGAGTGCGGCCTACCAGGAGGCGCTGGTCGCCCTCTCCCACGGCGTCGAGCGCGACTTCCGCATCGTCGAAGGCATCGACTGACCGAGGTCCAGTGGATCTTCACCGAAACTCAATGAACGACAGCAACCCGACGAACCGGTCGCGGCCGTCCTGCCACACGCCGTGCGGCTCCATCCCGTCACGGACCCGGGCTTCGGCCTGTCGGCGTGTGGCAGCTCGGGCCAGCACGTACACCCGTACAGCAGTTTCTGCGAAGCCGCCCGTTATCCTGCCTTGTCGTCAACTACTCGGCCCCTGAAGGGACCGAGCTTGGAAGCTGAGTCCCTGAGAGGGCTTTGCTTATGCTCCCGACTGCCCCCTACGACGGGACGGTCACGGGTCACATCTACGGTCCCCACACTATGCAGGGACCGGATCGGGCATGTTGACGAATACCCACGCCGTGGCCCCTCGCTGCGCGATGTTGACCCCGGCGACGTGATCGGCCGGGCCAGCGAGCCCGCACCGACGACAGTGGAAGTGGTCCCGAGTCGGGCGGTTGGCGCGCTCGGTGTTGCCGCAGCGCGGACAGCGCTGCGAGGTGTAGGCCGGGTCCACCTCGATGAACGGGACGCCGGCGCGCTTGGTCTTGTAGGCGATGAACGCGCCGAGCTGGTGGAACGGCCAGGAGGACTGACGTGCTCGCTGGTCGCGGGAAACCGTAACCCGCTCACGGATACCGCCCAGTCTTTCCAGGGCGATACCGCGTTCGGTGCGTTGGGCGACAGCAACAACAGTCTTGGAGATCTTGTGGTTGATGTGGGTGGCGTGCCGGGCCTCACGGCGGGCACGCTTCTTGAGAAGCTGCTTCGCGCTCCGGGTCCGCCTGGCCTGGAGCTCGGCTTTCTTGCGGGCCTGCCAGCGTCGGTAGCGGCCCAGACGGCGGCCGGTGTGGTTGTCCCCGTCACTGGTGGTGGCGAGGTTGTTGATGCCCCGGTCCACCCCGATGAAGCCCTTCGGCTCGTACAGGTCCGGCTCGCAGACGTCGATCGTGGCGACTAGGAACAGCTTCCCGTCACGCCGGATCAGGTCGGACTCGCCCTTGCGGCGCTCGGTGAGCTGCTTGAGCGCATCGGCTGAGCAGGCGAAGCGGACATTCTTGATCCGGCCCGCGAGGGTCCAGATGCTCACCGTCCGGGCGTCGTAGTTCCACGACAGGCACCGGTCGTCATAGGTGTGTGCCGCGTCGCGACGGAAGGCGATCGGCTTGGACTCCGCCTTACGGCGCCGCCTGGAGCCCTCCGGTCCGAGGTTCCCGGCCCGGATGTTCGCCCGCAGCGTGGTGTACGAGTCGGCGACCCGTTTGATGATGTGCTGCGCGGCCTGCGCGCCGAATCCCCGGTCCTTCAACTCGCTGTAGCACAGCTTCCGCAACTCCCGCACTGCCCCCTTCAGCCCGAAGCGCTCGAAGGAGACGGCTGAGACCCAGTTCGCGGCCTCGTTCGCCGCGTGCAGGGTGTGCTCAACAGCCGGCGCCTGCATGGCATCCGGCGTGAGCTTGACCTGCACGGTGATCTTCACACACGCATCGTAACATCGTGTCTATGTCACCACGCTGGGAACCAAACGCCGACATCCGCAGGGGCCGTAGCGTTGTCTACACCCTTCATGCGCATCTGGTCTTCATTCCCAAGTACCGGCGGAAGGTCTTCACCGACGCGATCCTCACCAGGTGTGAAGAGATCATGCGGGAGGTGTGCGCCAAGGCCGACGTCGAACTGCGGGAGTTCAACGGTGAGACGGACCACGTCCACCTGCTCGTGCACTACCCGCCGCAGGTCAAATTGTCCGCCCTGGTCGGCTCCCTCAAGGGCGTCTCCGCGCACTACCTGCGCAAGGAGTTCCCCGACCACATCAAGAAGTACCTCTGGGGTGAGCGCTTCTGGTCCCCCTCGTACTTCGCCGCCTCTTGCGGGGGCGCCTCACCGGCCGTGGTCAAGGAATACATCGAGAACCAGAAGCGCCCGGACTGAGCGCGGCGCCGTTGTGGGAGCTTCACGCAGCGATGCGGCGGCGCTCCGCGCCGCCCAGCTCAGGATGCGATTCCTCCCGAGCCCCTAAAGGGGCCGGGGTTCCTCGCAAGAACACGCTGAACCGTACGTCCGGTGGTAGGGGCTGACCGGCCGTACGACAGTGTTTCCCTGCGGGGACTGCGGCACGGTCATGACGCTCCTGTTCACCGTGGCCGGCGACGACGAGACAGGCGCCGTAGTCGGCCAGTGGGGAGAACTGCGCATCTTCACCTGCCCCGCCGACCACCACCACGCCCTCCAGGCAGACCTGCACTGACCTTGGGCGCACCGCCCGCACCTCGATCCACCGGACAGGCCGGCAATCACACGCGCAGCCAGGCGGATTGTGGGCTTCGGAGCCGCGGGAACGGCTGTGTCGGAGTCGTCCGGATCGTAGGATCGGTGATCTCTGGGGGAGGTGGTCATGGGCAGGCGGCACCCGGGCACTCCGACGCTGGAGGAGGTGGCCGCCCGCGCCGGAGTGGGCCGGGGCACGGTCTCCCGGGTCATCAACAACGCGGCGGGCGTCAAGGAGTCGACGCGACAAGCCGTACGGCGAGCCATCGCGGAACTGGGGTACGTGCCCAACCTGGCGGCCCGGTCCCTCGCCGGACGACGAGCCGACGCCGTCGCGCTCGTCATGGCGGAGCCGGACTGGCGGTTGTTCGCCGAGCCGTTCTTCTCCGAGATCGTCCGGGCGATCGGCGACGCGCTGGCCGACACCGGACCACAGCTGCTGCTGACCCTGGTCCGCTCGGGAGCCGAGCGGCAGCGCTTCCTGGAGTACGCCCGTGGCGGCCGGGTCGACGGCGTGCTGCTGATGTCCGTCCACGCCGACGATCCGCTGCCCGACATGCTCGCCGAGGCCCGGCTGCCGACCGTGCTGCTGGGGCGCCGCTCGGGCGACGAGCACGTCAGCTACGTCGACGCGGACAACGTCGGCGGGGCGCGCGGCGCGGTCGCCCACCTGCTGGCCACGGGACGGCGGTCGATCGCCACGATCACCGGGCCGCTCGACATGTACGTCGCCCAGTGCCGGCTGCGCGGCTACCGCGAGGCCCTGGCGCAGGCCGGCCTGGACGCCCGGCCGTCGTGGGTCGCCGAGGGCGACTTCACCGAGGAGAGTGGTCGCCAGGCCATGGCGCGGCTCCTGCGACGGCATCCGGAGATCGACGGCGTCCTCGCCGCGTCGGACACGACGGCCGCAGGGGCCCTGGTGACGCTGCGCGCGGCGGGACGCCGGGTACCGGAGGACGTCGCCGTCATCGGTTTCGACGATTTTCCCCTGGCCCAGCGCACCGAGCCACGACTGGCCACGGTTCGGCAGCCCCTCGAGGACATCGGCAGGACCATGGTCCAGCTGCTGCTCCAGGAGATCGAGGAGTCGTCGGTGGCCTGGCGCCACGTGATCCTGCGAACCGAACTGGTGCTGCGCGAATCGGCCTGAGCGCTGTCGGCGACGACAGGGACGTCCACGGCGGGCGCTCGCCGCGTCCCACGAGGGGGGCCGGCCGAAGCCGAACCCGCCGGTGAGCGGACGGCAGGGCGGGCACGATCCCCCGGCTGCGACGACGGTCCGCTGTCCAGAACCTAGTCGTCCGAGCCGGTGGCCGACGGCGGTACCTCGACGACGAAGAACAGGAAGCAGGGCTTGTTCGAAAGGTCGTGGAAGCCGTCGGGGAACAGCTCACGGGCGACCGGGTCGGGCTGCGGTTCGCTGATGGCGGAGAGGCGGAAGCCGGCGGTGGTGAAGGCGTCGGTCATCGCGTGCAACGGCTTGCGCCAGAACCTCATCGGGACGGACTGCCCGTTGAACGTCCAGTCGAAGGTATAGCTGGTGGTCGCGAAATAGTCGGGCCGAGGGTCCTGGATCGCGTAGGCCACGAAAGGGTGGTCCACCGACGCGATCAGTCGGCCGCCGGGCCTGAGCACTCGCCGTAGCTCGGCCAGCGTCGGCCCCCAGTCCTCCAAGTAGTGCAGCACCAGCGACGCGACCACGTCGTCGAACGCACCGTCGGCGAACGGCAGGCGGTCGCTCAGGTCGACCAGGTGCAGGACCGCGTCGTCACCGAGCCGCCGCCTGGCCAGTGCCAGCATCCCGGCGCTGGCGTCGATGCCTGTGACGACGGCACCGCGGTCGCGCAGCGCGGCGGAGAGGGGGCCCGAGCCGCAACCGGCGTCCAGGATCCGACGGCCCGACACGTCTCCGGCGAGGGCCAGCATCGCGGGGCGCGCGTAGTGCGCGTTCACGAGGTTGTTCTCGGTCTCCGCCGAGTACGCCTCGGCGAAGCGGTCGTAGTGATTCGCCGGAACCGGGTCCACAGGCCGGGCGACGCTCTCGGGCACGTTGGTTGCGCGTTCCATCGTCGCAGCCTATTGGTCACATGATCCAACGGACAGAACTCAGCAACGAGTTCGGGAGCGCTCCCAACTCGGCTGCTTGTCAATGGAGTTGGCCAGTCGCCTCTGACCTGCGCCTGCGAAAGAAACTCGACGGCTTCGTGTCCATCGCCTTGTCAAGGCCATGACCCTCTCCTACATTCCCCTCAAACGGAGGTAATGGGAGCGCTCCCACTCCAGTACGCGGCGACGCTCCCGCGATCACTCCCCCACCCCTCCGAGAGGACCCCCATGCAGATGTCATGGCACCCCCTCCCCCGCAGAGCCCACGGCCTGTTCGGCGCACTCCTCTCCTCGCTCGCCACCCTGGCGGCGCTGCTCGGCGGCGCCCCGGCGGCCCAGGCCGACACATCGATCTGCGAACAGTTCGGATCGACCACGATCCAGGGCCGCTACATCGTCCAGAACAACCGCTGGGGCACCAGCCAGACCCAGTGCATCACCGCCACCGACTCGGGTTTCCGGATCACCCAGGCCGACGGCTCGGTGCCGACGAACGGTGCCCCGAAGTCGTACCCGTCCGTCTACAACGGCTGCCACTACACCAACTGCTCACCGGGCACCGCTCTTCCGGCGCAGCTGAGCCGCATCGCCGCCGCGCCGACCGGCATCTCCTACGGCTACGTGAGCGGCGCGGTGTACGACGCGGCCTACGACATCTGGCTCGACCCCACACCCCGCACCGACGGCGTCAACCGGACCGAGATCATGATCTGGTTCGACAAGGTGGGCCCCGTTCAGCCCGTCGGCTCGCAGGTCGGCACGAGCAACGTGGCCGGGCGCCAGTGGCAGGTGTGGTCCGGCAACAACGGCTCCAACGACGTCCTCTCCTTCGTCGCCCCGGCGGCGATCTCCAGCTGGAACTTCGACGTCATGGACTTCGTCCGGCAGGCCGTCTCGCGTGGGCTGGCACAGAACGGCTGGTACCTGACCAGCGTGCAGGCCGGTTTCGAACCCTGGCAGAACGGCACCGGACTCGCCGTGACCTCCTTCTCCTCGACGATCGACACCGGTGGCGGGAGTCCCGGCGGGCCCGGCACCTCCTCGGCCTGCGCCGTGTCGTACGGGACGAACGTCTGGCAGGGCGGCTTCACCGCCGACGTCACCGTCACCAACAGCGGTTCCTCACCGGTCAGCGGCTGGAAGCTGGCGTTCACACTGCCGTCCGGACAGCAGATCACCCATGCCTGGAACGCCGGTCTCACGCCGTCGTCGGGAGGGGTCACGGCGAGCAATGCCGCCTACAACGCGGAGATCCCGGCCAACGGCAAGGCGTCCTTCGGCTTCCAGGGCACCTACGTCGGCGCCTTCGTCAAGCCCGCGGGCTTCAGCCTCAACGGCACCGCTTGCACGCCCGTCTGACACCTGGGGTGGCGCTCACGCCGCAGGAGACAGCGGCTACGCCGTAGGTCACGCGGTCTCCCGTCAGACCGCGCGCGCCAGTACCGCTCACCGAGGCCACAGGCCGCCACAGCCGGTCCACCGAACCAGGTCGATTCACACCGCCGTCTCCTCCGGCTCCTCGCTCGGGGAGCCGCCACCACCTCGTTCGGACGCCCGTCGCCGGGCCGGCCCGCACTGCATCGGCAGCCGCCCGGACCGGTCCCGGCAGCGCGCGCACCGCCCCACGCGACACACCCTTGCACCACCTTGCACTCCCCACAGAGCAACCTGAAGGAGGACACGTGACACACGCCCCTGGACGAGTGCGGGCACCCGAGCCGGGCCGGCCCCGGCGCCGGAAGACCTCACTCACCGCGGCGCTCGCCGCCCTGGCGCTGGCGCTGAGCATGGCGGGCCAGCTGACAGGGCATCCGGCGGCCGCTGCCGAGGCACACGCCGACAACCCGTTCGCCGGAGCCACCTTCTACGTCAACCCCGACTACGCCGACCTGGTCGGCACCTCGGCGGCGCAGATCGCCGACGCCACGCTCAAGGCCCGGATGCAGAGAGTGGGGACGTACCCCACCGCGGTGTGGCTCGACCGGATCGCCGCCATCAAAGGCGGCGACGCCAACGCCGGCCGCAAGAGCCTCGCCGACCACCTCGACCTGGCCCTGACGCAGAAGAAGCCCGGGCAACCGATCGCCGCGACCTTCGTGATCTACGACCTGCCCGGCCGGGACTGCGCGGCCCTTGCCTCCAACGGCGAACTCCCCCTCACCCAGGCCGGACTCGACCGCTACGAGAGCGAGTACATCGACGCCATCGCGAACGTCTTCAAGAACCCGAAGTACCAGGACGTCCGCATCACGACCGTCATCGAGCCCGACGGGCTGCCCAACCTGGTGACGAACACCGCCGACCCGGAGTGCGCCCAGGCGAAGAGCACCGGCATCTACGTCAAGGGCATCCAGTACGCCCTGGACAAGCTGCACGCCGTCCCCAACGTCTACACCTACCTGGACTTCGCGCACGCGGGATGGCTGGGCTGGGACAACAACCTCTCGCAGACCGTGCAGCTCTACACGGACGTCGCCAAGGGCACCTCGGCGGGCTTCGCCGGCGTCGACGGACTGATCACCAACGTCGCCAACTACACGCCGCTCACGGAACCCTTCCTGACCGACCCGGACAAGAACGTCGGCGGGAACCCGGTCAAGTCCGGCAAGTTCTACGAGTGGAACCCCAATTTCGACGAGACCGACTTCACCAGGAACGTGCACCGGGCGCTCGTCGCTGCGGGCTGGCCCGATGCGACCGGCATGCTGATCGACACCTCCCGCAACGGGTGGGGCGGCACCGGGCGCCCCAGCGCGGAGAGCACCAGCACCAGTCTCGAGACCTACGTCGGCGACTCCCGAGTCGACCGCAGGGCCCACCGGGGCCTGTGGTGCAACGTCAGCGGCGCCGGGCTCGGACAGCCCCCGCAGGCCGCTCCCGCCGGCTACCCCGACTCCCACCTCGACGCGTTCCTGTGGGTCAAGCCGCCGGGCGAGTCGGACGGCGCCGCCACCGACATCCCCAACGACGAGGGCAAGCGCCTGGACCCCATGTGCGACCCCACGTACACGGCACCCAACGCGGGCAACAACAAGACCGGCGCCCTGCCGAACGCTCCCCTGGCCGGGCACTGGTTCCCCGACGCGTTCGCGATGCTGGTGCGGAACGCCTACCCGACCGTGCCCGCGGACGGCGGCGGCACCCCGGGCGGTGACACCTCCGCGCCCACCGCACCGACCGCGCTGAAGGCGACGGTGTGGACCGCCACCAGCGTCTCCCTCGCCTGGACCGCGTCCACCGACGACACCGGGGTGAGCGGTTACGACGTCTACCGCGACGGCAACAAGGTCACCGTCACGCAGGTGACCGGCACCGCCTTCACCGACACCAAAGACCAAGTGAACGTGCATCACGAAAACACAGTGTCGGCCAGTCCTGCTGTTCTGCATCTCAGCCATCACCCGATTACGTAGGGTGCTCGGTATGCAGCTTCGGTACGGCTTCCGCCTGTACCCGACAACAGGCCAAGCGGACCGCCGAGCGGGCCTGGCTGGGCGAGGTCTCCGCGGTGGTACTGCAACAGGCGCTGCGCGATGCCGAGGCCGCCTACCGCAACTTCTTCGCCTCCCTCAAGGGGCAGCGCGCGGGGCCCACCAGTCTGGGCGCGCCGAGGTTCAAGTCACGCAAGCAGGCGCGGGGCCTCCCCCAGAGCGGCACCCTGGCCCTAGACAGGCCCCGGCCCAGGTGTGCGTACTGTGAAACGAGGAAGGTGTTTGGGCAAACAGGCACCGCAGCGCTGTCAGCAGCGCGGACGTCGCCGCGTGGCGCCGACCCGGATGCTGCCAGATAAGGAGGCCCTGCCCGTGACCCAGTACCCGCCAACGCCCACTACCCGCCCGATCACCGGACACCTTGCTCAGGACGTCGAGCAGCAGGCGATCGATGAGCGGAACCGGCGACTGGCGCGCGCCGGCGTCGCGCGCGCCGAACGGCTCCTTGTCACGCGCTACCGGCTCTCGTCCGCCAGTGAGGCATTCGACCTTCTGCGTCACACCTCCCAGCGGTTCAACATCAAACTGCACACTCTCGCCGAGACGGCCATCCGCGTGCCCGCTCCGGCGGCGGGCGCCGTGAACTGGGTCCCGAGCCGTCCGCACGGGGCGGCGCCCCCGCTGCCCGTACTGGAGACGAACGGGCAGGGGCTCGTCAGCCACAGTGCCGTCCTGAAGGCCGCACTGACCCGTACTCTGCACATCACCGGTGCCGAGATGGGCAATGTGCAGCTGGTGGAGAACGGCATGCTCCGTATGGAGAAGCACAGCGGGCTGAGCCGCCGCTTCACCGACTACTTCGCCTTCGTCGAAACCTCCACCACCTCCTGTGCGCAGGCCGCGGAGGAGAGTCGTCAGGTCACCGTCAAAGATGTCGCCGCCTCCGACGCCTTCGACGAGGGCTCCCGGCAGGTGATCCTGCAGGCCAGCAGCCGCGCCTGCCACAGCGTCCCCCTGCGCAGCCCGAACGGCACCGTGATCGGCATGATCTCCTCCCACCACGAGCAGACCCTGCACGACCTCACCCCTGCCCAGCTGGCCGAGCTCGATCAGGTCGGCGGCCAGGTCGGCCGCTGGCTGCTCTGGCACCGCAACACGGCCGTCTTCACCGCCCTCAACCATCTCCACGCCAACGCCATCCGCTGACTCGCGACAGGTGTCGGCTCACCGGCGGTGGGCACTCCGGCTGCAAGGGCTCGCTTGGGGACGCAGGCGAGAGTCGCCGGCCCAGCGGCCGGCGCCTGTGTGTCCGCCGGCCTCCACCCCAGGCGGCCGGCGGGCACACCCCCAGTCCCCGTGGCCGACGGAGCCGTCCGTCTCCGGCTCCGCGAATGACCCACCAGACGGCTTCCAGCCCTCCACCAACGCGGCCCCCAAGCGCGTCATGGAGGGCCGTGGGTCAGGTGTCTCCGGCCAGCTGGTCATCAGGAGGTGGTGGGCAGTGCCGACGACGGCGAGGGCCACGGTGTCCGGGTCGACGGTCTCCGCCACCCGGCCGAGCCTTCTTTCGGCCTTCAGATAGCCGGTGACGGCCTCCTGGATCGCGGTGAGGCCCGGCGCCCCGCCTTCCAGGGCCTGTCGGATGCGCAGCGCGGTGTCGGGGCGGCTGACGGCAAGACCCGAGAGAGCCGGGCGGGCCGAGTCGAACAGGACGAGGGCGACGGCGTTGAAATTCTGCGCCACCGTGTCTTGTCCGGCGAGCCCCGCGAGTTCCTGCGCCTTCGCCGCCGCCCGCGCGAACCGGTCGAGGCAGAGCTCGGCCACGAATTCATCGAGCCCCGCGAAGTGCGCGTGCAGCAGACCCTTGGAGCAGCCCGCCTCCGTCGTGACGGCCCGGCTGGTGAGCGCGCCGGGCCCGCCCCGCCCACGACGCGCTCGGCCGCCGCGAACAGCCGCTCGCGTACGTCCGGCGTCGCCACTCCGCGCGGTGCCTTGGGCCTCTCTCGTTCTCGCCCCAAGGGCATGCGCTGGGCCTCGACCTGTCCGGCCCGATGCTGGCCGCGGCGCGGGCCCGTGCGGAGAGGGAGGGCCTCGCCAACGCATCCTTCACGCAGGGAGACGCCCAGGTGTACCCCTTCGAAGCAGGCGCGTTCGACACGGCGGTCAGCCGCTTCGGGGTGATGTTCTTCGCCGATCCGGTAGCGGCCTTCGGTAACGTCGGCCGGGCGCTGCGGCCCGGCGGGCGCCTGGCGTTCGTCTGCCCGGCTGACGCCGCACTCAACGGCTGGGTGGCGGCGATGGCGTCACTGCGCGACCTTCTGCCCGTCGGCGACTTCGGGCGGCCGGGGCTGCCCGGCATGTTCTCCCTGGCTGCCCCAGAGCGCATCCACGACGTCCTCACCAAGTCCGGGTTCACCGGCATCAGCATCAACCAGGCGCAGGCGTAAGGGACATGGGGGCACGGAGCCGAGGACGCGGCGCGATTTCTGCTGGGTACCGGCCCCGGCCGCCACCTGATGGAACAGGCTGATGCACCCGCGCGGGCCCGAGCTTGCCGCAGCCTGACGGACCATCTACGCGCCCAGCAGGCGGCGGACGGCACGGTCCGGCTTCGCAGCACGTCGTGGCTGGTCACGGCGGACCGCCCGGCCGACCCATCCGACAGGCTCCAGCAGGGCAGCGGTGTGCTCGCTCATCAAGGACTTACTGCTCGACAGCCGGGGACGGCGCGCCTCCTCAGCGGGCGGCCCCACAGCAGCAGCGCAGGGGCGTCAGCGTCCCTGCCTGGAGCTTCGGCCGCGCGGCGGGCGCGGTGACCGCCGCGGCCTGCGTGCGGGCTGAGGGCCGGTGTCGGCGGCGCCCGCGGAGGAGAACCCTCCGGGAACACGGGGGACGTCCGGTGCCGGGACCGTCTCGGCCCGCTGCACGACGGGGGTGGGGCGTCGCTGGGCGCGGCCCACGACGGAGGCGTGCGGGATCAGCGGCGCGCAGCTCTCGCAGACCTCTTCGACCACCCAGACGCGGCCGACGGTTGCGTCGTGGCGCAGGATGAGCAGCACGCCGCCCGTGCAGTGGTGCACCGTGGCCTGCGGGTGCGCCTCGCAGTGCTCGGCGCGGCAGTGGCAGGAGGCGTTGGCGCGGACGGTGGCGGCCCGGGCGTGGGCGGCCGCATGCCGCGCGGCGAAAGCCCGCAGTGCCGCCAGGTCCCTGGAGCGCGCCGGCATCCGGCAGGCGGCGATGCTGCACGTGACGGTGGCCGTACGGTCGGCGTGCCCGGTGAGCCGTACGGTCCAGGACCGTCCGGGAATGCGCTCGGTGAGCGCTTCGCTGGAGGCGGTAGTCAAACGAGGCCGTCCGATCGTGGTGCTTGGAGTGATGGATGCGCGCGGGCGCGGTGCCAACCGTGTGGCCCCCGCAGGGCGACTGCGCCAGCAGCATTCTTCCCTCACAGGACCGGTCCCAAGCCCTGCATTCTGCGAACGCAGGTGGTTCACCGGCACGTGTGGCGGCCCGAGGAGCCGTGTGCGCAGGTTCGACTCCTGCCGGGGCACCCGGCACAAGGTGCCCAAAGGCCCCGTCACCAGCGGAAACGCTGAGGCCGGGGTCTTCGCGTATGTGCAGGCAGATGCCGCCGAAAACAGCCGTTTGCCACTGATCACGTAATGACGATGTAATGATCTTGATGGGCCTCACAACAGGTGGACCGGGTGCCCCGCCCGGACGGCCACCTCCGGTCGCGGTCAGCATGGCATGCGGGAGGGACAGCCCGGCGGGTCACAGCCATTCACCGATCGCGGCGATCAGGACGGTGGCCTCGAAGCGGACCGCGAGTTTGTCGAACCTGGTGGCCACTGCCCGATCGCGCTTGAGCCGGTTGATCCCGCACTCGACCGCGTGCCGGGCCTCGTAGTCCTCCCGGTCGAAGGCTGGGGGCCGCCCGCCCGTCTTCCCGCGCCGCTTGCGGTTCCTGGCCTGGTCGGCCGGCTCCGGAATCGTGCAGCGGATCCCGCGCTCTCGCAGGTAGGCCCGGTTGACGCGGGACGAGTACGCCCTTGTAAGCCCACTGGGCAGCGATGCCCGGTGCGTGTCTGACTGCGTGACGACGCCGACGCACAACGGCGGACAACCGCGGTTGCCCGCGGACCGTCACAGCAGGTGAGACGCGCAGCAGCTCAAGGAAGCACCCCCGCCCAAGTTGCTTCGGGACGAGAAGGTAGTGGGTTCAAACCCCGCGACCCCGGGCAGGTGAGAGGGCCATTCGCGTGTGTTGAGCGAATGGCCCTCTGTCGTGCGCAGGGGTCACACAGGAGGCCAGACGAAGTTGATCAGGCCACCACTTCGCCGTAACCCCTTTCGCTATCACGGGCCGTAGCTGTATGCGGAAGACCTCCTCCGTGGTGGCCCGACTGCTGTGACCGACCACAGGCGCAGACGTGTCAGTGGTCCTTCTTGTGTCTGCCTCCGATTTGGTACGGCCGCATCATCTCGTTGTCCTCGTGCTCGACGATGTGGCAGTGCCAGACGAAGCGACCAGGGCGGTCGAACGTTGCCTTCACCCGGGTGATTTCTCCCGGATAGGCGATCACGGTGTCTTTGAAGCCACGCTCCCAGCTCTCCGGCGGAATGGGTGGCCCATTGAACGGTTGCCGGTTCACCACCTCGAACGCCACCTCGTGGATGTGGATCGGGTGGGCGTCCGCAGTGAAGTTGTACAGCTCCCATGTTTCGGTCGCGTTCACCCTCGGGTTCTCCGTGACCGGGTCGGCCCAGCCGAGCAGCACCGGATTGCCGGCGGAGTCGACCGTGCCGAGCAAGGTCTCGACCGGCGTGTCAGGCGGCACTGGGGGGACGTTGGTTGATGTCACCTCGTTGAGGGAGAGCCGGCGAGTGACGCTCGGCGAGCCGAGTGGCCTGATCTTGGGCAACTTGAGCTTGTCCGGCGGGACGCTCTTGTCCTTGCTCACCAGCGGCCCGACCACGAATTTCATCACCTGCCCGGTAGTGTCCGGATCCGCCGCGTCGAAGGGAACGCCGCGGCCGCCGAAGGGCGAGTCCGGTCCCTCGTTGATGAGGTACAGCTCGGTGCCTTCCGGGATCCCGGTGAAGTCGACGATGACGTCGGCCCGCTCCGCGTTGGCCAACAGCAGCTGCTCCAGCTGTACCGGTGCGGGCAGGAACCCGCCCTCGTTGCCGATCTGCCAGAACGGTACAGCCGACTGGGCCGGCCGGGCGGTCGGATTGTCCGCGATCTTCAGGATCAGGAACCGGGCATTGCATCCGTTGAGGAAGCGCAGCCTGTAGCGGCGCGGCTCGACCTCGAGCTTCGGCCATGTCCGACCGTTGACCACCATGGTGTTGGCGAAGAATTCGGGGTTCCAGTAGGGCGATACATCGGTGGTGGGAATGTACGGCCCAGGGAACCCGTCGAAGAATTCCCGGCTCGTGGGGTAGAACAGCGAGCCGTCTGAGTTGAACGAGCGGTCCTGGATGGCCAGGGGGATCTCGTGGTACCGCGTGCCCGGCGGATCGCCGAAGGCGGGCGCCGGCCCGGGCAGAACCCCCTTGGGCAGATCACACTCGCCGCCACGCAGCAGATAGAATCCGGCGGGCCCGGCGTACACGTTGAGCCGGGTCATACCCAGGGTGTGATCGTGGAACCAGATGGTCGCCGCCCGTTGGCGGTTGGCGTACTGGAAGGTCGCGGTACCCGGCTTCCACTTCAGGCCGTGCTCATCGGCGAACTTCTCCCGGAACTCGTTGTAGAACGAGCCCACGGTGGCGAATCCAGGAGGAATATTGTTCGCGCGTGGCAGGTACCACGCTTCGGCGTAGCCGTCGCTCTCCTCGGCGGAATGCCCACCGTGCAGGTGAGTGACGATCGGCACGGGTCCGTCATACGGAGGCGGCGTATTGCTGAACGTCGGCCGGGAATCGCGCCCGACATTGCCGCCGGGCGGGTTCGCCCAGTGCAGGGTGGGGTCGACCGTCAGCAAGTGCGGGAGGAAACGGCCCTGGTCGTCGACGAGATCGTTCACCCAGGTGACCCGGACAGGCCGATCGACCCTGGCCTCGATGGTGAACGACGGATAGTTGAAGGTGTTGCTGTCCCCGAGCGAGCCGTATCCCCATACGGTGGTGGACGGCAAAGTGGGCGGCAATACCTGCTGGCTGAACTGCCGGACGCCGATGACGTATGTGTCGATGTCATGACGCTTCGAGTGGCGAGCCATCGGCATCACCGGCGGGATCACCAGGTCGGTGACGTATTTCGGGATGGTTGTGGGGTCCAGGGTGGGGACTGGGAATGTGCCGACAGACCTGGCGCTTGGGGCCACCACGGTCCCATTCGGGAGTGCCACCGCCCCATTAGGTCCTGGAAGGACCAGGGCCGCCCCGCCAACGGCCCCGACTACGAGCACGTCTCTTCGTGCAATCATTTCTCTCGCCTTCTGCGGCCCGCGGGCGTCGATCATCTCCTCACGGAATGTTAGGACGCATACACAATGGGTAGTGGGACTTGACTGGTGTGTCGTCAGATTGTCGGGGCTGATCGGCGTGCGGGCTTCCAGTTGTGCCAGGGTGGCAGTGATCACGCTGGTGAAGGGCCAATGCTTCGCGAGGCGAAGAGTGCGGCGGCGGCTGGTGGTGACCACTTGGGCTCCGGCGGAGAACAGCCGCAGGCGGAGCTGGCGGGGGTTTCCCGCAGGCGCGGCTCCGCGCCAGGACTCCAGGAACACCTCTGAGTCACGCCACTGGCTTCACCGGTCGACCCGGACACGGCTCAACTCTCACTGCGCGACGCCCGGCTGCCAGCACGTCCAACCGGCCGTATGTCCTCGCCACGGTCTGGACGATCCGCTCCGGCTCGCCCTCGGCTGTGAGGTCAGCCGGCAGCGGCATGATCCGGTTGTGTCCGGCCGCGGTCTCCTCCAGCAACTCGCTGCGTCGTCCGATCACGACCACATGGGCGCCCTCGGCGGCAAAGGCACGGGCCGTTGCCCGGCCGATGCCGGTGCCGGCTCCGGTGACGACGACAACTCTATTGCTCTGCGTCGCGGTGCTGTTCATGCTCGGCATCGTTCAACCCTGCCGCCAGCGGCAAGGTCAAGGGCTCATTGGGCAGCAAGCACCCCGCCCGTAGGTATGGAGCTTGACTCGGTCACTGAGACTCCGGCCGCGCGTCAATGTGCGGGCTCCAGGGTTGGGGCACGCAGATCGCCCCGGAGACCGTCGGCTCGCCGACGTGTGAGCACGAGCGGGCCGAACGCCGCAAGGTCAACGTTTCCTTGGGAAATAGCCGCGGGCCGCCCCGTGTTGCCGCAACCATGACGACAAACGCGCCGCGGCCCGAGGTGCTGCGATACACCGCCTTCTCCAGCGCCCCCGACGGCGGGAACCCCGCCGGCGTCGTTCTGGACGCCACCGGACTGGACGACAGCGCCATGCTGGCCATCGCCGCCGACCTCGGATACTCGGAGTCCGCTTTCCTGACCGCGCCCCCGGAGGATCTCGGCGGCCGGCGAGGAAGGGCCTACAGCATCCGTTACTTCAGTCCGAAGGCCGAGGTGCCGTTCTGCGGGCACGCCACCGTCGCGACCGCCGTCGCGCTCGCCGAGCGGACAGGTCCCGGGGAACTGCTTTTCGCGACGCCCGCCGGCACCGTGCCGGTGCAGGTGGCCGAGGAGGGCGGGACGGTCACTGCCACACTCACCAGTGTCGAGCCGTACGTCGAGAGGATCGCTGACGTCGACCTCGCGGAGGCGCTCGCCGCGCTCGGCTGGCCGGTCGCCGATCTCGACCCGGCCTTTCCGCCCCGTATCGCGTTCGCCGGTGCCCGCCATCTCGTGCTCGCGGCGGCGACTCGCGCGCGTCTGGCGGACCTTGCGTACGACTTCGCGCGTCTCGAAGCCCTGATGCACCGCCTGGACCTGACCACGGTCCAGTTGGTGTGGCGGGAGTCGGCCACCGTCTTCCACGTTCGTGACCCGTTCCCCGTCGGCGGCGTCATCGAGGACCCCGCGACCGGCGCCGCGGCCGCCGCGTTCGGTGCGTACGCCCGCGAGCTGGGCCTGGTCCCCGAGGACGCCGTTCTCAGCCTGCATCAGGGCGAGGACCTGGGCCGTCCCGGCGAGCTCACGGTGACGCTGCGCGCGGGTGACTCACGCGTCCGTGTCAGCGGAACGGGGACTCGCATCGGCTGAAGTGCCGACCACCACGGCATATTTGGCGGTCTCCGCCATATCCCGATCACCGTGGGTCAGGCAGTCTCTGGCCCTCGCCGCTTATCAGTGGAGTGAATGTCTGCCGCCGCGAGCGCGACGCCGGCAAATCATTGGTCGAGGGCCCCGACCAGCCCTGTCGGAAGGGATTGACGGGGCCCTCGACACCGCCGAACCTGATCCATCATCCATCGAAGACGGGTAGGTTCCCACGTGCAGCGCACAAGCGCCCGTATGAAGGTCAGTTGGATCTGCTTGTCCATCGTCGGTGCCGGCATTCTGGCCTTCGGCATCGTCACAGTCGTGGCGCCACCCTCCCCCGAACCACTCATGCGGGCTGACGGCATGGCGTCGATCGGCATGGGTCTGTTCGGGATGACGACGACACTGGGCCCGTTCCGCCGCCGGGATCAATGGGCATGGCTCACGCAGTGGTTCTATCCGGTCTTCTGGGTTGTGCACTTGGTGGCTCGGCTGCCGCCAGGCAAGGATCACATCCATCAGGTGGTCTTCATCGTCCTGTCGCTCACGGGTTTGCTCTTGCCAGTCCGTGAGTTCTTCCCGCGCCTCTGGCAGTCGGCGCCGAACGTGATGAAGTACGTGGACGATGGCGCAAGCGACCACGAACGACAGTCGTGCTGATCTCCGCGGAGTCGATGGACGCCGTTCCGTCGTTGCCGTCGAAGCGTCGGCTGGTGGGGCACCGCATGCCACGGCCGCGAGGCCACGGCATGCGGTGCTGCGACAAGGGTTCTCGGCCGGGCGCGTGGCGGCCCATCGGCCCGTACGTGATCGAAGGCCGCGTACGGGCCGCTCTCCGTGCACCGCCCGGGCGAAGCGTCTAGTCGTCGATCGCCGCACCGTAGCGCGCGTCCGTCGGCAGGCCGCCGAACGCGCTCGCGCCGTAGTTCCAGGAGCCGGAGGTGGTCAGGCCCGAGCTGCCCGCGGAGAACACCCAGACGTAGCCGTCGTTGGTGTTCTCCCCGGGTGCCGAGGCGAGCAGGCCGAAACGGCCGTCGTCGTTCGGGTCGGTGAAGGAGACCTGGCCGCCGAACTTGTCACCCTTCTCGACCGTGCCCGGGACGTTCGCGGTGCCCTGGGTCACGGACAGTGCGCCGGTGGACGTCATGCCCTTGGCCGAGCCACGCAGGACCGTGAAAGCGCCCGCGTCCGCGACGCTGCCGATGTCCTCGCCCGCGACACCGATCGCCACGTCCGCGTACCCGTCGCCGTTGCTGTCGCCGACGGAGAGGTCCGTGCCGAAGCCGTCGCCCTGCTCGCTCGCGCCCGGCACGCCCGCCGAGTTCTGGGTCCACCACACGGGCGGGGTTCCCGGCCCCTCCTGGCCGGCGGGCCCGTCGGCACTGCCGTAGTAGACGCCGACCATGCCGCCGGTCATGCTCGCACCGCCGTCGTCCGGGCTGTGCGGCTCTCCGGTGACCAGGTCGTCGTAGCCGTCGCCGTTGATGTCGCCGGACGCGACGACCGGGCCGCCGCGTACCGCGGTGACCGGCAGCGGCTCCTGGTTCGACGCGGTGCCGGGCAGGATGTACGACCAGCCGTAGCCCGGCTCGTCGCCCACGCTGGTGCCTGAGACGACCAGGTCGGCGAAGCCGTTGTTGTCGTAGTCGCCCGTGGTCATCGACTTGGGCTGGATGCCCGGCGCGTCGTCGGCAGAGGCCCGGCTGAGCGTCTTCCGGGGAGGCGAAGTGAGCGTGGTGCGCGACTTCTGCACCGGCCGCCGCGCCTGCGTGTCCGTGCTCTTGGCGCTGGGCTGGGGGGCGGGCTCGAAGGTGTAGACCGTCAGCCCGACCGAGTCCATGACGGCGAGGAGGTCGCCCGGGGTCGTGTCATCGAAGCGGGCCGCGGCGAGCGAGGCGCCGAACCGGCCGCCCGCGGTGGGGCCGTCCGACTCCAGCCAGTCGCTGACCGATCCGGTGAGGCCGTTCGGCGTGCCCCAGAGGATGACGGCGCCACCCGCCTTGGCGACGGTGCCGAGGTCCTCGCCGGGGATGCCGATGATCGCGTCGTCGTAACCGTCGCCGTCGAGGTCGCCGGTGGCGAGCGACGTGCCGAAGCCGTCTCCGGTCTCGGCGGCGCCGGGGACACCCGTGGAGTTCTGGCTGAAGGCCTTGGCTCTGGTCGTGCCGATGCCCTTGGGCCCGCCGTACTGCACGGTGACCATGCCGGCGCCCTTGTACCCGCCGACCGCCGCCCCGGGGCCGCCGACGAGCACGTCGTCGTATCCGTCTCCGTTGAAGTCGGTGTTGCGGTCGTTGGCCTGTGTTCCGCCGGGTGTTCCGGCGTAGGCGCTCGGAGCGGTCGCGATGACCGCGCCCGTCACGAGGAGAAACGATGCCGCCGCGACGGCGGCCGAGCGGTGCTTGCGCATGAGCGGCTCCTTGGCTCAGATACGACCGGCTTGCTCGGGGGCGCGGGGGGTGTCCGGACAGGTCCCGTTCCTGTCTCCGGTGCCGTGTTTGACGCCGGATGTGGAGGAAGGGTTGTACGGGAGGCATATCTGCCATGTGCTCCGGTACCGTCAACTGGTGCCGATCGGAGGGGCGCCGGTGCTGACGTGCAGGTTCACCTGCTCCCGGCGAGGAATACTGACACGACGCCGCCGAAGACCGCGTCATGTCGTTCTCCCACGAGCGGCCCGGGGCACGGGCGGTGCCCGATGAGTCCTGCCGCCCCGGGGAGTCATCACCGTCGTCACCGTCGTCGACAACGCAGGAGGAACACGTGCCGCAGCTACTGAGAGTCCAGAACTTCAGTGTCTCGAGCGACGGGATCGCTGCCGGTGAGGACCAGAGTCTCGAGAGGCCGTTCGGTCACGTCGAGCCCGAGAGGCTGTTCGCATGGGCCGGCGCCACAGCGAGCTGGCCCATGCGCAGCGACCCCGGAGGCAGCCGGGGCCTGGACGACTACTTCACGCGGGACTTCGCGCACAACATCGGCGCCGAGATCATGGGCCGCAACAAGTTCGGGCCCCAGCGCGGGCCCTGGCACGACCACGACTGGCGCGGCTGGTGGGGAGAGGAGCCCCCGTTCCACACCCCGGTGTTCGTCATGACCCACCACAAGCGTCCCTCGTTCACACTCTCCGACACCACGTTCCACTTCGTCGACGGCGACCCGGCCACGGTCCTCGAGCAGGCGCGGGAGGCGGCACTCGGCAAGGACGTGCGCCTCGGCGGCGGGGTCACCACCATCCGGAACTTCCTCGACGCCGACCTCGTCGACACCCTGCACGTGGCGGTCTCACCGGTGAAACTCGGAACCGGGCTACGTCTCTGGGAGTCCCCCGAGGAGCTGCTCGACCGGTTCCACCTCGACGTCGTACCCAGCCCGAGCGGCGTGACGCATCACCTGTTCTGGCGCAAGTGAACAGGGCGGCCACTCGTCTCCCCCCCCCCCCCCCGGACTGATCGCTTCCGGCATCGACACCCCCGTTACGATCACCCCGGTCCGGTGGCGGGCCTCTGGCGCAGACGTGACGCACAAGAGGATCGCCGGGACGGCTCCCCAGGTGGGAACACACCACCCGCCGCGCCGCTGTCAAGGCAAAAGACCAGTTCAGAGGCGGGCGGCGCCGGGGCTACGGGCGCTGGGGCGACCGAGCCGGAGCTATGGAGCGACGCGATACAGATCCATCCGTGGCAGCGCTGCGCCGCCGCAGCGCGGCGCCGGGTCTCACGCATCGAGTACGGCGGCCACGGCCTCGATCTCGACGAGCTGGTCCTGGTAGCCGAGCACAGTAACGCCCATCAAAGTGCTGGGGACGTCATGGTCGGCGAACGAGTCCCGGACCACCTTCCAGGCAGCGACCAGGTCCTCCCGCCGGGCCGATGCGACAAGCACCCGCGTACTGATGACGTCCCGCAGTGACGCGCCCGCGGCAGTGAGAGCAGCCTGCATGTTCTCAACGGCTTTCGAGGCCTGGCCCGCGTAGTCCCCGATCGCCGCGGTCGAGCCGTCGTCGTTCAAGGGACACGCTCCAGCGAGGAAGATCAGGCGGGACTCGGCGGGCGCCGTGGCCGCATAGGCGTACTCGGCGACGTCGGACAGGGAGTCCGAGCGGATAAGGGTGATAGCACGAGCCACGGTCGTCGCGTCCTTTCCAGCGAATGCGGAGCGCGGCCATCCTGCCAACCACGCACCGGCATCCGCCTTCTGATTTTCCCAGCAGCCGGGGAGTGCCGATCCGTCCGCCGTTCAGCGCGTCGCCCTCACGTGCACGGCTGACCATCCTCTCCGGCCGCGGAAGCGAGTTCGTGGAGCAGCGCGGCCACGGCGGCGTCGGTCAACCGGTAGCCGTCGGCGGTCTCCGCGATGTGGCCCGAGGCGAGGCGGGACTTCCACCACTGCTCCACGAAGCCGGGGGCATATCCGCCGGTGCAGAAGCCGTACGGATCGGAGGCGACGCCGAAGGCGATCATGAGCCCGTAGTACGGCTGCGCGTAGGAACGCTGAGACTCTGGAGGGTTCGCGAGGTAGCCCTCCAAGGAGCCGACCTGGTTGAAGCTGGTGAACAGCCAGAACAGGTAGTCGTACATCAACAGGGAGCGCGCGTCGGCGTGGAGGGCGAAGTACCCCTTGTCGCGTACGACGGCCTCCGCGAGCGCCCGCATGCGGCGGTCCGCGCCGGGCAGGACGTCCGCGACCTCGCGGAAGGCACGCAGCAGGACCGGAGAGAACTCGCGGAAGGCACGCAGCAGGACCGGAGAGAAACCGCCGTCGCGCACCGCGGCCAGGGCGGCGAGCCGGTCATGCTCCGAGGTGTCGTAGACGGATCCGTCGACCGGGCCCGTGATGAACGCCTCGAAGTTCTCAGCGACCAAAGTGATCGCGAAGTCGTACTCCTGGTCGACGTGGACCACAGTCGGCTCGCCGAGC
Organism: Streptomyces sp. NPDC096152; assembly: GCF_044763235.1. Classification (NCBI taxonomy): domain Bacteria; kingdom Bacillati; phylum Actinomycetota; class Actinomycetes; order Kitasatosporales; family Streptomycetaceae; genus Streptomyces; species Streptomyces sp. NPDC096152. The sequence continues at coordinate 348,460 of NZ_JBIWFW010000009.1, read as the reverse complement.
CTGCCGCACGCGCGGTAGTCGAGGGCGAGCATGTCGTGGCCGGCGGAGGGAGTGGCGGCGAAGTAGACGCCGATGTCGGGGTAGTCCCACGTGTCGATCCAGAACCGGCTGCCGAACGTGCCGCGGAGCGACTGCGGCCGGGTCCCCATGTGCCAGTAGATCATCAGAGAGGTGACCGGCTTCGCCGGAGACCGATGAGTTCCGGTGCCCGCCGGGGTCTGTCTCCACGGAAGCGAAAGCCACGCACCAGCTCTGTGAGGGGACCATGACCACCCACGCCCTACCACCCGTCGTCGACGCCGCGACCTGGGAGCACCGGCTCGAGGCACTGCGCGCCCGGGAGAAGGCCGCGACTCGGGAGCTCGACGCCATCGCCGCCGAGCGCCGCCGCCTGCCGATGGTCGAAATGCCCGACTACACCCTCGAAGGGGAGGACGGCCCGGTTCGGCTCGTGGACGTCTTCGAAGGCAAGAAGCAGCTGATCGTCTACAACCACATGTGGTTCGCGGGCAAGGAATGGCAGTGCCCCGGCTGCACCGGGTTCACCTCGCAGTACACCCGCCTGGAGTTCCTGGACGCCTACGATGCACGGTTCGTCGTCGTCACCCAGGGCCCGATCAAGGAAGCCCTCGCCTACAAGCAGCGGGTCGGCAATCGGATGACGTGGTACTCGACCGCCAACAGCTCGTTCGGGGCCGACGTCGGCGCCCCGCCAGACGGAGGGTTCGCCGTCAACGTGTTCCTGCGCGACGGCGACACCGTCTACCGCACCTGGCACACCAACGGCCGGGGGACCGAGCAGCTCAGCCACACCTTCGCGCTGATCGACGTACTGCCGTACGGACGGCAGGAGGAATGGCAGGACTCGCCCGAGGGCTGGCCCCAGTCGCCCACCTACAGCCGGTGGGCGACGTCCCAGGACATCGCGGCGCGCTACGGCGAGGGGTGAGCATCACGGCGTCGGCGGCACGCGGCTCGTCGTGCCGCCGTCCCCGCATGTCCCTATGCCGTGCGAGGTTCTTCAACTGACCGGCCTGTATCGCCAATTGACCCGCGCGAGAGCCGGAAGTGGCACGATCCGGCCATGAACCTCACCGCGCGTCAGCTCGCTCTGGCCACCTTGGACCGTCAGCTCCTGCTCGGACGCCGGCGCCTCGATGTGGCGGATGCGGTTCGCCGGGTGTGCGCTCTGCAGGCGCAGACACCGGCGTCACCTTACCTGGCACTGTGGAACCGCGTGCAGGACTTCGCGCCCCAGGACCTCGATACGGCGTTCGCGGACGGCCGTATCGTGAAGGCGACCCTGATGCGCATCACTCTGCACGCCGTGCACGCCGAGGACTACACGCCCTACCGCGCCGCGATGCTGAGCAGTCTGCGGGCGTCGCGGCTCTACGACCGCCGCTTCACCGCGACGGGGCTGAACCCCGCCGACGCCGACGCGCTGCTTCCCGAGCTCGCGGGGTTCCTGGCGCGACCCCGCACCGGTGCCGAGGTGCAGAGCGAGCTCACGGGACGGTACGGCGAGCACGCGCACCGCGTGTGGTGGGCGCTGCGCACGTACGCGCCGCTGCACCATGCTCCGACCGGCGGCCCGTGGTCGTTCACACAGCCGAACACCTACCGGGACTCTTCGGCGACCCCCGGCTCCGCGTCGCAGGAAGCGAACGCCGGGGTCGAGCGGCTCCTGGTCGCCTACCTGCGGGCGTTCGGACCGGCGTCGGCCCAGGACTTCGCCCGGTTCACCCTGCTGACGCGCCCCGTGATCACCCGGGCCCTGCAGGAACTCGGCGACCGGGTGGTGCGGGTGACGGGTCCGGGCCGCGCCGCCCTGTTCGACCTGGCGGGTGCCACCGTGCCCTCCGAGGACACCCCGGCACCGCCGCGGCTGCTGCCGATGTGGGACAGCACCCTGCTGGCCCACATCGGGGCAGGGCGCGTGGTGCCCGAGGAGTACCGGCCGCTGGTCGTGCGGCGCAACGGCGACGTGCTGCCCTGCCTGCTCGTCGACGGTCACGTCGCCGGAGTGTGGCGCGCGGCCGACGGGGGACTGGAGCTGACCGCCTTCCACAAGCTCGGCAAGGCCGCGTGGCAGGGCTTGACCGAGGAGGCGCAGAAGCTGTCCGTGCTGCTCGCCGACCGCGATCCAGCCGTCTACCGACGCTACGGACACTGGTGGGACAAGGGGTTTCCCGACGTCGAGAGAAGGATCGTCAGGGGCTGACCGCGCCGTCCGGCTGTTCCGCCGGATGATGCAGCAACAGATCATGCCGATATGCGCTTGCGCCCCCACCTCACACAGGTCAACGTCGCTTGACACCTGACGTAGGCAGAGGAGACGAGACGACCGTGCAGAGCCACCCCGTCGACCGCGAACTGATCCAGACTGCGGCTCACGTAGCCCGCACTCGTTGCCGGGGTGACAACCACACCATGGCGGCCGCCGGCCGCGCTCAGGACGGCCGGATCGTGACGGCGGTGAACGCCTACCACTTCACCGGAGGCCCCTGCGCCGAGCTGGTGCTCATCGGGGCGGCGGCCGCCCAGGGGTTGTACGAGTTGGACACGATCGTGGCCGTGGGTGACCGCGACCGGGGGGTCGTCCCCCCGTGCGGCCGATGCCGTCAGGTCCTTCTCGACTACTTCCCGGGCATCAAGGTCATCGTCGGCGAAGGCGACCGCGTGCGCACCGTCGGTATCGCGGACCTGCTCCCCGAAAGCTACGTCTGGGCCGACCACCAGCTCGACGCCGAGTGAAAGCGGCTGGCGACCCACTACGGGATACACGCCGACCCCGATCTTGGCCGCCTTCGACTCGCAGGAAAAAGCCGCGCCCCAGGCTCGTCGATCGTCGGATCGGTGCAGCTGTCGAGGACGAGGGCGGTCAGGGCGGCGGGGAGTCGGTTCCGGCGACCAGGCGCACGAAGGGAATGGCCCTGCCGGCTTCGCGGAATCCGGCGTCGGTCCCGTTTGACGGCAGGCCCATGAACGCGCACAGGCGGCGTGCGAACCGAGGATGCCGGGCGGCGTAGTGCGCCATGATCTCGGCCCCGTCGTCCGAGGTGGGGAAGTGGGCCGTCACGGCGTAGTGGCGGTTGCCCACCTGGATGACGGTCTTAGGCTCCGCAAGCAGGTTGCGGTACCAGGCTGCCCCCGGACCGAAGCCGGAGGCGACGATCCAGCTGCCGTCGGACGGTGTGCCCCACTGCCTCGAGGATCACCTGTCGGTCGAGGCCCGTCACGCGACCTCTGTGGTGCAGGAGGAGCAGCCGTCCGCCGAAGACCCATCCCAGGCGGCAGCGGAAGAAGAGAAGCGGCAAGCGAGCGGCGAGGCGCCGCCAGCCGGTGGGGAGCGGGGGCCGGTCCGGCTCGGTCTGCCTGTCGGGCATCGTCGCCATCCAAGGGATCGGAAACGGCACTCGGCATGGATGAGCCGAGGAGCGCAGTCGGGTCTGCTTCATCGCAGAACCTTTGCATAGTCTAAACGTAGACGGTAGCGGTGGCCAGAAGCGCCAGAGCCGCTCTCAAGCACTGCTGTCCAGCGGAAGGACGCCATGACCATGGCCAAGTCGGCAGCCGGTGTCCCGGTGCTGTTCTGGATGCCGGTGGCGGTGATGGCTGTGGTGGCCGCGGCGGATGTCGTCGCCGGGCCGGGCATCGGGTTCCTGCCGCTGGTCTCGCTCGGCCCTGCGTTCTCGGGGCTGCTGGGCGGATGGCGGCGTACGGCGCTGATCGGCGTGGTGGCTCTGCTGGTGTGCGTGGGGCTCGGCCTGTACGACGGGCTGTTCGTGGAACGCCGGGGGTTCACGGCGATGGCGTCGGTCGTGGGTGTCACCGGCGCGGGCATCGCCGCGGCCGTGATGCGCTCGCACCGGGAGGAGGAACTGGCCGGCGTGAAGTCGATCGCGGAGGTGGCCCAGCGGGTGCTGCTGCGGCCGGTACCGCGGACCGCCGGGCCGCTGCAGGTGGCGGTGTCGTACACCTCGGCGGTTGCCGAGGCGCGCATCGGCGGTGACCTGTACGAAGTGGTCGCCTCGCCGCACGGGATCCGGGTGATCGTGGGTGACGTGCAGGGCAAGGGGCTGGCCGCGGTGGAGACCGCCGCCGTGGTGCTCGGAGCCTTCAGGGAGGCGGCTCACGACGAGCCCGACCTGGTCGGCCTGGGCGAGCGGTTGGAGCGGAGCGTGGCCCGGGAACTGAGAGGAGAGAAGTTCGTGACGGCCGTGCTGGCCGAGTTCGGCCCAGGGCACGACGTCGTCTTCCTCAACCACGGTCACCCGGCCCCGATGGTCGTCCGGGAGGGCGGCACCGTCGATTTCCCGCAGCCTCCCTCCTACGCCCTGCCCCTCGGCCTGGGCGCGCACGTGGGCGAGGCCCCGGAGCCATATCGGGTGGACTTCGGGCCTGGCGATCAGCTTCTGCTCTACACCGACGGCGTCACCGAGGCACGGGACGCACGCGGCTGCTTCTACCCCCTCCGTGATCGGGCGGACCTGCTCGAGGATCCCGACGCGCAGCGCGCCCTGGAGGCCCTTCGCGAGGACCTGGTGCGGCACGCTGCCGGGCCGCTTCAGGACGACGCTGCGATGCTCCTGCTCCGGTACCGCGGCCGACTGGAAGCAGAATCCGTTCCCCTGGCGTGCGAGGGCAGGGACTTGGCACGGTAGAAAGGACGCATGCCGGAGCGCGACACCCCCGTGGGGGCCATGGAAGACGTTGATGCGGTCACCCGGGCGGTGCTGACCGCCTCCAGGCTGCTCGTGGCCATCTCCGCCCGGTCTTTGGCCGAGGTCGAGGAGCGGGTGACCGTCCCGCAGTTCCGGATGCTGGTCGTACTGTCCACCAGGGGCGCCACCAAGCTCGTCGCGCTCGCGGACCTGCTCCAGGTGGCTCCGTCGACGGCCATGCGCATGGTGGACCGGCTCATCGCGGCCGGGCTGGCCGATCGGCAGGCCAATCCCGACAATCGCCGCGAGACACTGCTGCGGCTCACCGAGGAAGGTCGCCGCACGGTCGAGAATGTGACCGCCCGGCGACGCGCCGAGATCGCTTCGATCGTGGCCCGCCTCAGCCCGACGCAGCGGCTGGCGCTCATCGAGGCGCTCAACGCTTTCAACGAGGCAGGGACGGAGCCCCCGGCTCCAGCGGTGGACGCCCTTGAGCCGCACCCGCTCGGCTGGGTGGTGGACGCCACGGTGGCGCGCGACAGGTGACCCGTCATGGGTCCGGGGCCGGCCTCGCCCCCCTTCCCCGGACCTGCCATGTTTTTGCATAATGCAAGCGAATGGTGGGCTTGAGGCTTCGCTCGCCGGGCTCTGACGTGGCAGTGCGGGTCTTGCGAGTGCGCTTCGCCGGGCAGACGGGATCCGTCCGGCGCGGCAGGGCACGGGGCCGGTGATGGACGGGAAACGACGTTGCGGACGAGACAGGTGATGCGTCGACGGGGTGTGCACCGGTCCGCGGCGGAGCCACACCTGATGGCGCATATGCGGTCCGTGGTGTGGGGGCCGGCCGAATTCGTCGGTCTGCCGCCGAGGTGGCTGATGGTGGAGGGGATTCTTGCGGGAACCCTCGGAGCCGGAGCGATCGTCGGCACCACGGTGGTCGGCGTCTGGACCGGCAGACCCTCGCTGGCAAACGGCGAAGCCGGCCTCGCCTGCGCGGTGGCCCTCGTCCTCTATCTGCTCCTGGTGCGGGCCGGCCGCGCGCTGGTCGGCATCGTCGCCGTAATCGCCGCATTCCTTGCGCTTCAGGCCCCGCAGGCCGCCGCGGGCGTGCTGCTCGCGGCAGAGGGGCGGGTGCAGCCCGTGGTGGTGACATCCGTCGAGGCAGGGCGAGCGGCGGGCAACGGACGCGGCCGCTACCTCTGCTCGGTGGTGGACCCCGACGGCGCGCCGCTCACGGTGCGCATCTGGCGCGGCTGCGGTCGGGCAACGCGGCCTGGAGACGCTCTCGCCGTCCTCTACGACCCGAAAGGGCGGGTCGCCCCCCGTGGCCTGGGAGTCGGGACGACGCCGACGGGGCCGCTGCGCGACCTGGCCCCGTGGGTCGTCGCCCTCGTCGCCGGGAGCGCCGTCGCCGTGGTTCGCTCATTTCGGCTTTCCAGCCCGCCCGAACCAGCCGGCCGTTGACCGGCCAGGCGCCGAAGAAACCGACGATCATGGCGAGCTGCGACCCCTGTTTGGCGGGCGTGTGTCAGTGGTGGCTGCGATGCTCACGGCGTGATCACGTGGAACCTGCTTGATCTCGACCAGGACCTGCGAGCCGACTGGGCCGCAGACACCCCTGGCCGCAGGGCAGCATGCCGATGTCGTCGATGAGGAGGAGATGGCAGCGGGCGATCTTCGCGACGGCCTTGGAGACGGAGTGGTCGACGGTCGCTCGTCCGGGATTTCCGGGGTGGGCTCGTCGTCGGTCATGCGTGGGGGCGCCGTGGGAGCGAGCGGCGTCGCTATGCAGGCGTGTGCAGCGCGCGCAGCGCGCTCTGGTGGCTGAGCCAGCCGACCGGCTTGCCGTGGGCCGACTCGAGGACTGGCATGCCGGTCCCTCCCGTTGAGAGCAGGGCGTGCAGAGCCTGGGCCAGGGGCTGGTCGGCCGTGACGGAAGCGGGCGGCTCGGCGAGCTGCCCGACGAGCCTCGGTGCGCCCTCCGGCTGTTCCGCGAGCGCTTCGGCCACCGCCTGGGCGGTGACGACGCCGACGTAGTCTCCGGCCTCGTCGAGCACCGGGAGCGCTCCGTGGCCCGACCGGCTCAGCAGGTCGGCCGCGTCCGTCAATCCCGTGGCCGCGGGCAGGGGTGAGGGCAGGACCTCCATGACGGTGCTGACCTGCTGAGCGCCGATGCGCGCCCCGCGAGCGGGGCCCTCCAGGTCGATGCCGCGGCGGCGCAGTTTGAGGGTGTAGATCGTGTCGCGGGTCAGCAGGCGGCTGGAAGCGGTGGCGAGCACGATGGCCAGCATCAACGGCAGGATGATCGAGTACTCGCCGGTGAGCTCGAAGAGGATCACCACGGCGGTGATCGGTGCCCGCGCCGCCCCGGCGAACACGGCGCCCATGCCCACGAGTGCGTAGGCGCCCACCGGGCCCGCCGCGCCGGGCAGCATCCGGTGGACCCCGATGCCGTACGCCGAGCCCAGCATCGCGCCGATGAACAGGCTGGGCGCGAAGACCCCGCCCGATCCGCCGATCCCGATCGTCAGGCTGGTCGCCAGCATCTTGCCGCCCAGCAACAGCAGCAGGAAGCCGACCGCGTAGCCGCCCGCGGTCGCCTCCTGCAGCACCGGATAGCCGACGCCGTACATCTCGGGCAGGACCAGCAACAGCAGGCCCAGGGCGAGGCCGCCGACCGCCGGGCGCAGCCACTCCGGGCCGCGCCAGAGCCAATCGCAAGCGTCCTCGATCAGGTACAGGAACCGCGAGAAACCCACTCCGACCGCCGCGGCGACCACGCCCAGCAGTGCGACCAGACCGTACTGGGCGAGGTGCTCGACGCGGAAGGCCGGCAGGCGCAGGAAGGCCGCGTTGCCGAAGGCCGCGCGCCCGATGACGCTCGCGGTGACGCTGGCCAGCACCGCCGCACCGAACGCCTCGGCGGAGAGGGTGCCCAGGATCAGCTCCATGGCGAAGAAGACACCGGCCAGCGGCGCGTTGAAGGTGGCCGCGATCCCGCCCGCCGCACCGCAGGCGACCAGCAGCCGCATCCGGCCCTCGCTCACCTTGGCCACCCGGCCCAGCGTTGAGCCGAGCGCCGAGCCGATCTGCACGATCGGGCCCTCACGGCCCACCGACCCGCCGGAACCGATGGTCAGGGCGGAGGCGAGCGTCTTGACCACGGCCACCTTGGGGCTGATCCGTCCGCCGCGCTGGGCCACCGCGAGCATGACCTCGGGCACTCCGTGACCCCGCGCCTCCTTGGCGAAGCCGTGTACCAAGGGCCCGTACAGCAGACCGCCGATGACAGGAGCGAGGAGAAGAAAGTACGGACCGAGCCACGGCACATGCCCATTGCTCGCGCCGGCCGAGGCGGCGTAATCGGCATGACCGGAGAGGAGACGGGTGAACGTCGTAATGCACCAGCGGAAGACGACCGAGCCCGCGCCCGCCCCGGCGCCCACCAAGACGGCCAGTGCCATCAGGCTCGCTGGTGCGGTGCGAAGTCCTGCGAGCCTCGGCCCGCGTGTGAAGCCACTCGTCGCGCTGCTGGTCACTTGCTTCCCGTCCGCTGTCGCCGGTACGGCGCTCATCGCACCCCTTCCATACCTTTGCATTATGCAAAACGAGTCAAGTGGGCGGGTCCCGGGGGCACGGGGTCTCGGGTTCCTCGCATCTGATCGAGGTGGGCGTCCACGGGTCCGAGCCGAGCGGGGCCGCCGGGCCGCCCGCCAGAGGGAGCTCGTCGGTGCGACCACGACGGCGAATGCGGCGGCCCCTGGGCGCCGAGTGCCACCTGGTGCGGGGTATCCCGGCGATCCCGTTCCGGGGTGGGCTGCCTCGGCGACAGCCCGGCAAGCTCCACGCCGTCCCAAGCTGCGTCCGAACGGCCCTTAACGTTAGGCCGGCAGTAGCCTCGCGGCGCTATGCGCCGGGGTCGCGGAGGCCGACCGCGTCATGCCTCCAGAACGGTTCCGCATAGACCAGCGTCCCCGTCATCCACGTCTCGTACCCCGGCAGCCGGATGACCTGGAAGGCGCCGTCCGGAATGCGCAAGGACGGCTTCCGGAAGCCCTGGTCGCCGCCGGGCGCGAACCCCAAACGGGAGTAGTAGCCCGGATCGCCCTCCAGGAAGACGAGAGGGACGGCCCGATCAGCGAGGACCTTCAGTCCGCGTTGGACCAACGCCGATCCGACACCGCGCTTCTGGTGCTCGGGCATGACAGCCAGCGGGCTGAGCACCTGCACCGGAACCAGCCGACGAGGGGCGTCGAGCAGGCTGCGGGTGAACATGACGTGCCCGACGATCTGCCCGTCGTCCTCGGCGACCAGTGAGAGACCGTCCCCCGGGGTGACCGTGTCCCGCAGGGTGTCGACCAGGTCGGCCACGACACGGCCGTGGTCACCGAACGCGCGAAGGTGAATGTTCCGCACGGTCTCTCTGTCACTGGGAAGTTCCTCGCGAAGATGCATGCCCGCAGGGTAGGAAGCCCTCCCGCACGCTCGCACCGGATTTTGGAGCCCGGCCGACGCGGCGCCTCGATAGCTGCTCCACCTCGATAGCTGCTCCAGCCAAGCGTCCTCCTTGTGCCCCCGGAGCCAGCTCACGGGCCGGCTGCGGCCGGCTGTGGAGGGGGTGCGGTCGAGGAAGTGCGCAGTTCCGTCGTGGTGGCGCCCACGAAGGCGACGGCGCCGAGACACAGCAGGCCCCCGCTGACGAGGGCCGCTGCTCCCGAGGCGGCGTCCGCGACCAGGCCGCCGCGCATGTTGCCGATGTCGGGCCCGGCTTGCCCGACGATCTGTTCGGCGGCGCTGACGCGGCCGAGCAGTTCGCGGGGGGTGTGCGTCTGGACGACGGTGCTCCGGGACACGACGGAGACGGTGTCGGCGGCGCCGGCCACGGCGAGGAAGGCCAATCCGGTCCATGGGTCGGGTGACATGCCGAACAGGGTCAACGCCGCGCCCCAGGTGGCACATCCGCCCAGCATGACCAGGCCTGGGCGGGGCAGCCTGGTGAAGGTCCCGGAGAAGACGGACGCCGCCACTCCGCCGAGGGCGATGGCCGTGAGGAACAGTCCGAGCGTCCGCGGGTCGCCGCCGAACCGTTCCGCGTTGATCAAGGGGAACAGGCTGATGGGCATCGACAACACGGTGGTGGCCAGGTCGGTGAGGAGGGCCCCGCGAACGGCGGGAGTACGGCCCAGGAAGGCCAGACCGTCCAGCACTCCCCGCAGACCGGGCCGTGCGCCCTCGTCGCCGGCTTCCATGTGCGGCAAGCCGAACGCGCCGTAGAGCGCGGCGACGAACGTCAGGGCGTCGATCAGGTAGCAGCCGCCGACGCCCCACCCGCCCACGATCAGTCCGCCCAGAGCGGGACCCATCAGCATGGCGCCCTGGAAGGAGATCCGTCTCAGCGCCAGTCCCGCTGCCAACTGGTGCCCGGGCAGCAGGTGAGGAAGGAACGTGCGGGAAGCCGGGCCACCGCAGGCGACCAGGCAGGACTGGGCCGCGACCAGCCCCAGAACACCGGCCACGGGAAGATGTCCGAGGAAGCCCTGCAGCGCGAGGAGGAGCGAGCACACGGCCTGCCCGCCGGTCGTGAGCAGATACAACTTCCGGCGGTCCGCCCGGTCGACGAGCGATCCGGCGAAGAGCGCGAGCGCGAAGAGGGGAACCGCCTGCGCCAGCCCGATGGCACCCGTCCACGTGGTGCTCTTCGTCGTCTGCCAGACCTGGAACGTGACGGCGACGAGCGTCATCTGACTTCCGAAGCCGGACAGTGCCTGGCCGATCCACAACCGCCGGAACGCCGGTGACGACCGTAACGGAGTCACGTCGAGCAGGGTGCGTCTCAGCCCCATGCGGGGTCCTCCGCCAGCTTCTCGGCGATCCGGTCGTGGAAGGTCTTGCGCTCCAGAGCCTGCTCGATATCCACGACGACCCGCGAGAGCGGGTAGGGAAGCTCCGCTTCGAGGTCCGCGAGGGCGGCCTCGGTGGCACGCCATTCCGCCGCCAAGCGACCGATCACGCGGCGGGCTTGGTCGGTGAGCATCACCTTCTTGCTCCGCGCGTCGTCGCCCGCGACGGTCTCGACCCAGCCGGCCGCGCGCATCGCGGCGACCTTCTGGCTGAGTGCCGAATGCGTGCGGTGAACCGAGTCGGCGAGTTCGGTGATGGTCATGGGGCCGCGGGCGTGCAGCCGGAGCAGTTCCATGACGAAGCTCGGTTTGAGCCCGTCGATCCGCTCTTCGGAGTAGATCCGGGCGATGTCGGCGTCCATCGAGGCCTGGAGCAGACGCAGGGGCCGCCAGAGGCTCTGCCGCGTCGGGTCGGGTGCCTGGGGATCGATCATCAGTCCACTGTAACAGCGCTTATATAAGTGCTGTTGCTTTCCTCGCCCGCGCCTGCGCCGGTCACGTGCCGGCCGAGGCGCGGCCAGGAGAAGGCGCCCCCACCCACGGCATCCGGCACGTGACAGTCCCCCCTTTGGCCGACTTGTGGCCGCGGGTCCGAGGCGGTGCCGGTGCGGGCCGGGCACTACGGTCCGAGGCCCTGCTGCGAGGCGGCGTCGACGGCCCGCCGGCCACTCTTGGTACCTGCCGGCGCTGGGAACCACCTGTGCGGCACATTCCCTGGCCGGGCCCCGCCACCGTCGAGGTCCCGCTGTGCGGGCGGGGGCTCGTACTGGTGCCGTCGTATTTCGGCGGGCCCGCGCCGATGTACCGGCCCGGGGAGCCCACTGTGCTGATCCACCCGATGCATGCGGGCGACTCCCCCGCCGGCGGCTCGGACGCCCTCGGCCCCTTGCTCGGGCGCACCCAGGCGGGCCGTTCTGGTTTCGCGGTATCCGGCCACCACGACGGCGCTCGCCGACCGCGTCGGCGAGTCGCTGACCTCTGCCAGTCAGCACACCACCGTGCTGCGCAATGCCGGCCTGATCACCACGACGCGCAGCGGCGGCGCGGTCCTGCACGCCCTGAGTCCGTTGGGGGCACGTCTTCTCGGCGGCGACACCGTCGGCTGCTGACACGACCGGATGCCGGCCCGGATTGGCCGCCGCGGGGCACCGGCCGGCGGCGCTGAGGTCGTCGTGGGGCTGTGACCGGGTGTCGCGTGGCTGTGGCCAGAGGTCGTCAGTGGTCGAGGAGGGCGCCCGTGCCCTCGGGGGTGAACCGGCTCAGCGCCTCGTCGATGCGGGCCAGTGTGTCGGGGTGCAGCCGGACCCGCGCGGCGGCGAGGTTGTCGGCGATGTGGGCGGGGGTGCGGCTGCCCGGGATGGGGACGACGTGCTCGTCCTGGTGGAGCAGCCAGGCCAGGGCCAGCTGGGCCGGGGTGAGTCCGAGGTCGGAGGCGATGCCGCGCAGCGGGGCGTGGCGGTCGTAGTTGGCCTTGAGGTTGGCCGCCTCGAAGCGGGGCAGGTGGCGGCGGAAGTCGTCCTCGGCGACCTCCTGGACGGTGCCGGTGAGGAAGCCTCCGCCCAGTGGGCCCCAGGCGACCAGACCGACGCCGAGCTCACGGGCGGCCGCGTGCAGGTCCGGATCGACCGGCTGCCACATCGACCACTGCACCTGTACGGCCGTGACCGGGTGGACCGCGTGGGCCTTGCGGAGCTGGTCCGCGGTGACATTGGACAGACCGAGATGGCGCACCAGCCCGTCGGAGACCAGCTCGGCGACGGCGCCGACGGTGTCCTCCAGCGGCACTTCGGGGTCGGGGAAGTGCGGGTAGTACAGGTCGATGACGTCGGTGTTGAGGTTGCGCAGCGACTGTTCGGCGTAGCCGCGCACGTACCGCGGCTCCGCGTTGACGGCCAGCTCCCCGAACGTGTACGAGACCGGGAAGCGGTGCGCCGGTGCTCCTTCGGGGACGCGGAAGCCGAACTTGGTGGCGATCGTCACCTGGTCGCGGCAGCCGCGCAGGGCCTGGCCGACGAGTCGCTCGTTGTGGCCGTCGGCGCCGTAGCCGTCAGCGGTGTCGATCAAGGTGACGCCCTCGTCGAGGGCGGTGCGCAGTGCGGCCACCGCGCGGTGGTCGTCGATCTCGCCGTACATGCCGGGTGAGAGGACCATCGCGCCGAAGCCGATTGCCGAGGTCTGCAGGTCCGCCAGGTGGCGGGCGGGCAGAGCAGCCATGGAAGCAACTCCTCAAGGAATTCGGGATGCGGAGTGTGGGATTCGGATGACGGAATGCGGCGTGGGATGCGGGCTGCGGGATGCGGGTGCAGGGCCGGTTCCGGCCGTGGTCCCACTCTCCGCCGCTGGCCGCCTCCGTGTCCAAGACCTTCGGGTATAACCATGGGCTATGGACGTTCACCTGCGGGACCTCCGGTATTTCGTGGCGGTGGCCGAGGAACTGCACTTCACGCGGGCCGCGGAACGGCTCTACGTCTCCCAGCCGGCCCTGTCGAAACAGATCCGGGCGCTCGAGCGGCAGCTCGGCTTCCAGCTCTTCGAGCGGCGGCGCCGGCAGGTGGAGCTCACCCCTCAGGGGGAGGCCTTGCTGACTCCGGCCCGGCACCTTCTGGCGGACTGGCACAAGGCCATCCAGACGGCACGCGGCGCCGTCGCACCCGTGTCGCTGACCGTCGGCATGCAGACGGCTGTGGGCCGGGACGTGCAGCGCGACGTGCTCGCCGGCTTCCGCGACCGGGGCTGGCACATCACCCTGCGGCTGGTGGCGTGGGACGACCCGAGTGCCGGCCTCGCCGACGGCACCTGCGACCTCGCCTTCGTCTGGCTGCCGCTTCCCGGCGCCGGCTTCGCCACCAGAACTCTGGTCAGGGAGCGGCTGTGGGTGGCACTGCCCGCCGGGCACCGGATGGCGGACCGTGCGGAGATCGACTTCGACGAGCTCGCCGACGAGCCCTTCATCGCCCTCCCCCGCAGCGCGGGCCCCCTCAGGGACTTCTGGCTCGCGACCACGGCACGCGCCGGGCGGACACCGCGTATCGGCGCGGAGGCCGGCTCGACCGACGAGGTGCTCGAAGCCGTGGCATCGGGACAGGGCGTCGCACTGATCGCCGAAGGCAACGTCGGGCTCTACCAGCGCCCGGACCTCGTCTACCGGCCCGTCGTTGGCCTGCCCGAAGCGGAGCTGGCCATCGCCTGGCACGTCACCGACCGCCGCCCCGAAGTCACCGAGCTCGTCGCCGCTCTCACCAGCCGTCCACGTCCGAGCACCGCATCCGAGGAAGGACGGCACCAGACCGGCGCCTGACCGGTCTCGGGCCGGACGGCCATCGATACGTCGATGCCTCGACACCTCGATAGCTCGATACGTCGATCGCGCGGCTCGTGGATCAGCTCTGGCAGCCGCAGCCCGACGTCCTCCCGGCTTCGGTGATGGTCAGGGCGGGGTCGGCGGACGTCTCGGCCGGGGTGCGGCAGGCACTGACGCCGCAGCACGCGTCCGCGGCCTCGGCCGTCGCGGTGGGCGCTTCGGTGTTCAGGGGCTTGGTGGCGCGCACGATCGCGGAGTGCATGCCGTCGGCGACCGGGTGGGTCGGGATGATGTCGATGTCGGTGAACCCGGCGGCGGCGAGACCGTGGCGGTACTCGGCGAAGGACAGGGCGCCCGCGATGCACCCGGCGTAGTCGCCGCGTTCGGCCCGCTGTGCGGGGGTGAGGGCGTCGTCGGCGACGACGTCGGAGACGCCGATCCGGCCGCCGGGCCTCAGGACGCGGAAGGTCTCGGCGAACACGGCCGGCTTGTCGGTGGACAGGTTGATCACGCAGTTGGAGATGACCACGTCGACGGTGTTCGCGGGCAGCGGGATGGCCTCGATGGTGCCCTTGAGGAACTCCACGTTCGTCGCGCCCGCCTTCTCGGCGTTGCCCAGGGCGAGTTGGAGCATCTCGTCGGTCATGTCCAGCCCGTACGCCTTGCCGGTGGGGCCGACGCGGCGGGCGGAGAGCAGAACGTCGATGCCGCCGCCGGAGCCGAGGTCGAGGACGCGCTCACCGGCACGGAGTGCGGCAACCGCCGTCGGGTTGCCGCAGCCGAGCGAGGCGGCCACGGCCTCGGCGGGCAGGGTGTCGCGCTCGTCGGCGCCATAGAGGGCGGAGCCGAAAGTCTCGTCGACCTCGACCGGCTGCGGCCCGCAACACGCGGTGCCGCCCTCGGTGACCTTCACGGCCGCCGCCGCGTACCGCCTGCGGACGGTTTCACGCAGGTCGGTGGACTGTTCACTCATGACGCACTCCTGGGGCACGGGGCAAGGCACTGCCGGGGAACGGCCTGCATTGACGTTCGTTGATGCCACCCTGCGCCTTGAATCGAGAAACGTCAACATAGGGAAACGTCGAAACAAGAGCTCCTTGTCGGCGTGGGGCTGACCGGAAGCCGACGCCGTTGCTTCTGGGCCGGACAGTCGGCCTCCCAGTTCGGTGACCGCATCTCCGAGCTGGCGTTACCCCTGATCGCCGTAGCGGCTCTTCATGCCTCGGCCAATGAGGTTGCCTGGCTCACCGCGCTCGCCTGGGCACCGAATCTCCTCGCCGTCGTGCTGGGCGCCTGGGTCGATCACAGAGTGCACAAGCGCCGCCTGATGGTCCTCGCCGATCTGGCACGCGCGTGCCTGCTGCTGACCTTGCCGACCGCATACCTGCTCGGTGGCGTGACACTCGTCCAGCTCTACGCGGTGGCGCTGCTGACCGGCGCCGCAGGGGTGCTGTTCAACACCGCCTATCCGCCCTTCTTCGCCCACCTCGTGCCGCGCTCCTCCTATGTCGACGCCAACAGCAAGCTCAGCGCCAGCCGGTCCGCCTCCTACGTCGCCGGCCCTGCCATCGGTGGGGCTCTCGTCCAGGCCGTCACCGCGCCCATCGCCGTGATCGCAGACGCCCTGACCTTGGCCTCTGCCGCCCTCGTGGGACCGATCCAGGCGGACGAACCGGCCGCTGTCGGTGGTGAGCAAGCAAGCTACTCCCTGCTGCACCGTGCCAGAGAAGGGCTGGCCTTCGTCATCCGTCACCCCATACTTCGAGCGAGTCTCGGCTGCGCGACGACCGTCAACTTCTTCACGTTCATGACGGCCACCGGACTGACCGTGCTGTTCGCCGACCGCGTGCTCGGTCTGTCCGCAGGGGTCATCGGGCTGGCTTTCGGTATCGGATCAACCGGAGCTCTGCTGGGCGCGTTGATCGCCCCGACGATTTCGCGACGGATCGGCCTGGGCCGGAGCATCGCGGTCGGCGCGGTGCTGTTCCCGGCCCCCATCGCTGTCACCGCCACAGCGAGCGGTCCCCTCTGGGCCCGCGCGGGGGCCCTGGGTCTCTCACAGTTCCTGGCCGGGATCGGCGTCATGCTGTTCGACGTCAACCTCAACTCCCTGCAGACCGCGGTCATACCGGACGGCATGCGCAGTCGCGTGGCCGGCGCCTATAGCACGGTCAACTACGGCATCCGCCCCATCGGCGCCCTCGTCGGAGGCATGCTCGCCACCGTCATCGGACTCAGGACAACCCTGATCACGGCCGCCGTGGGAGGAGCGCTGTCGCTGCTCTGGCTACTCCCCTCACCGATACCCCGCATTCGCTCTCTGGCTCACATCGCACCGCTCCTCGCCGACGACGGCACCGAGACAGCCAGTCGACCAGCGCCTCGATGACACGTAGCCCAAGTCCAATCCCCCGTCGAACCCGACCACCGCAGGTCGCCGAAGCGGCTGAGAAAGCCCCTACGATTCGGTTGATCACCCAACCGGGGAGGGGACATGGCCGAGGGCCGGGAAACGGAAACGGTTGCCGAGAGACCGGTGGAGCTGGCCTACCGGCCGACTGTCGGCGAACTGGCGTCCGCGCTGCGGGCACGCGCGAGGAACACCGGCGCGGGACGCTTTCAGCGCCGGGCGCTGGTCTGGACGCTGGCGGTCTCGGGCGTCGGCGCCCTGCTGTCGGCGGCCGGCTCCGGCCGCCATGACACACCGTGGCGGCTGTATGTGGGGTTGGTGGTCCTCGCCGCCTTCACGACCGCGGTGCCGTGGTTGCAGGCGCGCCGCTTCCACCGGCTCGCCGAACGGCAGGGGGACATCCGCGGGACGGTCGACGACACCGGGGTCCGGCTCACCACCGCGCACAGCTCGGCCAGCCACGACTGGCACCTCTACTCGCGCTATGTCGAGACGCCGGAGCTGTTCGTGCTTCTCAGCGCCGACAAGTCCGCCGTCGGCTTCGCCGTCCTGCCCAAGCGGGCCGTGGCGGCCCCGGAGGAGGTGGACCGGCTGCGGGCGGTCCTCGACCGGCGGCTCGTGCGCGCGGACGCCGCCGAGGCGTCCGGAAGCCCGCGGAGCCGGGGCCGGGCCGTCGGCCGCGGGGCCGGCTCCGTCGGACTGTTGCTGCTGGGGCTGCTGCTGTTCTTCTTCGCCTTCGCCGCCGTCCAACACCCCACGCACCCGGACCGCTTTCCCGGGATCCAGAACAACACCGCCCCGATGTCGGCCGTCATGCTGGGGCTGGGGACGCTTGCGGTGGCCGGGGCGTGGCGGCTCGTACGGCGGATGACGGCCATGCGGATCGTGACCGCCGTACTCGCCGTCCTTGTCCTGCTGGCCGGTGGCGCCGTCCTGTACCGCGTCGGGCCGATGCTCCACTGCTGGGGCTCGGACCGGATCGTCCGCGAGCCCGCGGGCGCCTACGTCTGCTACGACTTCTGAGCGGGCCACGGTCTGCGGGCGAGCCCGGCGTTTCTCCGCGGTAGTGGCCCCAAGAAATGCTGCGTACCCGCGGCGCGGCCGATGAGTTTCTTCACGATCGGCAGTCATAGATCATGTTCGGTGCGCGACAGCCGCGAGTGCGGCCGAAGCCTGCGCCGACCGACTTCGCCGACAACCGGACACGAGACAGCGAGGAACCAGTATGCGCACCCTGATCAGCACCGCCTTCGTATCCCTCGACGGAGTCGTGGAGGCCCCGGGCGGCGAGCCCGGATACCGCAACGCCGGGTGGACCTTCAAGGACATCGAGTTCCTCCCCGAGGCCTTCGACATCAAGGGCCGTGAGCAGCGGGAAGCCACCGCGATGCTCATGGGCCGCACCAGCTACGAGGCGTTCAGCCCGGTGTGGCCCGACATGCAGGACTTCGCCGACTACAAGGTGATGCCGAAGTACGTCGTCTCCACCACCCTCGGCAAGGACGACCTGGTGTCGAACTGGGGCGAGACGACGATCCTGCGCTCGCTCGACGAGGTCGCCGAACTGAAGGAGACCGAGGGCGGCCCGATCATCGTCCACGGCAGCGCCTCCCTGAACCAGGCCCTCTCCGACGCCGGCCTGATCGACCGCTACCACCTGCTCGTCTACCCGCTCCTGCTCGGCGCGGGCAAGCGACTCTTCAGCACCACGGACAAGGACACGCAGAAGCTGAAGCTGGTCGAGCACGCGGCTTATGCCAACGGCGTGCAGAAGAACGTATTCGACGTGATCCGCTGACAGCGGCTCCGGCGCTCGTCACGGGCGCCGGCAGCCGGCCGAGTGCACGGCCGGGTACGACCGCCCTGCCCGCTCGATCCGCGCGCACCGGGCAGCGGTCGACACCGCCGAGCACAACGCGATCGCGGAGCGCGTCGCGCTTCAGCACGCGAACGACGTTCGACTCCCGGGTCGGCTCCGTACACTGACGGGCATGGCATGCCGCATCAGTGAGCTGATCCTCGACTGCGCCGACCCCGAGCGGCTCGCCGCATTCTGGAGCGAGGTCCTCGGCTACGCCGAACTCGGCCGGGAGGACGACGGGAGCATCGAGATCGGGCCGCCCGACGCCGGCTTCGGCGGTCCGCAGCCCACCCTCATCCTGAGCCCCAGCAGCGCCCCGCGGACCGGGAAGCTCCGACTGCACATCGACGTCAACGCCACCGACCGCGACCAGGACGCCGAGTTGGAGCGGCTGCTCGCTCTCGGCGCCAAGCCCGTCGACGTCGGCCAGACCGGCGCCGAGAACTGGCACGTCCTGGCCGACCCGGAGGGCAACGAATTCTGCCTCCTGCACGCCCGGCTCCAGCCGCTCTGACCACGCGACCTGAAGCCAAGCGGCTGGGCCGTTCCTCGGATGCGGGGTGGCTCGTCGGGATCAGTGCCCGAGCTTGTGCCGAGGTTCCGCCTGTTCATCCTCGCTCGTCCTTGGCACGGCCGAGCGGCGTCGGAGGGCCCCTGGAGCAGGAGGGCAGACCGGGCGCGACGTAGCAGCCGCCCCTGTCAGTCCAGTTCGTGTGCGAGCAGGTCCATCAGCAGGCCGTCCTGCCAGGCGCCCGTTCGGTGATTGCGCCAGTACGCCCGCATGATCCCGACGGGCCTGAAGCCGACCCGGCGATAGCAGCGGATCGCGGCGGTGTTGGCCGCGGCGGGATCGATGGTCAGCCGGTGGTGGCCGCGTTCCCGAACCAGCCACCGGGCCAAGGTGCGCACCGTGTCCGTGCCGAGACCCTTGCCATGCTGCCGCGCCGTCAGGAAGACGTCGATGCCGGCATGGCGGAACTCGGGGTCGATCTCCTCCTCGAACTGGACGGCTCCGATGACTTCACCCTCGAGAACGACGGCGAGCATTCCCGCACAGTCGTCGGGTGGCGACCACCACGCCGCGACCTCCGGCTCCCTCACGATCCTGTCGAGGATCTCACCATCACCGTCCGTCACGGACCGCAGAACGACCCTCTCCCCGCGCAGTTCCATGCCGTCCATCCTCGCAGGGAAGGTGAAGGCTTCCGGTGGAGCAGCCCCAAGGACCGCACCGGCACGTCGCCCGCACACCGTCGCGCCGCCGATCGGCGGGCCCAGCCGTGGCCGCTGGAGGACAGCGCCTGGAAGTACGACGCCTGCTGGCCGCTGCACGGCGCACGAGCCCTCGCCAACCCGTAGAACCGCGAGGCTTCCGTGCGTCCAGGGCACGGGTCGTGGCAGCGGAGCGGTGTGTGCCGATATTCGTTTCGTGCCATGAGGGAAGGGCCCTACCGTGGCGCGGTGACGACTCAGATGATCATTCTCAACGGTGGCTCCAGCTCGGGGAAGTCCGGGATCGTACGGTGCCTGCAGGCCGTACTGCCGGATCCGTGGCTGGCGTTCGGCTGCGACTCGTTCGTCGACGCTCTGCCCGCGAGGATGCAGGCGTCGGACGGAGGAATCGCGTTCTCGGCGGATGGCGAAGTGAGCGTCGGGGCGGAGTTCCGGGCCCTGGAGACGGCCTGGACGGAAGGGGTCGTGGCGATGGCCCGTGCGGGCGCCAGGGTCATCATCGACGATGTCTTCCTCGGCGGAGCGGCGTCCCAGCAGCGGTGGCAGAAGGCTCTGGGCCCACTGGCCGTGCTGTGGGTCGGCGTCAGATGTGAGAGCGCGGTCGCCGCGGGCCGCGAGGTCGCACGCGGAGACCGCGTCCAGGGGATGGCCGCGTCCCAGGCGGACGCTGTCCACCACGGGGTGTTCTACGACCTGGAGGTGGACACGACGCATTCCGAGTCACTGGCATGTGCGCGAACCATCGCCGCGCACGTCGGCTGATCGCCGGACCGGCTCTCGGCTCCGACGCTCCACGAGATGCGGCCGCCGTTGCCCGCGCTATCGGGGCCGCGGCGCATTCGCCGTGTCGGCGGAGTCGCATGTTCACCGGAAGGGACTCGGACGACTCCCCCGCGCATGGCCCCGGCCCTCCCCCGCCTCGGCCGTCCCGCCCCGTGCCGTAGCCCCGGCACACCCCTCTCCCGCCAGGCACGACCCCGGCCCCGGCCCCGGCCCCGGTCCGTCCCGCTCCCGTCACGGTCACGGGCACGGTCCCAGGCGAGAGCATGCGAACGGCAGGCGATATTCGCCGCCGTCACCCTTTCAGCGGTACCCGGACGGGCGGGGAGGAAGCAGGTGGTCACCGCTCGGAGCCGGCGCCGGCGGGCAGCGGTCTGGCGGGAATCGCGCAGCTGTTGAGGTCAGGGAAACGAGCAGGCGGCTGTCCGGGCAGGGACGGCGGCGCCTGCTGTCCGGCACCGGCCGGGTGTGCCCGGGGCGCGGGTGTCGGACAATGGACAGGCCGAAGCCCCGGCCCGATTCCGGCGGGCCGGGGCTTCCGCATCATTGGGTCGGCGTGGGATCAGTCCTTGTAGTCGTGGTCGACCACGCGGAAGCTGCCCACGACACCGTTCTTGACCTTGACACCCTTGGTCCAGCGCACGTGCACGCCGTCGCTGGAGCTGTGCGGGCCGACGGTGGCGACGGGAGCGCCGTTGTCGCAGACCACCCCGCGGAAGACCTCGACGGTCCTGCGGCTGTCGTTGCGGATGTTCAGGGTCTTGGCGCCCAGGCCGCTGATCACGGTGATGCAGTCACCGGCGTGGGAGGAGTACGAGCGCTCGTTGATGAGGATGCGGCCCTCGTCGTAGTCGTTGCCCTTGTTCGGGGCGCCACCGTCGAGGGGGGCCGCTGCGGGAGCCGCCGCGGGAGCGGCCGGAGCCGCCTGGACCGCCGGGGCCGCCGGCGCCGCCGCAGGCACCGAAGCGGCCGAGGCGTAGGTGATACCCGTCGCCACCAGAGCCGCGGCAGCCGCGACACCTGCGGTGACAACAGTGGAACGAGAGGTCTTCATGTCGCTTCTCCTGTCTCACGGACACCGGCTCGACAGCCGGTACGATATTGAACGTAACGATCACCTCCACGTCTGTCATATCGGGCATTTCGGAGAGCTGATCCTGGAGCGCCGAACGGGGTATTTTCGGCACCCTCGCCCCCTCCCTCTGGCCGCACGGCACACGACAAAGCCCTTTAGTATTAGGCGTATTGACATACGATTAGCCCTTTAAGGTGATCTACTGACGCTCGCTCACCCACTACACCCGCGTGTCGCTCCCCCGATAGCAAGGTGAGTCGCGCTAAGGGGGGGCGGTGCGCACGTTCCACGGCACCACCGCGGCACCCTTGAGGGTCAGCATGACGGCGGCCGCCGTGACGAGCATCAGGCTGTGGCCCGAGGGCGGCAGGCCGAGCGAGGGGGCAGCCCTGACGTACAACCAGAAAAATAGAAGCCATGTACATAATAGCCATGTATAGTTTTTGCTGTGAGTTCAGCAGCGGAGAGTGCGACGGCGGGGTTTCTGGTCTGGCGCTTGTCGATGAAGTGGCGGGTAGCCGTCGACCGGGCGGTCGGGCCGCTGGGCCTGACCCATGCCCAGTACGCGTTGATGGCATCGCTGTACGGCATGTCGCGCTCCGGGCTGCGGCCCAGCCAGCGCCGGCTCGCCGATCACACCGGGCTCGAACCGTTGTACGTCTCCAAGCTCGCCCGTGCTCTGGAGGCCGCCGGACTCGTCGCGCGCACGCGGGATCCGAACGACCCGCGCGCCATGCAGCTCTCGCTCACCGATCAAGGCCGCGACGTCACACACCGCGCGATCACGGTGGTCCAGGGCCTGCTGGGCCAGTTGCTGGAGCCACTGGGCGGACAGGACAGCCCGCGCACACGGCAGTTCACCCGCGAGCTGACGGCCCTCCTCGATGCACCTCTTGATCCGCATATCGAGACGAACAAGGAGCAGTCATGACCACTGCCGCACCCCCGGTGAACGGCCGGGTCATAGCCCTGGCGCACTACGCCGCGCGTGCCCTCCTGGAGGGCGTGCTGGCGCGCCACGGCGCCACGTTCCACCAGAGTGTGACGCTCCGGGCCGTCGTGGTCGCGGGCGAGTCCCTCGGCCGGGACGAGCTGGTCGGCGATGTCAGCGGCTCGCTGAAGACCGACGAGTCCATCGTGCGCGGCGTGGTCGAGGAGCTGACGGCCATGAAGCTGCTGGAAGAGGACCCGGCGGTGGCGTCCCGGATACGGCTCACGGCCGCCGGACAGAAGCTGTACGAGAGCACCACCGCGGAGACGGCCGAAATCTCTGCCCGCCTCTGCGCCGGTATTCCGGCCGAGGAGCTGGCAGTCGCGGGCCGGGTGTTGTCACTGATCACGGAGCGCGCGAACGCCGAATTGGCCGACGTCTGAGGATCTGTCGCGGCCAGAACGTTCGCGGCCAGACCACGAGTGCGGCGGGTCGGGTCAAGTCTGCGGGCGACCGCGCGCAGTGCGCCGGGCTGCTGAAGCCCGAGGCCCCGTCACAGGACCTCGTTCAGGTCACGGGTGGCCTCGCGGGCGCCATGCGCCTCGGGCCGCGGAGGGCACGCCCCTGCCAGCCCTATGATCTTGCGATGACCTCTTATGAAGGCACCCATCCCACGGTTCTCGTCGAGGTGGGCCACCGTCACGCTCAGATCGACGAAGAACTCGCGCCGGCGATAGACGCGATCTGGCGATGCGGATTCGATACGTTCACCTGCTGCCAGGACCTCGGAGAGAGCAACGCGAGCTGGGTGGAGAAGCTGCCGCACATGGCCGGCTACGTCGAGTCCCGCCGCGGGTGGATGCTCATCGACTTCCCCATCGACAGTGGTCTCACCTTCCTGTCGGCCGTGGCGAATGCCGGCCCACGAGACGCCTTCTACGTCCGGATGACGCACTGGGCCGCCCCGGGCGCGTGGGACGTCAAGATCAAGCCCATGGACGTCGCCATGCGCCAGGAGGAGCTGGAATCCGAGTTCCACCTGCGACTGCTCCAGGTGAGCTTCCCCGCCTCCGACCTGCCGGAACTCGTACGGCGTCTCCATGAGCACGCGGCGGGACGTTCGATCGCGCCCGCACCCGCCGACTGGAGCACCGTGGGACGGTGAGAGCGCGGAGCCGCCGTTGCAGGGGAACGGGGAGCCCTTACGACTCCTCCGGTCCGTCCCCGGTCGACCGGGGGCAAGGCCGGCAGCAAGCACCACCTGATCGTCGAGGCGCACGGCGTCCCGCTCGCGGCAATCACCACCGGCGGCAACCGCAACGACTGCGCATCCGCTGGGAGATCCGCGACGACATCCACCACGCGTTCGTCACCCTCGGCTGGGCCGTCATCTGCCGGCGACGACTGCGCACCGCATTTTGTTGGGAGTTGAGGGAGGCGCTCGATGCGTCAGAACGCACTCACAGTGGTCGGGCCCGCGCAGCCTCACATCCGGGATCTCAGCACGTCGACCTCACAGCCCGGCTCGAACGGGTCGAAGCCGTGCTCGATCAGCCAGCGAACCACCAGCAGGCTTCGCAACGACCACCACGCGTGGATCACGTCGAGGTCGACGTCTATGCCATAGCCGGCGATGACGTCGTCGAGGTGCTCCTCATGACCGAGGGTGAAGGTGGCGAGGTCGTACAGGGCGTCCCCCTGGCCCGCCTCGGACCAGTCGATGATGCCCGTGACCTCGTCGCCGTCGACGAAGACGTGCGCGATCTGCAGGTCGCCGTGCGTGAACGCCGGAGTCCACGGCCGGAGCGCGGCCTCGGCGACCTGACGATTGCGGGTGACCAGGTCGGCGGGCAGGACGCCGTTCGTCACGAGCAACTCGCACTCGTCGTCGAGTTCCGCCGCCAGCGCGACGATGCTCCGGCCGGCCCGGCCGGGCCGGGGCGGCAACGGCGCGTCATGCAGCTTTCGGATGGCGGCGCCCGCCGCGACCCACGCCGCCGGTGACCCGGTCGACGGCCCGCCGAGGCGCCCAAGCGTCGTACCGGGGAGTGCGGCGATCGCGAGCACGGGCGGCTTGCGCCACAGGACCTCCGGGGTCGGGACCGGCACCAGGGCCATCGCCTCGACCTCGGCGTCGATGCGCGCCTGATCCGCGTCCACCTTCAGGAACACGTCGCCGACGCGCAGAGTCGCACGCTCGGAATGGGCGACGACGACTTCGACCTCATCCATGGGCGACCAGTATCACGGGGACGACCGCCGACGTCGCCGGGTTTATCGCGTGCGATTACAACACCGGGAGACAGTCCGTGGCGGCGGGGACACACGTCGTCGCCGGCTTTCCGGAGAGGGATCAGTGCGTGCGGTGGCCCGGCGGCAGTCGGACGGGCGGGCCGAACCGGACCGGCACTCCAGGGGCGTACAGGACACTGGCCGGCTCGGTCCGAGGCGGGGGGAGGCCGGCCGCCGCGACGAGGGACGGATCCGCCGCCGCGACCTTCCCCAACTCAGCACGCTGGTGCGCGCTCTGCAGACACAGGTGACGCTGCAGGCAGCGCATTCTGAGGCAGCCGTTCGGTGCTCCCCCGTGGATCCTGATCCACGCTCGACGCCAGGCCGTCCCGGGTGAAGGGCCCGTACCGGACGTCGCCCGTCCCACGCGGAAGGCGCCGGTTGACGCTGAAGAGGCTCAGAGGCTCAAACAGCACCGAGTTGAGCGGTGATCTTCGCAAGGGCCTTGTCGGCCGGGTGTTGTTTGATCAGCCCTTCGCGGCCCGCGGCGCGGAGTTCCAGCACCGCCGTGCCGTCGGGGGCCGCTGCCACAACGGCCGTCACGACGGCGGGGTTCATGCCGCCGAGCCCGACGCCGACGATCGCCCGCATGGTGACGCCCCCGTCGTCGCGCGCCTGTGTTCCCGTCAGGCTCCCCACTCCGGTCAGGATGCCGTGAAGCAGTGAGGAAGCGGCCTCGACTGTTCCGGGCAGTGGTATGCGCGTGGTGCTGACGTCCTTCTTCGTCCACTTGAAGCCTCGCGCGGCTCCGCGCGCACCGCCGCGTGCTCCGGCTCTGCCCAGTCCGCGGTGCCCGGTGATCGTTCCTCCGGCGGCGCCCCCTATCGCGCCACCCCGCGCGCCGAGTTGCATCATCGCCGCAAGCAGGAGTTCATCCTCGCCGGCCTCGTCGAACACGCCCGCCTCCTCGGTCATACGCATCAGAAAGCCGTACGGCCTCGCGGCCGGGCAGGGGACCGCATGGCGGGCCGGACCGGTATCGCGACGGTGTACGGGGTCCTCAGTCCTACCACTGCCCGGCCCTCCGCGCCCACTGCCCCGACCTGTCCCGCGAAGGTCTCACCGCGGCGCGGGTCTCCGCAGGTCAGAGCAGGACACGGCCTGTGATGTCGTCAACTGGGGCGATGCGGTACACCTGCTGTGGCCTCGCCGGCGCGCCGGCCGCACAGGCCGCCGCGCACGGCCCGGCCGGGCCCGCCAGGCACCCGGAGGTCCCGAGGCCCGTCCGGTTCGGCCCGTCACGCCCCCCGTCCCCGAACAGGGAGTGAGGGCGACGCGGTCACGTCCCGTCGGCGTGTACGGCGTAGACGTACCGCTTGTTGACGTACTCGCTGGCGTTCCAGATCACGGAC
Source organism: Streptomyces sp. NPDC096152 (assembly GCF_044763235.1). NCBI lineage: Bacteria > Bacillati > Actinomycetota > Actinomycetes > Kitasatosporales > Streptomycetaceae > Streptomyces > Streptomyces sp. NPDC096152. Next base: position 322,658 of record NZ_JBIWFW010000009.1, on the reverse strand, counting down.
TCGCTGTAGGCCCAGCCGGACGCGCCGCTGCTGTGGTAGCTGAGGTCCTCGCAGCCGATGGCCAGGTCGCAGACGGTGGTCGCGGTCGAGTCGCCGGAGGTGAAGGTGCGCAGCGACCCCTTGGTGGACGGGCCGGCGCTCGTCGACAGGTAGTGCTTGCTGTTGCGTGACACGACGCCCTGGATCTTCTGCTGGGCGACGGTCACGGCTTCGGACGCGGTGAGCGAGGCCACCTGCCGGTTGGTGTAGTCGAGGTTCCAGCGGACGACCTTGGGGGTGGTCGTGCCGGGGCCGGTGCCGTTGAAGGTGCCGTCCGTGTAGTCGACGGTGCCCGACAGGGAGTACTCGCTCACCACCAGGCTGTCGGGGGTGCTGGCGCGGTCGAGCCCGATGGCGGTGTAGCGCAGGTACGTCCCCGCGTTGTCGTAGGCGTAGCTCTGCGGCAGGACGTACTGGTACCCGTAGCCGTAGTACGACCCGTCGGTGTGCAGGCCGCACACGTCCTTCTCGGCGGTCGCGACCGTGAAGAGGGTGTTCAGGTCGAACACCCTCAGCCCCTTGTAGGTGTCGACGACATAGAGCAGGTTGCCGTACCACATGATGCCGCCGGCGTGCTTGCGGATGGGGTTGAAGGAGTACTCCCCGGTGGCGGTGGTGACCGGCTCGACCAGGAGCACGTGCCGGTACGTCGGTGTGGAGGCGGTGTTGTAGTCGACGAACGTCAGCCGCAGGCCCTTGTCGAGGGTGTACTCGTCGACGCCGTCGCCGTCGGGGTCGGTCTCGAAGTACCAGGAGGCGAGCACGACTTTGTTGGTGCCGCCCGACGGGTAGACCCCGTTGCCGTAGGCGTCGGCGCTGGTGGTGACGCCCTGCGGGATCCAGTAGTCGACCGCCTGGTCGTCGCTGTCCCAGGCGAAGCCGGTGGCGAACGCCTCGACGGTGCTGGGCGCGCTGGTGAGGTGGGTGGCACTGCGGTTGGTGTCGGCGATGACGGTCGTGGCGTCCACCGTGGTCAGCCTGGCCGCCAGGCCGGCGGTCAGAGCGGCGAACTCGCCGTACTTGTTGCCGGATCGGGCGGCGAGCGTGAACTGGCTCGCGTCGATGGTGGCCGCTTCGGCGACGGTGGGTGACAGCACGCTTCCCGCTGCCGCAACGAAGGGTGCGGCGGCCAGGCCCTTGAGGATCGTTCTTCGTGACATGGTCATGAGGAGGCAAGGTAAGGGCAGTTGATCAAGTGACACAACCCCGCTCGCGCGAAGACCGTCCGTCCGGCCGGCCCGCGCTTGGGCTCTGACCGATCGCAGAGAGTGAGGTCCTTCCGCCGCGCTGTCGGCCGCGAGGCCGCGCAGACCGTAATCCGGGCGACGGAGCATCGACTTGACCATACGATCACTCAGAACGGCAGCTCAGGGGGAGGTCGGGCGGTGTACGAGGACGTCAAGGGCGGAGCAGTGGCCGCCGGGCAGTTGGCCCGTGGCGCGGCGTTGCGGGACGTCGTCGACATCAGTGATCCGAGCGCCTGGCTGGCGCTGGACGAGGGCGTGCGTGCGGACCTGTGGTACTTGCCCGCGCCGTACGGCGTCCCTGCCTGGGAGACGACGGCGGAGGGGGCCCGGCTGACCGCTGCTCTGCGGGGCGAGGGACGGTTCACCACTGCTCTGCCGGGTGGGGCCCGGTTCACCGCTGCTCTGCGGGGCAGGGGACGGCTGACCGAGTCTCAACTCGCGCTCGCCCTGTGCCATCGGGACGGCCGGATCCGGCACCGGGCCCTGGGACAGGCCGTCGGGCACCGGGAGCTGTTGCCGCTGGTGGTCGTGCGGTGTGCGGACTGGGCGGAGCCGGTGCGGGAACTGGCCCGCGGTCACCTGTCGCGGGCGCTGGACGCGGAGACCGCGGTCCGGCTCACCTCGCTGGTGCTGCGCGTCGGCCGGCGGAGCCGCGGCGACTTCGCCGTCGCCCTGGTGAGCGAGGTGCTGTGCCGGGCACCCAAAGAACAGCTCGCGCCGCTGCTCACCGACACCGACCGCGCCGTACGCCGTTTCGCGCACCGCCTCGCCGCCGGACAAGGGCTCCTCTCCCCCGTCGAACTGGCGCGCGCGGCCGCCCGCGACGAGGACGCCGTCGTCCAGAGTCTGTGCGCCGAGGCCGCGCTGGCCGCTTTGGCGAAGAGGAACGTGGAGGAGGACGATGCCGACGACGTCGTCGGACCGCTTCTCGCCGCTCGCAATCCCCGCGCCCGGTCGGCCGGGGTCACGGCGCTGCGGAGGCTGGGGCGGACGGAACAGGCCGCCGGCTTCCTTACGGACCGATCGGGGCTGGTACGGGCCTGTGCCCGGTATGTCGTACGCCAACTCGGTGGTGATCCGCTCGCCTGGTACCGGGAGCGGTGCGCCGATCCGACGGACGACGTGCTCCCGCCCGGTGCCGCCATCGGGCTGGCGGAGTGCGGGGAGCGGGCGGACGCCGCCCTGCTGTGGCCGCTGCTGGACCATCCGGCTGCACGGGTGCGGGCGCAGGCGGTGGCCGGGCTGCGGACGCTGGATGCGACGGACGTGGCGCGGATGCGTCTACTGCTCGACGACCCGGCGCCCGGGGTGGTGACCGAGGCCACCCTCGCCCTGCTGCCCTCCGCCGAACTGCTGCCGGAGCACTGGCTGTCGGAGCGGCTCGGCACGGAACGGCCCAGGTGGGTGCGCGTCTCGGCGTACCGGCTGCTGGACGCACGCGGCGGGGCCGCGCGGCTACGGGCGGCGCAACGGCTGCTCGGGGACGCTGACGAACGGCTTCGGCGACGGGCTGAGCTGACCGTGGGGCGCTCGCTCCCCTCTTCGTGACGTCCGGCCTGAGGGGAATCAAGGGCCGGTCTGTCGGACTGTCCGGGCCGGCGGGCCGGCGGGCCGGCATGATCGCTCGGTGAGCGATGGGAGGCTGCCCACCGCCGGGGTCGTCGAGTCGCATATGCGGACATACCGATATGTGGAATTCTTCCAGGGGCATTTCCGTGGAGGTCGTCGCATACGGCCTCGGGCCGAAACTCGGGATCGCCGCGGGGCGGCACTCCACCCCTGGGTAGAGAGCCGATTCCATCCACGAGCCGATCCGCGCGGCACCGTTACCGTGATGAAGTTGATCCTGTGACTGCCACCTTGCCGCGCGTCCTGCCCAGCCCGGACGGCAAACCGGTTCCGCCGCCCGGCACCGCCGAGGTCTTTCGGGTCTTCGCCCGCGACCTGGCCGCCGGTCGGCGCTCGTGGACCGCCGAGGCGGCTCGGTTCGTCACCGACCAGTTCGACCAGCTCGCCGCAGAATGGGACACCACCCGCGCCACCGGCCGCGACGACCCCGTATGCGACGCCCTCGCTCGCGGTGGACCGATGCCCCAGGGGCCGTGTCTCGAAATCGGCTCGGGCACCGGTCTGTTCACCCCCGCGCTCACGGCCGCGTTCCGGCAGGTGATCAGCGTGGACCTGTCGATGCGGATGCTGCGCCAGGCCGACGGTCGCTCCCCCTGGCGTGTCCGCGCCGACGCGAGCAGGCTGCCGCTCGCGGACGCCTCGGTCGTCGTCATGGCGGCGATCGACATGCTGTTGTTCCCGGCCGAGACCGCCCGCGTCCTGGCTCCCGGCGGAGTACTGCTGTGGATCAACCAGCTCGGCTCCGACGGGCCGCTGTACCTTCCCGCGGCCACCGTCGCCGCCGCTCTGCCCGGCACCTGGCGGGCGACGGAGTCCGAGGCGGGCTGGGGCAGCTGGGCCGTTCTGCGCCGCACCGGCTGAATCGGCGGCCGTGCAAGCCTCCGCAGGATCCGACGCGCGGTGTGAACGGCACCGGATCGCCCGCCTTGTCCTGTTGTGCGATGGCTCACGGTGACGAGGCGGACGGCGCGTCCTACGATCATCAGCATCGGCATGGAGCCGCCTGTTCCGCATGCCCCCTGTTCTGGCCAGAGGAGAAGGATCCCGTGACCACCGGCACCGGCGCCCGTGAGAGCTACTACGAGCGCACGGCCGAGCGCCGCTACAAGCCCACGGCCCATGCGGGGGGCGCCTGGAACGCCGACGAGCAGCACTTCAGTCCACTCGCGGGCCTCGTCGTCCACGCCATCGACCGCCACCTCGCCGGGCATGCCGCACGGAATCTGAACCTGGCCAGGATCAGCTACGACATCCTCGGGCGCATCGCCCTGGACGAGTGCGAGATCACCGTGGAGACGGTGCGATCCGGCCGGACCATAGAACTCCTCGAAGCCGTCGTGGTCATCGGCGGGCGGACGGTCGTGCGTGCCCGGGCGTGGCTCCTCGCCTCCTACGACACCTCGGCCGTGGCCGACAGCCCGCACGAACGCCTCCCCGATCCGGAGGCCCTCACGCCCTGGGCGATGAGCGACGCATGGGACGGCGGCTACATCTCGTCGATCGACGTCCGGCGGCTGCCGCCGGCCCGCAGGGGCCGCACCACGGCCTGGATCTCGTCGCTCGTCGACCTCGTCGCGGGCGAGCCCAGCAGCCCGCTCGCCTCCTACATCGCCCTCGTGGACACCGCCAACGGCATCGCCGTGCAGCAGGATCCCACGGAGTGGATGTTCCCCAACCTCGACCTGACGATCCACTTGCACCGTCAGCCGCAGGGCCGCTGGACGGGGCTGGAGACCACCGTCACCTTCGGTCCGTCGGGGCAGGGGCTCACCAGCAGCGTCCTGCACGACATCGATGGTCCCGTCGGCCAGGCCGAACAGATTCTCACCGTCCGCCGGCTGGGGTAGGGCGAAGGGAGGCCAGGCCCGGCTCAGCCGCTTCCACTTCACGTTGCCATCGCGCTGCCGATGATCCGCGATCCGCACGGACAACCCCCGGGAGCAACGGGGCCCACGCACTCCCACAGGTCATCAGGCACAAGATCATTTGTCACCCGCAAGAAGGTGACGCCACGCGACCCAACTGCCAAGTGTGACAACGGATTTCGCTCTGAGTGGGCGGTTCGTGACTCTTTGGGTGGTTCTGTGATCCGTGTCAGCCCGCCGATGGGGTAAGGCTGGTGCGGTCGAACGGGCCACCGTGCGCGGCGGCGTACGCGATGGCGTCGTTGACGGCATCGAGGCCGAACGACCGGACCCGTTCGGGGGCGAGATCGAGAGTGCCCGAGGCGAGGAGCCGGATGATGCCGACATTGGCTGTGCGCGGGTACATCCACTGCCCGCGCACGGTGATGGAGTTGCGCATGATCCATGGGTACGGGAGTGCGAGGTCGTCGCCACCGAGCATGCCGACGCCGCCCATGAGGACAACGCGGCCGTACTCGCGCACGGTCATGGCCGCCGCGCGCGACGCCGAGCTGGGTGCGCTCGGCGGGAGCAGGTCGATCACCATGTCGATCGGGCCGTCGGCCGCCGCGGACATCGCCGCGCGGTCGGTGGCCTCGTCTCCGGTCAGCGGGATCGGGCGCAGCCGCGGACCGAACCGGTCGGCGAGGAGGTCGAGCGCGGCCTGGTTGCGGCCCGGGGCGATGACGCGGCCCGCTCCCATCGCGAGCGCGACCGCGACCGCGCTGCTGCCGAGGTTGCCGGTGGCCCCGCTGACGAGCAGCGTCTCGCCGGCTGCGAGCCCGCCTGCGAGCAGCCCGCCGTAGGAGATGGCGTGCACGCTGAGCGCGGCCCAGCGGGCCGGGTCGTCCCGCCGCACTCGCGCACCTCGCGGCAGCCGAACCGCAGATCACGGTCACCACCAGCGAGGGCACCACGCCTACTCTGATCCGGGCGCTGCGCGCGGGCTCGCTCGACCTCGCCGTGCTGACGTCCCGCCCACCCCACCGGTCCTTCGACGGCGACTCACCGCCCCTGCACGTCGAGACCGTCGCGGACACCGAACTGGTCGTGGCGGTGCCGTCGAGGGGAGAGTTCGCCGGACGCGCCACGGTGCACGTCGACGAGCTGGTCGACGCCGCGTGGATCGCCACCCCGTCATCGAGCTCCGAGCCGCTGCTCGGCGTCTGGCCCGGCCTGCCCGGACGGCCGCGCATCGTCCACTCCGCGCGCGACTGGCTGACGAAGCTCCAGCTGGTCGCCGGCGGCTTCGGCGTGACGACGGTGCCGTCCCGGCTCTCACCGGTGCTGCCCCCCGGGGTGAGCCTGCTGCGCGTCGACGGCGCACCCCCCGAGATCCGCCGGGTGCTCGTGGCACGCCTCCCCGGCCACCCCGACCCGGCGATCACGGCCGTCACCCGAGCGATCACTTCGACCGCCTGAACTGCCGCCAAGGCCGGGCACGATCGCGTGTACCCCTTCCCCCTCACGGGTGGGCACTGCGGTCACGGTCGGCCTGTTCCGGCCTGTTCTTCCCGGTACTGGCGATCGGCTTCGCCGCCATTACGGCACCAGCCTTCCGCCGAGGCGAGGGGGCTCGTTGCCAGTAGACAACGTGGCTCTGGTAAAGCCCCCTGTGAGACGAACAGTTGATGAAGCCACCCATCACCTGGCCGCTCCACCGCGCCAGAGTTGGGTACGGGTACTCATGCGGATCACCACCAGCCGCGGCATCCTGCATCCATGACCGAGACCCTTCCAGCCCCGGAGCGCCGGCGCCCCTGGTCGCACCGAACACGCCCGGGCGTGGACCTCGCCCTCGCGATCCCGCTGTTCCTGTTGGAGACCGCGTGGCTCGTGCTGGACTGGATGTACGGCTACGGCCTGGAGGTATGGGCAGCGCAGGGCGAACAAGCACAGATCGACGCGGCCGCTCTCGCGCACATCGAGCGGGTACGGATGCTGCTGATCGCCGTACTCATCCTGGCAGTTCTCGCGGCGATCTTCCGTGCCCGCTGGACGGTGATCGCACACCTGCTGGTGGCCCTCCTGGCAGGCGGATCGCTGACGGCCGCGCAGCACGAGTGGGACCACAGCCACACCCCGCCACCCGGATGCATTCGCTACAGCGCCAACTGCTGAGACCGCCGGGCGCGGGGAGGGCCGGACGGCCCTCGGGCTCCTGGCCGGAGTGGCGCTGCTGCTTGTTTTCATTGTCGGCTCCGTCGCCACCTTCCGCCCTTGAGGCACGGGATCAGCAGCATCAGGTGGGGACAGGCACCAGCAGACGGCACTCCGAGCAGCAGCGTCCGGCCGGAGACGCCCCGGTCGGAGACGGCAGTCGCACGAGGCTGTCTCTTGGCAGGTATTAGGCCAATGGCGCCAATAAGCATGGGAGTTGCCAGGTAGAGCCGTAGGGGTTGACGGTCCCCCACCCATGCTGGTTCAGTGGCTGAGCCACTCAGTCACCGTGCCGCCCTGAGGAGGGATCGTGGAGGCCTTGCCCCGCGAGACGATCGTGGACGTCCTGGAGAACCGGCTGCGGGAGGACATTCTGAACGGCAGCCGTCCGCCGGGCAGTTACCTGCCTCCCGAGCGTCAGCTCGCCGACGGGTACGGCGTCACGCGCACCACCCTCAAGCACGCCTTCGGGCGTCTGATGCAGGCCGGGCTGCTGGAGACCCGGCACGGTGTCGGCACCCGGGTGCGGGACTTCGCCCGGCTCGGTGGCGCGGATCTGCTGCCCATGCTGGTGCGTCACGACGCGCGGTGGATCCATGAGGTGTTCGAGGTGCGCCGCAGCGTCGGCGTCCTGATCGCCGAGCGCGCCGCCGAGCGGGCCACGGACGGCCGGCGCAGGGAGTTGCGGGCGCTGCTGGACGCGGTGCGGGACGCGGAGAGCCCCGACGCCGTGCAGCTGGCCGACGTCGAGGTGCACCGCGCCCTCGCCCGCGCCACCGGCAACCGCGTCTACGTGCTGCTGACCAACACCCTGTTCAACGCCTACCTCCCCGTGCGGGTCGCGCTGCGCGGGCCCTTCACCGACGCGGTCGCCGCTCACGGGCGGCTCGCTCCGGTGGTCGAGGCGGTGACGGCGGCGGACACCGCCAGGGCGAGGGCGTCCGCCGACGCCTACCTGCGGGAGACCGAGCAGATCATGCTGGAGGGGCTGTCGTGAGGGGAACCTCGTTCGCGGAGACGCTGCTGGGCACGGTCCGTCTCGACAGCGACGACCACGACCGGCGCATCCGTCTGGACCTGCGCGCGGAGGCCGACGAGGTGCTGCTGCCGCACCGCACCACCACGGCCCGGCTGAACGGCCGGCTGCGCATCACCGGGTTCGCCGACGATCCGCGCACGCAGGGCACCATGCAGATCTCACCGCTCGCCCGCCGCCGTATCCGCTACCGGTTGTCCTTCACCACCGGCGACCGCCGCACGCTCACCCTGGACGGGTGGAAGTCGGTGACGGCTCGTCACCCGGTGAAGTCGATGACGGTCCTGCCGGTCACCCTCTACGAGGACGGAGCACGTATCGGCACAGGAACGCTCCGCTTCCCGGCCGCCACCGGGCTGCTCCCCTTCCTGCTCAGCTTCCGCTTCCCCGGCCGGGAGGAAGCCGCCCGCTACGCCGCGCCCCGGTGGGACGGCCGGCCCGGCCGCACCGAGGTCTGGTACACCACGGTCACCGACCCGGCCACCGGCACTGGAGTCTGGCTGCATCACGAACTCACCGTGCCCACCGACGGATCCCCGCCCACGGCCCACGGCTGGGTCGCCACCTTCCCGCGGGAGGGAAAGGTGCGTCACGCCCGCTTCGGGCCCGCCCCCTGGCCCAGCCCCGCAGAGGGGTTCAGCGCCGTCGGTGTCACCGCGGTGGGCGGACAACTGAGCGGCAGCGCGGACGACTTCAGCTGGGACCTCACCGAGAACCCCTTGGGCGCACCGCTGTTCACCTTTCCGCGCTGGTCGTGGCGGCGCTCCCTTCTCCCGGCGACGCACCTGCTGCCGGCCTCCCGCGCCGCCTACAGCGGCACACTCCACGACGGAGAGCGCACGCTCACGCTGCGGGACGCGCCGGGCGCCTCCGCCCGCATCTACGGCCATGGGAACGCCCGCCGCTGGGCCTGGCTCCACGCCGATCTCGGCGATGGGGACGTCCTGGAAGTCGTCGCGGCCGTGTCCACCAGGCCGCTGCTGCGCCGTCTGCCGCCGCTGGTCTTCCTCCGGCTGAAGCACCGTGGCCGCACCTGGCCGTCGCGGCCGGAGCGCTCGGCGGCCGGGCTGCTGGGGATCGGGCGGTTCCGGGCCCGGATCGGCCTGCCGGAGTGGACGGTGACCGGGCGCACCGCCCTGCGGCGCGTCCGCGTCACCGTCACCCAGCCCGCGGACCGGACCCTCGCCCTGGACTACCGCGATCCGGACGGTGCCCCGGCGGTGTGCCGCAACAGCGAGCGCTCCGACGCCGAGGTCGTGCTGGAACGCTGGTGGGGCCGCTGGCGCACCGAGGCGGTCTGGACCCTGGACGGCACCGCGCACGCCGAGGTGGGTGACCGGTGACCGCCGAGGGACTCGTGGCCGCCCTGATCGCCGACACCGGCGACGACCCGTGGGCCGCACGCGTGCCGCACCGCCTCGGCACTCTGCTGGCCGCGCTGCCGCGACCGGTACGGGCCGCGGTGCGCACCGGCGCCGCCGCCGTCGACGCCTACGGCGTCCTCCGCACGGGCCGCCGGCTGGCCTCACTGAGCCCCGACGACCGGGAGGCGGTCCTCGCCTCGCTGGCGGGCCGCCCCCGGCTGGTTCCCCTGCTCGACCTCCTCAAGGTGCCGGTCCTGCTCGCCGCGGCCACCGAGCGGACGGCACCGGCACCGTCTCCCGTTCCGCGCGCGGACCCGCCCCTCACCTGTGTGCCCGCCGGGGAGTGGCCCGCTCGCTCCACCGCCGACGCCGTCGTGATCGGCTCGGGTGCGGGCGGAGCGATCGCCGCCCGTGTCCTGGCACGCGCCGGGGCCGACGTCGTGGTCCTCGAAGAGGGCGAGCACCATTCCACGGCCTCCTTCCAGCGTCGTACGCCCCTGGAGCGCTTCACCGACCTCTACCGGGACGGCGGCGCGACCGCCGCCCTCGGCAACCCGCCCCTGCTGCTGCCCGTGGGGCGCGCCGTCGGCGGCACCACCGTCGTCAACTCCGGTACCTGCTACCGCACTCCCCCGCACGTCCTCGCCCGCTGGAGCAGCCGCTTCGGTTTCGACCTGGCCGACGGCCTGGACGCACACCTCGACGCGACCGAGGCGCTCCTGCGCGTCGGCACACAGCCGCTGGACGTCCTCGGCACCAACGGGCTGCTCGCGCTGGCCGGCGCCGAACGGCTCGGATGGCGGGCCGGGCCGCTGCGCCGCAACGCGCCCGGCTGCGCGGGCTCGTGCCAGTGCGTGATCGGCTGCCCCACCGGCGCCAAGCAGAGCGTCCAGGTGTCCGTACTGCCCGACGCCTGCGCCGCGGGCGCCCGCATCGTCACCGGCGCGCGGGTACGGCGCATCCTGGTCGACCACGACCGCCCAGGGGTCCCCCGCGCGGCCGGAGTCCACGTGCTGCGGGCCGACGGCAGCGCGTTCGAGATCCTCGCCCCGCTCGTGGTCACCGCCGCGGGCGCCCTGGAGACGCCGCCGTTGCTGCGCCGTTCCGGCCTCGGAGCCCACCCGCGGCTGGGCGGCAACCTCAGCGTGCATCCGGCGACCAGCCTGGCGGGCCGCTTCAGCGAACCCGTGACCTCCTGGCGCGGCGTCCTGCAGAGCGTCGGCGTCGAGGAACTCCACGAGCGCGGCGTCCTGATCGAGGCCACCGCGAGCCCGCCCGGAATGAGCAGCTTCATCCTTCCCGGCCTCGGCCGCAGCCTGCGCCGGGAACTCGACGGCGCCGACCACCTGGCGGTCCTGGGCGCCATGATCGCGGACCGCCCCTCGGGCCGGGTGAGCGGCCGGAACCGCGCCCTGGTCCGCTACGCCCTGGACCCGGCCGACGGCCGGCGCCTGCACACCGCCCTGGGCGCCATGGGGCGCCTCCTCTTCGCCGCCGGCGCACAGGAAGTCCTCACGGGCATCTCAGGCTCTCCGTACGCCCGCACACCGGACGAACTGGACGCGATCCTCGCCGGCATCACCCCGCGGCACCTGCACCTGTCGGCCTTCCACCCCACCGGAACAGCCGCCGCGGGCGCCGACCCGGACCGCGCACCCGTCGACCCTCACGGCCGCCTGCGCGGCGTCACCGGCGTCCTCATCACCGACGCCTCCGTCCTGCCTTCGTGCCCAGAGGTCAACCCCCAACTCAGCATCATGGCAACGGCATCCGCCATCACCGAGGCCAACGTGTCCTGAGACGAACGGTTTTCAAGATCCCAGGCTCCCCTGAGAGGCCCGTCACTCGGACTCGGTGGAGGGCTTTACAGCCGGAGGGAAGCCCAACGCGTCCAGCAGGGCATCGAAGAGGTCCTCCACGAAAGTCTCGTGGGAACACAACAGTTCCTCGATCGTGGACTGCTCGACGGTGTCTGCCCGGCCGGCCGCCGCGGCCCAGACGAGGGCACCTCGGGCGGAGTCCGGCACCGCTGCGAGGAGTTCGGCACGCTTGCGTCCCACCGACTCGCGGAACTCGGGTGTGCTCACCCACACACTCACGTCCTCCACGTCTTCGGGCTCCTCGGCCCAGAGCGACGCGGCCGCCTCCATGTTCAGGCACGCCTGCCAGCGCTGCCCGTCAGGTGCTCGTCCGGTCAGCAGGGCGACGCCGCTGTCGTAGACGTCGGCGACGCAGGCCGGTGCGCGAGTCCATGCGACCAGCGCGGCCAGGTCCTCCTCTTCCCACAGGCCGTGATCCAACTGGAGCGTCTGCCAGCCGCCCGAACGCGGCCACGACGTGTGCACGCTGTCCTTCGATTCCTGGTGCATGGCGTCGAAGACGGGGGACTGCAGCAGTGGCCGCGAGCTGCAACCGAAGACCAAGTGGCCAGAAAAACCCACGGGAAACTCCTCCAAGAACCTGGGCGCACCCTAGTGCCCGCCACCGACAGTCACTTGCTTCCTCCCCTTGCGGGGAAGTTCGGGCGGCGTGCTCAGCCTGTCGCGCGCAGCCAGCGGCGGAGGGCCTCGTGCACGCTGTCCGGCAGTGCGCTCAGGCGTTCGATCGCTTCCCGGTCGCCCGGCGAGGGGGCGATGCCGGCCGCGGTCAGCGTCGCGTGGAGGTCAAGGCGTCGCATGTCCTCGGGGTGGACGTGGCAGGCGATGCGCTGGCCCGGGTTCGGGGGCGGCAGCAGGAAGTCCTCGCCCGCGGCACGGTCCCAGGACAGGTCGGCGATCGGCCTCAGTGTCTGCATGTCATGCTCCGTTCTCACCGCTGTGCGTGCTTGCGACGGTCTTGGTGAGGACAGAGGCCAACGGCGCGGACCGCGGTTGCAGTGCTCCGGGCGGATCACCTGGACGGTGCAATACGTCGCCTTGTCACACCGCCCGCCCACCCGCCCGTGCGACCGTCCGACCTGGCGGCCGCCTACGGAGCCGGCCTGCGCCCTGGTGGGGAGGGACCCCGGTCGCGAGTTACGTATGCCACTTTTCGGCCGGTCGCTGAGCACGTGATCCGTCCGCTCCGTTGACCCCGGTAACCGGTGACCCACCTCGAGACCGGTGAATGAGGTTCGCACATGGCTAAGACTGCTCCGACGGCAACAACGCGGCGTGTCCCCCTCGCCGGCTCCCGCCCCGCCCGGGTGCCTGCCGGCCCCCGCCGGCTCGAGGACTGAGCGGTCGCGTCATGGACTACTGCATCCCGTGCAGTCGCACGCTCAACGGCGCCGTGACCTGCCCCGAGTGCGGGGCCTACGACTCCCGGATGGCACCGCTCGGCGAGCCGGGTGACGGAGCCCCGGCGACCATCGGCACCACGGCACCGGAGATTCACTTCAGCGAAGTGCCGGACACCGCCGGCTCCCTCGACGGTGCCGTGGGCCCGGGGGCACCAACTCCTGTGCAGGAGCTGCCGACAGGCCGGCACAACCGTCCGCCGCGGATGAGGAAGTACGCCGTCAGGTGCCTTGCCGCGGCCGCCTTCACCGTCCTCGGCGGAGTGGCCGCAGCATCGGTGCTTCCCCAGTCGGCGACCCCACGCGCGGCGACGATCCCGGACCAGCCGCTTCCCGAGGATTCCCGGCTCGACGCCACCGATTCGCCCACCTCGTCCACCCCGCCCGAGCGTGCGACCACACACCCGGCCCGAAAGGCTGTGGAGGACCGTGGTGGTGAGGGGTTCCGCCGTCCTCTGCCCACCGTGTCTCCCAGCGCGCCACCGACCTCCCGGTCGCCCTCCGCCGCCACCACCAGTGCGCCGCCCCCGGCCAGGACCAGGCCGGCTCCACGGCCTTCCACCAGCCGCCCCACCTCGCCCTCGCAGACGGCGTCCGCCTCGGCGAGGCCGTCCGCCAGCCCCTCCGGCAGCGTCAGCGTCTCCCCCAGCGGCAGTCGCTCACCGGGCGGTGGGCTGGGGGTCGGTGACTGACTCCGGCGGATACCGCGGCGTGGCGGTGTCGCGGCCGGCTCCGGGACCGGCGCCGCTCTGCTCGGCTGCGGCGGCGGCCCGCGGTCGGACGCCGCTCAGGCGGCGCGGGTCCACCGCTGGGCCGCGCGCTGCGAGGCGGACGGGGTGCGGACGGGCCGGACGCGGTAGGTCGTCTTGGCGGGGTCGACCAAGGGCTCGCCGAGGGCGATCCGTCCGCTGGAGTGCAGGGCGTCGCACTCGGCGGTGGGGAGGGCGACGTAGCAGCTTCCCTGGCCGGTGGCGGCGTCGAACGGCTGCCAGTAGCTGTATCTGCGGCGTCCGCCCGCGTGCACGGTGAGGAAGACCGTGGTGCCGGGGTCGTTGATGATGCGCAGGAGGTCGGCGCCCTTGGGGCTGAGCGGGGCGCCGGAGCGGCCGCGGTGGGGCAGGAGCATCGTCAGGCCTCCCCGAGTGCGGTCCGCAGGACACGGGCGTGACGGGCGGCGCCGGACCGCGTCGCGCCGGGCAGCGGTGGCCGGTCTCCGCGCTCGGGGCCTGGCGGTGCCGCCTGCCGGCCCCGTGCGGCGGGTATGACAGCGGCGGCGGTGCATGCGAATGCGGGTATGTCCTCGGCCTGCTGCCGTCGCGCGGTCGGGGAGACAGCGGGGGCCGGAGCCGCCGGACCGGGGATGGGCTGCATCAGTGTGGGGCCTTCCTCATGACAGGGACTTGAGACCGGTTACCCCGAACGGGCGATATCGATCTCTCTTCTTTCCGCCATTGTTCAGCACGGCACTGACAATCACTCAGCCGTTTTGCGGCGCGGCGCGGTCGGCCGCCGGGCGGTACCCGCTCGGCGTGCTCGGGTGCGGGGTGGTGCTTCCTACGCGGCGGCCGTGTGCGGGTGAAGGCGTCGACCAGCAGGAACTGGGCCAGGGCGTAGGTGGCCATGACGAGGACCGGGCGGCCGGTGAACTCCCCTCCGGCCGCGCCGAGTCCGATCAGCAGGTCCGAGGCGACGAACACCGCACCGCCCCAGGCCGCCCCCGGCCCCCGGACCTGCGCGGTCGCCGCCATGGTCACCAGGGCCAGGCTGTAGGGAGCGACCGCCCACGCCAGCGCTCCGAGGTGGGGCAGCAGGGCCGCGTTCGCGGCCGCCCACACCGCGAGGCAGGCCGCGCACAGCAGGGGCCGGGCGCGCAGGTGGGCGACGGCGCCCTGCTGGGCGAAGGCGGTGATGTAGCAGAGCTGCATGCCCAGGAAGCAGGCGATGCCCGCCACGAAGGCCCCGGTGACCGGCAGGAGCAGGGCCACGTCACCCGCGGTCGCCAGCGCCAGGCCGGCGAGCACGGCGGGATGGTCCCGGCGCGTGCAGCGCCACAGGTACACGGCCAGCAGCGGTGCGAGCAGCGGCTTGGTGCACCATTCCAGGAGCTCCTGGTGCAGTGCGACGCCGGCCAGGTTCAGCGCGGCAAGTCCCGCGTAGGCGAGGAGGATCGGCGGCATCTCAGAGCTCCGTCCCCGGCGCCCATCCGGGCGGGCCGAAGAGGTGGCCCGCCTTGTCGCGCCAGCGCCGCGCGCCGCGGACGTCGCGCCAGGCGGCGGCGTACTCGTGGAAGGCGACCCGCAGCGGGTTGTAGGTGTCGATGTTCTTCGTCAGCCCGTACACCACCCGCTCCCCCTCCGCCTCGAAAGTGCCGAAGAGCCGGTCCCACAGGATGAGGATGCCGCCGTAATTGCGGTCCAGGTAGACGTCGTTGGAGGCGTGGTGGACCCGGTGGTGAGAGGGGGTGTTGAAGACCCATTCGACCGGGCGCCACAGCTTGTCCACCCGCTCGGTGTGGAGGAAGAACTGGTAGAGGAGGCTGAACGACTGTTGCAGCAGGATCATCCACGGCGGCAGGCCCAGCAGGGCGAGGGGCAGCCAGAAGGGCAGCGTGGTCATCGGCGTCCAGCTCTGGCGGAGCGCGGTGGAGAGGTTGAAGCGCACGCTGGAGTGGTGCACGACGTGGCTCGCCCACAGGACGCGGACGCGGTGGTGCGCGCGGTGGAAGGCGTAGTACGCCAGGTCGTCGGCGAAGAACAGCAGGATCCATGTCCACGGCGAGGTGACCGGCAGGTGCCAGGGGGCGACGCTCCAGACGGCGGCGTAGCCGAGGACCGCGACCACCTTCCACGGCAGTCCGATGACCTGGCTGCCCGCGCCCATGGACATGCTGGTGACCGTGTCGCGCAGCTCGTAGCCGCGCTCCTCGTCGTCGGGGAGGAAGCGGTACGACAGCGCCTCCACCGCGACCAGCAGGACGAAGAACGGTATCGCGTACACGATGGCGGGGATCATGTCAGCCCGCCCTCCTCTCCGGGACGGCGGGCACACTGCGGGAGAGGAGGTGGCGGGCCAGTCGCTCGGCGCCCTCCTCGTCGTGTGCGGCGATCAGTTCGGCGAGCCGCAGATGGGCCGCCACGTCGAGCAGTTCCTCGGCCCGGCGGTCGGGCGGCACTTCGCCGGCGGCGAGCGTCCCGCCCACGAGGGTGTTGAAGGCCAGCAGATAGGCCAGGTTGCCGGAGCCCTCGACGATCAGCCGCCACCAGGCGACGTCCGCCGCGCCGAGAGCGGCGAGATCCGGGCCGGCCTGGGCGTAGCCGGCCGCGGCGGCCTCGATGGCGGCCGCCTGTTCCGGCGAGCAGCGCGCCGCGCACAGCCGGGCCGCGTCCGCGCCGACGCACGCCCGCATCTCCAGGACGTCACGTCTCAGGTCGTGGGAGTCCAGCGGCGGGCCGGCCTCGGCCATCCGCACCGCCAGTTCCAGTCCGGCGGTGCGCCGCCAGTCCAGCACCATGGTGCGGCCGCCGTGGCTCACCTCGACCAGCCGGGCCTGCTGAAGGCGCTTCAGCGCCTCGCGCACCGCGTGCCGGTTGACGCCGAACTCGGCGGCCAGGTCCCGCTCCGCCGTCAGGGCGGTGCCCGCGGGCAGGACACCGCTCAGGACACGGTCCCTGAGCAGCGCGAAAAGCTGGTCGGAGACCGCTTCCCGCCGGATGCGTTCCTCTGCCATGGCGGTCAGCGTGCACCCGCCGTGACGGCTGGTCAACTGGTTGGACCAGATCAATCCCGGACGCCGTCGTCTCCGGCCGGGCCCGTGGCCGCCGGGAGCGCGTCAGGCGGGGCCGGCCGAGTCGAGGTGGGCGAACACCACCACGTTGTCCTCGTAGTCCCTGGCGGTGCGGTTGTAGATGCCGCCGCACGTGATCAGGCGCAGTTCGGGTGTGGGGGTGTCGGCGTAGACCTTGTCGTCGGGGAAGGCGGCCTTGCTGAAGGTCTGGACGGAGTCGACCTTGAAGCGAGCGATGACACCGTCCGCACGCGTGATCTTCACCAGACTTCCGTGCTGGAGTGTGTCCAGGTCCGCGAAGACGGCGCGGCCGATCTTCGTGTCGAGGTGGCCGACGACGATCGACGCGCCGCGCTCGCCCGGGGAGACGCCGCCCTCGAACCAGCCGACGAGATTGGTGTTGTTCGGGGGCGGCGCCTGGAGTTGTCCCGACGCGCCGATGTTCAGCTTGGTGAACGGCGCGTTCACACCGATGGACGGGATCGACAGCCGCGTCGGCACCGATCGGGGCAGCGAGTCGTCGTCGGTGGGCGGCGGGGACGTCGTCTCAACGCCGGGGACGTCCGGCGCGCTGCCGGGGACATCCGGCGCGCTGCTGAAGACGGTGGTGGGCCGGACGTGCGTCGGGCTGCCGAGGCCCTGGACCGGGGTGTCCAGGGAGTTGTGGATGAGCAGAGCGCCCAGCGCCACTGCCGCCGCGGGCCACACGAGGTGGTTCCGGCGAGGCCGTGCGGCGGGCTCGGTACCGGGCTGCTCCGTCCGAGGCGACTGCGGGGAGGCCATGCGAGGTGCCTTTCGTGAACGGGTGACGGTGAGCCGGGCGGGGGGAAAGCCGCTGTCGCGGTCTTCGGTCACCCTCGATGGGTGACGAAGACCGCGACAGCACAGCGGTCGGAAGAGGAATCGGATCAGGCCGCAGAGGCGTTCGACCCGTTGCGCCGGCGCAGCATGTACGCGCCGGCTCCCAGGCCGCCCAGCAGCAGCGCGGCTCCCACACCCAGGGTGTTGGTGGAGTCGGCCAGACCGCCGCCACCGGCGTGGACGCCACCGCGCGGCTTGCTGCCACCGCGCTCCTCGCCGCCCTTCGAGTAGCCGCCCTCACTGCCGCCGTGCGACTTGGAGGAGCCGCCCTCGTCGCCGCCGCCCGACTTGGACCAGCCGCCCTCGTCGCCGCCGCCCGACTTGGACGAGCCGCCCTCGTCGTCGCCGCCCGACTTGGACCAGCCGCCCTCGTCGCCGCCGCGGCCGCCCTCGTTGGGCGCCATGGCCAGCGCGCCGCCACCGGCGTGGACGCCGCCGCTCGGCTTGCTGCCGCCGCGGCCGTCTTCCTTCTTGGACGAGTCGCCGCCCTTCTTGGAAGACTCGTCGCCCTTCTTGGACCAGCCGCCGCCCTTCTTGGACGAGTCGTCGCCCTTCTTGGACGAGTCGTCGCCCTTCTTCGACGAGTCCTCGTCGTCGCCGTGCTCGTCGGACGAGCCCTTGTCGTAGCCGCCCTTCGAGCCTTCGTCGCCCTTCGAGCCGCCGTCGTCGCCGCCGCGGCCGCCCTCGTCGTCGCCCTTCGAGCCGCCGTCGTCGCCGCCGCGGCCGCCCTCGTCGTCGCCCTTCGAGCCGCCGTTGTCGCCGCCGTTGTCGCCGCCGCGGCCGCCCTCGTCGTCGCCCTTCGAGCCGCCGTTGTCGTCCGAGTCGTCGCCCCGGGAGCCGTGCGAGTCGCCGTGGTCGGAGCCCGCGGCCGGCGCCACCGCGAACGCGGACAGGGTCGCGGCGCCGGCCGCCGGCGCGGACAGAGCCACGGCGGCGGCGATCGCCGCCGAAGTGAACAGAGTACGGGTGATACGCATGGGTGTTCCTTCCGTCGCAACTGCGAGAGCCGGCAGGCTGCCCGCTCACTCGGAAACACAGGTGCGACGTGATCACTTTCCGCAGGATCGGGGCGGCCTACCACTGGGACGCCGCAGATGGGCTACCCGGCCGGCACCGCATCCTGGGGCCATCCGGGCGGCCCCGCACGGATGTCGATGCCCCATCAGATGGAAGTCGATGGCCCATCAGGAGGATGTGATTTTCTGCTTTCCTGCGACGGAGCCGCATACGGGTGGTCTCGTCTGAGGTTCCGTCGGCTGAGGGACGCCGTGACCCGCGTGGGGCAACGGGATCGGCGACGTCCGACCGGGCCGGCCGGGTCGGTCGCGTCGGCCGGGTCGGCCGCGCCGACGGGGGACGGTACGAGGCCGCGTGCGGCGAGCCGGTGCCGGACGAACAGGACCGCGGCGCAGGCGCCGAGGACGGTCGCGCCGCCCGTGCGCAGGATGGCGTCGTAGGCGTGCGCGGGGCTGGTCTCGGGGGTGAGGGCGGTGAGGGCGGTCGCCGCGGCCGCGAGGGCGACGGCGCCGAGGGTGACCAGTGCGGTGAGCACGACGCCGGAGGCCTCGCCCGCGCGGGCGGGCGGGACGACCTGCTGGGTGGCGACGCTGGCGAAGGTCCAGCCGAGTCCGAGGCCGAGGGCACACCAGGTGAACAGGGGGATGTAGAGCCACCAGGACCACACCAGGCTCAGGCCGGTCATACCGGTTCCGGCGATGATTCCGGCGAGGGCCATGACGGTGGTGGAGGACATCCGCAGCGAGAGCCAGGCGCCCAGCGGGCCGGTGCAGGCGACGGTGAGGGCCGGTACGAGGAAGAGGGTGCCGGCGGCGAGAGCGGACAGACCGCGTACCTGCTGGAGCTGAAGGGTGGCCAGGAAGACGGTGACGACGTAGCCCATGTTGCACACCGCGCCCATGACGGTGACGAGGCAGAAGGGCGCGTTGCGGAAGAGGCGGAAGTCGACCAGGGGGTGACGGCACATGCGTTCCCGCAGGACGAAGAGCGCGCCGGCCACCAGGGCTACGGCGAACAGGGCCAGGGTGCGCGGCTGGTCCCAGCCCCAGGCGCTGCCGCGTTCCAGGGCGAGCGTCAGGGCGGCCAGGGCGGCGACGACGGTCAGGCAGCCGGGCAGGTCGATCTGGCGTGAGGCGGTCTCGTCGCGGGAGTCGGGGGCCTGGCGCAGGGCGATGAGCAGGGCGAGGGCGCTCAGGCCGCCCAGCAGCCAGAAGATCCACCGCCAGCCGGGGCCGCCGGTGAAGCCTCCTCCGATGAACGGCCCCAGCGCGGTGCCCACGTTGGCGACGGCGAACACCGCGCCCAGGGCCCGGGCCCGCGTTTCGTCGGGGAAGGTGTTGGTGACGACGGAGACCGAGACCGGGAAGATCAGCGCCGCGCCGACACCCTGCGCGACGCGGGCGGCGACGAGTGCGCCGAGGGTGGGGGCGAGAGCACAGCCGGCGGAGGCGGCGGCGAACAGCGCGATGCCGGTCAGCAGCAGCGGCCGGCGTCCGAACAGGTCGCCGAGGCGGCCGCCGACGATGAAGAAGCAGCCGATGGCGAGCATGTAGGCGGACAGGGTCCACTGGGCGGCGGAGACCGTCACGCGCAGGTCGGACGCGATGCCGGGGACGGCCAGGTTGAGCGCGAAGAAGTCGACCTGGATGCAGAACAGCGCGATCGACACCGCCGTGAACGCCCCGGCCCGCTGGGCGGAACTCACGGGTGGGGGCGCAGCTGTGGATCCCATCCCCCCACCTCACCCCTGGTGCGGGTGGACTGCCAGTGGAGACGCCTGGTCGGGCGAGGGCCGGGACCGTCGTGGTGCGCGCGGCCCCGTGCGGGACCGCCCTCACCGGACGTGTCCGCTCTTCGGCTGTTCGGCCCATCGTGATCAGCCGAGCCCCGGTCAGGTCCCTGCGTGCCCGGCGTCTCAGCGCATCGTCACCCGGGCGGGCGCGCGGACGGAGAGGCAGGCGCTGCGGATGGTGCCGTCCCGGTGCCTTTGCGGGGCCGTAGGCGGGAATCTCCGTGCGCGGTGACGCCGGCGCCGGCGCGAGCATCACGGCGGGCGCCGTCAGGGCGGCGACGGCTTCGGGGGGGCACCACCTCACGGGTGGGAACGGGGCCCCTCGGCACGGCCGTTCAGGAGTGCGCCGACCTGTTCGGCGACCACCTCCCATGATTTCGGCGGGAGTTCACCGATCGCCGTGCGCCCGAGGTCGTGCAGCACGGTCTCGGTGTCGGTGTCGCGGGCGACGCTGCCGCTGAGCACCTCGTAGCCGTCGCGGACGGCGACGCGGAGGCGGTCGGGTCCCCCGTGGGTGGCGTGCAGGGCGGCGGCGACCACGAGGGGCGGCCGTCCGCCCGCCTCCCGGGGCAGCTTGCGGTACGCGCTGGCGATCGGCTCACGCCAGCGAAGGCCGAGAAGGAGCGGACGCTTGGCAACGACTTCGCCGAGTTCGGCCTCGTGGACCCGGTCCGCCTCCAGCACGGTCGCCCGGGCGTCCAGGACGACCGCCGCGGGCAGCAGGCAGCGCAGTGTGCTGCCGACGAGGTTGCCGCCGACCGTCGCCGTACGGCGCACCGCACCGGTCCCCACGGAGGCGGCCGCCCGGTGCAGCACCAGCGGCACACGGTCGTCGATCCGGTTCAGCACCACTGCCGCGCCCAGCACGTTCCGGCCCAGTTCGTTGGCCTCCGGAACGTGGCGCAGCGACAGGGCCTGTTCGGGGAAGCCGTCCCGCTGCCACGTGGCCCACACCAGGGTCGCCCCGCCCACCGGTACGGCTTTCTGGGCCAGGTATCGCTGTGCCTCGGACACGGACGTGGGAAGACGCAACAGCACGGCAGCCGACCTGCTCTCCTGGACGGTGGGGCGGTGACGCGGACCAGAGCGCGGCGACAAGACCGCCGGCGGGGAGCATTCTTCCGGCGCCCTCGGGGGCGCGTACAGGGCTCATCCCATCGCCCCATGCGCCCCCGAGCAAGGCGTTCAACTCCGCGACGGACGGCTGCGGATGGGGGACAGCGGACGCAGGTCCCGCACCAGGGCACGGCGGTGCGGCGACCGCAGTTCCTCGTCCGGCACCGCGAACAGGTCCCGCCCGCCGAGGCCGGGCAGTTCGCACACTTCTCGTCGTACGGTGCGCAGTGCCCGTCCCTTGCGCCGCCGGGGCAGTCGGGGTCGGTGGATTCGTCCGGCCTCGTCGAACCGCATGGCCTTCGCCTTCCTGTTCTTCTTCCGGATGTGCCGCCGCGGGCGCGCCGCGGCGGGTGGACACATCGTCAAGTGCCCCCAAGATCGGCCCCGAAAAGGCGTGACGGCGAGCGGCTGGTTGCGAACGTGACGTTTCTACGCGAATACCGGATCGTTCACCGTACGCACACAAGGGCGCCCGTTCGCACGACTTCTCGCGCCCACGCGTACGTCCCGGACAGGGGGGCATTACCGATGTGAACGCGCAGGCCGCCGCCGGGCGCGACTCCGTGAACAGGTGCCGGCACCTCGTCTGCCGGCCGGCGCACGCCCGTATCCGGGAACTCACCGAAAGTCACCGCGCGGCGGCTGTCCCGTACGACGGCAAGGACGGCAAGGACGCTGATGATGAACAGGCACCATGGACATCGGCCGGGGGTGACGTGATGGCGTCTCCCCTGACCCCGGCCCGGTGGCGGGCGGCGTTACGCGCCGAGGGCGTCCGCTTCACGGAGTACGCGGGCTGGACGACACGCGGCCGTGACGGGGCGACGGGCCGGATATTCGGCCCGGTGCACGGTGTGCTGAACCACCACACGGCCGGCACCGACAGTCTCGCCACCATCGCGGTCAAGGGGCGGCCCGGACTGCCCGCCCCGCTCGCCCACGCCTATCTGCCCAAGTCCGGGGTCCTGGTCCTGGTGGCGGACGGCCGCGCCAACCATGCCGGACTGGCGGCCCGGAACGCGTACGAGGCGATCCTGGCCGAGCGGCCGATCCCCCGCCCCGACGCTCGCTCGGGCACCGTCGACGGCAACGACGTGCTGTACGGGATCGAGGTCGAGAACCTCGGGAACGGCAAGGACGCCTATACCCGCGCTCAGTACGACACCTGGGTCCGGTTCAACGCGGCCGTGTGCCGTGCGCACGGCTGGAGTTCGGCCAGTTGCGCCGGGCATCTGGAGACCTCGATCGAGGGCAAGCCGGACCCCGCCGGGCCCGTCGCCGGGTACGGCGGCCGCGGTCCCTTCAAGCTCACCATGGACAGGCTCCGCGCCGACGTCGCCGAGCGGCTGCGGCACAGCCCCGGTTGGAACCCCGTATCCCAGGAGGACGACGAGATGCCCGCCTACGTGAATCTCGGTGTCGCCAGGCCCTACGCGCTGCGGCCGGGCGCCTGGGACTCGATCGAGTTCACCGAGGAGTGGTCGGACGAGCCGGGCGGCCACGCCACCGACGGCGCGGTCTTCGCGCGCGGCGCCGCCCGCTTCACGGGCTCGGTCAGCCTGCGGTTCGAGAGCCTGCCCGTCGGCGGGGTCGTCCAGGTCCGGATGAGCGAGTACGAAGGCGGTGACTTCAAGGCCGACCACCCCGTGCACGAGATCGCCGGGACCGGCGGCGACACCTTCGGCGTCGTCCCGCTGACCAAGCGGCTGGCGGCCGGCCGGGGGATGCGGGTGCGGCTGCTCAACCAGAGCGCCCAGCCCGTCACGGTGAGCAGCGCGGTGCTCACGGCCCTGGTGTGGCGGGAGAGTTGAGCCTTCCGGGCGAAGTCATCGCATCACCGGAACGGCGGTGATGCCGCCCGCGGTAAGGAGGACGGAGGCGGGGGTGACCGGACGTCCCGGCCACCCCCTTCCGCTCCGTACCGCCCCCGCGGGGGCCGGTCGTCAGCCCTTCGGCATCAGGACGGTGTCGATGATGTAGACGTTGGCGTTGGCGGTCTTGACGTTGCCGCAGACCACCTTGGCGGAGTCGTTGACCATGTAGGACTCGCCCGAGCCGGAGGTGCTGAGCTTCGACTTCTCCAGCGTGTCGAAGGAGCCGTTCTCCAGGTCCTTGGGGGCGAGCTTCTTGCCCACCACGTGGTAGGTGAGGATCTTCGTCAGCTGCGCCTTGTCGTTGAGGACCTTGTCGAGCGTCGCCTTGGGGATCTTGGCGAAGGCGTCGTTGGTCGGCGCGAACACGGTGATGTTCTGGGCGTTGTTGAGGGTGTCGACCAGGCCGGCCTTCTTCACCGCCGACACCAGGGTCGACAGCGCCGGGTTGTTGGAGGCGGCGGTCGCGACCGGGTCCTTGGCCATGCCGTCGAACGATCCGGCACCGCTCTTGGGCACCGACGAACAGGCCGGGCCGAACGGCTCGTTCATGCTCGACGCGTCGCTGCCGGAACCCGCCATGCTGTCGTCCGACGCGGTGGCCGAGGCCGACGCCTTGCCGGACGAGCCGGACTTGGCGGAGTCGCTGTTGTCGGAGCACGCGCTCAGCGCGAGCGGCAGTACGGCGGCGGCGGCCACGGTCACGGCGATACGGCGGATACGGGTGTTCATGATGTTTCTCCTGTTGGCAGAGGCGGCGGTCGCCGCCGGTTCATGGGGTGGGACGGGAGGTCGGAAAGACGGTGGGTCAGGGGGCAGGGGCGAAGAGGCAGTTGGTCAGGGGGTGAGGGGGTCAGTCGACGGTCACCACGACCGAGTGGTGGCCGCTTGCTCCGTCGGGTTCGGTGCGCGTGCGCCGGGCGGTCTGCACCGCGCCGGTGCGGTCGGTGGCGCGGACGGTGAGGGTGTGACCGCCCTTGCCGGCCCGCCAGGGGAAGGACCACTGGCGCCAGGTGTCGCGGGAGTCCTCGGCCGCGAGGGCGGCCTCCTGCCAGGGGCCGTCGTCGACGCGGATCTCGACCCGGTCGATGCCCCGGTGCTGGGCCCAGGCGACACCGGCCACCATCACGGTGCCCGCCCTCGGCCGTGCGAACGGCTTCGGCGTGTCGATGCGGGACTGCGTCTTGACCGGCGCCTGGCGGGCCCACCCCCGCCGGACCCAGTACGGGTCGTAGGCGTCGAAGGTGGTGAGCTCGATGTCCTTGATCCACTTGCAGGCGGACACATAGCCGTACAGGCCGGGGACCACCATGCGGACCGGGAAGCCGTGGGCGAAGGGCAGCGGCTCCCCGTTCATGCCGACGGCGAGCAGGGCGTCGCGGCCGTCCATGACGTCCTCGACCGGTGTGCCGATCGTCATGCCGTCCACCGAACGGGCCACGAGCTGGTCGGCCCGGCCGCCCCTGGACGGCGGCCGCACCCCGCACTCGGCCAGCAGATCCGCCAGACGCACGCCGGTCCAGCGGGCGTTGCCGACGTACGGGCCGCCGACCTCGTTCGAGACACACGTGAGGGTGATGTCCCGCTCGACGAGTTCGCGTCGCAGCAGGTCGTCGAAGGTGAGTGTGACCGGCTCACGGACGCCCCTGCCGTGGACGCGCAGCCGCCAGGCCCTCGCGTCGACCTTGGGCACCACCAGGGCGGTGTCCACCCGGTAGAAGTCCCCGTTGGGCGTGAGGAACGGGCTGACGCCGTCCACGCGTACCCGCGCGCCCCGGGGCACCGGCGGCGCCGACGAGGCGGGGCCCGGAAGGACGAGGCTGTTCCGGGAGCCGACCGCGTCCCGGGCGGTGGATCCGCCGAGCGCGCGGCCCAGTACGCCCACACCGGCGGACGCGGCGGCCGCGGCGGTGGCCGCGACGACGAACCCACGGCGGTCCCAGCCCTCGGGGTCGCCCCGCCGAGGGCCCACCCGGTCGTCAACGTCCTTACTGGGCACGGCACTTGAGACGTACCGAGCAGGCAGCCGCCCCGCCAGCACGTACAGCAGGACCGCTCCGGCGGCCGAGCCCACGAGGGAGGGCAGCGCGTCGACGGGACCGGTGGAGTCCGGCCGGCTGACCCCCGAGAGCGCCCCGACGACGCCGAGGACGAGGACCGCCGCCGCGCCCAGCCTGCGACGCCGCAGCGCCAGCAGCCCCACCGCGAGCGCGAACAGGGCGAGCACGAGCAGAATTCCGAGCTGGAGCACCAGCTTGTCGTGAGTGCCGAAATTCCGGATCGCCCAGTCCTTCACCGCGGCCGGCGTACGGTCGATGGCCGCACCGCCCACCGCGACGACGGGACCCGCTTCGGGGCGTACCCACGCGGCCGCCAGTTCGGCGGTGGACAGCGCGGCGAACCCCGCGAGCACGCCGCTGAGCGCGCCAAGCGCCGGCCGGACCCAGGTCCTGGGATGTCGCTGCTGCTCCTGATCGCCTGTCACGTGGGGAATCCGGGCCTGGTGGGGCGGTGGATTGGTCGGCCGCCCGATCGGGCGAAACTTTTTTCCGGACCAATCCGGGCCGGCCGCGGCAACGGATCATTCACTCCCGTCTATGGCCCTGGGTACCTACCGGACGGTATACAAGCCCCGTTGAACGTGTGACGATCGCACCGCGGTGCCGGTCGTGCGCGAGGTCCTGTTCCCAGGGGGAGGCTTGTCATGGCGAGCGACACGCGTGCGGGTACGGCGGCGGGCAGGCGCCGGTGGCCGGCGGCCGTTGGGGCGGCACTGGGCGGTTGCGTCCTCGTCGCCGCGTCCACGGTGCCCGCCGCGGCGCACGGATCCGGACACGTCACGGAGTACGTGGCGCTCGGCGACTCCTACACCTCGGGTCCGCTCATCCCGCGCCAGGTGGACGCCAACTGCGCCCGCTCGGACCACAACTACCCCTCGCTCGTGGCGGCGGAGCGGGCGCGGACCACGCTCAAGGACGTGAGCTGCAGCGCGGCGAAGACCGACCAAATGTGGGAGCCGCAGGGCACCAACGGTCCCCAACTCGACGCGCTGGAGCGGGGCACCGACCTGGTGACCCTCCAGATCGGCGGCAACGACATGGGGTTCGGCTCCATCATCGCCACCTGCGCCGCGCTCAGCTCCACGGACCCGTCGGGAAATCCGTGCGAGCGCTACTACGGCTCGTCCGGGACCGACCGGCTGACGGTCGCCATCGCGCAGACGGCGCCGAAGGTCGACCGGGTGCTGCGGGCCGTGCACTCCAGGGCACCGCACGCCCGGGTGCTCGTCGTCGGCTATCCGGACCTGCTGCCCGACGACGGAAGCGGCTGCTATCCCTCGGTGCCCTTCGCGGCGAAGGACTTCCCCTATCTGCGGGACACCGGGAAGCGGCTGAACCTGATGCTCCGGCTGGTCGCCGCCTGGAACCACGTGGAGTACGTGGACACCTACGGCCCCACGGTCGGCCACGACATGTGCAAGGCCCCGGCGGACCGCTGGATCGAGCCCCTGGCGCCGACCTCGCCCGCGGCCCCCGCGCACCCCAACGCCAAGGGCGAGGAGGCCATGGCGCGCGCCGTGACGGAGCGGCTGGCCGAAGGACGCGGACGCGGCTGAGCGGACCGGCCGGCTCGGCGGACAGGCCGCGACCCGGCCGAGCGGACCCGGACGCGCCTCGGCGGACCGGACGCGGCCGACGGACATGTGCCGGCGACGCACGGCCGGGGGCCGACCGCCTCCGGCCGGGCGCGCGGCCCGGTGCCCGCTCGCAGCAGTGGGCCTCCTCCGATCGGGTGCGCGCGGGCCACGGCGCCGACGGCGGGGCCGCCGCTCCGAGCACGCTGGGACGGTGCCGCCCGCCCGAGGCCGGCACCCCCGCGAGCGAGGAGAAGAGGATGCCCATCGACACCGTAGAGCGGTTCCTGGCGGCGCTCAGTCCGCACCACCGGGAGCACGTCGAGCGGTTGCCGCGCGAGGAGCAGGACAGACTCGCCGCCGCCTGGGAGGCTGAGCTGGAGCAGGACACCGATCTCGACACCCTGAGCGAGCTGTCGCCCGCCGCGGCGGAGAGCGAGGCGGCGGCCCGGGTGGCGAAGAAGCTGTTCGAGTAGGTGGTGGCCGGCACCCGGGCGGGCGGCCGTTCCCGGGTCGGCCGCCGGGGTGCGCACGGCGAGCGGAACGGCGGAAGAATTCCCTGCTCAGAGGGTGGCACGGCGCACCTTTTGCGGCGTCGAGCGGGGGCATACGGGACAAACGCAGGGGATTTGGAATCTGCTCGATTCGTGTCCGAGCATGGGCTCGCCCCGGCGATCCCGGGCACCTGTTCGAAGAGAGGCGCACCACCCCATGCACGTCACCGGAACCGTCCCGCAGCCGGCTCCGGCCCCGCAGGAGACCCCCGCGGCCCCCACGCCCGCCACCGAGCCCGCCGGCTCCCCCGGCAGGCACGCCCGCCGCTTCGGGCTGCCCGTCGCCACCGCCCTGGTCATGGGCAACATCATCGGCGGCGGCATCTTCCTGCTCCCGGCCTCCGTAGCCCCGTACGGCACGATCAGTCTGGTCGCCTTCGGCGTCCTGACCGTCGGCGCCATCGCCCTCGCGCTGGTCTTCGGACGGCTGGCCGAGCGCCATCCGGACACCGGCGGCCCGTACGTCTACGCCCGGGAGGCCTTCGGCGACTTCGCCGGGTTCCTCGCCGCCTGGGCGTACTGGATCACCACCTGGGTGTCGAACGCGGCGCTCGCCGTCGCCGCCGTCGGCTACCTCGACGTACTGATCCCGGTCGGCGGCCACCGCTGGACCGCCTGCCTGGCCGCGCTCGCCCTGCAGTGGCTGCCCGCGGTGGCCAACTTCGCGGGCACCCGGTACGTCGGCGCCGTGCAACTCGTCTCCACCGTGCTCAAGTTCGCGCCGCTGCTGCTCGTCGCGGTGGGCGGGCTGTTCTTCTTCGACCCGGACAACCTCGGCCCGTTCCGGGCGAGCGGCGGCAGCGCGATCGGCGCGGTCTCCGCCTCCGCCGCGATCCTGCTCTTCTCCTACCTCGGGGTCGAGTCCGCCGCCGTCAGCGCGGGCGAGGTGAAGGACGCCCGGCGCAACGTGGGCCGGGCCTCGGTCATCGGCACCGTGGGCGCCGCGCTCGTCTATCTGCTGGGCACGCTGGCCGTCTTCGGCACGGTCGCCCACGACCGTCTGGTGAAGTCCACCGCGCCCTTCTCGGACGCCGTGAACGCCATGTTCGGCGGCGGCTGGGGCGGTTGGGCCGTGGCGCTCGCCGCGCTGGTGTCGATGACCGGCTGCCTCAACGGCTGGACGCTGCTGAGCGCGCAGACCCCGTACGCCGCGGCGCGCGACGGGCTGTTCCCCGCCGCCTTCGCACGCCGGCGGCGGGGCGTCCCGACGGTCGGCGTCGGTGTCACCGTCGTCCTGGCCTCGCTGCTCACCGTCTACAACTACACGTCGGGCTCGGCCGGGGTGTTCGAGATCCTGGTCCTGGTCACCACGTTCACCGCGACCGTGCCGTATCTGCTGGCCACCGCGGCGCAGCTCTTCCACCTGGTGTCCGGGCGCCGCGAGCGGGTGAACCGGGCGCGGCTGGTGCGCGACGCCGTGGTCGCCTCGGTCGCCGCCGCCTTCTCGATCTGGCTCGTCGCGGGCGCCGGATACGCGGCCGTGTACCAGGGGGTGCTGTTCCTGTTCGCGGGCATCCTCGTCCACGCCGTGCTGGCGGCCAGGCGGCAGAGGGCGCGGACGGCGGCCTGAGCCGCGCGGGCCGAATCAGGCGGGCGGTGCGCCGCGGGTGCCGACCGACGGCCGGCGCGACCGCACTTTTCGGCCAGGACTGAAAGGGGCGCGGTCCGGCACCCGCTCGGGCCAGGCTGGGAGCGCTGTCGCACGACAGGTCCTGTCCCCCTGTCCCCGGAGGTCGATCGATGCACGCCACCAGACGCCTGCTGTGCCTGGGAGCCTCGGTTCTGCTGGCACTGGCCGCCCAGACCGGTCACGCCGGTGCTCACGCGCTGCCCGGCACCTACGTCGTGTCCCGGGACCCCGGTGTCCTGCCGGAGGGGATCGCCGTGGGGCGGGACGGCACGATGTACGTGTCCTCCGACGGCACCGGGCGGCTCTTCCGCGGGAACGTGCACCGGCCGGATCTGCGCCCGTTCGCCGCGCAGGGCCTCGAGAACCGTACGAGCACGCTGGGCGTCCACACCGATGCGCGCGGGCGCGTCTTCTCGGTGGGCGGCGCGACCCTCATGGTGCACGACCGGCGGGGCCGGCTGCTGCAGACCCGGACGGCGCAGGGCGGCCCG
This sequence comes from Streptomyces sp. NPDC096152, assembly GCF_044763235.1. Lineage (NCBI taxonomy): Bacteria > Bacillati > Actinomycetota > Actinomycetes > Kitasatosporales > Streptomycetaceae > Streptomyces > Streptomyces sp. NPDC096152. The sequence continues at coordinate 293,252 of NZ_JBIWFW010000009.1, read as the reverse complement.
CTCGGCCCGTCCGACCTGAACGACCTGGTCATCACCCAGGGCGCCGTGTACGCGACCGACTGGGCCAACCCGGTGGTGTACCGGGCCGACCTGCGCGACGGCCGGCTGGGCCCGCTGGTGCCCTGGCTGGACATCCGTTCCGCGATCCCGCAGTTCCCGGCGCGGTACTGGCTGCTGAACGGCATCGTGGCCGACCGGACGGGCAGCACCCTGCTGGTGGCGTCCAACGGCACGGAGGCAGTGTGGCGGGTGGACACCACCACCCGCGCCGTCGAACAGGTGCGGCTCGGCGGCCAGTCCTTCGGCGCCGACGGCATGGTGCTGCGCGGCCGCACCCTGTACGCCGTCCTCAACTACGGCGCCCCGCACGGGGTCTACATCGCCGAGCTGAGCGAGGACCTGCGCAGCGGAGAGGTCGAGCACCGGATCACGGGTGAGCGGTTCGACCTGCCCACCACCCTCGCCCGGCACGACTGCCGCCTCTACGTGGTCAACAGCCAGAACGACCACGCCCCGGGCACACCCCCGTACACGGTCACCGCGATCGACGACCCCACCTGCCCCGGGGCCGGTGAACCGGACGGCACCCCGGGCGGGTGACGACGCGTCAGCGGCCGACGATCGTGAAGCTGCGCCAGGGGGCGGTCCCCGCGACGACGTAGTCGGAGGACTGCGTGGCCAGGTAGGTGGACTGCCCGTTCGCGGGCTCGGCGCAGTTGTCGCCCTGGTACAGGATGATGTCGTTCTGCGTGAAGTTGTCGACGTGGGTCGCGCCCTGAGCGAAGCGGTGGCACCCGCCGACCGCCGGGTTCGAGATGACCTGCCGGTAGGTGGCGGCCGCGTTCCGGGCGATGATCGTGCCGAGCGCCTGGTCCGTGCAGGCCACCAGCGCGATGCCGAGCAGCGCCGTGCCGGTGACCGCGGTCAGCGACCGTGAGACGGGCATCGGGCCTCCTGTGCCGGGACGGGGAGCGGGCAGGGACGTCGCCCGACACCACTGTCCGCCGGATCCGGCGGGCGCGCCCGGTACGTACGGCCGATGCGGTGACGCGGAGGCGTCCGCGGGGCCGCTGCTCCGGGGGCGCCGGGGCGGCGCCCCCCCCGGCGTCGTGCGCCCCCCATGGGTGGCCGCGCGCCCCCTGCTCCGGCCTGCCCTGTCGCCGAATCCCCCCGGAATTGTCCGTGATCGGTAACGGACGGATCCCGTCGCCGCCTTTCGCCGTCCTGACGAATGCACGGAGTTCACGGAGACGGCAGGAAACGGGGCGGACATGGTGCGGCATGGCGGACGGGGCTGGCACGGCCGGGTGCTCGCGGCGGCGATCGGGGTGACGGCGGTGGCCGCCGCCACCTCGGTGTGGACCGCGCAGGCCGATTCCGTCGCGGGGCGGGGCCGCCCCGCCGCCTCCACCCGGCCCGCCGCGCCGGGCGCCGGGGCCCAGGGCCGCGCGGGGGTGCCGGTGTCGGTGGACATCGCCCACGCCTCGGACCGCGGCGCCCGGGGCGTCAACATCACCATCGACGACGGACCGGACCCCGTCTGGACGCCGCAGGTCCTGCGGGTGCTGAAGGATAACGGGGTGAAGGCCACGTTCTGCATGGTGGGCACGCAGGCCCGGGCGCACCCGGACATGGTCAGGGCCGTGGTCGCGGCCGGGCACCGGCTGTGCGACCACACGGTGTCGCACGACACCACCATGGACACCAAGTCCGAGGCCTACCAGTCCCAGCAGATCCTGGACGCGGAACGGATGATCACGAAGGCGTCCGGGGGCGTCCGCCCCCTGTACTACCGAGCTCCCGGCGGCGCCTTCACCCCCTACAGCCGCCGGCTCGCCGCCTCCCGGGGTATGCGGCCGCTCGGCTGGAACGTCGACTCCAAGGACTTCGAGCGCCCCGGCACCGCGGTCATGGTCGCCACCGTGAAGAGGGAGATCTCCAACGGCCCGACCGTCCTCTTCCACGACGCGGGCGGCGACCGCTCCCAGACGGTGGCCGCGCTGCGCGAGCTACTGCCGTGGCTGAAGCAGCAGGGGTACTCCTTCGGGTTCCCGGTGCGCTGACGCACCGGGACGTCCACCGGGGAGGACGGTCCGGCCCCGCCCCCGGACGGTGCCGGGGACGGGGCCGGACCTCACGCGCCCGCGCGGCGGCTCAGGACACCTCGACGAGCAGGTCGCCGCCCTCCACCTGCTGGACGCGGTTGATGGCCAGCCTGCTCACCCGGCCCGCCTTCGGGGCGGTGATGGTCGCCTCCATCTTCATCGCCTCGATGGTGGCCACGGTCGCCCCGGCCTCCACCTCGTCGCCCTCCGCGACCGTGAGCGTGACCACGCCCGCGAACGGCGCCGCCACATGCCCGGGGTTGGTCCGGTCGGCCTTCTCCGTCACCGGCACGTCGGAGGCCGCGGCCGCGTCGCGGACCTGGATCGGCCGCAGCTGGCCGTTCAGCGTGGACATCACGGTGCGCATACCGCGCTCGTCCGCCTCGCCCACGGCCTGGAGCTCGATGAGCAGCCGCACGCCGGGTTCGAGGTCGACGCCGTACTCCTTCGCGGGACGCAGGCCGTAGAAGAAGGCCTTGCTGTCCAGCACGCTGGTGTCGCCGTAGGTCTGGCGGTGGTTCTCGAACTCGCGCGTCGGGCCGGGGAACAGCAGCCGGTTGAGCGTCGCGCGGGGGGACTTCTCCAGGCCCGCCCGGTCCTCGGCGCTCAGCTCCTGCACGGGCTTGGCCTCCGTGCGGCCCTGCAGGGCCTTGGTGCGGAACGGCTCCGGCCAGCCGCCCGGCGGGGTCCCCAGCTCGCCGCGCAGGAAGCCGATGACCGAGTCGGGGATGTCGAACCGGTCCGGCGTCGCCTCGAAGTCCTCCGGGGAGACCCCGGCCCCCACCAGGTGCAGGGCGAGGTCGCCGACCACCTTCGACGACGGGGTGACCTTGACCAGGTGGCCCAGGATGCGGTCGGCGGCGGCGTACATCGCCTCGATCTCCTCGAAGCGGTCGCCCAGGCCCAGCGCGACGGCCTGGGTGCGCAGGTTGGAGAGCTGGCCGCCGGGGATCTCGTGGTGGTAGACGCGCCCGGTCGGCGAGGCCAGGCCCGCCTCGAACGGCGCGTAGATCTTGCGGACGCTCTCCCAGTACGGCTCCAGGTCGCCGACGGCCTGGAGGTCGAGGCCGGTCGGCCGCTCGGAGTGGTCGGTGGCGGCGACGATCGCCGACAGCGACGGCTGCGATGTGGTGCCGGCCATCGACGCCACGGCGCCGTCCACCGCGTCGGCGCCCGCCTGGATCGCGGCGAGGTAGGTGGCGAGCTGGCCGCCCGCGGTGTCGTGGGTGTGCAGATGGACCGGGAGGTCGAACTCGCGGCGCAGCGCCGTCACCAGCTTCGCGGCGGCCGGGGCGCGCAGCAGGCCTGCCATGTCCTTGACGGCGAGGACGTGCGCGCCGGCCTCCACGATCTGCTCGGCAAGGCGGAGGTAGTAGTCCAGGGTGTACAGGCGTTCGGCGGGGTCGGACAGGTCGGCGGTGTAGCACAGGGCGACCTCGGCGATCGCGGTCCCGGTCTCCCGTACGGCGTCGATGGCGGGGCGCATCTGGCCGACGTCGTTGAGCGCGTCGAAGATGCGGAAGATGTCGATGCCGGTGGCCGCGGCCTCCTGGACGAAGGCGTCGGTGACCTCCGTCGGATACGGCGTGTAGCCCACGGTGTTGCGGCCCCGCAGCAGCATCTGCAGGCAGATGTTGGGCACGGCCTCGCGCAGGGCGGCCAGCCGCTCCCAGGGGTCCTCGGCGAGGAAGCGCAGGGCGACGTCGTAGGTGGCGCCGCCCCAGCACTCCAGTGAGAGCAGCTCGGGCAGGGTGTGCGCCACGACCGGGGCGACGGCGAGGAGGTCCTTGGTGCGCACCCGGGTGGCGAGCAGGGACTGGTGGGCGTCGCGGAAGGTGGTGTCGGTGACGCCGATGGTCGGCGACTCGCGCAGCCGGCGCGCGAAGCCCTCCGGGCCCAGCTCGACCAGGCGCTGCCGGGAGCCCGCGGGCGGTTCGCCGGTGGGCGGCGTGGTCAGCTTGCCGACCGGGTCGATCAGCTCGGGGCGCTCGCCGTGCGGCTTGTTGACCGTGACGTCGGCGAGGTAGGTGAGCAGCTTGGTGCCGCGGTCGGCGGAGGAACGCGCGGTGAGCAGGTGCGGCCGCTGCTCGATGAAGGCCGTCGTGACCCGCCCGGCCTGGAAGTCCGGGTCGTCCAGGACGGCCTGCAGGAACGGGATGTTGGTGGCCACGCCGCGGATGCGGAACTCGGCCACGGCGCGCCGGGCCCGCCCGATCGCGGCCCGGAAGTCCCGGCCGCGGCAGGTGAGCTTGACGAGCATCGAGTCGAAGTGGGCGCTGATCTCCGTACCGGCGTGGGTGGTTCCGCCGTCCAGCCGGATGCCCGAGCCGCCCGGCGAGCGGTAGGCGCTGATCCTGCCGGTGTCCGGGCGGAAGCCGTTGGCCGGGTCCTCGGTGGTGATACGGCACTGGAGAGCGGCGCCGCGCACGGTGATGGTGTCCTGGGAGAGGCCGAGGTCGGCGAGCGTCTCGCCGGCGGCGATGCGCATCTGGGACTGGACCAGGTCGACGTCGGTGATCTCCTCGGTCACCGTGTGCTCGACCTGGATGCGCGGGTTCATCTCGATGAAGACGTGATTGCCGTCGCGGTCGAGCAGGAACTCGACCGTGCCCGCGTTGCGGTAGCCGATCTCGCGGGCGAACCGCACCGCGTCGGCGCAGATCCGGTCGCGCAGTTCCGGGTCGAGGTTCGGCGCGGGCGCGAGCTCGATCACCTTCTGGTGGCGGCGCTGGAGCGAGCAGTCGCGCTCGAACAGGTGGATGACGCCGCCCTGCCCGTCGGCGAGGATCTGCACCTCGATGTGGCGCGGGTCGACGACGGCCTTCTCCAGGAAGACGGTCGGGTCGCCGAACGCGGACGCCGCCTCGCGGGACGCCGCCTCGATGGACTCGCGCAGCGCCGCCGGGTCCTCGACCCGGCGCATGCCGCGGCCGCCGCCGCCCGCGACCGCCTTCACGAACACCGGGAAGCCGACGTCCTCGGCGGCGCGGACGAGTTCGTCGACGTCGGTGGAAGGCGCGGACGAGCCGAGCACGGGCACGCCGGCCGCCCGGGCGGCCGCCACCGCGCGGGCCTTGTTCCCGGTCAGTTCCAGGGTGTCGGCGTCCGGCCCGACGAAGGTGATGCCCGCCTCCTCGCAGGCGCGGGCCAGTTCCGGGTTCTCGGACAGGAAGCCGTACCCCGGGTAGACCGCGTCGGCTCCCGCGCTGCGTGCCGCGCGGACGATCTCCTCCACGGAGAGGTAGGCGCGCACCGGGTGCCCCGGCTCGCCGATCTCGTACGCCTCGTCGGCCTTCAGCCGGTGCAGCGAGTTGCGGTCCTCGTAGGGGAAGACGGCGACCGTTCTCGCGCCGAGTTCATAGCCGGCGCGGAACGCGCGAATCGCAATCTCGCCGCGGTTGGCGACGAGCACCTTGCGGAACATCCTGGATCCCTTCGGCCTGGCGGTGGGAGGACCATGGTGTCGGCGTCGTCCCGGGTCACGCCATGTGAGTCGGGCCACTCGCCCGGGTGAGTCCGCGCGGCGGGGCCGCGGCCGGCGGTCCGGTGATCGCCGATGCTGTTGGATGGGACACAGGTGGGCGTTCGGGGGGAAGGGACGGTAAGGGTGGCCGACGTGCCGGCACGCGACGGGGCGCACCCCGCCCGGAGCCGCGCCCGCGCCCGGGCCCGGGCGCCGCGGACGGGAGACGACGAGTGAGTGACCAGCAGGGCCGCGACTGGACGCGGATGACCCCGGGCGACTTCGACCGGGACGAGCCGCTGCGCCTGGCCGTGTCCGCCGGGCCCACCGCGATACCGGCCGAGCCGGACGAGTGCGGCACGGACCCGCTGTTCGGCGACGAGCCGCCCTCCCGGCGCACCGTCCGCCGCCCTGCCCGCACCGCCGAGCCCGTGGAGCAGGACGGGCTGTTCTGAGCGTTCCGAGGCTCCGGCGCGCGCCCGGGCGGGCGTCCTCATCCGGCTCACCCGTCGGTGGCCTCGCCGGACCGGTCGCGCAGGCGTGCGCGCTGCGGTACGACGACATAGGCCGGGTCCTTGGTCGAGGCGACGCCCGCGTCGAAGACGCCGAAGCGTTGCAGGACGCTGCCGGCGAGCAGGGCCAGTCCGGCCGCGGCGGCGGCCGGGCGACTGCGGCGGGCGACGGTGACGGCGGCGAGCGCCCCGCCGAGGGTGAGGAATTCCGAGGCCCGGCGCAGGCGGTGGGCCCGGCCGCGGGTGTAGGCCTTCGTCTCGAAGTCCGGACGGTGGTCGATGAGCCGCGCGGCGGCGAGTTCGGCCGTCGCGCCGAGTGCGGCCAGGCGCCGGGCGGGGCCCGCCTCGCTCACCGGCGCCAGCAGCATCCCGAGCCCGGCTCCGCTCGCGGCCGCGGAGCCGGTGAACACGAAGGGCAGTTCGCGGCGGGCCTCGTGCCAGGCCGGCACGGCGGTCTGGGAGAGCAGGACGGCCGTGTAGGAGGCGAGGGCGGGGGCGAGGGCGGCCGCGGACAGGCCGCCGAGGCGGCCGGCCCCGCGCAGCAGCCGTCCGGGCAGGCCGGCGTGCCAGGAGGCGGGCAGCAGTTCGGTGACGGCGGCCAGGCCGCTGCCGGGCCCGTAGGCGACGAGGATCCAAGTGCCGACGGACATCGGCGAGCTGGGCTTGGCGACCCGCAGCATGTGGTGGAAGCGTTCGGGGCGGCCGAGGTCGGCGACGAGCAGATAGGTGCTGGCCAGCAGGGCGCCGAGGCCGCCGAGGCGGCCGGTGCGGCGCAGGGCCGGGCGTCCGGTCAGGTCGGCGCCCGCGGCCAGGAGCGCGGCGCCGGCCGACAGGCCGCCGGTGAACAGGTAGGCCGGGACCTTCCACTCCCACACGGGCGGCTTCAGCACCGGCCGTCCGTAGTAGGAGCGGAACTCGGCCCGGGGCACGGTGGTCTGCTCGCCGCGCCCGCCGCGGTCGCGGCCCGAGCCGAAGGTGCGCGCCCGGACGTCGGCGGCGCCCTCGTCGCTGCGCGGCTCGCGCAGGAGTCCGTCGTCGTCGGTCATCGGCGGTCTCCCTTGACGAAGACGGCGGCGGCCGCCGCCAGCAGGGCCCCGGCGGCGGCGCCGGCGTACTTCCACGTGGACATCAGGTCGCGGGTCGGGACCACGGGGTCCGGGGGCAGCCCGTAGACCTCGGGGTCGTCGAGCAGCAGGAAGAAGGCGCCGTCGCCGCCGACGCCGTCGTCGGGGTCGCGGCCGTACAGGCGTGCCTCGGGCACTCCGGCCTCGTGCAGCTGCTCCAGGCGCCGGTCGGCCCGTTCACGCAGCTCGTCGAGCGGCCCGAACTGGATGGAGTCGGTGGGGCAGGCCTTGGCGCAGGCCGGTTCCATGCCGCCGCGCAGCCGGTCGTAGCACAGGGTGCACTTCCAGGCGCGGCCGTCGTCGGGCCGCCGGTCGATGACGCCGTAGGGGCAGCCGGAGACGCAGTAGCCGCAGCCGTTGCAGATGTCGGGCTGCACCACGACGGAGCCGAACTCGGTGCGGAACAGCGCGCCGGTGGGGCAGACGTCGAGGCATCCGGCGTGGGTGCAGTGCTTGCACACGTCGGACGACATCAGCCAGCGGAAATCGGTGCGGGTCTCGGGTCCGGTGGCGGCGCCGGGCAGGCCGAAGGAGGGGAACCCCAGGTCCACCGGTCCGGTGCCGAGTTCGCCGCCGCCGCGGGGGCTGTCCCGCAGGGCGTCCGCGACCACCTCGGTGGTGGCGGCGGTGCCGGAGGGGCCGGTGGGCAGGCCGGAGAGCCCCGCGTCCTGCCGTCCCAGCGGGCGTTCTTGCTCGATGAAGGCGACGTGCCGCCAGGAACTGGCGCCGAGCATGCCGGTGTTGTCGTACGACATGCCCAGCAGGTCCAGGCCGTCCTCGGGGACGTCGTTCCACTCCTTGCAGGCCACTTCGCACGCCTTGCAGCCGATGCACACGGAGGTGTCGGTGAAGAAGCCGACCCGGGGCGGGTGGTCGCGGTGGCCTGCGTCGGCGGCGGGGTCCTCCAGGGGCCCGTAGAGGCTGTGCTCGTCCGTCATGGGGTGTCCTCCGGCCCGTCGTCGGGTTCGATGTGGACCGGCCTGTGGTGGTCGCCGGCCGTCACGATGCGGGTCCCGGTGTGCGGTGTGATCCCGGCCCGGCGGCGGTACTCCTCGACGTACTCCAGCAGGGCGGGTCCCCGCGGCCTTCGCCCGGGGCGGATGTCGCAGGTCAGCACCTTGCTCTCCTGGATCAGGACGTTCGGGTCGGCGACCACGCCGATCAGGTCGTTGACGACGTCGCCGCGGGTGAGGCCGGTCTGGCCCCAGTGGTAGGGCATCCATACCTGGTGGACGGTCCGGTCCTCCACGCGCAGCGGCGCCAGCCGGTCGGTGACGACGACGCGGGCCTCCACCGCGGTGCGGCTGGTGATCACGTGGGCCCAGTCCAGGTGCCGCAGTCCGCGTTCGGCCGCCAGTTCCGGCGACACCTCCACGAACAGCTCCGGCTGCAGCTCCGACAGGTACGGCAGCTGCCGGCTCATGCCGCCGGCGGTGTGGTGCTCGGTCAGCCGGGAGGCGGTGAACACGAAGGGGAACACCTCGCCGTGCTCCTCGGGCCAGGACGGGTTGGACGGGTTGTCGGGGCGGCCGTAGACCTTGCGGGCCGGGTTGGCCTGCTGGCCGTAGAGGAGGTTGCGCACGGGCGACTCGTGCGGCTCGTAGTGGGTGGGCAGCGGGCCGTCCGACAGTCCGGCCGGGGCGAACAGCCACGCCTTGCCGTCGGCCATCATGACGAAGGCGTCCTCGCCGCTCAGTCCCTCCGGGCCCGACGCCCCCTCGGGGGGCCGGTAGTGCGGCGGCTTGTCCTTCTCGAAGTCCGGGATGTCGTGCCCGGTCCACTCGCCGCGCTCCTCGTCCCACCAGATGAGGGCCTTGCGTTCGCTCCAGGGCCGGCCGTCGGGGTCGGCGGAGGCGCGGTTGTAGAGCACGCGCCGGTTCATCGGCCAGGTCCAGCCCCATTCGGCGTCGTAGGGGCCCTGCTCGAGGCGGGACTTGCGGCGGCGGGCCTGGTTGACCTCGTCGGCGTAGACGCCGCTGTAGATCCAGCAGCCGCAGGCGGTGGTGCCGTCGGCCCTGAGGTCGGCGTAGCCGCTGACGGCCCGCCCGGTGCGCAGGTCGATGCCGTTGATCCGGCGCAGCACGTCCGCCGCGTCCGGCTCGTCGCCCTCGGTGCGGTAGTCCCAGGCGAGGTCGAGCACGGGGCGGTCGCGGTGGTCGGAGGAGCCGGACAGCTTCTCGCGGAGGCGCCTGCCGAGGTGGTAGAAGAACCACAGCTCGGACCGCTGGTCTCCGCTGGGCTCGACGGCCTTGTCCCGCCACTGGAGCATCCGCTGGGTCTGGGTGAACGTGCCCGACTTCTCCACGTGCGAGGCCGCGGGGAAGAAGAACACCTCGGTGCGGCAGCGCTCGGTGACGATCTCCCCGGTCTCGATCTCCGGGGCGTCCTTCCAGAACGTGGCGCTCTCGATCATGTTCAGGTCGCGGACGACCAGCCAGTCGAGATTGGCCATGGCCAGGCGTTGCAGGCGTCCGTGGGCGGAGCCGACCGCGGGGTTCTGGCCGAGCAGGAAGTAGCCGAAGACCTTCCCGTCGATCATGTCCATGGTGGTGCGGTAGGTGCCGTGGTCACCGTTGATGCGGGGCAGGTAGTCGAAGCAGTAGTCGTTCTCCTCGGTCGCGGCGTCGCCCCAGTACTCCTTCAGCATCGAGACGATGTACGCGTCCCCCTTGCTCCAGTAGCCCTTCTGGCCGGGGCGGCGGATCTTGTCCAGGTAGCCGGGCAGGTTCTCGTGGGTGGTGTCCGGCATCGGCAGATAGCCGGGCAGCAGGTTGAACAGGGTCGGGATGTCCGTGGAGCCCTGGATGCTGGCGTGGCCGCGCAGCGCGTAGACACCGCCGCCGGGACGGCCGATGTTGCCGAGCAGCAGCTGGACGATCGAGCCGGCGCGGATGTACTGGGCGCCGGTGGAGTGCTGCGTCCAGCCGACGCTGTAGACCAGCGCGGTGGTGCGCTCCCGGCCCGAGTTGGCCGTCCAGGCCCGGCACACCTCCAGGAACAGCTCCCGCGGGACTCCGCAGATCCGTTCGACCATCTCCGGGGTGTAGCGGGCGAAGTGCCGCTTGAGCACCTGGAAGACGCACCGGGGGTGCTGCAGGGTGGGGTCGGCCGCCATCTCGCCGGCTCCGCCCTCGATGACCGGGCCGCCGGCGCCGTGCTCGTAGGCTCCCGCCTGCTCCTTGATGCGGTGCCCCGGGCGCTCCTCCTCGGCCTCGACGCTCTCGTAGGCCCAGGTGGAGGAGTCGTAGGAGGCGGTGTGCGGGTCGTAGCCGCTGAACAGGCCGTCCAGGTCCTCGGTGTCCTGGTAGCGCTCGCTCAGCAGGAACGGCGCGTTGGTGTACGCCCGCACGTACTCCTTGAAGTACAGGTCGTGGGTCAGGATGTAGTTGATGACGCCGCCGAGGAAGGCGATGTCGGTGCCGACGCGCAGCGGTACGTGCTGGTCGGCCAGCGCGCTGGTGCGGGTGAACCGCGGGTCGATGTGGAAGACCCGGGCGCCGCGCGCCTTGGCCTCCGTCACCCACTGGAATCCGACCGGATGGGCCTCGGCCATGTTCGAGCCCATGATGACGACGCAGTCGGCGTTGACCAGGTCCTGCTGGTAGTCGGTGGCGCCGCCGCGTCCGAACGAGGCTCCCAGACCGGGAACCGTGGCGGAGTGTCAAATACGCGCCTGGTTCTCGATCTGCAACGCGCCGATGGCGGTGAACAACTTCTTGATCAGGTAGTTTTCCTCGTTGTCCAGCGTCGCCCCGCCCAGGCTGGCGATGCCCATGGTGCGGCGGAGCGTGTTCCCGTCCTCGTCGGCGTCCTCCCAGCCCCGGCGCCGCGCGTCCAGCACCCGGTCGGCGACCATGTCCATGGCCGTGTCCAGGTCCAGGTCCTGCCACTCGGTGGCGTACGGCGGCCGGTAGCGCACCTTCTGCTCACGCTGCGGGCCGGTGACGAGCTGCTTGCTGGCGGAGCCCTTCGGGCACAGACGGCCGCGCGAGATGGGGCTGTCCGGGTTGCCCTCGATCTGGACGACCTTCTCGTCCTTGACGTAGACGCGCTGGGCGCAGCCCACCGCGCAGTAGGGGCAGACGGAGTCCGCGACCCGGTCCGCACTGTCCGTCCGGGGCCCCAGGGAGGCCGAGCGCCGGGACTCGGCGGCCTTGCCGCGCCCCAGCGGATCGGTTCCCGTGAGCTGCCGGTACACCGGCCACTCACCGATCCACCGTTTCAGGCCCATACGCCCGCTCCTTCGTACGGCGTCACACGCCTCGATCCACGGTACGCCGGGGCCGGCCGTCGGCACATCCGCGTCCTCCTCCGGCGACGATCTTGCGATGACGGCGGTCGTGTACCCGCACGGGGGCGGGCCAGTCATGCCGATCGGGCGCCTCGTCGCCCGGGCCGAGTCGATGCAGAGTCGATGCGAGTTGAAGCGACGTGTTCGCCCGGCGCACGGTGGTCGGGCCGAGTCGGTGCGACCCGGCAGGCGGATCCCCGGGATGCCCCCGGTCGGAGTCCGCTCCGGCCCCCGACGGCGGGGCACATGCCGCTCGGCAGGAGGAGCAGTCGCCATGACCGCACACGAGACCACCTCCGGCGCCCCCACCGGCACCCCCCTGCGGGCTCCCACGGAGGAGTCCTGGGCCGACGAGGAGCTGGCCGCCCGGTTCGCCGACGGCGACGACGCCTGCCTCGCCGCCGTGTACCACCGGTGGGGATCACTGGTGTACACGCTCGCCCGGCGGTCGCTTGGCGACGCCGGCGAGGCCGAGGACGTCACGCAGACGGTCTTCCTGGCCGCCTGGCGGGGACGCGCGGGGTTCCACCCCGACCGGGGCGCGCTGTCGGCGTGGCTGGTCGGCATCACCCGACGCAAGATCGCCGACGCCCTGTCGGCCCGCACCCGGCGCACGGAGCTGGCGGTGGCCGCCGGTTCGACAGCCGCGCTGCGGGCCCCCGACCGGGCCGCGCAGCCGGACGGCGTCCTGGACCGCGTCCTCGTCGGCCACGAGCTGGCCCGCCTGCCGGCCCCCCAGCGCCGCGTGCTCGGCCTGGCGTTCTACGACGACCTGACGCAGCGGCAGATCGCACAGGTCACCGGCTGGCCCCTGGGCACCGTCAAGAGCCACGCCCGGCGCGGACTGCACCGCCTCGCACGCTGCCTGCGGGAGGACACCGCCCCCGCCCGCACGGCGTGAACGATGCGGAAACGATGCAGGGGAGAGTCATGGTCGTGCCGAGCCCTGCGAAGTCCACGGCGTCCCCCGACGTGGGCGTGACCACCGGTTTCCTCGCGAAGAGACTCGGCGTCTCCCCCACCACACTGCGCTCCTGGGACCGCCGGTACGGGCTGGGACCCGCGGCGCGCGCGGACGGCCGCCACCGCCGGTGGTCGCCGGACGACGTCGCCATGATGCAGGAGATGTGCCGGCTGACGGCGGCGGGCGTGCCCCCGGCCGAGGCGGCCCGCGCCGCACAGGAATTCGCCCGCGGGCGCAGCGCGGCGGATCCGCCGGTGACCTCGTCGCCGCAGGCGGCGTCGCAGCAGGCGGTCCCGCCGGGGTCGGCCACGGCGCCGGTGTCGTCGGACCCGGCGTCGTCGGACCCGGTCTCGCGGCCCTCGATCTCGTCGCCGTCCCTCGCGCGGCCGTCGGTCCCGCGGTCGGCAGTCCCGCGGTCGGCGGATTCGCCGCCGTCGGTCTCGCGGCCGTCGGTCTCGCCGCCGTCCTCACCGCCGCTCCGGCGCGGGGCGGAGCCCGCCGCCACCGGGTCCTCGACGCGGGCGTCCCGGTCGGGCAGCGGGCTGCCGCTGGGCGACGTGCGCCAGGAGTGCCGCGGACTGGCGCGCGCCGCCGTGCGCCTGGACGGCGCGGCGGTGCAGGAGCAGGTGGCGGCGGCCGTCCGGACGTACGGTCTGGTGACCGCCTGGGACGAGGTGCTCGCCCCGACGCTGCGCGCGGTCGGCCGCAAGTGGCAGTCCTCCGGCGACGGTTACGTGGAGGTCGAGCACCTGCTGTCCTGGCACGTCTCCGCGACGGTGCGTCAGGTGTACGTCGGTTCCGTCCTGCGCGGGAGGCGCACGGACTCCTCCCCCGTCGTGCTCGCCGGGCTGCCCGGCGAGCACCACACCCTGCCGATCGAGACGCTGTGCGCGGCGCTGGCGGAGCGGCAGGTGCCGGTCCTGATGCTCGGCGGCGCCGTTCCCGCCGAGGCGCTCGTCGCGGCGGTGCGGCGGGTCGGTCCCGCGGCGGTGGCGCTGTGGTCGCAGTCCCGTTCCACGGCGAGCCCGGCGCTGGCCGGGCACATCGCCGGGCTGCGCTGGGGAGTTCGCGGCGCCCGGCGGCAGAGCCGGGTGCTGCTCCTCGGCCCCGGATGGGGCAGGCGGACGGATCCTGGACTGCTGCGCCCGCACAGCCTGCGGGACACCTTGCGGGCCCTGTCGTCCGTTGAGTCCGGAGGCGAACGGCCCCAGTAGGCAAGCCTGTTGCCCGTGGGGGCTTCCCCCGGGGCTTCCCTCCGCGATAGCGTCAACTATAGTTTCAGCGGACCGGGAGGGAGCGGTGCAGGTGGCGGAGCCGGACGACAACTCCGATGCGGGGACGGCGGAGGAACAGAAGCCGATCCCCGTGCCGGGCCCGGGGGCGCCGTTCGCCGACCGTCTCAACTTCCTCTTCGACAGGGTACGCCCGGCCGGGGCAAGGGAGTTCAGCAACCAGCACGTGGCGCGCACCATCTCCGCGTACGGCGACGAGAGCGTCACCGGCGCGTGGATCGGCAAACTCCGCAGGGGCGAGGGGAAGCCCACCATCACCCTCGTACCGCTCCTCGCGCGCTTCTTCGGGGTCGAGGCCGCCTACTTCGTGGAGGACGAGGTCACCCAGAAGGTGGCCACGCAGTTCGAACTCCTGCGCAAGATCAAGGAGAACGGCATCGAGCAGATCTTCCTGCGCTCCATGGGCGTCTCCGCGGCCGGTCAGCGCAAGGTGCTGGCCGCGCTCGACGCGGTCCGCGAGGAGGAGGGCCTGCCCCCCGAGCCGGAGGAGGAGTTGCCGTGACGGGCCGACGGGCCGCGACGAGGAGGGGAGTCCGCATGGGGCGCCGTGACCGCACGGCCGACGAGGTAGAACGCCGCAGCCGCGCGTTCCTCGACACGCTCGACCTGCCCGCGGTGGACAGCGTGCTGGACCTGGTGCCGTTCATGGAGGACCGGCGCGGACGCTCCCTCCAGCTCGTGCCGTTCACCCCGGACCCCGCCGACCCGGACTCCCTGGACGCCTCCGCGCCGTGCGGACTGTGGCTGGCCACGAAGACCACGGACTACGTCTTCTACGACGCCGGCATCAGCCGCTCCCACGCGGAGATCATCGTGGCGCACGAGTTCGCCCACATGCTCAGGCAGCACCGCGGCAACGCCGCCAAGTCCCCGTTCGGCAACCTCGGCGGCCTGATCACGGACATCGATCCGGGCACGATCCAGCTCATCCTCGGCCGCACCCGCTACAACGACCCGGAGGAGTTCGAGGCCGAGATGCTCGGCTCCCTGCTGCAGGAGCGTGTGAGCACCTCCCGCCCCGCGCCCGCCCCGGACACCGACCCCATCGCCCGCACTCTGCTGCGCTGACCCCCGCAAAGGCCCGTGAAAGACATCCTTCACCCCCTCTGCCTGGCCATCGCGAGCACCGGGTTCGTCCTGCTGCTGCGCGACCTCGGCAGGAGCAGACGCGATCCCGCGCTCGTCGCGCTGGCCTTCACCTACGGCTTCTCCGCGGTGAGTTACGCCGTGTCGCTCACCTGGGTGTGGGTGCGCATCGACGGCGTCTTCGGGGTCACCAACATCTCCGTGCCGCTCGCGCAGAGCTGCGTCATCCTCGTCCTGGCGCTCCAGTCGACCGTGCTGGCGTACTGGTCGATGCGGCCCGAGCGGGCCCGCCGGCGCGGCCGCCTGCTGTTCGTCACGGCGGCCGCGGTCATCGTCGGCATGTCGGTGCTGTTCGCCCTCCTGACCCCGGCGACGACCCGGCCCGTCGACTTCTCGCTCTACTACGCGCACGACCCCTTCTTCCAGGCGTACGTGCTGCTGTACTTCGGCACCTACAGCGCCGCCGAGATCTATCTGGCCGTCTCCTGCTGGACGTACGCCCGCACCGCGAGCACCGCGTCGATCGCCTGGGGTCTGCGCCTGATCACCGTGGGCGCCGTCGTCACCCTCGGCTACAGCGGCCTCCGCATCGCCGCCGTCGTCGGCGCCGAAACCGGCTTCAGCGTCGACCGCTGGAACAACTTCGCCTGGGCCTGCGGCGACATCGGCGCCACCCTCACCCAGATCGGCTACTTCCTGCCCGTCCTCGCCCGCCGGATGGACGCCGCCCGCGACTGGACGGCCGCGCACCTCACCTACAGGCGCCTGCGCCCGCTGTGGGCCGCCCTCGACCGGGCGGACCCCGGCATCACCCTGCGCCGCCCGGCGCGGCAGCGCGAGGAGGTCCTGCGCGGCCGCAGCGCCCACTTCCCCCTGCTGCGCCGCCGGGTGGAGATCCGTCAGGGCCAGAAACTGCTCCGCCGCTACCTCGACCCGGGCACCCGCGCGCGGGCGGAGTCCCGCCGCCGCGCCGAGGGACTGACCGGTGCCGAACTCGCCGCCGCCGTCACCGCCGACCAGATCCACCACGCGCTGCTCCTGCACCGCGCGGACACCCCGGCGGACCAGCCGGCCGAGTACGCCGACGCCGCTCTCTCCCTGGCCACCACCGACGACGAGCTGCGTCATCTCCGGCGCGTCGCCGCCTACTTCACCCCGCCCGCCCACGGCGACACGCCCCGTTCCCGTACGTCGTCGGGAGCCGGCACGTGATCCTGCGCCGCACCCTGCTCCTGGCCTCGACCGCCCTCGCCACCGCGGGATCCGTACTCACCCCCGCGGCCGCCCGTTCCCGTCCCCCCACGCAGAAACCCGCGCGCATGCCCCTTCATCTCGATTCCGCCCGCCGACAGCTCGCCGCCCTCCGCAGCGGCCAGACCAGCAGCCGCGACCTGCTGGAGCAGTACCTGCGGCACATCGACCGGACCAACCCCGGCCTGAACGCCGTGGTCACCCTGGACGCCGAGGGTGCCCGCGCGGCCGCCGACCGCGCCGACCGGCACCTGGCCCGGACCGGCGAACCCCTCGGCGCGCTCCACGGGCTGCCCATGACGGTCAAGGACGCCCTGGAGACGAAGGGGATGCGCACCACGTGCGGCTCCCCCGACCTCGCCGACCACGTGCCCGACACGGACGCCGACGTGGTGGCGCTGCTGCGCGCGGCCGGCGCCGTCGTCATCGGCAAGACCAACGTCCCGACGCTCTGCCAGGACATCCAGACCGGCAACCCGGTCTTCGGCACCACGAAGAACCCCTACGCCGGGGACCGCACCGCCGGCGGCTCCTCCGGCGGACCGGCCGCCGCAGTCGCCACCGGACTGACCGCCCTCGAGGTCGGCTCCGACCTCGCCGGGTCGCTGCGCCTGCCGGCCGCCTACTGCGGCGTCTACGCCCTGCGCACCTCCCGCGGCACCGTGCCGGTCGTCCCCACCCGCGGCCACATCCCGCGCCCGCCGGGCTGGCTCACCAGCTCCGACATGCTCGCCCTCGGGCCGATCGCGCGTTCGGCCGCAGACCTCGACCTGCTCCTGGACGTGATCGCCGCGCCCTCCCCCGCCGACGGCGCCGCCTGGAAGGTGTCCCTGCCCGCCCCGGCCGAGGCCGGGCTCGACCGGTACCGCATCGGCGTCTGGGCCGACGACCCGTACTGCCGTGTGGACGCCGCCGTCCGCGCGCTGTTCGACGAGGTCGTGGCGCGCGTGCGCAAGGCCGGCGCCACCGTCGACGAGACCACCCGGCCCGTCGACTTCGCGGCCGGCGACCGGCTGTTCCAGCGCCTGATGTACGCCACCAGCTCGGCCACCGCGACCGACGAGGCGTTCGCCGCGGAGGTGCGGGCCGCCGAGGGCCTCGCCGACGACCCCGGCGCCCTCTACCTCACCTCGCGCACCATGCGGCACCGGGACTGGGCCCGCGCCGACGAGGAGCGGCAGAGGCTGCGGGCGCGCTGGGCCGCCTACTTCACCGACCACGACGTCCTGATCACGCCGGCCGCCCCCACCGCGGCCGTCCCCGACCAGACGTCCGTCCCGACGCCCCAGCGGTACATCACCGTTGACGGCGTCCGGCGCTCCTACTTCGACCAGACGAGCTGGATCAACCTGGCCGGTCCGGTCGGGCTGCCCTCCCTCGTCGTGCCCGCCGGGCGGACAGAGGACGGCCTGCCGCTGTCGGTCCAGGTGATCGGCCCGTACCTGGCCGACCGGACGGTCGTCGCCGTGGGCGAACTGCTCGCCCGCGTACTGCCCGCCGCGCCGCGGCCCGAGGCCCTCACCGGCTGACGGCCGCCCGGGACCCGGGTGTGTCCAGCCCCCACGGGGGTGGGGCAGGGCATGCCCGAACGGCAGAGGGGCCCCAGCTCGCACCTGGGGCCCCTCTGCGCTGCCGCACCCGCCGCGGGCGGCAGCCCCGCACCGGGCGGCGCGGCAGGGCGGCGGACCCGTGAGCGAGGTGGCGTGTCTCCGCATCCCGGGGGGCGGTGACGTGTGGAACCCCGCTTTGGGGTTAGTCTGTTCACAGGCCCGGATGCTGCATCCCCCGTCGGCGTCCGGGCCGTTCACGTTCCCGAGGGCCTGGGTAGTGGCCCCGATCGCGGTGGTCCCGTGCGCGGAGGCCCGGTATCAGGCGGTTTCCCGCGCGAAGGGGCCGCCGGCGGTGAAGGCCAGCTCGGCGAAGCGTTCCCCGATCCGGCGGTGGGTGTCCGCGTCCGGGTGGAGCCCGTCGGGCAGCGGCAGTTCGTCGTGGTCGGCGGGTCCGTAGAGTTCGCGCCCGTCGAGGAGACGCAGGTTCGGGTCCTCGGGCGCCCGCTGCCCGACGATCCGGGCCAGCTCCTCCCGTATGACCCCCAGAGTCAGCTTGCCGCTCGCGCGTTCCGCCGGATCGCCCGCGGCCCGGAAGCGCAGGCGCCCGGTGCTGAGCGCGCCGAGGTCCGGGGCGCTCGGGCCGGGTGTGTCCTCGTGGATGGGGCACAGGAGGGGCGAGACGACGAGCAGCGGCGCGGTGGGGTGGCCCTCGCGGACGGTGTCGAGGAAGCCGTGGACGGCGGGGGTGAAGGCGCGCAGCCGCATCAGGTCGGTGTTGACGAGATTGATGCCGATCTTGACGCTGATCAGGTCGGCGGGGGTGTCGCGCAGGGTGCGGGCGGTGAACGGGTCGAGCAGGGCGCTGCCGCTGAGACCGAGGTTGATCAGTTCCACACCGGCCAGGGAGGCGGCCCGGGCGGGCCAGGTGGTGGTGGGGCTCGCGGCGTCGGAGCCGTGGCTGATCGAACTCCCGTGGTGCAGCCACACCGTGCTGGCGTGGTCCGGGGCGGGCTCGACGGGCGCGTCGGTGCGCAGGGCGACCAGTTCGGTGGTCTCGTTGTGCGGCAGCCAGATCTCGACGGTCTTCATCTCGCCGGGCAGGCCGGTGAAGCGGAGGGTGCCCACCGGGCCGGGCCGGTGCTCGGCGGCTCCGGTGGCCATGTCGACGGTCAGGGTGCTGCCGCCGCGCACGCTGCCCTGTCCGGCGAGGCGGCCGTCGACGAGGAGGTCGTACACGCCGTCCGGGCGGGGCGGGGCTCCCGCGTAGACCCGTTTGGTGGGGAGTGTGTCCAGTTCGACGGCGGTGGCCCGGGTGCGCAGGACCAGCCGTACGCCGGAGGGCTGGGACTCCGCCAGGGCGAGCTGGCCGTCGGGACACTGGGCGCGGGCCCGGGCGGGCAGCCGGTGCGGCAGCACGCCGTGCGCCGTGCGTTCCAGGTCGAGGGCGCCGCGCAGGAGGCCGGCGGTGACGGGCGTGGTGATCCACTCGTGCTCGGTGGTGTGCATGGTTGCGGCCTGTTGGTCGAAGGGGTGGGGCGGCGCGGGGGGCACGGGTGCGGCGGTCAGGGCGCGGGCCAGTTGCGCAGCAGGGCGTCGAGGGCGTCCAGGACCCGTGACCAGGTCTCCTCGGTGTCGGGGGCGCTGTGGCTGAACCCTCCCCCGAGCTCCAGGCTGACGTAGCCGTGGAAGACGCTGCCCAGCAGGCGGACCGCGTGGGTCTGGTCCGGCTCGGTCAGGTCGTAGCCGCGCAGGAGCGCGCGCGTCATCTGTGCGTGCCGGGGCCCGGCACTGGCGGCCGCCGTCTCCGGGTCGAGCCTGAGCTGGGCCGCGGCGTAGCGGCCGGGGTGCTCCCGGGCGTAGTCGCGGTAGACGCCGGCGAGCGCGGTCAGCGCGTCCTTGCCGGCCCGCCCGGCCAGGGCGTCGGCGGCACGGTCGGCGAGTTCCTCCAGGGCGAGCAGCGCGATCCTGGTCCTGAGGTCCTGGGAGTTCCTCACGTGCGAGTAGAGGCTGGCGACCTTCACGTCGAAGTGCCGGGCGAGCGCCGAGACGGTCACCTGGTCGAACCCGACCTCGTCGGCCAGGTCCGCCCCGGCCCGCGCCAGGCGCTCCGCGGTGAGCCCCACACGTGCCATGACCTTCCTCCCACTCGACCAAAGGCATTATGCAGTTTCCTAAAACCTTTAGGCAACTGCACGCACGGACAGCCGGGGGGGGAGGACGGCCGGGAGCCTCGCGGTGGCTACGCGAGCGACGACCTCGCCTTCCCGGCCCGCTCCCAGACCTCCGGCAGCTGCTCTTCGCGCAGGGCGGCCGTGACGCGCTCCTGGCCGTGCAGCAGGCCCCAGGTGAAGCTGGACTCCCCCGCCGCGTGAGCCGCGACGGCCAGGCGCCGCAGCGCGTCCTGGGTCACGACGCCGTCGTGGTGCGCTCCGCTCACCCGCTGGACGGCCTTGACGCGCTTGCCGAGCCGCCGGGCGGGACGGCCGAGGGCGGGACGGGCCGCCTCGGCGGCGTAGCGCAGCCGCTTGGCCGCCTTGCGGGCCTGGTGGACCGCGGCGTTCCGGTCCGGGCCGGGCGGCAGACCGAGCGCGCGGTCCATGCGCCGCTCCAGCCGGCCGTACTCCTTGACCAGCGACTTGACCATGACCTTCTCGGGCCTGCGGCGGGCCTTGGCGCGCAGGGGCGGGCGTGCGGCCAGTTCGCTCAGCCGGTCCAGCAGGGCCGTGTAGCGGGGCGAGTCGAGGGCCGCGAGGGTGCGTCCGCGGGTCGCGGCCCGTTCCGCCACGTCCCAGGTCTGCAGGCGTGCGGCGACGGGGCCGAGGACCAGCTCGGCGGGCAGTTCTCGCACCCCGGCGTGCAGGCGTTCGCTCAGCACCTCCTGGTCGCGTTCCGGCCCGAGCTCCCCGGCCAGCCAGCGCAGTTCGCCGCGGACGGGGTCGGTGACGTCGCGGTCGAGGACGGAACGGTAGGAGCGCAGGGCGCCGCGCAGCCGGCGGCAGGCGACGCGCATCCGGTGCACCGAGTCGGGCGCGCCGCGGCGGACCGCCGGGTCCAGGTCGACCAGCGCGCGTATCTGTTCGCGCAGGTGGTCGCGGAGGTACGCGCCGGCCGAGCCCGGGACCACGTCCGTCTCCGGCTCCTCGGCGCCGAGCGCGCCCGGCGTCGTCTCCGTCAGGGCGCGGGCCAGCTTGGAGGGGCTCTGCGCACGGCCGACGCCCCTCTTGCGCAGGATCTTCTCGACGCCGTCCAGCAGTGCGGGGTCGCCGCCCTCGGCAAGCTCGACCTCCATCTCCGTCCACACGGCGTGGCCGCCCCCCTCGACCAGCGAGTCGGCACGCACCGTGTCCAGGCTCAGCTCGGCGAGGGCGCCGCCCCGGGCGTCGACGAGGTCCCGGACGGACCGGGTGGTGCGGATGCGCACCACCGGCCGCACCGGCGCGCCGCGGGTGCGGGAGTGGACGAGAGCACGCAGTTCGTCCGGTACGTCGTCGGTGAGCGGGGCCTGCACCTCCTCGCGGCTGTCCCCGGCCAGGGGCAGCTTGAGGTGCCAGCCGGCGTCCGCGCCGCCCGTCCTGCGCCGCAGCGTCGCCGCGCCGCGGGCCAGCCGCAGGTCGGCGGTGTCGTAGTAGACGGCGTCCAGGTCCTGGATGCCCCGGTCGACCAGCGACGCACCGGGGTGCGCACGGGCCAGGTCGGGCAGCCACGCGATGTCGTCGGCCGCAGGCGCCGCGTACTTGCGTTCGGTCTCTCGTTTCGACTGGGCCATACAGTGCCCGTTGACGGAAACGGGCAGATGAAACCCTTCGGCCCCTCCCGGCGGCGGCGCGCTTCCGCTTATGGCGCTTTTCACAATCCGGCCGAAACGGGGCTCGCGGTGACGGCGGTCACCTCACGGAACCCGCGATTTGTCTACGTTCGCTGCCATGTGACCCTGTCCGACCACCCGCTGAGGCTCCCGTGATCCTGCCGTACCGACCCTGCCCCGTGCCGCCCTCGACGACCGCGGGGAGGCGCCGTGGCGGACGCGCCGTCGCCGCCGGCGTGCTCCTCGCCTCCCTGACCACGCTCCTGTCGGCCGCCGCCCCGCACGCGGCGACGGCCGCCGGGGCCGCACCGTCGGTGCGGAGCGGCGCCCCGACCGGGAAGCCCCTGCCGGTCCGGCCTCAGGGCAGGGCCCGGGTCACGGCCGCGGTGCTCGACCTCGACGGCCCGGCCCGGCAGCCCACCGTGTACGGCGACGACGCCCCGTACGACACCGCCAGCATCAGCAAGGTCGACATCCTCGCGGCGCTGCTGCTCAAGGCCCAGGACGCGCACCGGGGCCTCACCGCCCAGGAGCGCGCCTACGCCGCACCAATGATCCGGCGCAGCGACAACGCCTCCGCGAACGCCCTGTGGCGGCGGATCGGCAGGGCGCCGGGTCTGGCGGCGGCGAACAAGCGCCTGGGGCTGACCGCCACGCGCGGCGGCTCCGGCCCCCGGTGGGGGCTCACCCGGACCACGGCGAGCGACCAGGTACGGCTGCTGCGGGCGGTGTTCGGCACCCCGTCGGCGGCGCACGCGGGCTCCACGGCACTCAACGGGGGGTCCCGGGCCTACATCCGCACCCTCATGACGCATGTGTCGAGCGACCAGACGTGGGGCGTGCCGGCGGCCTCCGGCGCCGCGCCGGCCGTGAAGAACGGCTGGCTGCAACGCGACACGTCCGGGCTGTGGGACGTCAACAGCGTCGGCCAGGTCGGGGCGCACGGCCACCGCTACCTCGTCGCGGTCCTGTCGGACGGCAGCGCGTCGATGAAGGACGGCGTCCGGCTGGTGGAGGCCGCGGCCCGGGCGAGCGTCTCCTCCGCCTCCGGTCGCTGACCGGCGCACCGACGCGGCGGGCGAAAGCGCTCGACGGCGGCGCGACCGTCACCGATGGGGTGGACCGCGCGAAAGCGGGTACTTGCGACCAGGCACGGTTGGCCATTGCGCACTGCTTGCGTCGACAGTAACGGAGAGACAGATGAAGGGCCCTCGATCGGGTTTCCCGTCGACACTTCTGGCGCGGCCTGCCGAAGTCGTCGGTGGCCGCTACCGGTTGGGGACGCGGATCGGACAGGGCGGCGTGGCCGACGTCCACGAGGGCGTCGATCTCCGCCTGGGACGGCAGGTGGCCGTCAAGGTCTTCCGGCCGGGGTCCGACCCGCACATGGAGGAACGCTTCTCGGAGGAGGCGGTCCTCCTCGCCCGCATGCAGCACCCGAGCCTGGTCACCGTCTACGACGTCGGCCGGCACGGGGACCGCGACTACCTGGTGATGCAGCTGGTGAAGGGCCCGACACTGCGCCGGTGCCTGTTGGCCGGGCCCCTGCGCCCCGGGCGCGTCGCCGAACTGGGTGCCGCGCTCGGCCGCGCGCTCGCCCATGTCCACGGAGCCGGTGTCGTCCACCGTGACGTCAAGCCGTCCAACGTCCTGCTGAACTCCTCCGGACATCCCCATCTGACGGACTTCGGCATCGCGCGGCTGGCCGACTCCACCCGCCACACCGCCTCCGACGTACTGATAGGGACCGCCGCCTATCTCTCCCCGGAGCAGGTCATGGGCCAAGCGGTGGGCTCGCCCGCCGACGTCTACGCGCTCGGCCTGGTCCTCCTGGAGTGCCTCAAAGGGGAACTCGAGTACGAGGGGACCCCCCTGGAGGCCGCCGTCGCCCGGATGCACCGGCCGCCCGTGGTGCCGGACTGGGTCCCCGACGATCTGGCGTCCCTACTGCTCCTCATGACGGCCAAGGACGCGGCGGCGCGCCCCGACGCCGAGCACTGTGCCGAGGCGCTGTCGGCCCTGGCCGTTCCCTCCGACGCGACGGCAACCTCATCGCTCACCGCGGCGGACATCGAGGCGCCGCTCCAGGCACCCGCCGTCGCACCGCCCACCCGGCCCCGGCGTACGGGCCGGGGCGCACAGGTCCGGAGGCTGGCGGTGGGCACGGCCCTCACGGCACTCTCGGCCGCGGCGCTGGGGGCCGGATTCACCACGGTCTCGGACAGCCCCCCGAACAGCGGTGAACGGGCCGCACCCACGTCCCCGCTCACCCGGCAGCCCTCCGATGGCACGCCGCGGGCTCCCCGGCCGACCGGTCCGGCGTCCCACTCCTCCATGCCCTCCGCCGCCGCCGCGGCCGACCCCGTACAGCAGACCTCGCACCGGGAGGACTACACCGGGAGTGGAGGCAGCGTGTCCGGGCACGTCCCCGGGACCCACGGCGGCCGCAAGGCGGCCGCCCCGGCGCACCAGCCCAAGGGCCATGGCGGAGCCCACGCGAAGCCCAAGGGCCGCGGCTGAACGGCACATCGCCCAAGAGCTCGCATTGAACGGCACGTCGCCCGAGGGCCGCGGCCGAAGCGCGCGTACGGACCGATGCCGCCACGGCGTTCGCCGGCAGTGTCGGGCAGTCCGTCCGCCGCTGCTCAGCGTCTGTGCCTCGGCAGGCGGACGACCTGGACGAAGAAGTCGTCGATCTGGCGGACGGCGGCGATGAACTGGTCCAGGTCCACGGGCTTGGTGACGTAGGCGTTGGCGTGCAGCTTGTAGCTGCGCAGGATGTCCTCCTCGGCGGCGGAGGTGGTGAGCACCACGACCGGGATGTGGGCCAGGTCCGGGTCGGACTTGATCCTTTCCAGAACCTGACGGCCGTCGTACTTGGGCAGGTTGAGGTCGAGCAGGATCAGGTCCGGCCGCGGCGCGGCGGCGTGCTCGCCGCGCCGGTAGAGGAAGTCGAGCGCCTCCTCGCCGTCCCGTACGACGTGGAGGGTGTTGCCGATCTTGTTGTCCTCGAAGGCCTCACGGGTCATCAACTCGTCACCGGGGTCGTCCTCCACGAGGAGGACGTCGATGGGGGTGGCAGCGGGGACGGTCATGTCAGGGCCTTCTCTTCGGTGCGGGAGTCCGGACGGGCGTCGGCGTCCTCCGCCGTGCCGGTGTCGGACGGAAGGGTGAAGCAGATGCGGGTGCCGCCGGTGTGCGCGGTGTCGATCCAGATCCGGCCGCCGTGGTACTCGACGATCTTCTTGCACAGCGCCAGGCCGATGCCGGTGCCTCCGTAGGCGTCGCGGCTGTGCAGGCGCTGGAAGATGACGAAGACCTTCTCGGCGAACTCCTCCGGGATGCCGATGCCGTTGTCGGCGACGCACAACCGCCACATGTCGGGCTGGTCCGGGTCGGTCTCGCAGGTGACCCGGATGTGCGGCGCGAGGTCCGGGCGGCGGAACTTGACCGCGTTGCCGACCAGGTTCTGCCACAGCATGGCCAGCAGCATCGGATCGCCGACGATCCCGGGCAGCCGCTCCGGCCGCTCGACGCGGGCGCCGGACTCCTCGACGGACGCCGCCAGGTTCGCCAGCGCCCTGGCGAACGCATCGTCCAGCTCGACGGGGAGCCGGGAGTCGTTGACCCGTCCGACGCGGGAGAAGGTGAGCAGGTCGTTGATGAGCACCTGCATCCGCTTGGCTCCGTCGACCGCGAAGTCGATGTACTGCTGTCCGCGCTCGTCCAGACTGTCGCCGTAGCGCTTCTCCAGCAGCTGGCAGAAGGAGGCGACCTTGCGCAGCGGTTCCTGCAGGTCGTGGGAGGCGACGTAGGCGAACTGCTCCAGTTCGGCGTTGGACCGGCGCAGCTCCACCGCCTGGGCGTCCAGGTCGGCGGCCTGCCGGACCAGGATGTCCTGGGCACCGCGGGAGGCCTCCAACTCGGTCACGATCCGCTGCCGCATGTCCTCGACGTCGCGCGCCACGGCGGTCAGGTCGGCGGGACCGTCGCCGGTGATGACATGCGCGAAGTCGCCCCGTGCCACCTGCCGGGAGGCCGCGCGCAACGCCTCCAGCGGGCGGGCCACCAGCAGCTTGACCAGGAAAGCGAGCACCACCCCGGTGAGCAGGAACGCCGCCACCATGCCGGTCAGGACCGCGTCGCGCACGGTGCGGGCGTGCGCCAGCCGGGCCCGGCCGTCCTCGACCGCCCGGGCGAGGTCGCCGTTCTGCTTCGACCACAGCGTGCGCAGGTGGTCGAAGGCGGCCTTTCCGCGTTCGGCGTTCGTCCGGTCGATCGTCCGGGGCCGGCCCGGGGTGATGCCCGCCGCCAGCGGTTCGGCGTAGGTGCGCCGCCACGCGGCCGCTCCCCGCTCGACGGCGCGCAGATCCGCGACGAGCACCGGCCGGTCGCCGAGGAGGTCGCGCAGCCGGGCGGCCGAGTGTGCCTCGTCCTGCTTGCCCCGGGCGTACGGGGAGAGGAACTGGCGGTCGGCGGCGATGGCGTAGCCGCGGATGCCGGTCTCCTGGTTCACGAGCGCCGCCTGCAGCCGGTAGGCCTCCACCTGGGCCGGCTGCACCCGCAGGAGCAACTCGTCGGTGACCTCGGCGGTGCTGTTGAGCAGGCTGGAGCCCACCGCGGTGCCGACCACCACCAGCAGCACCATCAGCGCCAGTACGAGGTGGAACCACCCCCGCACCGTCAGCCGGCGCCCGGCCGTCCGGGCCCTGCCCGCGATCTTCCTCACCGTGTGCTCCGCCACCGTTCGTCCCGTCCGTTCAGTTCCATCGCAGGTGCAGCACGGCGACGTCGTCGGCCAGGCCGCCCTGCTCCTCGGCCAGGCCCTCGGCGCGTTCGATGAGACCGTCGACGAACGCCTCCGGCGCCAGTGCGACGGCCTCCCGCGCGAGGTCGAGCAGCCCGTCCTCGCCCAGCCGCTCCGGTCCGCGTCCGACGTGTCCCTCGAACAGCCCGTCGGTGAACAGCACCAGGGACGCGCCCGCGGGCACCGTCAGCTCCTCCTCGGGCCAGCGTGCCCCGCCGGGCACCACGCCCAGCGCCGGGCCCGCGGGCACCTCGACCCACTCCACGGCGTCCCGTGTGCGCCGCAGCAGGCCGGGGTGGCCCGCCCGCACCGTCCGGACCCGCCGGGCGCCGGGGACGGCGGTGAGGCTGGTCAGGGTGGCGAACACATTTGGCCTGACCCGCTCCGCCACGAGGATCTCCTCGAGCCGGTTGATCTGCCGCGCGCCGGTGATGCCGCTGAGCACCAGCGTGCGCCAGGCGATCCGCAGGGCCACGCCCAGGGCGGCCTCGTCCGGCCCGTGCCCGGACACGTCGCCGACCACCGCGTGCACGGTGCCGTCGTCGCTCTGCACGATGTCGTAGAAGTCGCCGCCCAGCAGCGCCTGGGCCCGGCCGGGACGGTAGCGGGCCACCGCCTCCACGCCGTCGCCGCGCAGCAGCGGGCGCGGCAGCAGTCCCCGTTCCAGACGGGCGTTCTCCTGTGCCTGCATCTGGCTTGCCTGGAGGGCGACCGCCGCCTGCTCGGCCTGCTTGCGCTGGATGGCGTAGCGGACCGCCCGTCCGAACAGGTCGGGTTCGACCCTGCCCTTGACCAGGTAGTCCTGGGCTCCGGCGGCGACGGCCGCGAGTCCGGTGTGCTCCTCGGCCAGTCCGGTGAGCACCACCACCGCGACCTGGTCGGCGTGGGCCTGGATGCGCGAGACGGCCTGGAGCCCCTGCACGTCGGGCAGGTGGAGGTCCAGCAGGACGCAGTCCGGCACCTCCGCGGCGAGCGCGTCGCTCGCCTCGGCCATCGAGCGGACCCACCGCAGGCGCATCGTCAGCTCGCTGTCGGCGACCAGTTCCTCCACCAGCAGCGCGTCGCCGGGATCGTCCTCGATCAGCAGGACCGAGGGTTTTCGGCCCGCCAGGTCCACGGCGAGGCCGTCCGGCGCCGGTATGCGCGGCTGCGGCCGTATCCGCGCTCGCGTCCGTGCTCGCCCCTGTGAGGACAGGTCGGCAGCCTCCGGCTGCGACGTCGCCATGGACCCGCCCCTCCTCGCCCCGCATCGTGCCCGCCCGACCCTTGCCGACAGGCAACGGTCGAGAGCATACCCAGACCGCTCGCCGGCGGCTCCGTTGGTTCGCGCCTTTCATTGCCGGGTCCCGCAACTATTGCAGATTGACAACTATGACCGTGAGGCAACAAAGTGGCCGCGTCACGTGAGCGCGGGGAGGAACGGGGGATGGTCCGATGGGCACAGGCCGGTGCGTGCGCCGCTCCGGGGAACCGCTCGGCGGCCCCCGCGCCGCGGGGGACCGCTCAGGCGGTCCGGCTGCCGGACGCCTGCGGCTCGTCGTATATCCGCGTCGCGGCCGTGGCGCAGAAGGCTTCCAGCCCTCGCACCAGCGCGCCGCGGTCGGCGGCCGACATCTGGTCGAGCACGGCGCTCAGCGAGGCCTCCCTGCGGGCGCGCAGATCGGCGAGGAAGGCGTGGCCCCGGCGGCTGAGGTGCAGTCGCACCTCGCGTCGGTCGGCCGGGCTGACGACCCGTTCGACGAAGCCCGCGGCCTGCAGGCGGTCGCACAGGCGGCTGGTGGACGGCGGGGTGGACGCGAGGGAGTCGGCCAGGGTGCGCAGGTTGATGCCCTCGTGGTGTTCGAGGACGAGCAGCACGCGAAGCTGGGACACGGAAGCGGGTGCGGTCGAGGCGCAGCCCCACAGGATCTCCAGCAACTCCGCCGCCGTGGAGGTCACTCGTGCGACCTCCTGGGGCTCTTGACGGGGGCGGAAGGAAGTCACAGTCACACTCTCGCAGGCACCGGGGTGCCTGTCAGCGTACTAGCCGGGCCGCGCCGCGCCACCCGCGGGTGCGGGTGACGTGTCCGCGCGGCGCCGCGCGGACCCGGACCGGACCGGCATGTGAGCCGGTGGTGCCGGGAAGTCCAACCATGTGCAGGCCGTACGGCCCCGAAGACCGAGGGGCCGGGACGGCGCGGACCACTGAGACGGAGAGGGTGTGGACAGCGTGAAGGCCTCCGAACCGGCCCCTTGCGCGGAGAAGCTGCTCCGGGCTGCCCCGCCCCACGAACTTGTCGCCACCACGGCCCGGCTGCTGGCCGACCGCGTCGGCGCCCGGGAGGTCACGCTTCTGGTGGCGGACTACGGGCTGAGCGTGCTGCAACCGGTCACGCATCTGCCGCACACCGGCGAGCCGGTCCCGGCCTCGGACGGCCCGGCCGGCCGTGCGTTCACCACCCAGGTCCCGGTCGTCGAGGTCACCGACGACCCCGTCACCGATCTGGTGCACCTGCCGATCACCGTCCGCGGCGACCGGCTGGGCGTGCTGTCCGTCCGGCTGCCGACCGGCGGCACCGATCCGGCCACCGTGCTCCAGATCGCCGACGTCGCCACCGCCCTGGCCCACGAGATCGCCGCCGCCGGCCGTGACACCGACCTCTACCTCCAGGCCCGGCGGACCCGGCGGCTCACCCTCGCCGCCGAGATGCAGTGGCAGTTGCTGCCGGGCCGGGGCTACGCCCGCCGGGAGTACAGCCTCGGAGCGCACCTGGAGCCCGCCTACGCCATCGGCGGCGACAACTTCGACTGGTCCTCGGACGCGGACCACCTCACCGTCACCATGACCGACGGCATGGGGCAGGGCATAGACGCCTCGCTGCTCACCACCCTGGCCGTCGGCGCCCTGCGCAACGCCCGCCGCGCGAACATCGGCCTGGCCGACCAGGCGTGCCTCGCCGACCAGGCCGTCTTCGCCCAGTACGGCGGCAAGGCCTACGCCTCCACGCTGCTGCTCCGGTTCGACCTGGACACCGGCATCGTGCAGGCCGTCGACGCGGGCTCACCGCAGTTGTTCCGGCAGCGCGGCGGCAGCATCGAGCGGATCGAGCTGGAGGCCCAGCTCCCGCTCGGGATGCTCGAGGAGACGCTGTACGAGGAGCAGACCTTCCAGGTCGAGCCGGGCGACCGGCTCTTCGCGGTCAGCAAGGGCGTGCACGGGGCGCGCTCCGAGAAGGGCGCCCCGTTCGGCGAGCAGGCCCTGCGCCAGACGATCACCGCCGCGGCCGCCATGCCCCCGCACGAGGCCGCACGGGCGGTGGTCTCCGGGCTGGTCGAGCACTTCGGCAGCCGGGACCTGGCGGCCGACGCCGCCGTCATCTGCCTCGACTGGCGGGGGCGCCCCGCCGCGGACCGCTGATACCGGGCCACCGCTCCGGGAGGCCGCGGTACCGCCGGCCCTACGTCCTGTCGGGGCCGTGCGGGTGCGCCGCGTTCCGTACGGCCCGGAACGCCCTCAACCCCCGCCGCAGCGCGGCACGGTCGGCCGTCTCCATCGCCTCCAGGACCTCCGCCAGGCCCTGCGCCCGCCGCCCCGCCACCTCGTCGAGCACCTGACGGCCCTGCGCGGCCAGGTTCAGCTGCACCTCACGGCGCTTGAGCGGGTGCAGCACCCGCTCCAGCAGCCCCGCCGCCTCCAGCCGGTCGCACAGCCGGCTCGCCGTCGGGGGCCCCATGTCCAGCCGCTCGGCCAGCGCGGTCAGATTCAGCCCCGGCTCGGCCGCCACCACCCGCAGCGCCCGCAGCTGCTGGAGGGACAGCCGCAGCGGCGCCTCCTGCACGGCCAGCAGCCACAGGTCCGTCAGGCTGTCCACGGCGTCGGCGAGCTCCAGCGCGACGGCCTTGGCATCGCCGTCCGGCCCGTTGACCGGGTCATCGCCGAAACCGCCGAGATGCGTCACGAGTAGGTCACTTTCAGTAAGTGGCAGACAAAACGTATGATGTTCCGTTCTTCCTCACGCAGTACCCGATGGGCCGACCGGCACGCACAGCGGTCGCGGTCATCAACCGTTTCGTCTTTGTACCAAAACCGGGGGACGACTCCCCACGACTCGGGGTACACGGTGAGAGACGCACCACCTGCAACAGGAGGCGGCCATGATCATCCTCGGCGTCATTCTGCTTGTCATCGGCTTCGTCACCGGCATCTCCGTCCTGTGGACCATCGGCATCATCCTCGCCGTGGTCGGCGCCGTCCTGTGGGTCCTGGGCGCCATGGGCCACGCGGTCGCAGGACGCCGGCACTACTGGTGAACGAACCGGCGAGCGGACCGGGCCGACGCGCACCAGCACGCGGCACCGCGCCCACTGGTGCGCGCGGCCCTTCCTGACATTCCGGCGTCGACACGTCGAGACCCCCCGGTCGGCGGACGATGATTCGGCCCTCGCGGGGTACGGGAACCGGGACCAGCCCCCCAGTTCCCGGGAGAACCGCGCATGACCGACGACGCCTACCTGTTCCTGCTGAACGATCTCGACGATCCGGCCGCCTCGCTCGGCGTGCCGCCGGCCGCCGTCGGGCAGCTCGCGTGCATGGACACCCCCGCGGTGCGGGCGTGGCTCGACGCGCAGGGCGTCTCGGCGACGTCGGCGAAGCTGCGGGTGCTGCCGCCGGACGAGACGGCGGCCATTCCGGAGCAGGCGGAACGCCTGCCGGTCCCGCTCAGCGAGGAGGAGCTGAGCCGGGTGCGTCAGCAGAGCGCACCGGAGAGGATCGCCCGGGTGGAGGAGGCGCTCCTCGCCTACCGCGACTGCACGGACGGCAGGGACGCCCTGCTGGGCCGGGCGCTCGCGGCCGGTGTGCCGGTCAACCGCATCGTGGAACTGACGGGCGAGGACCCGGCCGCGGTGGCGGCGGCCGCCCGCTGACGGCCCGCCGACGCGTCAGCCGCCGTCGGCCGAGCGGCCCAGGAGGTCCACCAGGACGGATTCTGGGTCCCGGCCGGCGGTGCGGAGCATGACCTCCTCGTACGTCTCGTCACCGAGCAGGGTCCGCGCGGTGGCCTCGTAGCGTGCGCGCACGGGCTCCAGTTCCGGGGTCCCGCGCTGCGGGTGGCCGACCGCGCTCCAGAACGTCTCGCCCGCGCCGTACGCCGCGACCGCCGACTCCCCCGCGCCCTGTGCGGCGAGTGCCGATGCCAGCAGATCGAGTCCGAGGGCGAGACCGAAGTTGTCCCCGATGCGCCGCTTGCCCTCCAGCATGGACGTGGCGTGCGCGGCGGCGTCCTTCACCCGGTCCTCGAACAGGGCGACGAGGGCGAGCTGGTAGTCGCAGTAGGCGCGGGTCCACCACTCCCCGAGGGCCACGCAGACGCCGTGCAGCTCCCCGGCCTCGTCGCGGGCACGTCCCAGCAGTCCTTCCGACGTGAGGGCGAAGACCCGCACCAGACGGCACAGGACCCGGCCCGGCGAGGAGAAGGCCGGTCCGGCGGCCAGGTCCAGGGCACCGTCGACCACCCACCGGGCGGTCATCGGCCGGCCCTGGAGAAGATGGATCAGGCCCTCCAGATAGGCCGCGTGGAGCAGGCCTTCCACGTCCCGCCGGGCCTCCGCCTCCTCACTGCACACCTCGGCCAGCGCGGTCGCGGCCGTGTGCTCGCCGCGCAGCACGCGGGCCACGCCGAGGCCCCACAGGGCCCGGGCGCGCTCCGGGCCGGGCTCACTCGCCGCCGCCAGCGCCGCCTCCCCGTAGACCACGGCCTCGCGAAGGTGCCCGCAGCAGCTCCAGAAGAACGCGAGCAGTCCCGCCATCTCCAGTGCCGCCGCCGGCCGGGTGACGAGCAGGTGGTCCAGGGCGGCGCACAGGTCGGCGTGGGCGCGCTCCACCTTCCCGTACCAGACCGCCTGGTGGGGGCTTAGCCAGGCCTGGTGTGCGCTGCGGGTCAGGCTCAGGAAGTGCTCGGCGTGCCGGTCCGCGAGCAGCGGGGTCTCGCCGATTCCGTCGAGCCACATGCCGCCGTACTCGCGCACCGTGTCGAGCATCCGGTAGCCGTCGCGGATCCGGGACAGGACGGACTTCGCCGCGAGGGCCGACATCGTCGCCTCGACGTCGGCGGTCGGCAGTGGCTCCCCGCCGCACACGGCGCGCACGGTGCCCGGGTCCACCACGCCGCGGAAGACGGACATCCGTGCCCACAGCAGCCGCTCCGCCGGTGCGCACAGTTCATGGCTCCAGCCGATGGCGGTCCGCATCGCCCGGTGGCGCTGGGGGCCCGCCGGGACCTCGCGGGCCTGCACGTCCAGCCGTGAGCGCAGATCCCGCTCGACCTCCGTGACGGTGCGCCGCGCGAGCTGTCCCGCGACCAGTTCCAGGGCCAGCGGGATGCCCTCCAGCCACCGGCACAGCCGCGCGGCGGCCACGAGGTCGGCCGGGTCGGTGAGGGGGGCACCCGCGGCGGCAGCGCGCCGGCGCAGCAGCTCGACGGCGTCGGTCTCGGCCGGCAGCGGCCCCAGGGCGCACACGTGCTCCCCGGGCACGCCCAGCGGCTCGCGGCTGGTCGCCAGGACGGTCAGGTCGGGGCAGGTCATGACGAGATGGGCGACCAGATGGCGGCAGGCCCCCAGCAGGTGCTCGCAGGAGTCGAGCACCAGCACGGCGTCCTTGTCCCCGAGCCACTCGCACAGGGCGTCCAGCGGCATGGTGGCGGTGTGGTCCGAGAAGTCGGCCGCGTCGGCCACCGTCGCGATCAGCAACCGGTCGTCCCGCAGCGGCCACAGGTCGGCCCAGGCCACCCCGCGGGCGCCGCCGTCGCGGACCGTGTGCGCGGCGCGCAGGGCGAGGCGGCTCTTGCCGACCCCGCCCATGCCCGTGACGGTGACCAGGCGATACCGCTTCAGCGCATCGGCGAGGTCGGCCAGTTCGGTACGGCGCCCCACGAAGTCGGCGTCGTTCTCGGGCAGGTTGCTCAACACGGCACCAGTCTCGCCGCCCGGCGGCCCGCGCAGGGCCATGTTGCCCCATTCGAGTGATCAGCGCACTACTACCGGCCACCCCTCACGCAGGGTCGCGCCCCACGTGAGGAGCACACCGTGGAGGACGGAACCGCGCGGCTCAGAACCTGGGCGCCTGGGTCTGGCTCTCCACCAGCCGGGCGGCCTCCTCCGGCGTCGACACCGCCGGCGGGGAGCCCGCCAGCGGCCGGCGCGCCGTCTCCTTCATGCAGGCGACCGCGACGACGCCGACGAGCGCCGCGGCCATGGCGTAGTACGCGGGCATGAGTTCGCTCCCGGTGGCGGAGATCAGCGCGGTGATCACCAGGGGGGTGGTGCCGCCGAAGAGGGAGGTGGAGAGGTTGTAGCCGATGGACAGGGAGCCGTAGCGGACCTGGGTCGGGAACAGCGCGGGCAGCGCCGCCGACATCGTGCCCAGCATGCACACCAGCGACAGTCCGAGCATCAGCATCCCCGCGGAGACAGCGATCAGGCTGCCCTGCTTGACCAGCAGGAACGCGGGGATCGACAGGAACAGGAAGCCGAGCATCCCGACCATCAGCAGGGGCTTGCGGCCCACCCGGTCGGACAGGTTGCCCACCACGTTGATCAGCAGCATCAGCACCACCATGGTGCCGATCAGGATCAGCAGGCCGTGGGTCTCGGAGTACCCCATCTCGTCCGACAGGTAGGTCGGCATGTACGACAGGAGCATGTAGTCGGTGATGTTGTAGGCGGCGACCAGGCAGACACACAGGACGAGGGTCGGCCAGTACTCGCGGAAGATCTTGGCCAGGTCTCCCTTGGCCGACGTCTCCACGGTGGACGCCGCCTCGGACGCCCGGTGGACGGAGCCGTCCTCCAGTCGCTGGAACGCGGGCGTCTCGTCGAGCTTCAGCCGCAGGTACAGGCCGATCAGCCCGATGGGGCCGGCCACCAGGAACGGCACCCGCCAGCCCCAGGACTCCATGCCGCCGTCGCCCAGGAGCGCGGTCAGCACGGTCACCAGGCCCGCCGCGCCGACGTAGCCGGCGAGCGTGCCCAGTTCCAGGAAGCTGCCGAAGAACCCGCGCCGCCGGTCGGGCGCGTACTCGGCGATGAAGGTGGACGCGCCGCCGTACTCACCGCCCGTGGAGAAGCCCTGGACCAGACGGAACAGGATCAGCAGGACCGGGGCCCAGAAACCGATGACGGCGTACGACGGGATCAGGCCGATGGCGAAGGTGCCGACCGCCATCATGATCATGGTCAGGGCGAGCACGCGCTTGCGGCCGATCCTGTCCCCCATCGGCCCGAAGACCATGCCGCCGATCGGCCGTACCAGGAAGGACACCGCGAAGGTCGCGAACGAGGACAGCAGCTGGACGGTGCCGTTCCCGGACGGGAAGAACACGTGCCCGATGGTGACCGCGAGATAGCTGTAGATCCCGAAGTCGAACCACTCCATCGCGTTGCCGAGCGAGGCGGCCTTCACCGCACGCTTGACGGCCTTCGCGTCGGTGACGGTGATGTCGGTCCGCCGCAGCGGCGGATTCCTGCGCCGCTTGACGGCCCTGAACAGGGTGCGGTGGCGCCGGAGCGCCTCGGGGTCGGCGTCGATCTCTAGCGGATCGGATGCGCTGTCCGCCACGGAGGACTCCCATCTTGCCGGTTCACGGGCGTGCACGGGATCGGTTGCTCACTCGTGGCGATCGCAAACAGTCCGGCCGGCCGGAGCGATCTTCGTCACGTTTGCGCCGCCCGGGCCCTGCACGGGAATTCCAGAGACGCCGGTTAGGGTGTCGCCAACGATCGGTCAAGAAAAAGTCAAGCACGAGTCAGGTGGGGAGACAGCCGTGGGGGTCGCACGCATGAGCAGTACGCCGTTGCCGGGCATCGGGGTCCGTTACGACCTCACCACGCGGGAGCGGAGCCGGCTGTCGGTCGTGGCCCACCGGGACGGCTCCCGGACCCTGAGCGCCTACCGGCAGGACGATCCGGACGCCTGCGCGCTGTCGGTGCGGCTGTCCCCGGGCGAGGCGGAGACCCTCGTCGACGCGCTGATGCCGGAGCACCGCAGTCCGAGCCTGCTGTCGACGACCGAGCTCGGGCTGGTGGCCGAGCGGATCGAACTGCCGGTCACGTCGCACTGGAACGGCCGGCTGCTGGGCGACACCCGGATGCGGACGGAGACGGGGGTGTCGATCGTGGCCGTGCTCCGCCGGGCCGGGGCGATCCCCTCCCCCGGTCCGGACTTCCGCCTGGCGGGCGGGGACGTCCTGATCGTGATCGGCACGCGCGAGGGCGCCGACGCGGCCGCCGCGATCCTCGGACGGGAGTGACCGGGCGTGCACTCCTCCGCGGTCTTCCTGATCGAGTTCGGCGCGATCATCCTCGCCCTGGGACTGCTGGGCCGGTTCGCCGGGCGCCTGCGGTTCTCGCCGATTCCGCTGTACCTGCTGGCCGGGCTCGCC
The DNA here is from genome assembly GCF_044763235.1 of Streptomyces sp. NPDC096152. NCBI lineage: Bacteria > Bacillati > Actinomycetota > Actinomycetes > Kitasatosporales > Streptomycetaceae > Streptomyces > Streptomyces sp. NPDC096152. Next base: position 257,583 of record NZ_JBIWFW010000009.1, on the reverse strand, counting down.
TTCGGAGAGGGCGGGCTGCTGCCGCTGGGCGCCAGCGAGGAGTTCGTGGCGATCGGCGCCGAGATCGGCGTGATCCTGCTGCTGCTCATGCTGGGCCTGGAGTACACGGCCGGCGACCTGGTCTCCAACCTCAGGACCCAGTATCCGGCCGGACTCGTGGACGCGGCCCTCAACGCGCTGCCCGGAGCCCTGGCCGCGTTGCTGCTCGGCTGGGGCCCGGTCGCGGCGGTCGTGCTCGCCGGGGTCACCTGGATCTCCTCCTCCGGGGTGATCGCCAAGGTGCTCGGCGACCTCGGGCGGCTGGGCAACCGCGAGACTCCGGTCGTGCTGAGCATCCTGGTCCTGGAGGACCTGTCCATGGCGGTCTACCTACCGATCGTCACGGCCCTGCTCGCCGGGACCGGTCTCGCGGCGGGCGGTGTCACGCTCGCCGTCGCCCTCGGCGCCGCCGGACTGGTCCTGCTGGTGGCGGTGCGCTACGGCCGTCACATCTCCCGCTTCGTCTCCAGCGACGACCCCGAGAAGCTGCTGCTCGTGGTGCTCGGCCTGACCCTGCTCGTCGCCGGTCTGGCCCAGGAGTTGCAGGTCTCCGCGGCGGTCGGCGCGTTCCTGGTCGGCATCGCCCTGTCCGGTGAGGTCGCGGAGGGCGCCCACAACCTGCTCGCGCCGCTGCGGGACCTGTTCGCCGCGGTGTTCTTCGTCTTCTTCGGCCTGCACACCGATCCCTCGGACATCCCGCCCGTCCTTCTGCCCGCCCTCGCCCTGGCCGCCGTCACCGCCCTGACGAAGATCGCCACCGGCTACTGGGCGGCGCGGCGCGCGGGGATATCGTCCCGGGGCCGCTGGCGGGCCGGGGGCACCCTGGTGGCCCGCGGCGAGTTCTCCATCGTCATCGCCGGGCTCGCCGTCACCGCCGGGATTCAGCCCGCACTGGGCCCCCTCGCCACCGCCTACGTGCTGATCCTGGTCGTTCTCGGCCCGCTCACCGCCCGCTTCACCGAGCCCCTGGCCCGCCGGCTGACGGCTCGGCGGATCTCCCCCTCCATCTCCGCCCCCGCCCCCTCGCCCACCGAGGCCTCGCTCACGGGAGCGCGGGGCGCGGCGGGCGAGGGAGTGGTGGGCGGCCATGACCCCGCGGGACGGTCGTGAGCGGTGGCCGGACCGGCGGCCGAGCGGCCCGTCCCTCGCCGGGCGGACTCCGAACCGATGGCCGAGCGGTCCGCGCCTCGCCGGGCGGACTCCGAACCGATGGCCGAGCGGTCCGCGCCTCGCCGGGCGGGCTCACGGCCGCGGGTTCCAAGGGCGGGCGTCGGGGACCGCGCCCGTGTCACCCGTTGTCCGGGTCGGTCGTGGATGCGACGATGCCCGCACCGACGGCGGTCACGGAGGGGGAGGCTTCTTGAGCGACCAGGGAGAACGGGCCCGGGCGGCGGCGGTGTTCGACGCCCTCGGAGCCGACTACGAGAAGGCGTTCGCCCACTCCGAGGCGCACCGGGCGTCGCTGGCGTGGCTGCTGGAGCAACTCGCGCCCGGCAGCCGGGTGCTGGACGTCGGCAGCGGCACCGGCCGCCCCACCGCCGCCACGCTCGCCGCGGCGGGGCATCACGTGCTCGGCCTCGACGTCTCCCCCGTCATGGTCGACCTGGCCTCCCGTCAGGTGCCCGATGCCGAGTTCCGGTGCGCCGACGTGCGCGAGGAGCCGCTCGCCGAGGCCGGTTTCGACGCGGCCTGCGTGTACTTCTCCCTGCTGCAGATGTCTCGCGCCGACCAGACCTCGGTGGTGCGCCGGGTGGCGCGGGCCGTGGCGCCGGGCGGCAGCGTGGTCCTCGCCACCGTGCCCCTCGGTGTGGAGGACGTGGAGGGTGTCTTCATGGGCCAGGCCGTCCGGGTGACGAGCTTCGACGCACCGGACTTCACCGGCATGGCCGCCGGAGCGGGACTGGCGGTGGTCTCGCAGGAGACGCTGATGTTCACCCCCGACCACCCCGAGGGCGCACCCGAGCCGCACCTGTTCCTCCACTGCCGGCGGCCATGACCCGGACGCGGATCAGGCCGGCTTCACCGCCGACGCCGCCGTGACCGTCACCTTGTTGTCGCACTCCGCGAACTGACCGTCGTCCAGGGCCACCTGATGCGAGCCGGAGCCCGGCAGACCGATCACCAGCGTCGGGTAGACGACCGGATCGGCGCCGGACACGCAGTAGCCGTCCGCCTCGCCCTGGACCTGGACGAAGGTCAGCTTCACCCAGGCCCTGCCGCCCGGCGCGACCCGGACCGGAGCCGCGGAGCCGACGCGGGTGACCGACAGCGGAACGTTGTGCTGCGGGGAACCGTTGGCCGCGCCGGCCACCGTGGGATGCCCCTGGAGGAGGCACGGCCGTGCGGAGACGTTGGTGAACCCGACGACGGCCGCTCCGGTGCCCGTCCCCGGCGGACGGTGTGCGGCCTGGCGGGCGGTCACCTTCAACGCCGTCGCCGCGCAAGTCCGCACCGGCGCGCCCGACGACCCCGACACCGGAGAGGCGCCCGTACCCGGCGCCGTCGCGCCGCCCGCGCCGCCCGCGCCGCCCGTGCCGGAGGACGTCCCGCCCGAGGACGGCGCCCCGGCCCCCGGCGTCCCGCCGGCGGGTGCCGTGGTCGCGGCACCCGGCGTACCCGCGGAGGAGGCCGCCGTGCCCGGCGCCTGCGGTGACGCCCCGCTCGCCGGCCCGTCGCCGCCCGGCTGACACGCGGCCACCGACAGTGCGGCCGTGACTGCGGCCATCGCCAGCGTGGCCTTGCGGATGCGGTTTCCGTACTGCATGACGCCCCCCGAAATCGGACTGCCCGGCCGGCCCGTCGCCGGCCTTCCCCGAGGGAGAGGTGGCCGGCGGACGCCGGGTTCCTCCGGGGATCACCTGTGACACGGCGGTGACACAGCACGGCGGAAGGCGGCGGGGCCCGGCACACCTGCGTGACAACACCTGCGCCAGGGCACGCCAGTTCCGGTCGGCAGCCTCTCGAATACCGACACGTTCCGATCATCGGGCGTCACTCCTGGAGACCCTCCCCTGGCGCCGCCGTCATATGCCTACGGTGCGATCACCGGGTGGGGCGGCGATCGCCGGCCCGCCGCAGCAGACGATCAAGGGGAGGCGCCATGGCGAGTGTGGAAGTGTCGCTGAAGGAGATGATGGCCGGGGTCGAGGGTTCGCTGGGGGCGGCCGTGGTCGACTACACCAGTGGAATGGCCCTGGGAACGCTGGGCGGGGGCAAGGATCTCGATCTGACGATCGCGGCGGCCGGGAACACGGACGTCATCCGCGCCAAGGTGCGCACCATGGAGCAGTTGGGGCTCAAGAGCCAGATCGAGGACGTGCTGATCACGCTGGGCAGCCAGTACCACCTCATCCGGCTGGTCACCGGCCGGAACGGCAACGGGCTGTTCCTCTACCTCGTGCTCGACAAGGACCGCTCCAACCTGGCGATGGCCCGTCACCAGCTCAAGCGCGTGGAGGAACAGCTCGAGGTCTAGACCGTCCGACGTCCCGGGCCGACGTGCGCCCATGATGTGAAAACTTCTTCAAGTCAGCACATCAGCAAGATCCCAATACGTGGATGCACGCGGCCCCGGACGACCAGGATCGGCTGTCACAGGGCACATCCGGCGGCGGCGCCCTCGGGGCGCCGCCGCTTCTTGAGACCATCCCCGACGCGGCTGGGAGCGAGCACTCATGCAGGTCCCCCTCTATCAGGCCAAGGCGGAGTTCTTCCGCATGCTCGGACACCCGGTGCGCATCAGGGTCCTGGAGCTGCTGCAGCACGGGCCCGTGCCGGTGCGGGACCTGCTCGCCGACATCGAGATCGAGCCGTCCAGCCTGTCGCAGCAGCTGGCCGTGCTGCGGCGCTCCGGCATCGTGGTGTCCATCCGGGAGGGGTCCACCGTCCGCTACGCGCTCGCCGGCGGCGACGTCGCGGAACTGCTGCGTGCCGCCCGCCGCATCCTCACCGAGCTGCTGGCCGGGCGGAACGAGCTTCTGGCCGAGCTCCGGCAGACCGACGCGCCCCCGTCCCCCATGTCCACCAGCGGCCGGGGCTAGGCCGACTGCGGCTACCGCCCGCGCGGGCACGCTCGTCCTGCGCCGCCCCGGGCCGCCCGGTGAGCGCGGCGTCCGGGAACGGCGGCATGATGGAGGGGAAAGGGGTCGAATCCCTGGTCAATCCCCCGGCAGGGACGAACCGTACCTATGGATATGCAGAGGTTCCGGTTCCCCGTGGGCCGTCTCCCGGACGAGGCTCTGCTGTCCGGGCTGGCCACCGGTGACCCGGAGCTCGCCGTCACCTTCGTACGGCGATTCCAGCACACGGTCTTCGGGGTCGCCATCGCCGTGACCGGCGATCCGCAGCTCGCCGAGGACATCGCACAGCAGACCTTCGAGCGGGCCTGGCGGCACGCGCAGATCTACGATCCGCGCCGCGGCTCGGTGACGACCTGGCTGACGACCATCGCCCGCAATCTCGCCATCGACGCGGTCCGCGCGCGGCGGCCGGAGCCGGTGGCGCCGGAGGACCTCGACGCGATCCTCGGCGTGATCAGTGAGACGCCGGAGCAGCACGCGCTGGCCGACGAGGCGTCGACCCGGGTGCGGGCCGCGGTGGCCCAGCTGCCGCGCGAGCAGGGCCGTGCACTGGTGATGGCGGGCATCTACGGCATGACGGCACGGGAGATCGCCGCGTGGGAGGCGATCCCGCTGGGCACCGCGAAAACGCGCATCAGGACGGCGATGGGGAAGCTGCGGACCACGCTCGCGTCTCCGAAGCGAGGCGACCATGACCAGTGACGTGACCTGCGAGCAGCTGCGGGAGATCGGCGCCGAGTTGGCTCTCGGAGTGCTGCCCGGCCTTGAGCGGTCCGGGGCGGTCGCCCATCTGGACCGGTGCGCGGAGTGTCGCGAGTACGTCGAGCAGCTCACCTTCGTGGGCGACCGGCTGATCGGGCTGCTGCCGGGCAGTGAGCCGCCGGTCGGCTTCGAGGCCCGGGTGGCGCAGGCGCTGACGAGTGAATCGTCGACGCACGAGGGACGCCGGACGGGCCACGGCTTCGGCCTCCGGCGCAGGAGCCCGGGCGGTCGGACACGGGTGCGGTGGGCCGCCGCCGCGGCCGCCTTCGCGCTGGCCTTCGGGTTCGGCGGCTGGGCGGTCGGCACGGCGATCGAGGGCATGGTGGCGGGACCGGCCGGGCCCGCGGAGCAGCAGACCGGCCTGGTACAGGCCCAGCTGGTCTCCGCGCACGCCGTCGGCCGGCCGACCGGAGAGGTCTACCTGCACCCCGGCTCGCCGAGCTGGATCTACATGTACGTCGACCTCGCCGACGCGGGCACGCCGTACACCGGCCGGGTCGACTGCCTCCTGGAGCGCGGCGACGGGGGCACGGTCCGCGCCGGCAGCTTCGCCCTGCGCCAGGGGTACGGCTACTGGGGCGGCCCCTCCCCCGTCGCCTCCTCGGCGCTGTCCAAGGTCCGGCTGGCGTCGTCCGACGGCACCGTCCTCGCGACCGCCCGTTTCCCCTCGTCCGACGGAACGCCGAACGTGTCGAGCCGGGCGTAGCGCCTGCCCGGCGGGGCAGAGGGGGCGCGGCGGCTGCCCGGCGAGGGTGTCGGGGGCGTACGGGCGCGCACGTACGGCCGGTCACATTCCGGGAGCGCCGACGGGATCCCGGTCGGGGGAAGCGCCGGGTGTCCGCGCCGGGAGCGCCGTCCCGAGCGTCGCGGCCAGGGCCTCGGCCAGGCCGGGAATCGTGGGGCGGGCGGACGGCTCCTCGCGCAGGCACGCGTCGACGGCCGCGGCGAGGGCGGAGGGCAGACGGCGGCGTGTCGTGATCGGCGGGGCGCTCGCCTCCAACTGCGGGTACCACTCGTCCGCCTCCGGTCGCGGACACCGCTCGTCCGGGTCCGCCGCGCCGTGGTCGCCGTCCTCCCCGGGGGTGCCCGTTCCGTAGGTGCCGTAAGTGCCGTAAGTGCCGTCGGCGGTCTCGCCGTAGTCGAACGGCAGCTCGCCCCCGGCGACCTCGTAGAGCGTGATGCCGATGCCCCACACGTCCGCGGCGGCCGACAGCGTTCCGCCGCGCGCCTGTTCCGGCGACAGGTAGCGGTACGTGCCCACGCCGGGCGGGGCGGGCCCGGGCGCCCGGGCCACGCTCAGGTCGAGCACCTTCGCGTGGCCGCGGTCGACCACGACGTTGGACGGCTTGAGGTCCAGGTGCAGCAGTCGCTTCCCGTGCAGGTAGTGCGCGGCGGAGCACAACTGGACACCGAGGAGGGCCACGTCGGCGGCGGCCGGCCGGCGCCGCAGCCGGTGGATCAGGTGGGACAGCGTCTCCCCGGTCAGCGTCTCCAGCACCACCAGCGGCTCGGGCGCGTCGAAGGTCTCGTAGGCGCGCACCAGATGGGGATGGGTGAACCCCCGCAGCCAGCGGCCCTCGCGCAGCAGCCGCGCGCGCAGCGGCGCCTCGTCCAGGCGGTCCGGCCGCACCACCTTGACCACGCAGCGGCAGGCCCGCTCCTCGCTCCAGGCGTCGTACACGTCCAGCCATCCGGTGCGGGCCAGGTGGCCCAGGATCGCGTAGCCGGGGGCGGGGCGGGCGCCCGGGGCCAGGGCGGGTGGCGGTTCGGTCCGCGGGCCGGTCATGACAGCACCTTCCCCGGCGGCGTGACGCCCGCCCGTGCGGGACCGTGCACGCTGTTGAGCCGGTGGAGCCGGGCGTACGCGCCCGCGCGCAGCAGCAGTTCGTCGTGCGTCCCGCACTCGACGACGCGGCCGTGGTCGAGCACCACGATCCGGTCGGCGTCGCGGACGGTGAGCAGGTTGTGCGAGATGACGATGGTGGTCCGCCCGGCCATGAGGCGGCGCAGCGGCTCCATGATCCGCAGGCCGGACTCGGCGTCGAGGCCGGTGGTCGGTTCGTCCAGCAGCAGGACGGGGGCGTCCCGGATCATCGCGCGGGCGATCGCCAGCCGCTGGCGCTGGCCTCCGGACAGTGTCCGGCCGCGCTGGCCGACCAGGGTGTCGTAGCCCTCCGGCAGCCGCTCGACGAACGCGTCCGCGTCCGCCGCGCGTGCCGCCGCGGCGATCTGCGCCTGGGTCGCTCCGGGCCGGCCGTAGGCGATGTTCTCCCGCACGGTGCCGTGCAGGACGAGGGTCTCCTGCAGGACGACCGCCACGTTCTCCCGTACGTCGGACAGTGCCAGGCCGCGTAGATCGGCCCCGTCCAGGCGGACCGCGCCCAGGTCGGGGTCGTAGAAGCGCAGCAGCAGTTTCGCGGCCGTGGACTTGCCCGCGCCGCTGGCGCCGACCAGGGCCAGAGTCTCGCCGGGGGCGACGTGGAACGACACCTCCGACAGCGCCGGGTGGGGCCGGCCGGGGTAGCGGAAGGACACGCCGTCGAAGGCGACCTCGCCTCGGGCCCGGCCGATCCGCCGGGCGCCGGCGGTCTCGGCGACCTGGGGGCGCTGGTCCAGCAGTTCGGCGATCCGTTCCGCGGAGGCGGAGGCCGCGTAGAAGCTGGTGCCGAGGCGGGTCAGGTCCCGGATCGGGCTGTAGAGCTTGCCGATCAGCGCCAGGAACACCAGCAGCCCGCCGAGGGTGAGTTGGCCCTCCGCCAGCTTCCAGGTGCCGAGGCCCATGACGGCGAGGGCGCCGGAGACCTCGACCACCTCGACGAGCGATCCGTAGACGGCACGGATGCGGGTGGACGCCATCGCGGCGTGGAACTTGCCGAGGTTCTCACGCTCGAAGCGGCGCTCCTCCCAGTCCTGCCGGTTGTACGCCTGGACCAGGGTGACGTTGCCGAGCGACTCCTCGGCGACCGCGCTGAGGGCGCCGCTACGGCGCCTGCGCTCGCGCGAGGCCTCCTTGATCAGCCGGGAGAAGTGCCGGGCGGCGGACCAGAACAGCGGCACGACGAGGAGCGCGAGGAGGGTGAGGTCCCAGCGGAGGTAGAAGAGCAGGCCCAGGAAGACGCCCAGCCGGACCACGTGGTAGAGCCCGTCCGCCACGCCCGACAGCAGGAACGTCTCGACGGCGTCCACGTCGCCCGTGACACGCGACAGCACGTCCCCGAGCCGGCGCCGCTCGAAGAAGCCGAGGGAGAGACCCTGGACGTGCCGGAACACGTCGGAGCGCAGATCCAGCAGGAAGCGTTCGCTCACCCAGGCGGAGGTCACGTCGTCGGCGAACCCCAGCAGGCCGGAGCCGACGACCAGGCCCAGGTAGGCCGGCGCGATCCAGAAGAAGGGCCGCAGGTCCCGCGGGACGAGCACCTCGTCCACCACGGTCTTGAACAGCCACAGTTCGGCCGCGTCGATGAGGGGACCGGCCAGGCTGAACAGCACCAGAGGGACGAGCCAGCTCCGGCGCCCGCGGGTGTAGGTCCAGAACCGCCCGAACACCTCGCGCGGCGACAACGGCGGCGCGGCCGCGACCACGGCATCGCCGTCCCCGCGCACCGACAGCGGATGCCGCAGGCCGTGCCGCGGGCCACGCTCCATGGCGGACGTCCCTCATGGCTCGGCGGCGGGGCGGACCGGTCCCCCGGTCAACCGGTCCGCCTGGCCCTCAGTAGTGGTCGTAGAACTCGTGGTTCCCGTCGCCGTGGTGGTGACGGCGGCGGTGGTGACGGCGCCTCCCGGTCGAGGTGTCGTCGTGGTGCCTGGAGGTCCTTTCGTCGTCGTGATCACGGTGTCTGGCAGGGAAGAGATCGCTGAAGATCGCCATCGTGTGCCTCCTGGAACATCTCTCGTATTCACATACGGCGCACGGCGCCGATCGGATGGCGTTTCACGGGAGAAGGGAGGAATCCCCGGTCGGCTCTCGGCCGTACAGCGTGCAGAGCGCTTCCGTACGGAGCGCACGCGGCGTGTCCCCGGACCTGGAGCGGGCGGGCCGCGGGAGGCGAGGAGGTCGGGCCATGGCAGGACGGTTGAGCCGCGGCGGTACGGCGGCCGGGGCGGGCGCGGTGGCCCTGGGCGCGGTGCTGGCGGCGTGCGGGGGCCCGGGAGCGGGCGGCGTCGGCGCGGGGCCGGCTCCGGCCCCGGCGGGCGGCGGAGCGGCGGCGGGCACGACGGTGACGGTGCGGATGACCGAGTACCGGCTGGCCTTGTCGACGACGGCGTTCAGGCCCGGTGCCTACACCTTCGTGGCCGAGAACGACGGGCACACCCTGCACTCCCTGGAGATCGAGGGCGGGGGCGGCGACGCCCACCTGGCGCACGGGGTCGAGCCCGGCCGGTCGGCGCGGCTCACGATCACCCTCAAGGACGGCTCCTACGAGCTGTACTGCCCGGTGGACGGGCACAAGGGCCTCGGCATGAAGACGGAGATCACCGTCGGGGGCGGCGGCGTCGCCCAGGGCGCCCTGTCCCGCGCAGGCCGAGAGGCCGGCCGGTGACGACCGGCCGGCCTCTGCGCGCCCTGCCTCTTCGGCCCCTGTGGCCCGCACGGGCCTTCGCGGTGTGCGACGGACCGGGTGGACCCCCCGTCCCGGACGTCAGATCCGCCCACCGGTGAGCCGGGTGATGGGACCGTGCACGCGGCGCCCCGCACGGTGGCCCACCGCGTAGGTCGCGGCGCCGAAGGCGGCCACACCGGCACCGACGCCCGCGGCGATCAGCTTGCGCTGGGCGATCACCGTCCAGGCCGTCTTCGCGGTGGCCGCGACCTGACCGGAGGTGGCGATGACCACCTGACGGCCCTTCTCGACGCCCTGGGCCGCGCTCTGCACGGCGCCGTTGGCCACCTCGGCCGCCCGTCCCGCGCCGTTCTTGGCGGCTGACGCGACGTCACCCGCCTTCCCCGCGGCGCTGTTCGCGGCCCGCGAGGCCGGGGCGGTCGCCTTGTCGGCGGTCTGCCGGGCCTTGGCCGCGGTCCGCTTGGCGCCGGTCTTCTCGTTGGTTCCGCTGTTCGGTTCACTCATGGACATCGCGTTGCCCTTCACCGCGTCCGCAAACACCCTTCACGCCCATGAGTTGGCGGCGAGCCCGGCGGACGGCGCGTGCCACGGGGAACGGTCACTCCCCGGGCGCCGTCCCGGCGGGCCGGGTGGGCGCGGGCGGCAGCTGCTGCTCGGCCCGGATCGTCCTGCCCGTGGGGGTGTACCGGGTGCCCCATCGCCGGGCGACCTGGGCGACCAGGAACAGTCCCCGTCCGCCCGGACGGCGTACACACAGGTCGCGCCGATCACCGTGGGGCCGTCCTGCCCCACGTGTCTCCGCACCGCTCGCCGCGGAGCTCCACGACCCGCCCGGTCCCCGCACCGGCCCGATGGGCCCCACCCGGGGGGATGTTCGGCCCTATGGCACGTGCCGCTGCCGACGGGACGATCGTCGGGCTCGTCGGCCCCAGCACTCGTCCCGTGGCGGTGCGGGCGCCGTCCCGCACCCGCCCGCACCACGAAGGAGTGTCATGCTTTCGCCCGAGTCGGCCGACGTCATCCGCGCCACCCTGCCCGCCGTCGGCGGCGCCCTGGACGAGATCACCACGCGGTTCTACGGCACCATGTTCGCCGATCAGCCCCAGCTGCTGGACGGCCTGTTCAACCGGGGCAACCAGGCCAGCGGAGAGCAGCGCAAGGCGCTGGCCGGGTCCATCGCGTACTTCGCCCAGGCGCTGCTGGCCGATCCCGACGCACGGCCGGACGCGCTGCTGGCGCGGATCGCGCACAAGCACGCCGCGCTCGGGGTGACCGAGGACCAGTACACGATCGTCCACAAGTACCTGTTCCGGGCCATCGGGGACGTGCTGGGCGAGGCGGTCACGCCGGAGGTGGCGGCCGCGTGGGACGAGGTGTACTGGCTGATGGCCGGAGCTCTCATCGCCCAGGAGGCCCGTCTCTACCAGGAGGCGGGCGTCGATCCCCGCAGCCCGTGGCGCCAGTGGACGGTGGTGGAGCGGCGGGAGGAGACCCCCGACACGGCCTCGTTCCTCCTGCGCCCCGCCGACGACGCGCCGCTGCCGCCGGCCCGTGCCGGGCAGTACGTCAGTGTCCGGGTGGCCATGCCCGACGGTGTCCGCCAGACCCGCCAGTACAGCCTGTCCAACGCCCCCGGCGACCGGTTGCGCCGCATCACCGTGAAGCGGGTCGCGGGCGTGGCGGACGCGCCGGAGGGCGAGGTGTCGAGCCGGCTGCACCGCACGGTCCGGGCAGGGGACGAACTCACCTTGTCGGCGCCGTTCGGCGACGTGGTCCTCACCGACTCCGACCGCCCGCTCCTGCTCGTCTCGGCGGGCATCGGCTGCACCCCGATGGTCGGCATGCTGGAGCAGCTCGCGGCGACCGGCTCCGCCCGGCCGGTCCGCTTCCTGCACGCCGACCGCTCCCCCGCCGACCACGCGCTGCGCGCGGAGACGCGCCGCCTCGTCGGCGAACTCCCGGACGCCGCCGCGTGGTTCTGGTACGAGCAGGACGCCGCCGACGAGCCGGGCGCCCGTGACGGACTGATGGACGTCGCCGGCCTGGACCTGCCCGCCGACGCCGATGTCTACCTCTGCGGTTCACTGCCGTTCATGCGCGCCGTGCGCACCCAGCTGCTGCACGCCGGCGTCCCCGCCCGGCGCGTCCGCTACGAGGTGTTCGGCCCCGACCTGTGGCTGGCCCACGGCGAGGGCTGACACCGGCGCCGGGCGGTCAGCCGCCCAGGGCCGTCATGACCACCGCCCTGGCCTCCTCCTGCACCCGGGCGAGGTGGTCGGGTCCGCGGAAGGACTCGGCGTAGATCTTGTAGACGTCCTCAGTGCCCGAGGGGCGGGCGGCGAACCAGGCGTCGGCGGTGGTCACCTTGATGCCGCCGATGGGGGCGCCGTTGCCCGGCGCCTCGGTGAGCACGGCGGTGACCTCGTCCCCGGCCAGTTCCGTGGCGGTGACCTGCGCGGGAGAGAGCCTGCCGAGCAGGGCCTTCTCCTCGCGGGTGGCCGGGGCGTCGATACGGGCGTAGGCGGGGTCGCCGAAGCGCGCGGTGAGGTCGGCGTAGTGCTCCGACGGTGTCCTGCCGGTGACGGCCGTGATCTCGGAGGCGAGCAGGGCCAGCAGGATGCCGTCCTTGTCGGTCGTCCACACCGACCCGTCCCGGCGCAGGAAGGAGGCGCCGGCCGACTCCTCACCGCCGAAGCCGATGGTGCCGCCGGCCAGTCCGTCCACGAACCACTTGAATCCCACCGGGACCTCGACCAGTTCGCGGCCGAGGTCGGCGGCGACGCGGTCGATCATGCCGGACGACACCAGGGTCTTGCCGATGCCCGCGCCGGCGGGCCACTGCCCGCGGTGCGTGTAGAGGTAGGAGATGGCGACGGCCAGGTAGTGGTTGGGGTTCATCAGGCCCGCGTCGGGCGTCACGATGCCGTGCCGGTCGGCGTCGGCGTCGTTGCCCGTGGCGATGCGGAAGCGGTCGCGCTGCCCGATGAGCGAGGCCATCGCGTACGGCGACGAGCAGTCCATGCGGATCTGGCCGTCCCAGTCCAGGGTCATGAACCGCCAGGTCGGGTCGGTGTGCGGGTTCACCACCGTCAGGTCGATGCCGTGCTGCTCGGCGATGCGGCCCCAGTAGGCGACGGACGCCCCGCCCAGCGGGTCGGCGCCGATGCGCACGCCGGCCGCCCGGATCGCGTCGAGGTCCAGCACGCCGGGCAGGTCGGCGACGTAGGTGCCGAGGAAGTCGTACCGCTCGGTCGTGGCGGCGGCGAGCGCGCTCGCGTAGGGAACGCGCCGCACCTCCTTCAGGCCCCCCTCGATGATCTTGTTGGCGCGGTCCTGGATCCAGGAGGTCGCCTCGGAGGGCGCCGGCCCACCGCTCGGCGGGTTGTACTTGAAGCCGCCGTCGGCGGGCGGGTTGTGCGAGGGGGTCACCACGACCCCGTCCGCGAGACCGGTGGTGCGGCCACGGTTGTGGGTGAGGATGGCGTGGGAGACCGCCGGGGTGGGGGTGTAGCCGTCCTCGCCGTCGATCAGCACCGTGACGCCGTTGGCCGCGAGGACCTCCAGGGCGGTGGCCTTCGCCGGCTCGGACAGGGCGTGGCTGTCGGCGCCCAGGAAGAGGGGGCCGTCGACGCCCTGACCTGCGCGGTACTCACAGATGGCCTGGCTGGTGGCGGCGATGTGGTCCTCGTTGAACGCGCTCGCCAACGAGGACCCGCGGTGCCCGGACGTCCCGAACGCCACCCGCTGTCCCGGGTCGGCCGGGTCGGGGTGCAGGGTGTAGTACGCGGTGACCAGCCGGGCGACGTCCACCAGGTCCTCGGGTCCGGCCGGTTCGCCCGCTCGCTCGTGCGGCATGGGTCCGTTCCTCCGCTCGGTCGATCCTTCGCTCGCCGTGTCATTTTTCCTCCTCACCACGGCTGTATGCGAGTGGGCCGTGCGGGACGCGTCACCCCGGGAGGGAGCCGGCCGGGCGCTTGGCCGGCCGGCTCCCTCCGCGCGGCCGGGGACAGCGCCCCCGGCCGGCGCGGAGAACCCCGGTTCTTCCCGGTACTACGCGCAGCCCGCCGGGACGGCCCGGGACGCGTCGTCGATCAGCGTCCTGGGCCGCCTTCGGGCGCCGCACATCCGGCCGCCGCCCCCATCCCCTCGTTCGTTTTCCGTTTGACCCGGATGCCCGGGCCGGATCGCGCCCCGGGGACGCCCGCTCGATGATGGGCGCAGGTGCTCCCGGATCAGAGGATGTCGCGATGCCCCGCTCCTTCCGTCCGCGCGGTCGCGGGCCGATCCCCCGGCCGGCCGTGGCCGTCCTGCTCTGCGTCGTGGCGTGGGGGGTGCTGGCCGGATGCGGCGGCGGCTCGGGCACCGGGACCCCGGCCCGCTCGACGCCGGCCTCCCCGGACACCGCCTCGTTCTCGGGCACGCCGCCGTCGGCGCTGGCCTCGTCCGCCGCGTCCGCCGCCGCCTCCGCGCGGGCCTCGGCCTCGGCCGCCGCCTCGTCGGCGTCGGCCCGCGCCTCGGAGTTCGAGGCGTCGGTGTCGGCGGACACCGTCCGGGCGGCGGCGACGGCGCAGCGGCAGCTCAAGAACGTGCCGGGCCGCGGCAACGCGCTCTCCGAGGTGTCCATGCAGGGGCTGCCGAAGGAGCGCACGGGCGGCGTGCTCGCCGTGCTGGTCACCATCACCAACAAGACCGGCCACAAGGCGTCGTACGCCGTGCAGGTCGATTTCAAGGACCCGTCCGGCCATGTCGTCGAGACCCGTTTCGTCGGCGCGGAGAACCTCGAGCCCGGGCGGAAGGAGCAGCCCATCGCGTTCAGCCGCGCACCGGCCGAGCCCAGGCTGACCGCCTACCTGGCCAAGGCCCAGCGCTACTGAGCCTCCGTCCCGCCGGAGTCCGGACCCCCGTCAGCGGGGTGCCGCGGCGGCACAGCGCACGCAGGTGGTCGCCGCCGGGCGGACTTCGAGCCGCGCGGCGGGGATCGGCTCGCCGCACCCGGCACACCGCCCGTACTCGCCCCGGTCCAGGCGCTCCAGGGCGCGGTCCAGTTCGGTCAGGTGCTCACGGCTCTGCGCCAGCAGGGCGGCGACATGCGCTCGCTCGAAGGCGGTGCTCGCCCCCTCCGGGTCGTGCTCGTCGTCGATCGCCACGAGTGCGTTCGCCTCGACGATCCCGTCGAACTCCCGGCTCAGCGCGGCGATCCGGGCGAGCGTGTCGACGCGTTCGGCCGCCAGCAGCTCCCGCGCCGGTTCCCGGTCGGGCGCGGAGTGCGGGCCGCCAGGGGATGAATCCGTCATGTCGGTGGAAACGTTCGCGCCCGGGCCGGAATTCCGCGCCCGCCGCGGCCCGGGCTCCGGGGTAGGTGGTCCCGGTCCGGGGCGCGCGAGCCGATCCGGGAGCGCGAGGCGGTGCGCGGCCGCGGGTCCGCGGCTACTGGGCGGCGTACGGCGGCAGTTGGGCCGGGCTGACCCGCTCGCCCAGGACCTCGGCCATGAACTGGACCAGCCACCGCTGCGAGGGGGTGCGCGAGGACTCGTGCCGGGCGTAGAGGGCGACCTCGATCGGTTCGGTCTCGAACGGCAGCCGCACCAGGCGGAGGCGGTGGGAGGCGGTGAAGACCTCGCCGACGAACTCGGGGACGATGGCGATCAGGTCCGTCTGCTCCAGCAGGTAGGGGAGCAGGGAGAAGCGGGTCGCGTCCAGCGCCACGCGGTCCAGGAGCCCGTGCGCGGCCAGCACGGCACGCGGCACCACGTGCCCGCTGGGGCCGAAGACGGTGGCGTGGTGCTCGGCCGCCAGCTCCGCCAGCGTGACCGCCTCGCCCCGCACGCGCGGGTGGTCGGCGGCGACCATGCCCACGTAGCGCTCGTTGAAGAGCGGGATCCGCACGGTCCGGTGGGAGGTCAGCACCGGGGTGGCCACGAACGCGTCGAGATCCCCGCGGCGCAGTTGCTGCTCGGCGTCGTCCACGTCGAGGGGACGGACCGTGAACGACACCCGCGGCGCGCGCTCGCGGGCCGCGGCCAGCAGGCGCGGCAGCAGGGTCGCCTCCCCCAGGTCGGACAGGGCGAGGGTGAAGCGGCCCGGCATGACGGCGGGGTCGAAGTCGTCGGCCTGGCGGAAGGCCCCGTCGATGTCCGCCAGGGCACGCTGCAGCGGCTCGTACAGCCGGCGGGCCCCGGCGGTCGGGGTCAGCCCGTGGCCGCTGCGCCGGAACAGCTCGTCGTCGAAGTGCCGCCGCAGCTTGGCCAGGCTGTAGCTGACGGTGGGCTGGGTGACGTGCAGCGTCTCGGCGGTGGCGGTGACGCTTCCGGTCTCGTAGAGCAGCACGAAGACACGCGCGAGATTGAGGTCGAAGTTCCTCATATAGACGGAGTCTATATCGGCAGGCCGGAACATCTATTGGTGTCCATGTGGCGGCCTGCCTAGCGTGTCCGGCGTCACAACGGAAAGGAACGCCGTGCCATCCGTGCGTCGTGTCTCCCACGAGTTCCTGGAGCGCCAGGGGCTCACCACCGTCTTCGGGAACCCAGGTTCCAACGAGCTGCCCTTCCTCGCCGACCTGCCCGACGGCTTCCGCTACGTCCTCGGGCTGCACGAGGGCGCGGTGCTCGGCATGGCGGACGGGTACGCCCAGGCGACCGGCCGGCCCGTGCTGGTCAACCTGCACGCCGCCTCCGGCTCCGGGAACGCGATGGGCGCGCTGACGAACGCCGTGGCCTCCCGCACCCCGCTCGTGGTGGTGGCGGGCCAGCAGGTGCGCTCCGCCGTGGGCCCGGAGGCGAACCTCGCCAACGTCGACGCGCCGGCGCTGATGAAGCCCCTGGTCGGCTGGGCCGCGGAGCCGGCCTGTGCCGAGGACGTGCCGCGCGCCCTGGCGCAGGCCGTCTTCGAGGCGCGGCTGCAACGGCGGCCCACGTACCTGTCCGTCCCGTACGACGACTGGGACGCCGAGGCCGGGGAGAACAGCCTCGCGGTGCTGGACCGGCGGGTGCGGCGCGCCGGTGCGCCCGGCGGGGAGCAGGCCCGTTGGCTGGTCGAGCAGGTCACCTCGGCCCGGCGGCCCGCGCTCGTGCTGGGCGGCGACATCGACTCCGGCGGCCACTTCGACGAGGCCGTACGGCTGGCGGAGCGGCTGGGCGCTCCGGTGTGGGCGGCGCCGTCGCTGTTCCGGCTGCCCTTCCCCAACCGCCACCCGCAGTTCCGCGGGGTGCTGCCCGCCGGGATCGCGCCCGTCAGTGCCGCCTTCGAGGGCCACGACCTCGTCCTGGTCCTCGGCGCGCCGGTGTTCCGTTACCACGAGCACCTCCCCGGCCGGTACCTGCCGGAGGGCACCCGGCTGATCCAGGTGACCGAGGACGCCTCCGCCGCCGCGCGGGCTCCCATGGGCGAGGCGCTGGTCGCCGATCCCGGAGCGGTCGTCGAACTGCTGGTGAAGGTGCTCGACGAACCCGAGGCACCCCGGGACCCGGACCCGTACCGGCCCGTGCCCGAGCCGCCCGCCGCGGACGGGCCGCGCCTGCACCCCGAGCAGGTCTTCGCCGCGCTGCGCGACGAGCTGCCCGGGGACACCGCGTACGTGGTCGAGTCGACCTCGACCAACGCGTCGTGGTGGCGCCAGATGGACCTGCGCCGGCCCGGCTCCTACTACTTCCCGGCGGCGGGCGGGCTCGGGTTCGGCCTGCCCGGCGCGGTCGGGGTCGCGATGGCCCAGCCCGGCCGGCCGGTCGTCGGCGTGATCGGGGACGGCTCGGCCAACTACGGCATCACCGCCCTGTGGACAGCGGCCCAGCAGCGCGTCCCGCTCACCGTCGTACTGCTGCGCAACGGAACGTACGGGGCGCTGCGCTGGTTCGGCGGCCTGCTCGGCGTGCCGGACGCGCCCGGCCTGGACATCCCCGGCCTGGACTTCACCCGCATCGCGGAGGGCTACGGCGTCCGGGCCGTGCACGTCACCGGGGCCGAGAAGCTGCGGGCCGTCCTCTCCGACAACCCCGGTCACCCGCGGCTGATCCAGGTGGACACGGCGCTCACGACACCCTCCTGAACCCCCGGCGCTCCCGCTCCCGCAACCGCAGAAAGGCGATCCGATGACACTCCTGGACAACGAGGTCTGGGGCAGGAAGTTCTACAGCGACGGCTGGGCGGACTCCGCCCTGGAGCACCCGGTGGTCGAACCCGCGACCGGTGACCGGCTCGCCACCGTGGGCCTGGCCTCGGCCGAGGACGTGCGTCGCGCCGCCGCCCGTGCCGCCGAGGCCCAGCGCGCGTGGGCCGCCACCGCGCCGCAGCGGCGGGCCGCCGTGCTGCGGCGCGCGGGCGAGCTCCTCACCGAGCACGGCGACGCGATAGCCGACTGGCTGGTCCGCGAGGCCGGCTCGGTGCGGGCCAAGGCGGGCTTCGAGGTGCAGCTCGCCGTGGGCGAGTGCTTCGAGTGCGCGGCGCTGCCCACCCATCCCCAGGGCGAGGTGCTGGCCTCGGAGGAGGCCCGCTGGTCGTTCGCCCGCCGCCGCCCCGCCGGTGTCGTGAGCGTGATCGCGCCCTTCAACTTCCCGCTGATCCTCGGCCTGCGCTCGGTGGCGCCCGCGCTCGCCCTGGGCAACGCGGTGCTGCTCAAGCCGGACCCGCGGACCGCCGTGAGCGGCGGTGTCGTCATCGCGCGCGTCTTCGAGGAGGCCGGGCTGCCGGCCGGTGTCCTCCACGTGCTGCCGGGCGACGGCGCGGTGGGGCGGGAGGTGATCGAGGCGCCCGAGGTCCGGGTCGTCTCCTTCACCGGCTCCACCCCGGTCGGGCGGGCGATCGGCGAGCAGGCGGGACGTCTGCTCAAGCGGGCGCACCTCGAACTGGGAGGCAACAACGCCCTGGTGGTGCTGCCGGGTGCCGACGTGGCCAAGGCGGCCTCGGCCGGCGCGTTCGGGTCCTATCTGCACCAGGGCCAGATCTGCATGACGACCGGGCGGCACATCGTCCACGAGTCGCTGCTGGAGGAGTACACGGCCGCGCTCGCCGCGAAGGCCGAGGCGCTGCCGGTGGGCGACCCCGCCCGCGAGGACGTGGCGCTGGGCCCGCTCATCGACCGGCGCCAGCTGGAGCGGGTGCACGGCATCGTCACGGAGAGCGTCGCGGCGGGCGCGACCGTCGCCGCGGGCGGCGAGGTCGTCGGCGCCGGCTACCGCGCCACCGTGCTGGCCGGGCTGACGACGGACATGCCGGCCTGGCGCGAGGAGATCTTCGGCCCGGTGGCGCCCGTCATCGGCTTCTCGACGCTGGAGGAGGCCGCGCGGATCGTCAACGACTGCGAGTACGGCCTGTCCGTGGGCATCCTCGGGGACGTCGGTACGGCGATGAAGCTCGCCGACCGGATCGACTCCGGCAAGGTCCACATCAACGAGCAGACCGTCGCCGACGAGCCGAACGCGCCCTTCGGCGGGGTCAAGGCCTCCGGCACCGGGTCCCGTTTCGGCGGTGCCGCGGCCAACGCCGAGGCCTTCACCGAGACCCAGTGGGTCACGGTCCGCCCGGACATCGCCGACTACCCCTTCTGACCCCCTTACCCCGCGTCCGGCGTGTCCGCCGCGCCCACGCTCCGGCGCGCCGCCCCCGCTCTCGCGGCCGGCCCGCGCACCCATCCGTCCCGGGGTGGACTCCACCCCGGTTCATCCGCACCCCGTCGCACCCGTCCCCGGGGGTGATGTCACCCCCGCTCTCCCGTCCCTGGGGGGAATCTCATGGCACCCGCTGTCCCGTCCACCACCCCGGCGCAGACCGGCACCGCCGGCCGCAACGCCTGGACGGTGGTCCTGTGCTGGATCACCGTCCTGCTGGAGGGCTACGACCTCGTCGTCCTCGGCGCCATCATCCCGACCCTGCTCAAGACCCACCATCTCGGCATGACCGCCGCCGACGCCACCACCGTCGCGACGCTCTCGCTCGTCGGCGTGGCCATCGGCGCGGTCTGCGTCGGCCCGCTGGCCGACCGGCTGGGCCGGCGGATCCTGCTCATCGGGTCGGTGGTGCTGTTCTCGCTCTTCACCCTCCTGGTGCCGCTGGCCGGCTCCGTCACGATGTTCGCCGTGCTCCGCCTCATCGCGGGTGTGGGCCTGGGCGCCTGCATGCCGGTGTCGCTCACGATGATGGCCGAGCACATGCCGGCCGCCAGACGGGCCCGGGCCAGCACGCTGACGATGACCGGCTACCACACCGGCGCGGTCATCACCTCGCTCCTGGCGCTGCAGGTGACCGACCACTGGCAGATCCTCTTCTACGTCCTGGGCGTCGTCGGCCTGGTCGTCGCCGCCGTCCAGTGGTTCCGCCTGCCCGAGTCCGAGGCGTTCGTCAGCGCCAAGGGCGCGGCCGACTCGCCGCGCGTCCCGTTCACCGAGCTGCTCAAGCCGGCCTACCTGCGCGCGGGCATCGGGATCTGGGTCGCCTCCTTCATGGGGCTGCTGCTGGTGTACGGCCTCAACACCTGGCTGCCCAAGCTGATGAACGACGCCGGCTACCCCGTCCCGACCGCGGTCACCCAGCTCCTCGTGCTCAACTTCGGCGGCGTCGTCGGCCTGATCCTCGGCGGGTTCGTCGCCGACCGGCGCGGCATCAAGGGCACCACGCTCTGCTGGTTCGCGGTCGCAGTGGCGATGCTGGCGACCCTGAGCATCAAGATGGACAGCGACCTCGTGCTCGACGTGGTCGTCTTCCTCACCGGCGTGTTCGTCTTCTCGGCCCAGGTGCTCGTGTACGCCTACGTCACCAACTACTACCCGGCCTCCGTCCGCGGCACCGCCCTCGGGTCGGCCTCGGGCATCGGCCGGATCGGCTCGATCGTCGGCCCGACGATCACCGGCGCCCTGGTCGCCGCCGGGATCGGCCACCCGTGGGGCTTCTACTTCTTCGCCACGGTCGCGGTCCTCGGCTTCCTGGCCGTGCTGACCCTGCCGCGCGGGGCGGAGCACACAGGGGTGGAGAGCGCGCGGGCGTCGCAGGCCGCCGAGCCCGCCGTCTGATTCCGCGGCGCATCGCACGGCGCCGTTCGGCGGCGGTACGGGCCTCTCCCGGGGGCTCGTACCGCCGCCGCGCGTGCGGTGCCCGTGGCAGTGGCGGCGCACCGGGCGCGGAAGCCGGGTTCTGCGGATTATTCGTGAGGATTGCGGTAGGGGGATGCCTGGTATACGTACGCGAGCCAGCACCACAGGCACGTACAGCGGGAGGCGGAACATGCGACCGGCGGCGGAAGACACGAAGACCGCGGACGACCCCAGGACCCTGGGGTCCCCACGTCCCACGGATCTCACGAGCGCCGGGGAGGCCGACGGACACGCCGGGCTTCTCGAGCGCGCCGAACCCCTGCCCGGCGGGGAGGCGCGGGCCGACCCCGACGCCCGCAAGCAGCGCCTGCGAAGACGCCTGGAACGGCTCCTCGGCATAGCCGCCACCGAGGGCAACGAACTCGTCCCACTGCGCAACGGCGACGCCATCTTCCCCGCGATGCTCGAGGCGATCCGCTCGGCCCGGCACACCGTGGACATGATGACCTTCGTCTACTGGCGCGGCGATATCGCCCGGGAGTTCGCGGCGGCACTCGCCGAGCGGGCCAGAACGGGAGTGCGGGTCCGCCTGCTGCTCGACGGGTTCGGCGCGAAGGAGATCGAGCAGGAACTGCTGGACGACATGGACACCGCCGGCGTGCAGGTGGCGTGGTTCCGCAAGCCGGCGCGACTGTCTCCGCTGAAGCAGAACCACCGCTGCCACCGCAAGGCCCTGATCGTCGACGAGTCGATGGCCTTCACCGGCGGGGTCGGCATCGCCGAGGAGTGGTCCGGGGACGCCCGCGGTCCCGGCGAGTGGCGCGACACCCACGTCCAGGTCCGCGGCCCGGCCGTCGACGGCATCGCCGCCGCCTTCGCGCAGAACTGGGCCGAGTGCCACGACACGCTCTACGACGAGCACGACCGGTTCACCGACCACGAGCAGCCGGGGCGGGCCACCGTCCAGGTGGTCCGCGGATCGGCCAGCTTCGGCTGGCAGGACATGCAGACGCTGATCCGCGTGATGCTGACCTCCGCCCAGGAACGGTTCCGCCTGTCCACGGCCTACTTCGCCCCCGACGTCTACTTCGTGGACCTACTGGCGGCCACGGCCCGGCGCGGGGTGGCGGTGGAGATCCTGCTGCCCGGCCCGTACACCGATCAGCGGGCGTGCCAGCTGGCGGGCCAGCACCACTACCAGACGCTGCTCGACGCGGGCGTCACCATCCGCCAGTACCAGCCCACCATGCTCCACACGAAGATCATGACGGTGGACGGGGTGGCGTCCCTGATCGGCTCCACCAACTTCAACCGGCGGTCCATGGAGCACGACGAGGAGGTCATGCTCGCGGTCCTGGACGAGGACTTCACCGCGACCCTCGACCGGGACTTCGACCACGACCTCGAACGGAGCGAGGCGGTCGATCCCACGCGCTGGCGGCGCCGTCCGCTGGGTCAGCGGGTCCGGGAGGCCGCGGTGCTGCCGATCCGCCGCTTCCTCTGAATCCGCGGCCGTCGCGGATTTCGCGGATTCTCCCGTCAGGCCGTCAGGCCGTCAGGCCGTCAGGCCGTCAGGCCGTCAGGCCGTCAGGGAGTCCGCGTCGGGGGCGTCGGGGTCGGCGAGGACGGAGGCGAGCAGGCTCAGCTCCTCGTCGCCCGTGGGCAGGGCCTGCTCCGCCCAGATCACCTTGCCCTGCGGGGTGTACCGGGTGCCCCAGCGCTCGGTCATCTGCGACACCAGGAACAGGCCCCGGCCGCCCTCGTCGGTCGTGGCGGCGTAGCGCAGGTGCGGCGAGGTGCTGCTGCCGTCGGACACCTCGCAGATCAGGGAACGGTCGTAGATCAGCCGCACATGGATCGGCTCGCAGCCGTACCGGATGGCGTTGGTCACCAGCTCGCTCAGCACCAGTTCCATGGTGAAGCCGAGCGTGGTCAGACCCCACTCGTCGAGCTTGGCGGTCGCCTCGGCGCGTATTCCGGCGACGGCGGCCGCCTCCGGCGCCACGTCCCAGTCGGCGATCCGGTCGGCCGGCAGCCCGCGGGTGCGGGCGATCAGCAGGGCCACGTCGTCCTGGGGCCGCTCGGGCAGCAGCTCCTCCAGCACGGCGCGGCAGCTCTCCTCCGGCGGCCGGTCCGGGTGGCCGGCCAGGGCCCGCCGCAGCATCTCCATGCCCACGTCCAGATCGCGCCTGCGGTCCTCGATGAGACCGTCGGTGTAGAGGACGAGCTGGGTGCCCTCGGCGAGCTCCAGTTCGGCGGTCTGGAACGGCATGCCGCCGAGGCCCAGCGGCGGGCCGGCCGGCAGTTCGGGGAAGGTGGCCTCTCCGTCCGGGCCGACCAGCGCGGGCGCCAGATGTCCCGCGCGCGCCATGGCGCAGCGCCGGGTCACGGGGTCGTAGACGGCGTACAGGCAGGTGGCGCCCACGACGGCCGCGGCGATCTGGGTGCTGTCCTCGTCCTGGTCGATGCGTCCGACCAGGTCGTCCAGGTGCTGAAGCAGTTCGTCGGGCGGCAGGTCGAGGGTGGAGAAGTTGTGCACCGCGGTCCGCAGCCTGCCCATGGTGGCGGCGGCGTGCAGGCCGTGGCCGACCACGTCGCCGACGACGAGCGCCACCCGGCTGCCCGGCAGGGGGATCACGTCGAACCAGTCCCCGCTCACGCCCGACTGGGCGGGCAGGTAGCGGTGGCCCACCTCCAGGGCGGTCTGCTCCGGCAGGGCCCGCGGCAGCAGGCTGCGCTGGAGGGTGACCGCCAGGGCGTGCTCGCGGGTGTACCGGCGGGCGTTGTCGATGCTGACCGCGGCGCGGGCGACCAGCTCCTCGGCCAGTGACAGTTCCTCCGCCTCGAAGGGGCCGTGCTCCTTGGAGCGGTAGAAGTTGGCCATGCCCAGGACGACACCGCGGGCCTGGATCGGCGCCACGATCAGGGAGTGGATCCCGTAGTTGATGATCTCCGCGGTGCGCTTGGGGTCCTGGGCGTGCCAGCCCATGGCGCCCGACAGGTCGCCGACCAGCACCGCGCGGCCCGCGCGGTAGCCGCGGGCCTGGGGCGTGGACGGCAGGAAGTCGATCAGCCGGCCCTTCTCGTAGAGCGGGTGGTCGTCCCGTATCCCGTACACCGTGATGCGCCGCATCCCGGTGGCGGTCCCGGTGGCGCTCGGCTCCTCGCCGTGCAGCACGGCGTCGGCCAGGTCCACGGTGACGAAGTCGGCGAACCGGGGCACGGCGACCAGGGCCAGCTCGTCGGCGGTTCTGGCCACGTCGAGGGTGGTGCCGATGCCCAGTCCGGCGTCGTAGAGCAGTTTGAGGCGTTCGCGGGCCACCTCGGCGCGGCCGGACACCGCTTCCAGTTCGGTGGAGTCGCGCAGGGTGACGACCCATCCGCGGGGGCCGCTCCCGTCGCCGCCGGTGGGCCGCTGGTTGACGGCCAGCAGCCGGGGTCCGGCGACGTGCACCTCGTCGGTGGCCTCGCGCCCGGAGGTGAGCAGCGCGGCCGTCTCCGGTTCGAGGCCCGTCAGGTCCCCGACGTTCCTGCCCTCGGCGTCCTCGGGGAGCTGGAGGAGGCGTTTGGCCTCGTCGTTCGCCAGCAGCAGCCGTCCGTCGCAGCCGATGATGAGCACACCCTCACGGACCGAGTGCAGGACCGCGTCGTGATGGTCGTACATACGGGACATCTCGTGCGGGTCGAGACTGTGGGTCTGCCGGCGCAGCCGCCTGCCGACCAGGGCCGTCACGCCGGTCGCCACCCCGAGCGCGCCCGCGCCCGCGGCGAGGATGATCGGGATCTGGCGGTCCACCTGATTGGCAACGTTCTTGACCTTCAGGCCGGCCGAGACGAGCGCCACCACCTTGCCGGAACCGTCGCGGATGGGCACGGTGGCCTGCACTTCCTGTCCGAGCGGACCGTGCACGCTCTCCGTATAGACCCGCCCCGCCAGCGACGGCCCGATCGTGCCCACGAACCGCTTGCCGATCCGGTCGGGCAGCGGGTGGGTGTAGCGGATGCCGTGGGTGTCCATGACGACGATGAAGTCCACGCCCGCGGCCCTGCGCCCGGCCTCGGTCAGCGGTTGCAGCACTTTCGTGGGATGCGGGGTGCGCAGCGCGGCGGTCACGCCCGGGGAGTGCGCGAAGGTCTGGGCGACGGCGATGGAGCGGCGCTTGGCCTCGGAGTCGGTGTCCCGCTGGGACTGCAGAACGAGAGCGAAGACGGCGAAGGCCACGAGCAGCACGACCAACGCCACCTGCAAGATGAAGACCTGCCCGGCAACGCTCCGCGGACTCTTCCCCACCATCGAGCGCAGCGATATACGCCGAAGCCGGGCAAAACGCTCTGCCATCTCGCCTTTCTAACACCCCCCCACCCAAACCGTCACCCCCATGCCCCCTGGGGCCCCGCCCCGCCGAGCCGCCGGAGGCCCCCGGGGAGGCGCTCGTCAGGGGTTCGGGGCACCGCGTGGCGCTCGTCGATGACACGTCGAGGACACCGGGCGGGCCCGTCCGCGGGCGCTGCGGCGCGGAGGCCGCGGGACCGCGGCGGGCGGCGAGCAGGGCGGTGGGACCGCGGCGGGCCGGGGCAGTGGACCGCGGACGGCCCAGGGCTGCGGGTTCGCGGAGGGTCCCTGGCGCGGGTCGGCGCGCCGTCGCCCGCGCGGTCCCGCCCATCGGCGTGGCGGTCACCGGGACGCGGACGCCGAGGTCAGGCGCCGACGCTCTCGGCGAGCGCGGTGTACTCCTCGTCGGTCAGGGTGATCTCGGCTGCCGCGATGTTCTCCTCCAGGTGCGCCACCCGGGAGGTGCCCGGGATGGGGAGCATGACCGGGGAGCGGCGCAGCAGCCAGGCCAGGGCGAGCTGCGAGGGACTCGCGCCGTGCTGCTTGGCCGCGCTGTCGAGCGGGCCGCCGGGGCGGGCGAGCTCACCGGTGGCCATGGGGAACCACGGAATGAACCCCAGGTTCTCGCGTTCGGCGTGGTCGAGGACGTCCTCGGCGTCACGGTTGGCGAGGTTGTACAGGTTCTGCACGGACACGATGTCCGCGATCTCGCGCGCCTGCCCGATCTGCTCGACGGTCACCTCGGACAGGCCGATGTGCCGGATCTTCCCCTCCTGCTGCAGGAGCACCAGTTCGCCGAGCTGGTCGGCCAGCGGCACCTTGGGGTCGATGCGGTGGAGCTGGTAGAGGTCGATGCGCTCCAGGCCCAGGTGGCGCAGGCTCAGCTCGGTCTGCTGGCGCAGGTACTCCGGCCGGCCGACCGGGCGCCAGTCGTCCGGGCCGGAGCGCGTCAGGCCGCCCTTGGTGGCGATGACGAGATCGTCCGGGTAGGGGTGCAGCGCCTTGTGGATCAGCTGTTCGCTGACGAAGGGGCCGTAGGAGTCGGCGGTGTCGATGAAGTTCACCCCCAGCTCCACGGCGCGCCGCAGCACCCGCACGGCCTCGTCGGGGTCCTTGGGCTCGCCCCAGATGCCGGGACCGGTCAGTTGCATGGCGCCGTAGCCGAGGCGGCGGACCGGCAGGTCGCCGCCGAGGGAAAAGGTGCCGGAGGCCTCGGCGGGGCGGGAGTGGGAGGGGGTGCTCATGGTGTGCCCTTCGTGGAAGAGGGAGCTGCTTCGCAGGTTTCCCGGGTGCCCTTCCGAGGCGCGGGCCAAGCGGGTCGAGGAGGGCGTTGTCGGCCCATGGGCCGCCACCCGCTCCCCGCCCGGCCGGGGGCCGGACACCGGACGGCCGGCGGCCGGGCTCCCGGCATACGCCGCGGACGTCACCGGGCGCGGCGCGATGCCCGGCGCTCGCCGGCATCGGCCACCGGTGACCGCGTCACCGATCACCGATCACCGATCACCGATCACCGATCACCGACGGTGTCCACCGGTGACCGCCTCGGTTCCGGGGCGCAGTAGGAAAGGGAGAGCGGGCTCAGGCGGCGAAGCCGATGCTCGTGACGTACTCGTACTGGCCCCACTCGGAGCCGAGGTCCACGACGGCGTCGGTGACCCAGGCGTCCTCCAGCGCCGCCTCGTCGTCCTCGGCCCATGCCCGGACGATGCGGTCCCAGTGGCGGACGTTGAGCGTGCGGTACTCCAGCACCCGCTGACGCGGGCGCGGGACCTGCGACTGGTTGAGGGGGTGGAACTCCACCCGCGTGCCGCGGCCCTCGCGGTTGAGACGGGCCAGCAGGTAGCGGGCGACGTTGTGCCGGCGCACGGTCCGGTACGCCGTCTCGATCCGGTGCAGGTTCGCCGCGGACGGGACGCGCCTGCCGTCGAGCCACGCCTTGACCGTACGGTCGGTGACCGTCAGGCCCGCCTCGCGCGCCGCCCGGCGGGAGTGCTCGGTGCGGGTGAGGTAGTGCAGCCGGGCGAGCAGCCCGCGGCGCACCGTGATCGGCGTGGCGACGTAGCCCGCGAGGGCGTCGAGCCGGCGCGCCACGGCCTCGTGGCCCTTGACGCCCCGGGCGCCGTACAGACCGAACTCGATGTTGCGCTCAGGCACCTGAGGCCTCCTTCCTCCGCGCGCAATCTACCGGGTCACCGGGCCGGACCGGGGTCCTCGCCGACGGTGTACGTGTCCTTGATCTTCACCTCGGCCACTCCCCGGCCCTCCGGGAAGACACTCCGCCAGTCCCCGATCACGTGCAGCTCGTCGGTGCCCATCACGCGGACGGGCGTGAGCCCCTCCTCGTAGGCCTTGTACGCCTTCGTCCAGAGGTTGGCGAAGGCCTGGGAGCGGATGAGGTGCATCCAGTCGGGGCGGTACAGCTCCCGGTTGTAGTTCGACTCCCCCATCGTGGAGACGAACTTGGAGTACATCGCCTTCACGTACTCCAGCGTCACCTCGTCGTCCTCGGCGATCGCCCGGTCACGGGCGTCCTTGAGCGCGACCCGGAACTTCTCCAGGAGGTTCTCGGTCGCGCCCGAGGTGAACGACTCGTGGATCCGCGGCGGTTCGCACAGACCGTACTTCGGCCCGGACAGGCGCAGCAGCAGCCGCAGCGTCGGTTCCGTGACCCACAGCGGGCCCGGCTCGTCGCGGTTGCCGATCGGGTTCGGAAGGTGGGCGTCGTGCTCCCAGTCCGGCGGGGTGATCAGGTGGACCCCGGCCCGGCGGCGGTCGTGACCGAAGCCCGTGGAGTGCTCCAGCTGACCGATGGGGAGGTGGGTCTTGAGCGCGGAGAGATAGGCGCCGTTGACGTCCAGTGCCGTCACCTCGTGGGCGCCGGGCGGGAGTTCGCGACGGGCCCACTTGGGGCGGGCCTCCCAGATCTGGTCGGCGCCGCGGGCGCTCTGCTTGCGCAGGACGTCCGGGATCCAGGGGTGCGCGACGACGTCGTAGCGCCCGCCCTTGCGTGTCTCGTCCAGCAGGGCCATGGCGTCCGGGATGGCCCGCTTGACCAGTGCCGCGGTGGCCTCCGCCAGGTCGCCCCCGTGCTGGGCCAGCGCGGCCGCGACAGCGCGGCCGATCAGGTCGGGGGTGTCGGAGGCCGCCCGCACGCGGCGGCCCACGGGGACGACCGGTACGGACTCGTGCGGGCCGGGACCACGCCCCGGGCGGCCCGGCCGCACGGGAGGTGCGGACCGCGGCTCCGGTGCGACCCGCTCCGTCACGGGGGCCGCGGGCCGCGGCTGCGGACGCGGGGGCCGCGGCGCGGGCGTCGGTGTGCCGCACTCGGTGGGGTCCAGGTGCTGCGGGAAGCCCGCGACCTGATGGCGGGCCGGGGCGCCGCACAGGACGCAGGGCTCGGGCGCCGCGAGGGCTTCCACGTCGTCCGCGGCACCCTCGTGGGCACCGGCCGAGGTTCCGGCCTCGGCCTCGGTCCCGGAGTCGATCCCGGTCCCGGTGTGGATTCCGGTCCCGGTGGCCGTGGCAGTGGCCGGCGCGGTCTCCGCATCGGCGGCATGGGCGCCGGCGGCCCCGGCGGCCTCGTCCTGCGGGACCTCCAGCTTGGTGCGGGCCCCTTCGAGGAAGTAGGCGTACTTCTCGCGGACCTCGCCCGAGGGGTCCCGCCCCGACTCCCAGCCACCGACCGTGGACGGACTCACTCCGAGGGCCTGGGCGAGCTGGGCGCGCGAGAGGTTCAGCCCCTCCCGCAGCGCCCGGCGCTCGGCCGGCGGCGGCAGGGGGACCTCCGGCCCGGCCGCGGCGAGCAGCGCGTCGATAGCCTCGAAGTCCGTCATCGCGGCAGCTCCTCCCGCGTCCCCGGAACAGCGGCGGGCAGGACCCGCCGACCGGCCGGACGACGGCGGGCGTCCGGCAGGGACTCCGACGCCCGGGTGGGCCCGGCCAGCAGGTCCAGTACGTCGATGCCGAAGTGCGCGGCGACCGCCTCGCAGTCGTCCAGACTCCAGGCCGCGCTGCCCGACTGACGGCGGCTCACCTGGGCCTGGCTCACCCCCAGCGCGGCCGCTAGGCCGGTCTGCGACTCGCCGGTGGCGTGCAGCAGAGCCGCCACCGCCGACCGGACCCGGTCCGCCAGAGTCATCCGCATGACGACGAACCTACCACCCACATCCCATGAACCATGCGCAGAACGCATACCCGGTGATCGACCGGAACCGGAGGAGAAGCCCGATCGCGCTCTTGTACTTGACCACCCCAGGCGCTTCAATACCCCTCACCCCCGCAGGAGAACACCCGTCCCACACCCGTCGAAGGGGTTCTTCTTGACCGCCGTACGCGCCACCGCCGTCACCGCAGCGGCCTGCGCCACCGTGCTCGCCGCCGCTCTGCCGTCGTCCGCGATCAACAGCTACAACGCGACGCCCGCCCCCGAACGCACCGAGGTCGGGGCACTCGTGGCCACCTGGGACAACGACGACGACCCGGCGACCCCGGACCGCGTCGACTGGGTCTGCTCCGGCACGATGATCGACGCGGACACGTTCCTCACCGCGGCCCACTGCACCACCGACTGGCCGGACAACGTCAAGTTCTACGTGTCCCTCGACCAGGACGTGCAGGCCGGTCTGGACGCCGCCGCGAAGCAGTTCCCGGGCGACCCGGCCGCCCAGGCGAACGCCGTCGCCGTCCAGGGCACGGCCCACAGCCACCCCGACTACCCGGGCCCCTCCTCGGACCCGCACGACATCTCCGTCATCGAACTGCCCGCCGCGAAGATGAAGGCCCGCTGGACCTTCACCCCGGCCACCCTGCCGACCGCGAACCAGTTCGGCGCCCTCGGCCCCCGGCAACTGAACGCCACCGACTGGTTCGTGGCCGGATACGGCACCCAGGAGGCCGTCAACGGGCCGGGCGGCCAGACCCATCCGGGCGGCGGCGTGCGGATGAAGGCGCCCGTGACCTTCGACGCGCTCAACGACGCCTGGGTGCGCCTCGCCATGACCGCGCCCCAGGGCAACGGCGGTGCCTGCTACGGCGATTCCGGCGGCCCCAACTTCGCGGTCATCGGCGGCAGGAACATCCTCGCGGCCACGACCATCACCGGCGACGGACCCTGCTACGCCACCAACGTCTCGTACCGGCTGGACACGCCCGGGGCACGGGCCTTCCTGTCGCCGTTCGCGAAACTGCCTTGACTTGCTCCCCTCCTGAAGGAGGGAGATTCTGGTCTGCTCGCTCGGTGCTGTGCCGCTATGCGGCACGGGCATCGGGCGGGCTTCCGTGGCTTCCTGCTTCGTCGCGCTGTGCCAGAACGGGTTCTGGTCTTACCGGCGCTCCACAGGCTGTCACCGCCAGTCCGGCGGCCGATTTCACGTTCTTCGCGGCGTTGTGGTCCCGGTCGTGGACGGTGCCGCAGGCGGGGCAGGTCCATTCCCGCACGGTGAGGGGCTTGGGCCCGTCGCGGTGCCCGCAGGCGGAGCACACCTGGCTGGTGGGCTCGAACCGGCCGATCTTGACGAAGGTGCGCCCGTACCGCTTCGCCTTGTACTCCAGCATGTGCACGAACGTCGACCAGCCCGCATCATGCACGCTCTTGGCAAGCCGGGTGCGCGCGAGCCCGTTCACCGCCAGATCCTCCACGGCGACCGCTTGGTTCTCGCGGATCAGCTTCGTGGAGAGCTGGTGGTGGAACTCGCGACGCGCGTCAGCCACCTGCGCATGCGCGCGGGCCACCT
Source organism: Streptomyces sp. NPDC096152 (assembly GCF_044763235.1). Lineage (NCBI taxonomy): Bacteria > Bacillati > Actinomycetota > Actinomycetes > Kitasatosporales > Streptomycetaceae > Streptomyces > Streptomyces sp. NPDC096152. The sequence goes on along the minus strand of NZ_JBIWFW010000009.1, from coordinate 227,049 downwards.
TCCGGCGGGCCTTCTCCCGGTTCCTCGATCCCCTCTGCTTACGGGACAGCTCCCGCTGGGCCCTCTTGAGCTTCTTCTCCGCCCGGCGCAGAAACCTGGGGCTGTCGATCTTCGTGCCGTCGGAGAGCACCGCGAAGTGGGCCAGCCCGAGATCGATACCGATGCTCGCCTCGGCCTCGGGCATCCGCTGCAGATCCGCGGCCGGGTCGGTGGCGATGACGAAGGATGCGAAGTACCGACCCGCCGCATCCTTGATGACGGTCACCGAAGACGGCACACACGGCAAGGTGCGGGACCACTTCACCCGTAACTCACCGATCTTCGGCAGGTTCAGCCGTCCGCCGGGCGTGATGGACCAGCGGGCGTTCGCGGTGAACCGGATCGACTGCCGTGAATCCTTGCGCGACTTCAACTTCGGCGCGCCCAGCCTCGGGCCCTTGCGCTCACCTTTGAGGGAGGCGAAGAAGTTGCGGTAGGCCGTCTCGGCGTCGCGCAGCGCCTGCTGCAGTACCACCGCGGAGACCTCGCCCAGCCAGGACCGCTCGGCGGTCCGCTTGGCCTGGGTGATCAGGGTGCGGGACAGCTCGGCCGCCGTCGGGAACGGCCTGCCCGCCGCGCGGGCGTCCTCACGGGCACGCACCGCATCGTTGAACACCACGCGGGCGCACCCAAACGCCCTAGCCAGCGCAGCGCGTTGGCACGGTGCCGGGTACAGGCGAAAGCCGTACCGAAGCTGCATACCGATCACCCTACAAATTCGGGTGATAGCTGGGATGTGGAACGTCAGGACTGGCCGGCACTGTGTTTTCGTAATGCGTGCACTTGGTCTTCGTGACCATGGTCCGGCACCAGGTGTTCACGGATGCTCGTCTGACGCGCATGCAGGAGATCATGCGGGCGGTGCGCGGACTTCGAGTGCGAACTGAGCGAGTTCAGCGGTGAGGACAATCACGTCCACCTCCTGGTGAACTTCCCGCCCAAGATGGCCGTGACCCGGCTCGTCAACTCCCTCACGGGAGTCTCCTCCTGACGCCTGCATCTGGGGGCATCTCCCGGCCGAAGGCTGGGGGAGAATTCCCGACCCGGTGCAGCACTACTGGCGGGCCAACAAGCTCTGGTCCGGGTCCTACTTCGCCGGAACCGTCGGCGGCGCCCCGCTCTCCGTGATCAAGCAGTGCATCGAGGAGCAGAACCGGCCCGTGTGAGCATCCCCCAGCTCCGCCAGAGCAGCCGTCGCGGCGCTCCGCGCGGCAGGTGGTGGGCACGCGACGGCCGGCTCCACCGACCAGGAATCCGCGACGCTCCGCGTCGCCACAACACGATTCGCTTCACCACCAGGCTGAAGCCCGGTGCACTGCGAATGAATCCCGGTAGCGGGCCCGGCCGGCGAGCGACGACCCGGTCCGGGGAAGAGCCCTGCCGTGCCGACGGCGACCGCCGTCGGCACGGCGGGGAGCGGCGGGTGCGGGCGGGGCACGCCCTACCAGCGCCGAGGGGCCGTACCGCGGAGAGGCCGCACCGCGCCGAGAGACCGGATCAGCCGACGTGGATCCGGCCGTCCTCGACGACGAAGCGCTGCGGCTCGGAGCAGCCGATCGACGGCGTGATCAGCAGGCTCACCCCGACGGGCGCAGGTTCGCTGCCGGAGGTGGAGAACCGGCAGACGGCGCCCTTGCCGGTGAGCGGATACCAGAACCAGCCGTCCACCGCGCCCACGGTCGCCCGGTCGGACTCCTTCCAGGCGCCGCCGCTCAGCGTGTCCACGCGCAGCCGCACGGAGGCGGCGTACTCGTCGTCGGTGGAGCGGATCGCGGTCAGGGTGATCCTGTAGTCGCGGCCGAGCACCGAGGACGCGATCTGCCGCGTCTGCGGCGGGACGGACCGGGCGCCGGACTGGGCGGCCGAGGCGCCGGCGGCGGTGAGTCCGGTCGCCAGCAGCGCCGTCAGGGCCGCGGCCGTGCCACGGCGGGGCAGGGTACGGGTCGTGCTCATGAGTGATCCCCCGTCGGTTGGAGCGGTAATACTCGAGAACGTCCGATTGATCCCGTGCACCGGATAAGACTCCAGGACCGGCCGGGAGGTTGTACGGCACGGTTGTACGGCACGGCAAAACGGCTTGTCCTCGGGCTCAACTTGTCTTGTGGTGCTCTGGTTCGGAGGCTTCCGGGCCGGTTATGGTCCTGAACGCAGCGCCCGCCCGAGACGAGGGAGATCCCTGGGTGAGACCCCCGCACGCAGCCCTCACCGAGACCCTGCGCCGGGTCGACGCGCTCCTCTTGAAGTCCGGCCGCACGCGGTCGGAGGTGCTCGACGCGGACCGGCTGTCGTGGGAGACGGGGGTCCCGGCGCCGGTCGTCGCGGCGCTGCTCGGCGGCCAGGACGTCCCGGAGGAGGGGTTCGGCGAGCGGATCCGGACCCGCATCCTGCATCTGCGGCGGACGCACCGCCGGCCGGACGGCTCCCGTTACTCCTACAGCGAGATCGGCGCGTCGTTCGGCGCGTCCGGCGCGGCGATCTCCGCGATCGTCAACGGCCGGAGCAAGTGCGGTCCGCTGGCGGCCACCCAGGCCGGCATCGAGAAGTTCTTCTTCGGCCAGGCCAACGGGTTCCTGTCTGCGGAGGCGGTACCGGCGCTCAACGCCGCCCTGCAGCCGGTCCTCGGCCGGCTGGAGCACGAGACGGACCCGCTGGCCGAGGCACTGTCCCGGTACGACGACGTCCGCGGCGTGGCCCTCCGGCAGGCGCGCGACCTGCCGGAGGAGCGGTGGAACGTGCTCAACGCGACCCTGAAGGCGCTGCTGGAGCTTGACGTGAAGGAAGGGACGCGGTGAGTTCGCCGGCTCGTGCCATGCGGCGGCTCACCGCCCGGCTGCTGGCCGCCCTCGAACTGCCCGACGGCGACGAGGATCTCTTACCGGCCGTCGGCAGGGCCGTCGAGCAGGTGCGCGGGCGTCCGGTCCGGCTGCACGCGGCGCCGTTCCCGCCGGACATCGCCAGCGGGCTGTGGATCCAGCGCCCCTCTCACGACGTGATCGCGTACGAGGCGCACACGGATCTGGAGCACCAGTTGGTGATCGTCGGCCACGAGGTCTGGCACATGTTCGAGGGGCACTGCCGCTCGCTCACCGCCCACGGACCGGCCGCCTCCCGCGCCGGTGACGGTGGCGCGGCGGACGCGGTGCGGGACGTGGTGGCGGCGGTCTGCGCGGCGGAGGGCGCCGGGGCTCCGCCGGAGCGGCCCCTGGACGTCAGTCTCCATGTCGCCCTGCGGGCCGACGCCAGCACCGTGCACCAGGAGGAGGAGGCCGAGTTCTTCGGCGTGCGGTTCGCCACCGCGGTCGGGGCCGCCCGGACGGAGGCCCGGTCCGGCGTGGACCTCAGGAACCTCGCCGGACGCATCCGGTTCTCCCTCGCGCACCGCATCCGGTCCTGACCCGGTTCGCGAGCCGCCACCCCGCGAGGGCCGCCCCGAGGAGACGCACCGCACCGTGAGCCACGGCCCCGGCAACACCTCCTTCTACCTCTGCGGGAGCCTGCTCCTGCTGGTCTGCCTGCTCAAGCTCCCGGCGCTCTTCCGCAGGCCCCACGACATGCTGTTGCGTGCCGTGTGCCTGCTGTTGTTCGCCGGGGCACTGGTCTTCTTCTTCGCCGCCCCGGACTCCATCGCCACGATCAACCGGCTCACCGGGATACCCAACTTCGCCGCCCCGATGGCGTATTCGGCGCTGATCGCGTTCTCCGGGGCCAGCCTGCTGCTGATCATCAACTGGCGCCCGGCGCCCCCGGAGCAGACCCGGCGGGCGTCCCGGGTGTGCGTCACCGCCTACGGTCTCGTGATCGTCGCGATCAACGTGCTGTTCTGGTGGGGCGACGCCCCGGTGGAGCAACTCACCCTCTTCGACGGCTACTACGCCCGCACCCCGTTCATCCGGGAGATGATCCTCACCTACCTGGTGGCCCACGGCGTGGCGACCATGGCCACGAGCGTGCTGTGCTGGCGCTGGTCGACGGAGGTCCACGGCTCCCTGCGGGCCGGGCTGCGCATCCTGGCCCCCGCCTATCTGCTGCACGTGTGCTACGACGTCGTCAAACTGGTGGCGATCGGCGCCCGTTGGACCGGGCACGACCTGGATTTCCTCATCGACCGGGTGGCTCCGCAGACCGCGGCTCCCTCCGCCCTGCTCGCCTGCACCGGGTTCGCGCTCCCCCTGGCGGGGCCGCGCATCGCCCATGTCGCCCATAACGTACGGCAGTTGCGCGAACTGCGCCCGCTGTGGAGGGAATTGCGGCAGGTGCCCACTCCGGGCGCCGTCCGCACCTCGCTGCCGTGGTGGTCCCCGCCCGCGGTGCGTCTGACCGGCCGGCGGACCGCCATCTACGACGCGCTGCTCGCCCTGGCCCCGTACTGCGACCTCGGGGTGCGCGAGCGGGCCCACACCGCCGCCCTGGACCGGGGCGAGGACGCGCGGTCCGCCGCCGCCACGGCCGACGCCGTCATGATCGTCCTCGCCGGTGCCCGCCGGCGCCGCACCGGCGCCGGGCCGTCACCGGACGCCCAGGTGCCCCCGTGGCGCCCCCGCGATCTGGTCCTCCTGTCCCAGGCGCTCGCCTCGCCCGTACTGTCGGACCTCCGCGCGCACCACCGTGCCCCCGCAGAAAGCAGCCCGTCATGAACGACGTCACGAGAGCCGTCACACGAGCCGTCGCACGAGCCGTCACGGAGGTCGTCCCCACGGCCGTCACCAGGGCCGCCGTGCGGGAAGCGGCACCTCGTGGCACGCACACGCGGGCCGTCGTCGTCGGAGGCAGCATCGCCGGGATGCTCGCCGCGGCCGCCGTTCGCGACCGGTTCGACGCCGTGGAGATCGTCGAGGCCCACGACCTGCCCCTCGGTCCCGAGCCCCGTCCGGGCGTGCCGCAGGCCGCGCACTTCCACACCCTCGTCTCCGGCGGGGCGGACGCGATCGACGCCCTGCTGCCCGGCACGGTCGACCAGCTCCTGGCGTGCGGCGCCCATCGGGTGCCGATGACGACGAACATGGTCTACTGCTCACCCGAGGGCTGGTACCGCCGCTGGCGGCGCGACACCCACTTCCTCGTCTCCGCCGGCCGGGACCTGACCGACTTCGCCGTCCGCCAGCAGGTCCTGAAGGACCCCCGGGTGAGCGTGCGCCGGCGCACCCGGGTCACCGCCCTCCTCGGGGACCGCCGCGCGGTCACCGGCGTGCGCCTGCGCGCCGCGGACGGCACCGAGACGGACCTGGCCGCCGACCTCGTCGTCGACGCCTCGGGCCGGTCCTCCCGCGCGCCGCACTGGCTCACCGAACTGGGCATCACCGGCCTCGCCGAGGACCGCGTCGACTCCGGGCTGGCCTACGCCAGCCGCGTCTACCGCGCCCCCGTGCCCACACGCGGCTGGCCGGTGATCAACGTGTCGGCCGACCCGCGCCGGCCCGGGCCGGCCACGGCGGGCGGCATCCTGCCGGTCGAGGGCGACCGCTGGCACGTCAGCCTGTGGGGCCCGCCCGGCGCGCACCCCACCCGCGATCCGGACGCCTTCGAGCCCTACGCCCGCACGCTGCGCCACCCCGTGGTGGCCGAGCTGCTGGCCCACGCCGAACCGCTGACCGACGTGACGGTCACCCGCAGCACGGCCAACAGGCGCCGCTACTACGAGCGCCTGCCCGGCTGGCCGGAGGGACTGGTCGCACTGGGCGACTCGGTCGCCGCCTTCAACCCCGTCTACGGCCACGGCATGTCGGTGGCCGCGCAGGGCGCCCTGGCGCTGCGCGCCTCGCTGGCCTCCGGTCCGCGCGCCGGACTGGCCCGCCGGGCCCAGCGCGCCGTCGCCCGCCCCGTCGAGGTGGCGTGGGCCCTCGCCACCGGGCAGGACATCCACTACCCGACCACCACGGGCCGCGACCCGAACCCGGCCGACCGGCTCCTCGACCGCTATGTGAGCCGTCTGTCCCGCACGGCGACCGGCTCCTACCGCGCCGCCACGGCCCTGACCGACGTCCTCACCCTCCAGGCCTCCCCCGCCTCCCTCCTGCGGCCCGGAGTGCTGCTGTCCGCCGCGGCCGGCCCCCTGCGCCCGCCGCTCGCCCACCCGCAGTTCACCCCGGCTGAACGCCGCCTGCTGCGCGAGGCGGGGATCACGCTGTCCTGCCTGCCCCGGTAGGCGCCCGGCCCGTCGGGCCCGGCCGTCCTCCGGCCGGGGCCGGGGGCCGCGACCTTTCCGGTTGTGTGACACTGCGGGCATGATCCGCACCGCGACTCCCGCAGACGTCCCCGTCATCCACGCCCTGGTCCGTGAGCTCGCCGAGTACGAGAAGGCGCTCGACGAGGCGCGGGCGACGCCGGAACAGCTCATGGAGGCACTGTTCGGCGAGCGCCCGGCCGCGTTCGCGCACGTGGCGCAGGAGGCCGACGGCGAGGTCGTGGGCTTCGCGCTGTGGTTCCTCAACTTCTCCACCTGGCGGGGCGTGCACGGCATCTACCTGGAGGACCTGTACGTCCGCCCGCAGTCCCGCGGCGGCGGTCACGGCAAGGCCCTGCTCACGGAGCTGGCCCGCGTCTGCGTGGAGCGCGGCTACGAGCGCCTGGAGTGGTCGGTCCTGAACTGGAACAGCCCGGCGATCGACTTCTACCAGGCCATGGGCGCCCGCCCGCAGGACGAGTGGACGGTGTACCGGTTGACGGACGGGGCGCTGAAGGACCTGGCCGTCCGGGCGTGACCGCGCGATGCCGGCGTCGCCGGCGCCGGCCTCTCCCGTAACGGACGGGAGGGGGGAAACGCGGGTGCGACGGCCTCGGGCCCGGAGCTACCCTCGGTGCCATGGCCAAGCCCCTCGTCGCGATACTCAGCGGAGCCGGCATCAGCACGGACTCCGGGATTCCGGACTATCGCGGACCCAACGGGCTGTGGCGGCGGGATCCGGAGGCCGAGAAGCTCGTGACGTACGAGTACTACATGGGCGATCCCGAGATCCGGCGCCGCTCCTGGCAGATGCGGCGCCGGAACCGCACCCTGCGGGCCGAGCCGAACGCCGCGCACCACGCGGTGGCCGATCTGGAGCGGTCCGGGGTGCCGGTCCGGGTCATCACGCAGAACGTGGACGGGCTGCACCAGCTCGCCGGGCTGCCCGCGCGCAAGGTGCTCGAACTGCACGGCACCGCGCGGAGCGTGGTGTGCACCCGGTGCCACGCCCGCGGACCGATGGAGGACGCCCTGGCGCGGGTGGAGGCGGGCGAGGTGGACCCGCCGTGCCGCGCGTGCGGCGGGATCATGAAGTCCGCGACGGTCATGTTCGGCGAGCGGCTCGACCCGGTGGTGCTGGGCGAGGCCGTGGCCATCACCAAGGCGTGCCAGGTGTTCATCGCCGTGGGCACCAGCCTCCAGGTGCAGCCCGCCGCCGGGCTCGCGGGCCTCGCCGCCGACCACGGCGCCCGCCTCGTCATCGTCAACGCCGAGCCGACACCGTACGACGAACAGGCCGACGAGGTCGTGCGGGAGCCGATCGGGACCGCTCTGCCGCGGCTGCTGCACCGTCTCGCGGACGGCGCGGCCGCCTGACCGGGCGGTCTCACGACCGGGGCGGAATGCCGTCGTCCGCCGGCTTCCCTGTACCGCGAGTAACATGATCAACTCTCGTGACTGGGTGCTCCCCACAGCCAAGTTGAGCGCTCCGTGTGCCTTCCAACACTCCCAGTGCGAGGTTTCCGATGCCGTCTCAAGGCGAGGCCCTGCAGCAAGCGCGTGCCGACTACGAGGAGCACATGCGCACCTGCCGTCAGTGCAACGCGGACACCGTTCCGTGCGCGGTGGCCAAGCACTTGCTCCGCCTCTACAACAACGCCCGGAGATCGGTGATGCGTTGAGACACGCGACGGCGACGGAACCCGTCCCACGGGCCCCGCCGCCGTCGCGATGTCACATGCCGGTGCGCCTGATCCGGCGCAGCAGCACGAAGCCCGCGATCACGAGCAGGGCCCCGGCCGCGGCCGGCCACAGCTGGGCGCCGGTCTCGGCGAGGCTTCCGCCGGCCGTCTGCGGTACGGTCTGCGCTCCGGGGGGCGGCGCCTGCGTGGCGCTGCCGCCGTCGCTGCCCGAGCCGGCCTGCGCGCCGGCACCCTCGGCCGTCCGGGACGCCGACGGTGTCGTGTAGGCCTTGGGCCGGACCGTGGCGGGCGGGGAGGACGCATCGCCGCCCGCGGGCTCCGCGGCCGGCGGCTGCGCGGTCTGCCCGTCCCCGGTGCCGCCGCCGTTGCCGCCCTTGTCCCCGGTGTCGCCCTTGCCGCCGCCGTCACCGCCGCCGGCCGTATCTCCGTTGCCCCCACCGGCCGTTGCGCCCGGAGCCGGCGTCGGCTGGTCCGGCGGGTTCTGCGACTGCTGCGGGTCCTGGGGCTGCTGCGACTGCTGCGGGTCCTCGCTGGGTGACGGCGAGCCCTGGCCGGCCCCGGCGCCGCACTTCCGGCCGCCGTTGATGCAGTCGACCATCTCCCGCATGAGGCTCTCGTCGAAGACGTTGATGAAGTCGCCGTGGTCCGTGACCGGCTTGTGCAGCTGCTCGGGGAAGGAGTCCACGGCGAACAGCGGGGTCGTCCGGCCGCCGTCCTGGAGGCTCGGGGCGTCGACGGCGTAGACGATGCGCTGCACCAGCTGCGGGATCGCCTGGAATCCGGCCGGGCAAGCGCCCTCGGCGTCGGCGAACGCCACGTGGGTGCGGTGGTTGGCGCTGTCGATGTTCCGGCCGTCCCAGCAGCTCTGGAACTTGAAGGTGCGCACGACGTCGCTGCCCTGGGGGCAGAGCGGGTACTTGTCCTTCAACTGCCGGTCCTCGAACCCGGTGCAGCTCCAGGACGCGTTGGCGTTGGTGGGGCCGTTGACGAAGGCCTTGGCGTCGCCGGTGATGATGCGCAGCAGCCGCGGCATGGCCGTGACCTTGCCGCGCGGGCTGCCCACGAAGGTGAGCGTCACCTGCTTGGGGGTGACGATCCGCCCCGCGTTGCCCTCGGTGCCGCCGCCCGGCGCGTCGGCGTCCCGCTCCCGCGTTCCGTTCTGCAGTCGAAGTACGGGCCAGTAGTAGGTGGACCGGTCGCCCTTGTCCTCGCAGGTCGTGTCGCCCTTGGCGAGGTCGTCGTCGCTCGCGAAGGCGTTGTTGGCCTGGTTGCCGACGTAGTCGTGGAAGTGGTGGGCGCCGTTGGTGACGCCGGGGGCGACGATGACGTTGTCCGAGTTGAACAGGCCGTTCGCGTTCACCCCGCAGGCGGAGGAGAAGGTGCCGGTGGAGGCGTCCGCCTGGTCGCGGGGGCTGGGCACGTTGGGCTGCACGGTGGTGATGTCCGCGTAGTCCGCGGCGACGGGGCCGTTGCCGGCCTGTCCGCCGTTCCCTCCCTGCTGCTGCCCGCCTCCCTGGTTCTGCCCCGGGCTCTGGCTGGGATCCTGGCTCTGCCCCTGGTTCGGGTCCTGTCCCTGGTTCTGGCCGTCGCCGCTCTGGTCCTGGCCGGGCGTCGCGCCGTCGCCCTGGCCGGAGGACGTGCGCAGGGTGCAGGCCGCGAGGCCCTCCAGCCCCTCGGGCCGGTCCCCTGAACCGGCGATGGCGTCCACGATGCGCGCGATGGTCGCCGCGCGCTCCTCCTTCAGCGGGGCCATGATCGCGCTCTGCACGGCGCTCTCGTCCTGCTGCCCGGCCTGGGCGGAGGCCTGCACCTGCTGGTAGGCCTTGGCGATCTGCCCGTCCAGCGCCGCGAGTTGCTCGTCGACCGTCTCCCGCGCGCCCTCGGGCACGTCGGTGAGGCGGGTGCCGACGTCCGGGCAGTCGATGGTGGCGCCCCCCGAGGCCCAGCTCTGCCCGGCTTGGTCGGTCCGGACCGTGGACTGTCCCGGCCAGGCGCCCTCGCTGGCCGAGGCGTAGACGTTGGCCGCGACCAGCCCACCCCCGCCCAGCATGAGCGCGACCGCCGCGAAGGTGGCACGTCTTGGGCCTGTGGGTCGTCTGCGCGTGTTGCGTCTCAAGGCACTACTCCTACGCGGTCATGGCCGGCCGGGCATGGGTTCCCCTCGGTCCCATACGGAGCGGGGCCCCGCTGTGTTCAACCGCCTCACGAATTCATGGCAATCTCATGGGTGCTGACGCCCCGGCAGGGCGGGAGCCGCTTGAGTCGCGCATGTCACTACCGGAGCGGCCGGGGCGGGCGGAACCGCCTGAGCCGGGCGTCCGTCGCGAGCGAGGGGCCCGGTCCGGCTCCCGGAGGTCGCGCGCCCGTCCAGTTTCAGGAACACGCAAAATTGCGGACCCACATCATCGGACGCGCCGCCTCAGATCTAGGACATTACGTCCCACAACGTGTGTTATTCCGTCATGCACACTTATTCGCGGCGTACCTTGCTCAGTGCCTCGCTCATGGCCGCCGGCTCGGGAGCCCTGGCCGCCTGCACCGGGACCGAGACCGAAGCGGACTCCGCTCCGCGCCCGGGCCCCCCCGCGCGTCCGAGCACCTCTGCGCGTCCGAGCACCTCTGCGCGCCCGAGGTCCTCCGCGCGCCCGACAGCCGCCCCGGCGCCCGGGAGCACCGGCCACAGCGACCGCCGCTTCGTGCCCGAGGGTCCGGGGGGATACGTGAACCCGTCGGATCCCGAGGTGCTGGCCGTGGAGAGGGAGCGCGAGGGCGGTGCGGTGCGCCGGTTCCGGCTCACCGCCACCCAGACGCTGCTCGACCTGGGCGGACGGACCGTCAGGTCATGGGCGTACGGAGACTCGGTGCCCGGTCCGGAGGTCCGCGTGACCGCGGGCGACATCCTCGACCTCACGCTCGCCAACCACCTGCCCGTGGGGACGACCCTGCACTCGCACGGGGTGCGCCTGCGCTGCGACATGGACGGCGTGCCGGACCTCACCCAGGCGGCCATCCGGCCCGGTGAGGACTTCCGCTACCGCTTCACCGTCTCCCACCCGGGCACGTACTGGCTGCACTCGCACCTCGGGATGCAGCTCGACCGCGGACTGTACGCCCCGCTGATCGTGGACGACCCCAGGGAGCGCCTGTCCTACGACAAGGAGTGGGTCGTCATCCTCGACGACTGGGTGGACGGTGTGGACGGCTCCACCCCGGACGCCGTGCTCAGGTCGCTGGGCGGCGGCATGCCGGGGATGGACATGGGCCGGACGAATGACTCGGGCGAGGACGGCGGGCGCGGCGGGGCCGGCCGGCACGGGCACGCGTCGTTCGACGGCGCCGACGGGCCCTCGCGCATCCTGCGGTACTCCCACAGCCGCCTGCTGGGCGGACCGGGCGGCCATGTGGACTTCCCCTACTACCTGATCAACGGCCGGCTGCCGCACGCTCCCTCGGTGTTCCGGGCCCGCCCCGGCGACCGCATCCGGCTGCGGATCATCAACGCCGGGGCCGAGACGGCGTTCCGCGTGGCGCTGGGCGGCCACCGGATGACGGTGACGCACACCGACGGCTACCCCGTCGAGCACCAGTCGACGGACGCGCTGCTGATCGGCATGGCCGAGCGCTACGACGTGCTGGTCACCGCCGGGGACGGGGTCTTCCCCCTCGTCGCGCTCGCCGAGGGCAAGGAGGCCAGGGCACTGGCCCTGCTGCGCACCGGCAAGGGGGGCGATGCCCCCCCGGCGTCCGTGTATCCCGGGGAGCTTGACGGGCGGCTGGTGCCCGCCCAGCGTCTCGTTCCGCACGAGTCCGTGGCCTTCAGCGTCCGCAAACCCGACCGCGAGATCCGGATCATGCTGCACGGGAGCATGAAGAGGTTCGACTGGAACTTCGACCACCGGCCCTACTCCGTGGAGCAGCGCCATCCCATCCGGGAGGACGAACGGGTGCGGCTCACCCTGATCAACGCCACGAACATGTGGCACCCCCTCCATCTGCACGGCCACACCTTCGCGATGACCGGCATCGACGCCGCCGGCGCCCGCAAGGACACGGCCGCGGTGCTGCCGCACCGCAAACTGGTGGTCGACTTCTACGCCGACAACCCCGGCCTGTGGATGCTCCACTGCCACAACCAGTACCACTCCGAGTCCGGGATGATGACCATCCTCGGCTACCGGAAGTGACGGCTCCCCCTGGATGTCCAGGACGCCGCCCCCGGACCGCGGTCGCCGGCGCGTCGTGACGCTCACGGCGCGGCGGCCTCCCCGACCGGTCACCCCTTCGGCGTGCCCCGGCGCGCGGGAGGGCGGTGGGGGCTCCGATGCTGGCGTGGGGGAGGTGACCGCCGTCCGAGGGTGCCGCGAGCGGGTGGGGGCCCACGGGCCTGGCCGCCGGAAGAGCGGAGCGTTGATGAGGCTTGTCGTCGATCTCAACAAGTGCCAGGGATACGCGCAGTGCGCGTTCCTCGCGCCGGACGTCTTCACCCTGCACGGCGAGGAGTCGCTCGTCTACAGCCCCCGGGCCGAGGCGGCACAGCGGGAGGGCGTGGCGCGCGCCGTCGCGGCCTGCCCGGTCCAGGCGATCACCGTCGAGGGGCTGGACGGCGCGGGCGGCTCGCCCGCCGAGGCCGCCCGGGGTGTGTCCGATGGCCGCTGAGGAGTTCCACGAGTGGCTCCGGCGGGAGGGCCGGATCGTGATCGTGGGCGCCTCGCTGGCGGGTCTGCGGGCCGCGGAGACGCTGCGCGACGAGGGGTTCACCGGTGCGCTCACCATGATCGGCGACGAGCCGTACGAGCCGTACGACCGGCCGCCGCTGTCCAAGGCGGTGCTGCTGGGCAGGGCGTCCCCGGACCACACCGAGCTGCCGCGGCGCCGGGACGTCGGGGCGACTTGGCGTCTGGGGGTGGCGGCGACCGGGCTGGACATGGCGGCCAAGCGGGTGCGGCTGGCCGACGGGGACGAGGTGCCATACGACCGGCTGCTGATCGCGACCGGAGTGCGTGCCCGTCCCTGGCCGAAGGAGTCGGAGGCCCAGCTGGACGGGGTCCTCGTGCTGCGCACCCGCGACGACGCGGTCCGGCTGCACCGGCGGATGAGGGCCGGGCCGCGCCGGGTGTTCGTCATCGGCGCCGGCTTCACCGGCTCGGAGATCGCCTCGGCCTGCCGGGACCGGGGCATCGCGGTCACCGTGGCGGAGCGGGCGGGCGCGCCGCTGGTGGGCGCCCTGGGCGGAGTGATCGGGGCGGTGGCCGCGGACCTGCACCGGGACAACGGGGTGGACCTGCGCACGGGGGTGATGGTGACCGGCCTGGAGGGCGACTCTGCGGGCCGGGTGCGGGCCGCCCACCTCTCCGACGGCAGTGTCGTCGAGACGGATGTCGTGGTGGTCTCGCTCGGCGCGACCCGCAACACCGACTGGCTGGCGGGCTCCGGGCTCGGGGCCGGTCCGCGCGGCATCGCCTGTGACGCCGGCTGCCGGGCCTTCGACATCCGGGGCATCGTCACCGACGACGTCTACGCCGCCGGTGACGTCGCCCGCTCCCCGAACCCGCTGTTCGGCTACCAGTTCCTGTCCCTGGAGCACTGGGGCAACGCCGTGGCACAAGCCGAGGTCGCCGCCCACAACATGATCAGCACCAGCGCGGAGCGGCGCCCGCACATGTGGGTGCCGGCCTTCTGGTCCTCGCAGTTCGGGGTGAACATCAAGTCCGTGGGCGTCCCCTCCATGGGCGACCAGGTCATGATCACGCAGGGGTCGCTCGCCGAGCGCCGGTTCATCGGGGTGTACGGCTACCAGGGCCGCGTCATCGCCGCGGTGAGCTTCGACAACACGCGGTGGCTGGACTTCTACCAGCGGCTCATCGAGACGGGTGCGCCGTTCCCGCTGGAGTTCCCGACCGTGGACCGCCGGCCGGAGGGCCGGCAGCCGGTCCCGGCCGACTTCCCCGATCCGTCGCTGCCGACCCACGGCCCGACCGTCACCCTCAGCGGTTACTCGCCGGCCGACCGCCACCTGGTGTTCACCCCGGGCCGCCACTGACCGGCGCCGACCGCGCCCCCGCCCCCCAACTTCCGCCCGCCCACCGCCACGGGCCTTCACGCCCCAAGGACCCCCGATGACGCAAGCCTCGCTCCTGGGCCGGATCACCGACTTCGCGAACCGCGCCGACCCCTACCCGCTGTACGCGGAGCTCCGCAGGACGCCGGTGCTGCACGAGGAGGAGGGCGGCCCGTACGTCGTCAGCTCGTACTACGACATCCTGGGCCTGCTCCACGATCCGCGGATCAGCTCCGACGCGACCAATCTGATCGCCGCCGGGGACGACGAGCTGTCGGGGCCGGAGGCGACGGGACTGCCGCCGAGCTTCATCCGGCTCGACCCGCCCGAGCACGACCGGCTGCGGCGGATCGCCAACAGCTCCTTCGGGCCGCCGCACTGCCCGCGACGGATCGACGCCATGCGCGGGGAGCTCGCCCGGATTGTCGCGGAGTTGATCGACGGCTTCGGCGAGGACCGGCAGATCGACCTCGTCGACCGGTTCGCCTACCCGTTCCCGGTGACCGTGATCTGCCGGCTGCTCGGGGTGCCGCGCGAGGACGAGCCGCGCTTCCGGGCCTGGGTCGACCCGCTGGTGGCGAGCCTCGACCCGGACACCCGCAGGAACGCCGACATCGATTTCCGGCACACCGCGCAGGAGGCGCGGATGCAGCTGGGCATGTACCTGGCGGGGCTGGTGGAGCAGCGCACCAGGGAGCCGCAGGACGACATGCTGTCCGACCTCGCGACCGGTCACGGCGCGGACGGCACGCTGTCGATGATGGAGGTGCTCAGCACCTCCGTGCTGCTGCTGATCGCCGGCCACGAGACGACGGTCAACCTCATCACCAACGGGATGCTCACCCTGCTGCGCCACCCGGAGGTCCTGGACCGGCTGCGCGAGGATCCCGGGCTGTCCGTCCGGGTGGTGGAGGAGCTGCTGCGCTACGAGCCGCCGGTGCAGCTCGTACCGCAGCGCACCTGCGTCGCGGACGTCGAACTGCGCGGGGTCACCATCCCGAAGGGCTCGCGGATCTGGCTCGTCCTCGGGGCGGGCAACCGGGACCCCGAGCGCTTCCAGGACCCCGACCGGTTCGACCCGGACCGCCCGGACATCCAGCACCTCGGCTTCGGCAGCGGTATCCACAGCTGCTTCGGCGCTCCCCTGGCCCGTCTGGAGGCACAGATCGCCCTGGCCGAGCTGGCCCGCCGGCTGGACGGCGCCCGCCTGGTGGAGGACCCCCCGCCCTACCGCCGGAACGCGGTGCTACGGGGCCCGCGCCACCTGCGGATCGCGGTCGACGGAGTGCGTTCCTAGCCGATTTCGGAAGCGCTGCGGAGAGTGCGCCTTCACAAAGAAGGACAACCCTCTGGACATATGCGAAAAAACCGACAAAATGGTGTGTATCCCCACCGCGACTTCAAGGAGCCGCTCCCGCATGGCGTACGGAGCCCACCACAGCCCCACCCCGCCTCCTCACCCCGAACTGAGCCTGGCCCGCGACTGCCAGCGCTGCCTGGGCTGGGGAACCGTCATCACCCGCGACGGTCACCACGAACTGTGCTGCACCTGCCAGCCGGACACCGACGAGGAGGACCCTCCGCTCGATCCGCACGCGCCACTGCACGGGCGGGACGCCCTCAGCGAGCCCCGCCCCGGCTGAGACGGCACGGCCCGCCCTCGTACGAGTGGAAGGCTCCGTACGAGTGGAAGGTCGGCCGCAACGGTCGTAGCGTCGTTACTGAGCGAGCCGTCGGCGACCGGGAGCTTTCATGCGCAGACACACAGTCAGGACGGCGATCACCCTCTGTGCCGCCACCGCTCTCGCGGCCGGCCTGGGAACGGCCTCGGCCGCCCCGAAGGCCCCGCCCGGGGGCGCACAGGAAGTGCGCCGGCCGACGCGGCCCGTGCTCGTCGACTGTCTCTGGCATCCGAAGACGCGTCCGAACGCGTTCGTCCTCGCCTGCGGCGACGGCAACAGCCGCCTGTACTCGCTGCGCTGGTCGCAGTGGGGGTCCAGGGCAGCGACGGCCCGGGGCCTCAACGCCGTCAACGACTGCAAGCCGTACTGCGCGGCCGGCCGCTTCCACTCGTACCGCGTGCTCGTGCGCCTCGACCACCCCCAGCCGTGGAAGAAGCATCCGCAGCGGCAGCACTACACCCGGATGACCCTCGTCTTCCCGGACGGCCGCCCGGACGGGTACGACCGGGTGGTGAGCTACCCCCTGTGGGACTGACACGGCTGTGGAACTGACACTGCTGTGGAACTGACGCAGCCCACCGGGCCGGTCGCGTCCACCGGCCCGGTCGGGTCCCGTGTCTACTGGCCCGGTTTCGTCCAGTCGGGATCGGTCCAGCGGCCGGGCTCCCCCGGCCCCGGCAGGTCCGGACGGTATCCGGGATCGCGCTCCCGCCTCAGCCGCACGCTCGCATGCAGCGTCGCGTCCTCGGGGACGGGACGGGAGCGGCGGCCCGCCAGCATCCACAGCCGGTCGTTGGCGTGGACGGGGGCGTAGGCGAACTCCTCGGTCACCGCGCAGGTCTCGGCGTAGGCGTCCGGGCGGAAGTCCAGCTCCCGCAGCACACCGTCGACGATCCACTTCAGGGGGATCGAGGAGAGCAGCGGAGCGTTCTCGGCGTGCGCGAAGGTGCCGCCGACATCGGAGTGCACGCCGCAGAACCAGACCTCCTGCGCCGTCTCCTTCAGGTGGCCGGGCCGGGGCGTCACCAGGAACTCGCGGTAGGGGCGGCGGGTCTCGTCGAGGGAGACGGCGTGCCGGATGCGGGCGGCGTTGGGCAGTTGGTGGGTGTAGGGCCAGCGCAGATTCCCCAGGCGCAGGATGCCCGCCGCCTTGACGGTGTCCCAGATGCCGAGGTAGGCGACCGGCAGGGCGTGGTGCGAGACCTGGCGCGGGTTGTTCTGCTTCACCGTGGCCCACAGCGGCTCGTTCTCGGTGCGCCGGCAGAAGGCGTGGGAGAACCGGGCGACTTCCCGCTCGCTCGTGTCGATGTCGTGGTTGAAGGCGTACTTGGCCACGGCGTACGGCACGAGGTTCTCCGAACCCGGCCGCATGAGCCCGGGCTTGTTCAGCATGCCGACGAGGGCGCGCGCGGTGTAGGCGCCGCGGCTGAATCCGAAGACGTGGACCGCGTCCCCCGGCTGCCAGTTCCGCATCAGGTACGTGTACGCCTCGGCGAGGTTGGCCTTCAGCCCGGTGCCGAGGGCGAGACCCGACAGCCGGGAGAGCCGGCGTCCGAGGGGTCCGCGGGCGGTGGCCGACGACATGGTCCCGACCCCGGGGTCGTAGTAGACGAGTTGCCGTGCGGGGTCGTCCGCCTCCAGCATCTCCATCAGCCTGACCACGTTGGTGGGATGGTCGGCGCCCACCTGGTTGCCTGTTCCGTCCAGGCAGATGACGATCCTGCGCGGCATGGTCGCCCCCTCACCGGGCCGGGTTCCGGCGGCCGTGCCCCCTCGCGCCGTCCGGCCGCGCGGCGCGTCCGGCGAGCGGGCCGGAGGCGGTGCGCCGGCCGGATTCTATCTGCTGGCTGAACGCCTGGAGCGCCACTGGGCTGTTGGGCGGGAGGACCGCCATCTTCCCGGTCTCCTGTGCCTCGGCCAGCGTGTCCGCGGCCGTGCTGCCCTCCGCGACGTGCAGCAGGCGTACGTGTCCGTCGCCGGAGCCCCGCCGGTCCACGGGGGCGACGGCGCCGTGGGTTCCGTCCGGCAGGTCCACCCACAGGTGGAAGTCCTCGTACCGGAAGAAGTCCGCGCCCTTGATGGGCCACGGGTAGTGGTGCTCACCGGGCACCTTCGGCAGGATTCCCTGGTGGTTGCCGTGGCTCATGGGGACGCAGGCGTTGAAGAGCGAGTCGGTCCACCGCTCCACGCCGTCGGCGTCCGTGACCGGGGTGCGCAGCAACTCCTCGGCCTCCTCGTAGCCCAGCGCCGTCAGGGCGGGCAGGGTGAGCGGGAAGGCCTCGACGAGTTCGGCCGCGTCCCGGCGCAGGCGGTCCACCTTCCCGGGCTCGGCGCAGAACTGCATGCTCCACTCGATGCCGACCCGGGCCCGGAACATCCGCCATCCACCACGCCCCTTGACCCACAGACTTCCGCCGTGGTGCATCTCCCACCGTTCGGCGCCGACGGGGCGGGGCCCGTAGGGCAGGTCGGCGTCGTCCGCCTCGGCGAGGATCTTCTTCGCCGCGGCCTTGGCCGCCCGGAAGTACGGCGACTCGTAGCGCTTGGGGTGGTCGACGAGACGGATCCGCCAGGGATGGCTCTCGGATTCCGTCCCGCCGGGCTGGGGCGCGGTCGCCGTCCGGGACGCTTTTGTGGAACCGGCAACGGTCATGGCTGGCCTCCTCGCCGACCGTGCGGGCCGGTGCCCCGCCCGCAGCCGAGCCCCCTGTCTCCATCGTGCGCCCCGGAACGGGCCGTGGCGAATCGGCGGCGGGCGGCGGCGCGGGCCTTCCGGACGGTGACGGGCGGGACGTCGATCGTGCCTGGACCGCACGGTCCTGATACCTCGTCAACCCACTTGCGCGCGGGGCGGGTTGTGGAGGCCGTGCGGCAGTGGCGCTCGGGATGCGTCCGGCCTCAGACGAGGAGTCTGCGCACCCGGATCGTCTCGACGCGCCGCCACTCGGTCCTGGACACCCGCAGCCACTCGGCCGTCGTGTCCTGGCCGCGCTTCCCGCGCCGGCCGCGCTCGGGCGGCGCGGAGCCGCCGGGCGCCGGCCGGTGCGACGGCAGGCGGGCGCCGCACGAGGCCGCCCGTCCGGCCCGGTCGCCGGTGCCCGCGGGTGGAGTCACCGTTCCCGTCCTCCCGGTCGTCCAGGGGGTGGTTCTCAGCGGTACGTCTCAGTGGTACTGGGGACCGTGGCCCCGCCGCCCGCCCGTACGGCCTCCACTATCTCTTGGTGCAAGGTGCGGCTCTCCTGTTCGGTGGGGCAGGAGACCGGGCTGCCGGTAAGGGTGAACCACTGGGAGGTGCCGCTGTACTGGACCGTCACGTCGGCCTCCCTGCCGTCCCAGGTGGTGTGCACGGTCAGATCACCGGTCAGGATGCCGGCCTCCTCCGTACGGACGCCTCCGCGTCCCGCGAAAACCCCCGTGGTGGTCCACGATGCCCAGGTCATCGCCATCAGCCGTCCTTTCGGGCGATCGAGCGGGGCACGCAGGCGTCGAGGTGCGCCTCGTCCCCGGCTCCCCGGAGTCCTGCTCCGATGGTCCCTCGGCGCGGCCCCGCGGGCCTGGGCCCAGCGGGCCCGAGGCCCAGGGCCCGTTGGTCCCGGGTCCGTTTGTCCCGGGTCATGACGGCCCGGATCACGACGTCCCGGCGGACAGGGGCACGGTCCAGCGCAGGACCGTGCCGGAGGGCTCGCGCGGGCCGATCTCCATCCCCCCGCCGAGCTCCTCCGCACGGCTGCGCAGGTTGGCCAGGCCGCTGCGGCGGGTGCCGGCCGGGTCGATGCCCCGCCCGTTGTCGGCCACGGTCAGCCGGAGCGTCCCGCCCGTCGCCTCCGCGGTGACCTCCACCGCGGAGGCGTGGGCGTGGCGGGCGGCGTTGGAGAGCGCCTCGCGCAGCACGGCCAGCAGGTGCTCGGCGTGCCCGGCGGGCACGTCGGTGTCCAGCAGGCCCGTCATGCGCAGCGAAGGGCCGAAGCCCAGGATCGTGGTGGCCTCGTCGGTGAGGGTGAGCAGCCGGGCGCGCAGCCCGGAGCCCCGGCCGGGGCGATCGCGGTGCTGGAGGCCGAAGATGGTGGTGCGGATGACCTTGATCGTGTCGTCGAGGTCGTCCACGACACGCTGGATCCGGTCCGCGACCTGGGGCTGGTCACCGACGCGGCCGAGCACGGCCTGCAGGGTCAGCCCGTCGGCGAACAGGCGCTGGATGACCAGGTCGTGCAGGTCGCGGGCGATACGGTCGCGGTCGCCGAGCAGGGTCAGCTGTTCGGCGTCCCGGCGGTGCTCGGCGACCTCCAGTGCCAGGGCGGTCTGGTCGGCGAAGGCGCGCACCATGTCCAGCACCGCGTCGGTGAACGGCGGGGCACCGGGGCCGTTGGCCACCTGGAGCACACCGCGGGTCCGCTCCCGGCCGCCGACCGGAACGAAGAACGCGGGCCCCAGGGAGACGACGGAGGCGCTGCCGCCCGAGGAACGGGGATCGCTGCTGATCGACTCGCTGCTGATGCACTCCCCCGTCGCGAACACCTTCCCGGCGAGGGTGGTGGCGGGCAGCGCCAAGCCGCGGACCCGGTCGCCGGCCATCCCTGCGGCCGCCTCCACGACCAGGTTGTCGCCGTCGTCCACGGGCAGGGCCAGGGTCACCAGATCCGCGTCGGTCATCTCCCGCACGGTGTCGGCCAGCGAGCGCAGGATCTCCGTCGGGGGCTCCCCGGACAGCAGGGCCCGGGTCAGGTCGGCGCCTGCCTCCAGCCGCCGTTCGCGGTGGCAGCTCTCGGCGTACAGCCGGGCGTTGTCGATGGCCACGCCGGCCGCGGCGGCGAGGCTGCGCAGGACCGTCTCGTCGTCCTCGTCGAACTGCTGTCCGCCCCGCTTGTCGGTCAGGTAGAGGTTGCCGAAGATCTGGTCCCGTACCTGCACCGGAGTGCCGAGGAAGCTGCGCATGGGCGGATGCCCGGCGGGAAAGCCCACCGCCTCCGGGTGGGCCCGGAGATCGTCCAGGCGCAGCGAGTGCGGCTCGCGGATCAGCAGGCCCAGGATGCCGAGGCCTTCCGGATAGTGCCCGATCCGCCGGATGGTCCGCTCGTCCATGCCGACGGTGACGAACTGCTTGATCCGGCCTTCCTCCCCGACCACCCCCAGCGCCCCGTACTCGGCGTCGACCAGTTCGACCGCGGACTGCACGAGGCGGTGCAGCAGGTCCTCCAGGTCCAGGTCCCCGCCCACGGCCATGACCGCGTCCAGCAGCGTCTGCATCCGGTCCCGGCTGCCGCGCACCCGCCGCACGTGCTCCTGCAACTCGCTGAGCAGCGCGTCCATCCTCAGGTGCGGCACAGAGCCCTCACCGTCCGTGCCCGGTCGGTCGTTCACCGCAGCCACCTTCTTCGTGGTCGCCGTGTCACAGGCCGTCGGCACTCTCGAACGGCCCCTCATCACTAGACAACACCACTGGAAGGCCACTGCGGCAACCTGTCGCCCGCCGCCCCGGCCCGGACCCCCGCTCGGAACCTGCTCGGATCCGGCCGGCGCAGGGACAGGACGGTCAGCGCGTGCGGTCGACGAGGAACCGCACCGCGTCGGCGAGGGTGGTGAGTTGGGGGTAGTCGTCCTCGTCGATGGGCAGTCCCGTCCGCTGCGACAGGAGCTCCACCAGGCTGAGGAAGTCCAGCGAATCGAGCTCCAGCACGTCGCGCAGCTTGTCGTGCGGTCCGACCCGGGTGAAGTCGGCGTCCGGGACGATCCGGGTGATCGACTCCTGCACCAGGGTCAGTGCTTCCGCGCTGTCCAGTGACTTCATACGGTTCACAACTCCTCCGGTCGCTGCAGCAGTCGGTCGACCGCCGTGAGGTAGCGGGCGCCGGCGGCACCGTCGGTGGCCCGGTGGTCGGCGGACAGGGTCGCGGTCACCACGGGACGTACGCCGAGCAGACCGCCCGTGGCCCAGGGGCGTTCGACGACCGTGCCGAAGCCGACCAGGGCCACCTGCGGCGGGTGGATGACGCCGAACACGGCCTCCACGCCCTGGTCGCCGAGGCTGGTGACGGTGAGCGTGGCGCCGGACATCTCGCTGCCGCGCAGGCGCCCGAGCCGGGCCCGCTGGACGAGGTCCCTGAGGGTGGTCATCAGGTCGGCGGGCGGCAGGGTGTCGGCGTCGTGGATCACCGGCGCGAGCAGGCCCCCGTCCCGGAGCGACACCGCGACGCCCAGGTGGACTCCGGCGCCGGGGACGAAGCCGCCGTCCCGCCAGAAGCCGTTCAGGCGGGGGACGTCGTGTGCCGCGAGCGCCGCCGCCTTCAGCAGCAGGGCCGCGGAGACGAGCCGGTCGGACGGGGGACGGCCGCGGTTGCGGCGGCGCAGCCACTCCTCGGCCGCGGCCATGTCGACGGTGGTGGACAGGTAGTAGTGGGGGATCTCCCGCTTGGAGCGGCTCATCAGGTCGCCGATGGCCCGGCGCATCGTCTCGGCGCGCTTGTCCGCGCGTTCCTCCGGGGGCGCGGCGAGCGGCTCCCGCGCGGGCCGGCGCTCCGTGGCCGCCCGCGCGGCCCGGCCCGGCGCCGGTCCGCGCCGGGCGGCCACGGCCTGGTGCACGTCCGCCGCGCGTACGGCCCCGGCGTCGCCCGTGCCGTGCAGCCCCGCCAGATCCACGCCGAGGTCGCGCGCGAGCCGCCGGGCGTACGGTGTGGCCCGCACCCGCGTCAGGCCCCCCGGCACGGCGTGCTCGACGTCGGCCCGCGTGATCCGCCCGCCCCGCCCGGTCCCGTGCACGGACGTGAGATCGACGCCGCGGTCCTCGGCCAGATGCCGTACCAGCGGCCCGGGCCCCACGACGGTCTCTTCCGGCTCCGGTTCCCGGAGGGGTGGGACGGCCTCCGACGGGAGGGGGGCGGCCTCCGGCGGGAGGGGCGCTGCCTCCGCCGGGGACGGAACCGGCTCCGGCTCGAGCGGCTCGGCCTCCGGCGCGGAAGGGGTGCCCCCCAGCGGGACCGGGATCGCTTCCGGACGGAGCGGCGCGGCCTCCGCCTCCGCCTCCGAAAGAAGCGGCGCGGCCTCCGGTGGCGGCGGGGCAGACTCCAGCGGGCCTGGAGCCTCGCGGGATGGCTTGTGGGCGGTCGGCGGTGGCGCGGCGGGGCGGCGCGCGGCCGGCCGGGCGGCGGCCGGCCGGCGGGCGGCCGGCCCGGCTGTGGGTTCAGCGGCCGGCTGGTACGCGGCCGCGGCAGGGGCCGGCTTCCCGAGCGGCGCCGGAGCGGGCTCACGGGCGGGCTCGGCCGCGGCGGGCCGCTTGGGCTTCTTGCCCGCGGCGGGCGCGGATGCGGCCCGCCGCGGCCGCTTGCGGTGGGGCGCCGCCGTGGCGGGTTCGGCCTCCGCCACGGCCGGTTCGGGCCGGACGGCAGCCGGTTCGGACGGGGCCGCCGTCGGGACCTCGGGCACGATCAGGGCGAGCGGGGTGCCCACCGGTACGCGGGTGCCGGGCTCGACGAGGAGCCGACCCACGGTGCCCGAGGCGAAGCACTCGACCTCGATGGCCGCCTTGTCGGTCTCCACGACCGCCACCACGTCGCCCTTGGTCACCCGGTCCCCCGGACCGACGAGCCATTCCTGCAGCACCCCCTCCTCCATGTCGGCGCCGAGCGAGGGCATGGCGAACTCGGCCATGTCAGTCGACCCTCCCGGTGCCCGGCCACCCCGCCCCGTCGGCACCGGCCGCCGCCGGGCCGAGCACCCGGAGCGCGGCCGCGACGATTCCGGCGGGCTGCGGCAGCGCCGCCTGCTCCAGGCGGTGCGCGTACGGCATGGGCACCTCGGCGCTGCACACCCGCTCGACGGGCGCGTCGAGGTCGTAGAAGTGCTGCTCGGTCAGGCGCGCGGAGATCTCGGCGGCGAGGCTCCCGGTGCGCCAGCCCTCGTCGACGATCACGGCCCGGTGGGTGCGCGCCACCGAGCCGCCGATGGTGGCGTCGTCCAGGGGCCGCAGCGTGCGCAGGTCGACGACCTCCGCGCTGACGCCGCCGCTCGCCAGTTCGTCGGCGGCGGCCAGCGCCTTGGGCAGCGAACCGCCGTAGGTGATCAGGGTGACGTCCGTCCCGGGCCGCCGGATCGCGGCGTGGTCCAGGTCGACCGGGCCGGCGTCGGCCGGCAGATCGTCGGAGGTGTTGTACAGCACGCCGTGCTCGAAGATGATCACCGGGTCGGGGTCGGCGAGCGCGGGGGCCAGCATGTGGCGGGCGTCGGCGATGGTCGCCGGGGCCAGCACCCGCAGGCCGGGGATGTGCGCGTACCAGCCCTCCAGGCTGTGCGAGTGCTGGGCGGCGAGCTGCCGTCCGGCCCCCGTGGTCATCCGGATGACGACGGGCACCGGCAGCTGTCCGCCCGACATGTGCAGCAGGGTCGCCGCGTTGTTCAGGATCTGGTCCAGGGCCAGCAGGCTGAAGTTGACCGTCATGATCTCGACCACGGGCCGCATCCCGGCCAGGGCCGCGCCGATGCCCGCACCGACGAACGCGGACTCCGACAGCGGGGCGTCGCGGATCCGCTCGGGCCCGAACTCCTCCAGCAGGCCGAGGCTGACGCCGAAGCAGCCGCCGTACCGGCCCACGTCCTCCCCCATCAGGAACACGCGCTCGTCGGTGCGCAGCGCCTCGCGCAGGGCCTCGCGCATCGCCTCCCGGTAGGTGGTCTTCCGCTCGGCGGGACGCGCGGGGGGACGCTCGGCGGGACCGGCGCCCGATGCCGTGCCGGAGGTCGTGCCCGGGGCCGTGCCCGCGTGCTTGCCCGGGGTGGTGGTGCCGGGGGTCCGGGTCGTGGTCATGGACGGCTCGCCTCCACGGGGCTGGTGACGTACTTCAGCAGGTCCTCGACCGGCTCCTCGGGCGCCTGTTCCGCGGCCTCGACGGCGTCCTGGATCCCGGCCGACACCCGGTGCTCCAGGTCCGCGAGCGCCCTGTCGGTCAGCTCCTCGTCCTCCCGCATCCGCCGTACGAGGGCGTCCACCGGGTCGCGTTCCTTCCAGCGCTCGATCTCGGCCTTGTCGCGGTAGCGGTCGGAGTCGTACATCGAGTGGGCGCGGAAGCGGTAGGTGCGCATCTCCAGGAAGTGCGGTCCGGTGCCGGCGCGGATGCCCTCGGCCGCCCGCCGGGCCGCCTCCTCGACGGCGAGGACGTCCATGCCGTCGACGGCCCAGGAGACCATGCCGTAGGCGGCGGCCCGCATCGCCAGGTCGGTCTGGGCCTGGTGGCGGGCCAGCGCGGTGCCCATCGCGTACAGGTTGTTCTCGCAGACGAAGAGGACCGGCAGCCGCCACAGCGCGGCGAGGTTGGCGGTCTCGTGGAACTCGCCCTCGGCGAAGGCGCCGTCGCCGAAGAAGCAGCAGGTGACCCGGGTGCGACCGGTCATGCGGTCGGCGAGGGCGAGCCCGGCGGCCGGCGGCAGCCCGCCGGCGACGATGGCGTTGCCGCCGTAGAAGCGGCGGCCGGCGTCGAAGAGGTGCATGGAGCCGCCGCGGCCCCGGCTGCAGCCGGTCACCTTCCCGAACATCTCCGCCATGATCGCGTCGGCGGGGACACCGCGGGCGAGCGCGTGCCCGTGCTCGCGGTACGTCGACACGACCGCGTCCTCGTCGGTGAGCGCCTCGTTCACGCCGACGGCGACGGCCTCCTCGCCGATGTAGAGGTGCATGAACCCCCGGATGCGGGCGGCGCTGTAGAGCTCCACGCAGCGTTCCTCGAACCGGCGGACCCGGAGCATCGACTCCAGCAGCGCCAGCCGGTGGGCCGCCCGCTCGGTCGGCCGGGACGCGGACCGGGGCCCGCGCGGGGCTCGGGTGGTGCTCATGCGGACTCCTCCGTCCTCTCCAGGGTGGAGATGTCGCCTTCCGGCAGGCCGAGTTCGCGTGCCCGCAGCAGGCGGCGCATGACCTTGCCGCTGCGGGTGTGCGGCAGGTGCTGGTCGAAGGCGATCTCGCGGGGCGCGACGGCCGGGCCGAGCCGGCGCCGGGCGAAGGCCAGCAGCTCCTGCCGGGTCTCGGGGGTCGCCTCGTGGCCGGGCCGCAGGGTGACGAAGGCCTTGACGATGTTCCCGGCGACGGGATCGGGGCGCCCGATCACTCCGGCCTCGGCGACCCCTGGATGCTCCATCAGGGCGCTCTCCACCTCGAACGGGCCGATGAGGTGGCCGGCGGACTTGATGACGTCGTCGGCGCGGCCGACGAACCAGTACCAGCCGTCCGCGTCGCGGCGCACGAGGTCGCCGGTGAGGTACCAGCCGCCCGCGAACGCCGCCGCGGTGCGCCGCTCGTCGTGCAGATAGCCGCGGAACATGGACGGCCAGCCCGGCCGCAGCGCCAGCTCGCCCTCCACGCCGGGTTCCGTCACCACGGTGACACGTCCGCCGCCGGTCTCGGCGCGGCCGTCCTCGCCGCGCCGCAGCACCGCCGCCTCCACCCCGGGCAGCGGGCGGCCCATGGAGCCGGGTCGGATGTCGCAGGCCGCGAAGTTGGCGATCATGATGGAGCCGGTCTCGGTCTGCCACCAGTTGTCGTGCACGGGCAGTCCCAGGACGTCCCGCCCCCACAGCACGGCCTCCGGGTTGAGCGGCTCGCCCACCGACGCGATGAAGCGCAGCGCGCTCAGGTCGTAGGAGGCGGGCAGGTCGTAGGGCCCGGTGCGCGGTGTGGTCCGCATCAGCATGCGCAGCGCGGTCGGCGCGGTGTACCAGACGCTCACCCGCCGGTCGGCGAGGATCCGGTACCAGCGCCGGGCGTCGTAGTCGCCCTCGTCCACCACGACCGTGACGCCGTGCATCAGGGGCGCGACGATCCCGTACGACATGCCGGTGACCCAGCCCGGGTCGGCCGTGCACCAGAACACGTCGCCCTCGTGGAGGTCGAGCGCGTACCGCGCGGTCGCGTAGTGGGCCACGGCCGCCTCGTGGACGTGGACGGCGCCCTTGGGGGTGCCCGTGGTGCCGCTGGTGAAGTGCAGCAGGGCCATGTCGTCGGGGGACGTCGGCGGGATGGTGAACTCCTCGTCCGCGTCGGCCATGAGCGCGTCGTAGGGGAGCGTGTCCGGCAGGTCGTCCGAGCCCGCGCCGACGATCAGCACATGGCGCAGCCCGGGGAGCCCGTCGCGCCTCCCGGCGACCTTCCTGCGGTACAGCTCCGCCGTGGTGACCAGCACCTGGGCGTCGCTCAGCCGCATCCGCTGCGCCACGGGGTCGGGGCCGAAGGCGGAGAACAGCGGGCAGAGCACGCTGGTGTTCTTCAGCGTGCCGAGGACCACGGTGTACAGCTCCGGGCACCGGCCGAGCAGCGTCACGACCCGGTCGCCGCGGCCGACGCCGAGCGTGCGCAGCACGTTTGCGAACCGGGCCGTGGAGCGGGCCAGTTCGGCGTACGTGACGGTGGTGACGGAGTCGTCGCGGCCCACGCAGCTCAGCGCGACGTCGGTGGCGCGGCTCGAGGCGGCGTGCCGGTCCACGGCCTCGTGGGCGATGTTCAGCCCCCGGTCGCCGGGCAGTCCCTGGAGCCTGTCGCGCGCGGCGGACCAGGAGAAGGTCGCGCACTCCTTGTCGTAGTCGTCCAGGTTGGGCGGCACCCGGGGCGGGGTGTCCTTGCGGATCGTCTCGAAGGGCATGGCGGCCCCCTTCGTACGGCTCTCTTCGACCATCCGCCGGAGCCCGGCGGCCCGCACTGGGCCGAACGTCCCCGGGCCCGTGCCGGTCGGCTCCGTCGGCCGCGCCCGGCACGACCGCGCCCGGCGTCGGTTCCTTGGGGTCCACCAGCGTCGGTTCAGGGACGTACGGCCCTATGGCGGGCGCGAGCCCGCGTCGAGCGTGGAAGGAGCGGGAGACAGACAAAACGGAAGGATGCGGCCATGCCTGCTTTGCCCACTCGTCGTCACCGTCCCCTGCCGGACATCTTCGACTGGATCGACGAATCGTGGATCCCCACCTGGCTGACCGGGCGTGTCGGGACCGGACCCCATGCCATCCGTATCGAGGAGTTCGAGCAGAGCGGCGAGCACCTGGTGCGTGCCGAACTGCCGGGGATGGATCCCGAGCAGGACATCGAGGTCTCCGTGTCGGAGGGCGTCCTGACCATTCGCGCGGAACACAGTGAGAAGATCGAGGAAAAGCAGCGCTCGGAGTTCCGTTACGGGTCCTTCGCGCGCTCGCTGGCCCTGCCCAAGGGAACCTCGGAGGACGACATCCGCGCCGCCTACAAGGACGGCATCCTCACCGTCGCCTTTCCCCTGCCGAAGGAGACGGAGGCGGTCGAGCACAAGGTTCCGATCGGGCGCGGCGAGGACTGAGCGCGCCCGGCCGACGCCGGACGGGCGGACCGCCTCCCGGGGCCCGTGCCAGGGCACCACGGCGGCGGTGCGCCCGCCCCGGCCCGCTCGTGATCGCCGCGATCACGGCCCCCTGACCGGCCGTGGCCGGGAGGTCCCGGACACCCACCCCATCCGGGGAGGCGGACATGCACCACGCGACGCTGCGAAAGCTGATGGGCCTCGGTGACGCCCCGGCTCCGCTGCGCGACTCGACACTGCTCATGATCGAGTGCCAGAACACCTACCGCACCGGGACGCTGGAGCTGCCCGGTGCGGAACCGGCACTCTCCCACGCGGCACGCCTGCTCAGCTGGGCCCGGGAGACGGCCGTGCCCGTCGTGCACCTCCTCCAGGACGGGGGCCCGGGGAGCCTGTACGACGTGCGGACGGAGACCGGCCGGATCAGCAAGGAGGTCGCGCCCATCGAGGGCGAGGACGTCGTCGTCAAGAGCCTGGCGAGCGCCTTCTCCGGAACCGGTCTGGACGACCTGCTCCGCCGGGGCTCCTGCCGCGACCTGATCATGGTCGGGTTCATGACCCACCTGGCGGTGAGCTCGACGGCCCGTGACGCCTTCCGGCTCGGCTACCGGTCCACCGTCGTGGCGGACGCGACCGCCACCCGTGACCTGACCGGGCCCGACGGGACGGTGATACCGGCCCGGACGGTGCACGACGCGAGCCTGGCGGCGCTCGGGGATCTCTTCTCGATCGTCGTCCTCGCCCCGGACGACATCCCCGTCTGATCATCCGATCACGGCCCCGCCCACGCTCCCCCGTCGTCCCCGAACTCCCGTCCCAGGAGGCAGTCATGGGCGAACCGCCGCACCAAGTCCTCGTCGGCCGGCTGTCCGTGGGAGAGCTGATGCAGCCCGCGCCGTACTCGGTGGGCGAGGCCGAGTCCGTGCTGCTGGCCTGGGAGGTCCTGGAGCGGTCCGGGCAGCGGCATCTCCCGGTGGTCCGCGCCGACGGGTGCTGCGCCGGGCTGCTGGACCGCGCCGAACTGGCCGTGGCCTGCGCGGCTCCGGCGTCGGCGCTGTCCCGCCGGACCGTGGGCGAGCTGACCCGCGGCCGCCGGACGGTGACCGTCCACGGCGAGGAGCCGGTGCGCCGGGCCGCGGCCGCGATGTGGGAGGGCGGCACCGACGCCCTGCCGGTCACCGACGCGCACGGGCACCTGGTCGGCCTGCTCACGGCCCGGGACGTCGCCGCCGCCGTCGCGGGCCTGCCGCGCCGCGAGGAGTCGGCGGCGCCCCGGTCCGTCCGCCTCCCCGGCCTCCCCCCGCGGCCGGGCCGGCCGGATCGCGGCATCACGATTCCCTGAGACGCCCGGGCGCCGCCCCGCCGTCCCGCCGTGCCGCTGTCGTCGTCACGTCGCCGTCCCGCCGTCGTCGTCCCGTCGTCGTCCCGTCGTCTTACGGAGGTGTGACGGGCCGGGCGCGTACGGACGTTGCGGCGGTGCCGCGGGCCTAGCGTGGCCGTATGCGTGTACTGGTCACCGGCGGTGCCGGATTCATCGGGTCCCATGTCGTCGAGGTGCTGGCGGAGCGCGGGCACGAGCCCCTGGTGTTCGACGTGCGCGCGGACGCGGGGGCGGACGTGCGGGACCGGGAGGCGGTGGCCCGCGCGCTGCGCGGCGTGGACGCGGTGTGCCACCAGGCGGCGATGGTCGGTCTGGGCGACGGGGTCGCCGACGCGGCGGAGTACGTCTCCCGCAACGACCTCGGCACCGCCGTCCTGCTCTCGGCGATGGCGGACGCCGACGTGCGGCACCTCGTCCTGGCCGGCTCGATGGTCGTCTACGGGGAGGGACGCTACGAGTGCCCGGCGCACGCGGTGGTCCGTCCCGGGCCCCGGGCCGTCCACGACCTGGAGGCTGGCCGGTTCGAGCCGCGGTGCCCGGAGTGCGGCCGCCCGCTGGAGCCCGGACTGGTCGGCGAGGACGCCCCTGCCGACCCCCGCAACGTGTACGCCGCCACCAAGCTCGCCCAGGAGCACCTGGCGGCCGCGTGGGCCCGCTCGACGGGAGGGTCGGCGGTGTCGCTGCGCTACCACAACGTGTACGGGCCGCGGATGCCCCGCGACACCCCGTACGCCGGGGTGGCCTCCTTCTTCCGTTCCGCGCTCGCCCGCGGCGAGGCCCCGCGCGTCTTCGAGGACGGCCGGCAGCGGCGCGACTTCGTGCATGTGCGGGACGTGGCCGCGGCCGATGTGGTGGCCCTGGAGGCCGACGCGCGCGGGGGCGTGCTGACGGCGTACAACACCGGCAGCGGCGAGCCGCGCACGGTGGGCGAGATGGCCCGGGCGCTGGCCGCCGCGTACGGCGGTCCTGAGCCCGTCGTCACCGGCGAGTACCGGCTGGGGGACGTACGCCACATCACCGCCGACTCCGGACGGCTGCGGGCCGAGCTGGGCTGGCGGCCACGGGTCGGTTTCGCGGACGGGATACGCGAGTTCGCCCGGGCGGGGCTGCGCGAGCCAGAGGCGGCGGCGAAGGCGACGGAGCCGAGCGGGCGCTGACCCGGCGGCTCCTCGGGCCCCCTGCCCCGGCGGCCGGCCCGGCGGGCAGCCTGGGCGGTCAGCCCTCGGCCGCGGGCAGCGTCACCTCGAAGCGGCAGCCGCCGGGGATGTTGCGTACGGCGGCACGCCCGTGGTGGGCCTCCACGATGCCGCGCACGATGGCGAGGCCCAGGCCCGCGCCCGCCGGGGGCGTGCGGGCGTGCGTGCCGCGCCAGCCGGTGTCGAAGACCCGGGGGAGGTCCTCCTCGGGGATGCCGCCGCAGCCGTCGCTGACGGACAGGACGACGCCTTCGGCCGCGCGTTCGGCGGTGACGGCGACCGTCCCGTCGGCGGGAGTGCGGCGGATCGCGTTGACCAGCAGATTGCCGAGCACCCGGCTCATCTCCTTGCCGTCCACCTCGACCGGTAGCGACTCGACGCGGTCGCCGACGAGACGCACGCCGAGCTCCCGGGCCAGGGGGTCCGCGCCGGCGAGGGCGTCGCCGACGAGGTCGTACAGGGAGATCCGGGAGCGGGTGAGGGCGAGGGCACCGGCGTGGATGCGGGAGAGCTCGAACAGATCGCCGACCATGTCGTTCAGCCGCTCGACCTCGGTGCGGATCTGCCTCAGGTACCGGGCCGGGTCGGCGGCCACGCCGTCCTCCAGCGCCTCGGACATCGCGCGCAGTCCGGCGAGCGGGGTGCGCAGGTCGTGGGAGATCCAGGCGACCAGTTCGCGGCGGGAGGACTCCAGGGCGCGCTCGCGTTCCCGGGAGGCGGCGAGCCTGGCGCTGGTGGCGGCCAGCTCCCGGCTCAGCGACTCCAGTTCGGCGGTGGCCGGGCCCTCGGGGGCGGCGAAGTCGCCGCCGTCCCCGAACGAGCGGGCGGCGCGGGCGAGTTCGCGGCTGCGGGCGACGACCCAGCGGCCCAGCAGCAGCGCGGTGGCCAGGGACACCACGGCCGCCATCGCCACGACCGTCGTGACGACCGACAGGTCGTGCGCGGACAGGAACATCGCCTCCGCCACGGCCAGGGTTCCGGCGAGCATCGCGAGCACGGCCACGGCGGCCACCACGGCCAGGGACGCGGTGAGCGAGCGGCGCCGGATCAGCCGCAGCACACCCGCCCCGGCCAGGCCGGTCGCGGCGGCGCCGAGAAAGGCGTACAGGGCGATCAGGAGGGCGTCGCGCACGGCCGGCTCCCCTCGGAGCGGGCGGGGTCGAAGCGGTACCCGACGCCCCAGACGGTCTGGATCAGGCGGGGCCGGGCGGGGTCGTCCTCGACCTTGCCGCGCAGCCGCCGCACGTGCACGGTGACGGTCGACAGGTCACCGAAGTCCCAGCCCCAGACCTCCCGCATCAGGTCCTCGCGGCTGAACGCGCGTCCCGGGTGCCGGAGGAAGAAGGCGAGCAGGTCGAACTCGCGCAGGGTGAGCGCGAGTTCGGTGCCGTTCTTGGTGGCGCGGCGGGCGGCCGGGTCGACGGTGAGACCGGCCGCGTCCAGCGGGGCCGCCATACCCGGCGGGTGGGCCGTGCCCGGCGGGTGGGCCGCGGTCGCGGGGCGTGTCCGGCGCAGCACCGACTCCACGCGCAGGACGAGTTCGCGCGGGCTGAACGGCTTGGTGACGTAGTCGTCGGCGCCGACCTCCAGGCCGAGGATGCGGTCGTCCTCGTCGCCGCGGGCGGTGAGCATGATGACGGCGACCGGCCCGCGGGCGCGCATCCGGCGGCAGACCTCCAGGCCGTCCATGCCCGGCAGCATCAGGTCGAGCACCACCAGGTCGGGCCGGCGCGCGGCGGCCCGGGCGAGCGCCGTCGGCCCGTCCCCGGCGCGGTCCACGACGTGGCCGGCGCGGTCCAGGTAGCCGGACACGACCTCGGCGACGGTGGGATCGTCCTCCACGACCAGGACCCGGGCGGCCCCGGCCGCGGTCCGGGGCATCAGGGGGGCGGCGTGCACGGGGGCGGCCTGCGCGACCTCGGTCTGCGTGTGGGCGTCCCGCACGGCGTCGGCCGGAGTGGGGTCGGTCCTCACGGCGTCGGCCCCGGGGGGCTCGTACGGCTGCTGCATGCGTCCAGCCTCGCACCGCGCGCCGCGCCCGTGCCGCCGAAGGGGCTCTCCGTCCCGCGACGTCCGCGTTTCGTAAGGAGCGAGGGCCCGATATGCCCGGTTCGCGTTCGTAGGGTGAACACCGTGACGACCTCTCCCCCGTCCCCGGACGTCGACGTGGTGCTCCCCTGTCTGGACGAGGCCGAGGCCCTTCCCTGGGTCCTGGCCCGCATCCCCCGCGGCTGGCGCGCCCTCGTCGTGGACAACGGATCCTCCGACGGCTCGGCCGAGTTGGCGCGCGCCCTCGGCGCGACCGTCGTGCCCGAGCCGCGCCGCGGGTTCGGCGCCGCCTGCCACGCCGGGCTGACCGCGGCCACCGCGGACGTCGTGTGCTTCTGCGACTGCGACGCCTCCCTCGATCCGGCGCTGCTGGTCCCCTTCGTCCACGAGGTGCGTGCCGGGAAGGCCGACCTGGTGCTCGGGCGGCGCCGCCCGCAGGGCCGGGGCGCGTGGCCCGCGCACGCCCGCGCCGGAAACCTCGCACTGACGCGGATGCTGCGCCGCCGCACGGGACTGCGCCTGCACGACCTCGGCCCGCTGCGCGCCGCACGCCGTGAGGCGCTGCTCGCCCTCGGCCTGACCGACCGCCGCAGCGGCTACCCGTTGCAGATGGTGGTCCGCGCCGCCGACGCCGGGTGGCGGGTCGCCGAGCACGACGTGCCGTACCTGCCCCGCACCGGCGCCTCCAAGGTCACCGGCACCTGGCGCGGGACCTGGCAGGCGGTGCGGGACATGAGCCGCGTACTGGCCGAACCGGCCCCGTCCGGCGCCGCGGGGGTGCCCCGGTGACCACCCTCCTCGTCATCGCCAAGGAACCCCGGCCGGGGAGGGTGAAGACCCGGCTGACGCCTCCGTTCACCCCGCGGGAGGCGGCGGAACTCGCCGAGGCGGCCCTCGCCGACACGCTGCACGCCGTCGCCGCCGCGCCCGCCGGCCGGCGGGTCCTGGTGCTCGACGGCACGCCCGGCCCCTGGCTTCCGCCCGGCTTCGACGTCGTACCGCAGTGCGGGGGCGGCCTGGACGAACGACTCGCGGCTGCCTTCGCGGGCTGCGCCGGTCCGGCGCTGCTCATCGGGATGGACACGCCGCAGGTGACGCCGGCGCTGCTGACCGTGGACTTCGCCGACTGCGACGCCTGCCTGGGGCCGGCCGAGGACGGCGGTTTCTGGGCGCTGGGGATGTCCGTTCCCGACCCCGCGCTGCTGCGTGGCGTGCCCATGTCGACGGCGAGCACGGGCGCCGTGCAGCGGGAGCGGCTCGTCGCCGCGGGGCTGCGCGTGCGTGACCTGCCGCGCCTGCGCGACGTCGACACGGCCGCCGACGCACGGGCCGTCGCCGCCCGCGCCCCGCACGGCCGGTTCGCCGCGCGGCTCGCCCGGCTCACGGCGGTCGGTGGCCGATGAGCACCGCACACGACCTCGCGCCGTCGGACGCCTCCGGGCGGCGCGCGCGTCCGGCGGCGCCCGCGTGGGCCGCGGACGAGCCCTACTCCGTCGCCCTGCGCACCGGCCACGGCCCGCTCTTCCTGCGCCGGACCGACGGCTGGCTGCTGCCGCTGGAGGTGGAGCGGTGGTGCGCCGACCCGGACCCGGCGGACCTGGCGGTCCTGGCCCGCTGCGAGGGCACCGTGCTCGACGTGGGCTGCGGACCGGGCCGTCTGGTCGCGGCCCTCGCGGCCGCGGGACGCCACGTGCTGGGCATCGACGTCAGCGAGGCGGCGGTCGCCCACACGCGACGGCGGGTGGGCCGTCCGCTGCGCGGGCCGGGCATGGAACGCCGGGACGCACCGGCAGCCCTCGCGCGGAAGGCAGAGGGCGGCAGCCGATCGGCGGCGGGCGAGCCGGGGGGAGACACCGGGGAGGGGTACGCGTTGCGCGCTCCGGGGCCAGGAGCCGGGGGCGAGTCCGCGCCGCACGCCCCGGCGGCGGAAACCGGGGGCGGATCGACGCCGCACGCCCCAGCGGCGGAAAGCCGGGGCGGATCGACGCCGCACGCCCCGGCGGCGGAAACCGGCGGCGGATCGGCGCCGCACGGCCGACCGGCTGCGGCCGAGGGCCGGTCCGCGCCGCCCGCCCCGGGGACACGGGCCGGCGACCGGGCGGAGCCGCATCCCCTGAAGACCGGGGACGGTGCCGCCCCGCACACCTCGGGGAGGGCAACCGGCGAACGGCCCGCGTCCCACGCGCCACGGGCCGGAGGCCGGTCCGCGCGGCACGCGCCGGGGACGAAGGCCAAGGACGGGTCCGCAGGGCACGCCCCGGCGACGGAAGCCGGGAACGCGTCAGCGCCGCCCGCCCCGGACACGGAGGCTGACGGCGCGGCCCAGCCGTACGCCACGGGAGACGAGGCGTCCCAGCCGTACCCCCCGGGAGAGGGCGTCTCCCAGCCGTACCCCCGGGGAACGGAGACCGGGGACGGGTTCGTGTTGCGTCGTTCGGTCTTCGAGGCGGTTCCCGGGGCGGGGCGCTGGGGCACCGCGCTGCTCATGGACGGCAACGTCGGCATCGGCGGTGATCCGGGCGCCCTGCTGCGCCGTCTGGCCCGCCTGGTGCGCGCGGGCGGACTGCTGATCGCCGAGACCTCGCCGATGGACGTCGACGAACGCGTCCACGTGCAGGTCGTGGGCGTCGCCGGCGCCCGCAGCGTCACGGGCGCCCCGTTCCCCTGGGCGCGGCTCGGCGCCGCGGCCATGCTCCGCCACGCGGACCGGGCCGGCTGGCGGCCCGTCGATCAGTGGACGGCCGGCGGACGGTGCTTCGTCGCCCTGCGCAGCCGCAGGACGAACAGCAGCGCCGAGCCGCCGAAGAGCACGGCCGTGATCAGCAGCCAGCGAGCGAGGAACCCCTCCACCGGCAGCCCGGCGGCCGACTGGTAGCGCCCGGCCACCTGACCGCTGATCAGCGGGAACCACACCAGGAGCAGCAGCCCGGACAGGGCCGCCGGGACCCGGACGTA
Source organism: Streptomyces sp. NPDC096152 (assembly GCF_044763235.1). NCBI lineage: Bacteria > Bacillati > Actinomycetota > Actinomycetes > Kitasatosporales > Streptomycetaceae > Streptomyces > Streptomyces sp. NPDC096152. The sequence continues at coordinate 191,533 of NZ_JBIWFW010000009.1, read as the reverse complement.
CAGCACCCGCTCCCGGCGGCCCACCGCGCCCGCCGCACGGACGAGGGCGCGGTCGGCCGCCGTGTACAGCGGCAGCAGCACCAGGTCGTGCAGCAGCGCGGCGCCCACGAACCACACCGCCACCGCGAACCAGTCGCCGGCGAGGAGCCGTACCCCCGCGTACGCGGCGAGCGCGAACGAGCAGGCCAGGAGCAGCAGTTGCAGTGGGCTGCCCACCACCGGGCGGCGTGGCATCACAGGTCTCCGAAGGTCATCCGGGCCACCCACTTGGTGTTGAGCACACCGGGCGCCGCGGGCACGATGACACGGGCCGGGTAGCCGTGGTCGGGGGTCAGGTCCTCGCCGTTGACGTACAGGGCGAGCAGGGATCGCGGGTCGGCGACCTGGTTGGCGCGCAGGGCGGCGTGGCGGAAGGCGCCGTGCCGCTGGAGCGACTCCACGAGTACGTCGGGCGGATCGTCGTGTCCGACGAGGGCGGCCAGGTCGCGCAACCGCACCCCGCGCCACCACTGGTCCGAGGTGGACCATCCCTCCACGCAGGCGATGGGCAGCGCCGAGCTGTGCAGCGGGAGCCGCTCCAGGTCGGCCCGGGAGAGCCGGACGGTGCCGGTGCGGCCGGCCACGGTCAGCCGCCACGCCTGAGCGCTCGTGTCCGCGGCGCGGATCCCCGCGTAGGCGGCGGTCTTGTTGATCTGGAAGCCGCCCGGACCGCTGCCCGGCTCGGCCCAGCCGTGCGGCGCGAGCAGGGCGGTCCGCCGCAGCGGCCCGTCGAAGCTGCGGCCCGCGGTCGTGCCGAACAGCAGCAGCGAGCCGCCGCCGACCAGCCAGAGCGCCCCGCGCCGCGAGACGGTGGGCGGGTCGGGCCGCGGCGCCACCAGACTCTCTTCCGGCGCCACCGGACCGTCCTCCGGCGCCGTCGCCCCGTCGTCGCGCGTCTGGCCCGTACCCCGCGCTCGGCCCACCTCCGGCTCCTGGCCGGCGCCCCGCGCACGGCCCGTCTCCCGCCCCCGAGCCGCCCCCCGCTCATGACCCGCGTCCCGCTCGCGGCCCGCGTCCCGTGCACGGCGTACGTTCCGCAGGGCCGCGGGCAGCTTCAGGACCGCGTGGGCGACGAAAGCGGCGAAGAACACCCAGGCGCCGTAGAAGTGCAGCGGGTAGAACGAGCCGGGGAAGACGTAGTCGAGCTGGACGTTGAGCACCCCGGTGGTGAACTCGAACAGGCCGCCGCCGACCAGGAGCAGGAGCGAGAGCCGCTCCAGTGCGTGGGCGAGCGACCGGGCGGGCGGCACGGCGAACAGCCGGGGCACCACCGACCACAGCTTGGCCAGCAGGACGGGGATCAGGGTGATGCCGAGGGTGACGTGGACGCCCTGGGTCACCCGGTACAGCCAGTACGGGTGGGTCGGCCAGGCGAACAGGTAGAAACCGAGGATCCCCTTGCCCGGGGTCTGGTCGTTCACCGGCGACAGGTCCGGGTTGTAGGCGGCGTAGGAGAGCAGACCGGTCACGAACAGCACGGTGATGCCGGCGAGCAGGACGAGGCCGAGCACCGAGGTGAACCAGGGGCCGCGCAGCGGACTGCGCCAGAAGCCGGGCGAGGAGGGGAGCCGTGGATCGCTCATGAGCCGACGGTAGGCCGGGAACACCCCCGAAACGGCCCGCGACCCATGACGAAACGCTGACGTCCGGCCCGCGCGCCGTCCCCGGGCCCGTCCCGCGCCCTAGCGTGCCGGTGTGACCCGCCCTCTCCCGCGCGACCTGTGCGCCGCCGTGGCCGCCACCCTGCTGGTGGTGGCGGCCGTCCTGGTCGGCCGCCACATCCAGTCCACCCGCCACACGCTGTTCCTCCACTGGCCTCCGCTGTTCGCCGACTGGGACCCCCACGTCGGGCCGGGCACACCGGCCGCCGTGCTGGTGGCGGTCGCCGTGGTGGCGTACGGGCCCGCGCTCGCGGCACGGCTGCCATGGCGGGCCCTTCTCGCCGCCACCTGGGCCACCGCCATGGCCTGGACCTGGTCGCTCGCCCTGGTCGACGGCTGGCACCGGGGCGTGGCCGTGCGGCTGACCACACCCAACGAGTACCTGCGGGTCGTCGGCCGCTTCCAGGACATCCCGGCCACGCTGCGGGACTTCACCCACCACATCGTGGCCGGGTCGCCGTCCCCCTGGCCCGCCCACATCGCCGGCCATCCGCCGGGGGCGACGCTCACCTTCGTCCTGCTCGACCGGATCGGCCTGCGCGGCGGCGGCTGGGCCGGTGCCTGGTGCATCACCGTCGGGGCTACGGCGAGCGTGGCCGTGCTGGTGGCGGTGCGGGCCCTGGCGGGGGACGGACTGGCGCGCCGGGCGGCGCCGTTCCTGGCGCTCGCGCCGGCCGCGGTGTGGGTGGGCGCCTCCGCGGACGGCTACTTCGCCGCCGTGGCCGCGTGGTCCGTGGCGCTGCTGGCCCTGGCGGTGACGGGCGGACCGGCGCCCGGTCGGCGGGCCGCCGCCTTCGGCGCGGGGCTGCTGTTCGGTCTGACCTGCTACCTCTCCTACGGCCTCACCCTGTTCGCGCTGATCGCCGCGGGTGTGCTGCTGCTCGGCGGCCGCCGTCCCGGCGCCCGGACCGGCGCTCTTCCGTTCCTGCTCGCCGGCCTCGCCGTGGTGCCCGCGCTGTTCACCGTCGCCGGGTTCGACTGGTGGGAGGCGTACCGGCTGCTGGTCACGCGCTACTACCAGGGGGTGGGCGGGACGCGGCCCTACGGCTACTGGGTGTGGGCCAATCTCGCGTGCACCGTCTTCGTCGTCGGCCTCGCCACCGTGGCCGGACTGGGCCGGGCCGGTACCGCGCTGTTCCGCCGGCGGGCCGGGGGGCGGGTTCCTCCGGCGCCGGAGGAACCGGAGAAAGGGGACGGCGGGGCCGGGGCGGCCGAGGCGCGCCTGGCCCTGCTCGTCCTCTGCGCGCTGCTCGCCCTCCTGGTTGCGGACCTGTCCGGCATGAGCAAGGCGGAGACGGAGCGCATCTGGCTGCCGTTCGCGATGTGGCTGCTTCCGGCCTGCGCGCTGCTGCCCCGCCCCCGCGTCTGGCTCGCCGTCCAGGCGCTGGTCGCCCTGCTCGTCAACCATCTGCTGCTGACGGGCTGGTGACGGGGCGGGGCGCTCACGCGGAGCGCCGTCCGGCCGGGTGGGCGTGCGGGCCCTCGTGGAGGGCGACCCTGGCCGAGATGCGCTTGCCGGAGCTTCCGCGCCGCACGGCGAATCCCTCGCTGACTGCGCGTACGATCTCCAGCCCGTGCCGGCCGATCCGCTCCGGATCCGCGGCACAGGCCACCGGCAGCCGCGGGTCACTGTCCGCGACCACCACCTCGACGTCGTCCCCCGCGATCCGCAACTCCAGCATGACGGGACCGGCCGCGTACTTGCGGGCATTGGTGACCAGCTCGCTGACCACCAGCTGGGTGACCTCCTCGGCCCGCGTCGAGACCGGCAGACCGTGACCCGCGCGTACGCCGCTCAGGAACTCCGCCGCGAGGTGACGTGCTTCGGCGATGCACGCCCCGCCGCCCCCGAGGGCCGCCGAAGTCCGCAGGCCCTCGGGGTCCGGCGGCGTGCAGCCGTCCGACGAAAAGGGTTCCATACGCACCGCCTTCACTGCCGCGAACACAGACTTCGCAGGTACCCGCAGCCACGGCGGGTACGCACTTCCGTCCGCCGATCGGCCATCCGGCCGATCGGCCGGGACGGGTCGCCGGGGCCGGATACACGGGGGCGAAGGCCGGTCGCCCCTTCCGGCCGTCACCTGGAAAATATCCGCGGGGAGGCCGGACGACACCCGTGGGAAGGCCGAAAGGCACCCGACGGGAAAGTCGGCGGGGATCTGCCGGGAAGTCGGAGGAGAATGGAATCCCCGTTCGCGGGACACTCCTAGGAGGCCCAGTAGTGTCGCACAGACGTGCGGAACGCGGGGTTCCGGCACCAACGGCGGCCAGGGAGCCTCCATCCAGGACGAGGAGGCGCGAAGTGACGGGTGCGAAGGCCACCGGGGCCGTCGACCAGCCCCACCCGGCCTCGACCGGGGCCGCGGCCGAGCCTGCCGGTCTCACGGGGCCGCTGAACGCGATCGGCGCCGGGGCGTACGTGGTCGACGAGCAGGGGTGCGTCGTCGCCGTGAACGCCCGGGCCCAGGAGCTGCTGGGGCGCCCGGCCGCCGGGCTCCTCGGCCAGGACGCGCACGACCTGCTGCACCGCAGCCGGTTCGGGGAGCAACTGCCGCGGTCCCGATGCGCGATGCGCCCGGCGTTTCTGGCCGGCCGCACCGCGCAGGCCAGGCAGGACTGGTTCGAGCGGGGCGACGGGTCGCTGCTGACGATCTCCTGGCTGATCACTCCGTACCAGTTCGGGGACGGGCGTCAGGGCACGCTGGTGATCTTCCATCCGGTGCTGGAGGAGGACCTGTTCGGGGCGGTCCCGGAGATCGGGCCGGCCACGGAGACGCTCTCGGAGCTGGAGCGGCTGGCCCTGCTCGCGGAGACCACCACGCAGCTCACCTCGACCCTGGACGTGGACGAGGCCCTGCACCGGCTGGTGCGCCTGGTGGTGCCCCGGCTGGCGGACTGGGCGATCATCGACCTGCTCGCCGAGAGCGACGAGGTCTGGCGATCCCTGGTGGTCCAGGCGGACGACGGCTCCCTGGTGACCAGGGAGGACCTCCAGGGGCCGATGCCGCCGCTGCCCGAGCAGTCGTCGATGCCGCTGTCGCGGGCGCTGCGCGGGGCGGCGTCCACGGTGGTGGGCCCGGAGACCTACGAGGGCGAAGCGGACTCCGGCATCGCGGTCGAACAGCGCCGGCTGTTCGACACCACCGGTATGCACTCGGCGGTCATCGCGCCGATCAGCAGCCTGCGCGAGGTCCTGGGCGCGCTGACGCTGGGCCGGTCGCGGCGGCCCGAGCCGTTCACCGTCGCGGATCTGCCCCTGCTGGAGGACATCACGCGCCGGGCCGGTCTCGCCCTGGAGAACGCCCGCCTCTACCAGCGTCAGCGCAAGGTCGCCGAGACGATGCAGCGCCACCTGCTGCCCCAGCTGCCGCCCGTGGAACATCTGGAGATGACCGCCCGGTACCTGCCCGCCCCGGACGCCTCGCAGGTCGGCGGGGACTGGTACGACGCGTTCGTCCTGAGCGACGGGGCCACGGCCCTGGCCATCGGCGACGTCGTCGGACACGATCTGGACGCGGCGGCCGGCATGGCCCAGCTGCGCAACATGCTGCGCGCCTACGCCTGGTCGGAGCAGCGGCTGCCGAGCATGATCGTGGAGTGGCTGGACCACGCGACCCAGCACCTCAGCGAGGTCAGCATGGCCACCATGATCTTCGCGCGGATCAGCCCGCTCACCGGCGGGCAGTGGGAGCTGTCCTGGACGAACGCCGGGCACCCGCCGCCCCTGCTGATCACTCAGGACGGCCAGAGCCGCTATCTCACCCAAGGTCACGGACTGCTCCTCGGCACCCGGGTGAACCGGCCCCGCGTGGACGCGTCGGCGGTCCTGCCGCCCGGCTCCACCCTGGTGCTCTACACGGACGGTCTGGTCGAGGCGCCGCGCCGGCTCATCGACGACGGACTCGACCGGCTGCGCCGGCACGCCGCCTCCCTCAGCCACCATCCTCTGGAGTTCTTCACCGACCAGTTGCTCGTGCGGGTGCGCCCAGTGGACAACGACGACGACGTCGCGATACTCGCGCTGCGGACCCCCGCTCAGGTGTGACCGCCCCCCTCCCCGGCGGGGCCGCTTCCGTTTCCCGCGGGCCCCGGGGGAAACCCGGAGGTCCGTAGGGCACCAGCACGCCGGCGTGCCGGCCCGGTGCACTCGACTCGATCACGGAGCGTGCCGATGAGCGAGGAACCGTCCCCGACCAGCGACCGGCCCCCGGTGGGCGGGCAGCCGCCCCCGGGAAGCGGGCAGCCGCCCCCGGCCGGTGGTGACCAGCCCTCCCCGACGACCGAGCCCCTCCCAGCGACCGGGCCCTCCGCGGCCGGGCGGCCGCCCCCTCCCTCCGACCGCCCGGTGGTCGGCTCCTATCCGACCTACGAGGGAGCCCAGCGGGCGGTGGACTTCCTGTCGGACAACGGCTTCCCGGTGGAACACACCGCGATCATCGGCTCCGACCTGCGGATGGTCGAGACCGTGCTCGGCCGCCTCACCCGGGGCCGCGCCGCCCTGGCCGGAGCGGGGTCCGGAGCCTGGTTCGGGCTGCTGATCGGCCTGCTGCTCTCCCTGTTCGCGGCGGGCACCCACAACGCCGTCGTGCTGCTGCTCAGCGGCCTCGCCTACGGTGCCGTCTTCGGCGCGGTCTTCGGCTTCATCGGCCACGCGTTCACCGGAGGCCGGCGCGACTTCACCTCCCGCAGCCAGATCGTGGCCTCCCGCTACGACGTCGTGGCCGATCCCGAGGTGGCCGCAGACGCCAGGAACCTGCTCGTCAAACTCGCCTGGCGCCAGTCCTGAGGGTGCCGCGCAGGCCGGTCCCGGGCCCGGCGACGCCGCCCGGTCGGCGTCGCTCATCTGATGCCGGTGAGTCGCCAGATGTGAGCCCGAGGCTTGTGATCGTGGCAGAAGGGCACTCGGACACTCCGGGCGCCGCGCACGTGGCCTCACCGGTCCGCGTACGCGGCCGGGCCGCTTCGCGCGCGGCGTCCGGACAGATCAAAAGGGCTAGGGGAGATCGTGACGTTGCGCATCGGGGCAGAGGAAGAGTTCCACGTACTGGATGTGGAGAGCGGCCGACTGGTCCCACGGGCACCGGCCGTACTCGACCGCCTGAACGGGCAGGGATTCACCACCGAGTTGCAGCAGTCGGTCGTGGAGAGCAACAGCGGGGTGCACGGCACGCTGGACGACCTGTACGCGGACCTGGCCGGGGCACGGCGGCGGCTCGACGCGGCGGCCTCCTCGCTGGGCCTGGCGGTGGTGGCGGCGGGCACCGTCCCGCTGGCCCGGGTGACCTCCCGGGAGATCACCGCCGATCCGCGCTACCGGCACATGGTCGAGGAGTACCGCCGGGTCGCCGACGAACAGCTCATCTGCAGCGCGCAGGTGCACGTCGACGTGCCCGACCGGGACACCGCCGTACGGGCCATGTGCCTGGTCTCGCCGTGGCTGCCGCCGCTGCTGGCGCTGTCGGCCAGTTCGCCGTTCTGGCTCGGCTCCGACACCGGGTACGCGAGCTGGCGGACCATGCTGTGGCAGCGCTGGCCCACCGCGGGCCCGGCCGGCTGCCACGCCGACGCGGACAGCTACGACGCGGCGCTGGAGGAACTGATCCGCTCGGGCGTGATCAGCGACGCCGGGATGGTCTACCACGACGTGCGCCCCTCGGCGCATCAGCACACGCTGGAGCTGCGGATCTGCGACGCCTGCCCCCGGGTGGAGACAGTCGTGCTGGTCGCCGGGCTGTTCCGCGCCCTGGTGCGCGACGCCTGCGAGCGGCTGGCCCGCACGGACGGCCCGGAGTGCGACGGGCGCCACGACTGGCTGCGCGCCGCCTCCTGGCGCGCCGCGCGCTCCGGCCTGGAGGGGCCCCTCGTGGACCCGGCCACGCGCCGCGCCGTACCGGCCCGGGTCGCCCTGCTCGGGATGCTGGCCCGGCTGCGGCCCGCGCTGGAGGCATCCGGCGACTGGGAGACCGTGCACGAGCTGCTGGACCGCGCTCTGGCCGAGGGCAGCGCGGCGCACCGGCTGCGGCGCGCCGCCGAGGCAGACGACCTGCTCGCCAGCGTGGACCTGATGGTCGCCGAGACGCGCGGCGCGCCCGGTCGCGGCGCGGCCGCGCCGCGAGCGGGCGCGCCGACGCGGAGGCCTGGTCCCGCACCGGCACGCATCCGGGCACAGGCCCAGGCGAAGCCGCAAGGACAGACACAGGCACGGACACGCCCGGTCGGCTGGGGCACGGGCGCCTGACCCTTCGCCGCCTCGCACGGGGTGCCCAGGGCACCCGACGCAGATCCAAGGAGAGTCGTCGACACCATGTCCTACCTCACCGCTCCCGCAGCCTCCGCCACTCCCGCCTCGTCCACCGCATCCGCCGATTCCGCCTCCGAGGCCTCCCCCGGGCCCGCGCCCTCGGCCGACGCACGGGCCGCCGTCCCCGGTCGCAGACGCGCCTCCCGGGGCGGAACCGTGCCGCCGACGGCGTTCGAGGAGTTCTCGGAAGGGAGGTCCGCCTGATGTGCGGGCTCAGCGGCGAGGTCCGCTTCGACGGCGACACGCCCGACCTGGCAGCGGTCGAGCGGATGACCGACCGGCTCGCTCCCCGCGGGCCCGACGGGCGCGGGCTGTGGTCACAGGGCCCGGTCGCGCTCGGCCACCGCCGACTGAAGATCATCGATCTCTCGGACAGCGGCGCGCAGCCCATGGCCGACCCGCGGGCGCGGATCGCCGGCGTCTTCAACGGCTGCGTGTACAACTACCGCGAGCTGCGCAACGAACTGACCGCCCTCGGCCACCGGTTCTTCTCCGGCTCGGACACCGAGGTGGTCCTCAAGGCGTACCAGGAGTGGGGCACGTCCTTCGTCGAGCGCTTCTACGGCATGTTCGCCATCGCGATCTTCGAGCAGGACAGCGGGCGGGTGGTCCTGGCCCGGGACCGGCTCGGCATCAAGCCGCTCTACCTGGCCGAGACGCCGGAACGGCTGCGGTTCGCCTCGTCGCTGCCCGCGCTGCTGGCCGGCGGCGGCGTGGACACCTCGCTCGACCCGGTCGCGCTGCACCAGTACCTCAGCTGGCACGCCACCGTGGCGGCCCCGCACACCATCCTCAACGGCGTGCGCAAACTGCCGCCGGCCACCGTCCGCGTCATCGAGCCGGACGGCTCCCGCACCGACCACTGCTACTGGCAGCCGGAGTACACCCGGCGCGCGGAGTACGCCGGGCTCGGCGCGGAGGACTGGACGGACGCGGTGCTGGACTCCCTACGCACGGCCGTCCGCCGCCGGATGGTCGCCGACGTGCCGGTGGGGGTGCTGCTCTCGGGCGGCCTGGACTCCAGCCTGATCGTGGCGCTGCTGGCCGACGAGGGGCAGACCGACCTGGCCACCTTCAGCGTGGGCTTCGAGTCCGAAGGGGGCGAGGAGGGCGACGAGTTCCACTACTCGGACCTGGTGGCGCGGCACTTCGGCACCGACCACCACCAGCTGATGGTCCCCTCCGACCGGGTCTCCCGGGCGCTGGACGGGGCGGTCCTCGCGATGAGCGAACCCATGATCAGCCACGACGTGGTGGCCTTCCACCTGCTGTCCGAGCAGGTGGCCAAGGAGGTCAAGGTCGTGCAGAGCGGTCAGGGCGCCGACGAGGTCTTCGCGGGCTACCACTGGTATCCGGCCATGGCGGGGGTGTCCCGGCAGCGGGCGGCCGAGGCGTACGTCGACACCTACTTCGACCGGCCGCACGCCGACCTCGCCCACATACTCGAACCCGCCGTGCTGCCCGGCCAGGACGTCTCCGGCGACTTCGTCCGCGCGCACATGGCGGCGCCGGGGGCGGAGACCGCCCTGGACGCGGATCTGCGGCTGGACACGCATGTGATGATGGTCGACGACCCGGTCAAGCGGGTCGACAACATGACGATGGACTGGGGCCTGGAGGCCCGGGTGCCGTTCCTCGACCACGAGCTCGTCGAGCTGGCCGCGGCCTGCCCGCCCGAGCTCAAGCTCGCCGACGGCGGCAAGGGCGTACTGAAGGCCGCGGGCCGCAAGGTCCTGCCGCGGGAGGTCGTCGACCGGCCCAAGGGTTACTTCCCGGTCCCGGCGATCAAGCACATGGCCGGGCCGGTGCTGCACCGGGTCCGCGAGGCGCTCACCGCCCCGGAGGCCACGGCACGGGGCGTCTTCCGCCAGGACTACGTCGCCGAACTCCTCGCCGCCCCCAACGCACACCGCACCAAGCGCGGGGCGAACACCCTGTGGCAGGTAGCTTTGCTGGAGATATGGCTTCAGACGCACGGAATCCGCTGACCGGCGCGCCGGCGCCGCACCCGTCCCCGCCCGGCCCGGAACCGGCCGACACGGGAGGCCCCCCGATCGATCCCAGGATCACCGAGCAGGGCGGCGCGACGGGCGCGGGCGCCCGCGCCGCCGACACCGACACCGACACCGACACCGACGGCAACGGCAACGGCAACGGCGACAACCACGACCACGGCCTGGACCGCGACGCGAAGGCCGCCGCGCCGGGTGCGTCACGGGAGGCCGAGGGCGCGGACCCGCCCGGGTCGGCGCCGGTCGCCGCCGTCGAGGACACGCCGGGAACGACGCACGCCCGCACCGGCTCGCCGGCCGGTGCCGCTCGGAGCGCGGACACGCCGGGAGCGGCGCGGACGGGCCCGGACGCCGACACGCTGGGGCCGACGCGGGACATGTGGGCCACGGAGCTGTCCGGTGGTGCGGCGGCGGGTGTCGCGCGGGCCGCGCCGGTGGCCGTACCGCTGCCGGACACGGCGGCGCCGCACGAGGTGCCCACGGTCCTCACGGCGCACGGCTGCTGGTATCCCTCGGTGGACCCCGGCGGCCGGCACGTCGCGTTCATCTGCGACCGGGGCGGTGTGCCGCAGCTGTGGTCCGGGCCCGTCGACGGTGACGAGGTGCACCTGCTGGACGCCAACCCGGACCCGGTGACCGAGGTCTCCTGGTCCCCCGACGGCCGGTGGATCGCCTACACCACGGCGCCGGGCGGCGGAGAGCTCACCCGGGTGCTGTGCGTACGCCCCGACGGCACCGGCCGGCGCCTCCTGGGCGGCGGTGAGCCGGGAAGCTCGGCGCATCTGGGCTGCTGGCAGCACGACGGCTCGGCCGTCGCCGTGACCGTCGCCGAGTCCCACGTTCCCGGCGAGCCGGCGGGCGAGCGGGACACCTCCGGCACGGCCCACCACGGCGCCACCGGCCCCGGCGTCCCGCACCCCGGCATCGCGCATCCCGGCGCCGGTCACCCCGGCACCACCCCTCACCCCACGCACCCCGGCATCGCGCACCCCGGCGGCACCCACCCCGGGATCGCCCACCCTCGCACCGCCCATCTCGCCGCGGACACCCCGGCCCCCACCCACCGGGGCGATCCGCAGGCCCCCGCGTACAACGAGGCGCCGACCCCGGGGCTGCTCGTCGGCGCCCTCGCCACGCCGCGCGGCCCGGCCGTCGACGGTCTCGTCTCCCCGGGGGGCGAGCGGATCGTCTCCCCCGAGACGGCGCCGCCCAAGACGCTGTCGGCCTACCTGATCGACCCGGAGGGCCTGTCCGCCCCGGTGCTGCTGGCCAGCGAACGCGGCGCCGCCACCCTGCGCGTGTGCGACCTGAGCCGGGACGGCCGGCTCGCGTTGGTGCGCCGGGGTCCGCGAGGCAACCGCGAGGCGCTCGTGGTCCGGGTCCGCGACCTGCGGGTGACCTGCACGCAGCGGGTCGCCGACGGCGATCCCTGGATCGGCGGCTTCTCGCCGGACGGCCGTACCCTCTGGCTGCGCAGCGACCACCGCCGGGAGTACGCGGCCCTCTACGCGGTCCGGCTCGACGCGCAGGGGCGGCGGGTGGACCTGGCCGTGGTGGCGCAACGCGACCACTGCGATCTGGAGTTGCTCGAGCTGGACCGCAACGGCCGGGGCGCCGTGCTGTGCTGGAACGTACGGGGCGTCAGCGAACTGGAGGTCACCGCGCTGCGCTCCCCCGGCGCTCAGGACGGGCGTAACGGGGCCCCCGAGGACACGGCGGTGGAAGCGCCCCCCTCACCGCCGCGTCCCGGCGGGAGCGCGGTGCCCGGCGCGACGGTGGGCCCGTCGCGCGCCGTGAAGCTGCCGCACGAGGTGGTCACCCGGGTGGCCGCCCTGGCCGACCCGGCCGCCCCGGTCGTGGCCCTCTCCGGTTCGCAGCGCCGTCCCGGCGTGTGGTGGCTGCCCCAGGGCGCCGCGCTGCGCACCCCGTGGTCGGCCGCCGACCGGGACACGGTCCCCGGGCACCGGCCGCCGGTGCGGCCGGTGCCGGTGCATCCGCTCGCCCGGGACGGGCTGACGCTCGGCGGCTGGTACTACCGGGCGCCGGGCCGCTCGCCCGGCGAGCCGGCGCCGTGCGTGGTGCATCTGCACGGCGGCCCCGAGGAGCAGGAGCGCCCGGAGTTCCACCCGCTCTACCACGAGTTGCTGGGCCGGGGGCTGGACATCTTCGCCCCGGACGTGCGCGGCTCCTCGGGGCACGGCCGCTCCTTCGTCGACGCGGACCTGGGCACGGGGCGGTTCGCCGCCCTCGACGACGTGGCCGACTGCGCGGCCCACGTGGTCCTGGCGGGCCTCGCCGATCCGCGCCGGCTGGCCGTGATGGGACGCTCGTACGGGGGCTACCTCACGATGGCGTCGCTGGTGTGGCATCCGGACCTGTTCCGCACCGGTGTCGCGGTCTGCGGGATCTCGGACTTCGCGACCTTCTTCGCGGGCACCGAGCCGTGGATCGCCGAGTCGGCCGCCCACAAGTACGGGCATCCGGACCGCGACCGCGACCTGCTGCGCGCCCTGTCGCCGATGAGCCGGGTGGACGCGCTGCGCGTCCCGGTGCTCGCCGTGCACGGCGAGCACGACACCAACGTGCCGCCGGGCGAGTCCGAACAGTTCGTCCGGGCGGCCTGGGAGCGCGGCCTGGAGGCGGAGATCCTGGTCCTGCGCGAGGAGGGCCACGACTTCCGGCGCGCCGACAACCGCCGTCTGTTCCGCAGGACCGCCGCCGACTGGATGGAGCGGCACATCGGCTAGCGCCGCCTCAGGCGGCGGCGTCCGAGCGGCCGGTGGCATCCGGGCGGACGGCGGGAGGGGACCGCGAGGGGAGGCCTGCCTTCTGCTCCGTCCGGGTGGCGCACGGGGCTCCGGGCCGGTCCCACGGCCGGGGTTCGCACTCCGTGCGATGACGCCGTCGGCGCCGCGGACACGCTGCGAGTCGGACCCACCACTCCCGGTCACCGACCTCGCCCGATCGTCGAACTGCCCTGAGCCCGCCCGGAAATTGGCCTCAGGGGGCAATTCCGGCCGGACGATTCCGGCCGGGGGCGCGGGTGTTGTCCGGATCGTCCGCTCGAGATGCCGACTCGTCGACGGGCGGTTAGCGTCTGTAAGTGAGAGCCGCAACGGGGGCACGCCCCGTCCGGCAGGTCCTCCAACGGGGGCCGTGGTCGCAGCGTCAGCCCACGGATCCGTCCGTGGCCGGCACGGCGGCGTCGGAAGCCGAGACGTGCTTCTTCACAACAGACATGCGGCGACGCCTACGACCGCGCCGCACTTTTCCCAGAGGGCGGTGGCGGCCATCCACCTCGCGCCCGCACTTCGCGCGAGTCGATGGACAGAAAGGTATTCCCATGCGAGCACAGCGCGTGAAGCGTCTCTTCGCGGTCTCGGCGGCCGGCGTTCTGATGGCCGGTGGCGCCGCGATCGGCACGGCCGGAACCGCTTCGGCCACCCCCCAGAGCCACAGCATCCACCACTCCAGCTACTCCAACCACTACAACCGCTACTGCGGTTACTGGAACAACTGGTGGTGGGACGACGACGACTGCTACTACTACCGCCACCACCACCACCACTACTACTACTGGTACGACTACGACCACGACTACGGGTACTACCACCACGGCGGGTACAACCACGGTGGGTACGGCCACGGCGGGTACGGCCACGGCGGGTACGGCCACGGAGGCCACGGAGGCCACTGACCCCCTCCCCCACTGAAGTCACGGTGTGCGGCTCCTCCACCGGAGCCGCACACCGCGGCACGTCAGGGCTCGACAGCTCCCGCGGCACATGGTGACAAGGTGTCAAAATCTGCCAGGCCTACAGAATCCGCCACACTCGCGGGCGTACACCTTCCGCCACCAACCGGAGCGCCCAGGTCCGGAGGGATGCCATGGAACGGCAGGCCACGACTGAGGCGGCGTCACAGAGGACCGTCGGCACGAGCAGCGTCTTCTACTCGTTCGCCCCCTGGATCATCTTCGGCGTCGTCGCCAGTCCCAGCACCTGGGAGTACGCGGCCCTGGCCGCGCTGGTCGCCGCGATCGGCCTGTCCGGCCGGGATTTCGCCAGTGGCCGCTTCTACCTCCTCGACATGACGGGCATCGCCTTCTTCGCCGTGCTGGCGGTGCTCGCGCTCGCCCTCGACCGGCAACAGCTCTACGGGCTGGAGGAGTACGCGCAGGTCATCTCCAACGGCGTGGTGGCCCTGGTCGCCCTCGCCTCGCTGTTCTTCGACCCGTTCACCGCGCAGTACGCCCGGCAGAGCACACCGCCTCACCTGTGGCAGTCCCCCATCTTCCGGCACATCAACATCGTCCTCACCGCGACCTGGGGAGCGGTGTTCGCCGCCATGGCCCTCCTGAGCTGGCTGGCCCTGCGTGTCCCGTCCGCGGACGACTGGCTCAACTGGGTCCTCCCCGTGGTCCTGCTGGTCTGGGCGATCAAGTTCACCCGGCGCTACCCGGGCGCCTACCGCACCCGGGCCCTCGCGAACCAGTCCGTCACCCCGTCCTGAGCCGGCCCCCGCGCGCCGCGGCCGCCGGGGCGGCGAAGGCTCACGGCGGCACGGAGCGCAGGGCGCGCAGCACGGCCCAGACGACCGAGACGAACGGGACGGCGACGACGGCGCCGATGACGCCCGCGACGATACTGCCCGCGATGACGGCGACGGCGACGACGAGCGGATGGAGCCGGACCGCCCAGCTCATCACCAGCGGATGCAGCACGTGCCCTTCCAGCTGGCCGATGACCACGATGAGCACGAGCACGGCCGCGGCCGTGAGCGGGCCGCGCCCGGCGAGGGCGACCACCGTGGCCACCCCGAGCGCCACCGGGGAGCCGACCAGCGGGATGAACGTGGCGAAGAACTCCAGCAGTGTCAGCGGCAGTGCGAGCGGCACCCGCAGCACGAACAGCGCGACGCCGACGAGTACGGCGTTGGTGGCGGCCACGATGATGATGCCGCGCGTGTACCCGGCGAACGTCCCCCAGGCCGCGCGCCCGGCCCGGTCCCAGGCCTGGCGGGCGGGGGCGGGCAGCAGCTGGTCGCGCCCCCAGGCCCACAGGCCCTCGCCGGAGTGGATGAAGAAGACGGAGGCGAAGAGGGCGAGCGCGCCGCCGGTGATCACTTCGACGACCCGGCCGAATCCGCTGACGGCGCTGCTGAGCAGTCTGCCCCGGTGGGTGGAGAGGTAGGACAGGAGCTGGCGCTGGAGCTCGGAGAGCGTGCCGGGGCCGAGCCGGAACGGCGGGCGCTGGAGCCACCGTTCGATCTGGCGCACGCCGCCGCGGAACTCTCCGGTCAGCCGGGCCGACTCGCCCGCCACCGCGTTGCCGACCAGGGCGAGCACGGCGAACAGGACCAGCATGCTGCCGACGAGGGCGACGGCGACGCTCAGCGATCTCGGCAGCCGGCGGTTCAGCAGGTCGGCCAGGGGGCGCAGGACCGAGGTGATGACGAGGGCGAGGAACAGGGCCACGGCGACGAGCTGGAAGCGGCCGAGGACGGTGAAGACGCCGTAGACGACGACACCGACGAGAAGGAGGCGCCAGGCGTAGGCGGCGGCGATCCGCAGCCAGGGCACCGTGAACTCTGCCGCCGAGGTGACCGGGCGGGTGCGCGGTCCGATCCGCACGGCGTGCGCGGGCCGGCTGCCCAGCACCGCTCCGCCGGGGCGGCGCGTCCGGCCCCGCCCGGCCGCCGGGCCGCCCGCATCCGTCACCACGCCTCCCGTTGCCGGCCGACAGCCACCTCACGTCACGTCACTTCTAGAGCACGGTAAGCACAAGCCGGGTGGGTGGCGCGACGCGACGCGTCCGGGTGGGCGAGCGCCGGACGGTCATCGGTAGGCGCGGGTGCCCGTGTACCGCAGGTGGGCGTCGACCAGGGCGAAGGTGGCGTCGGGCCGCTCGATCTGCGGCAGGTGCCCGGCCTCCGGGACGACCTCCAGCCGGCCGTCTCCGAAGGCGCGGGCGTACGCCGCTCCGTACGCGGGGGTCACGACGCGGTCGCTCTCCCCCCACAGCAGCAGGGCGGGCCGGTCGACCCGGCCGAGCCGGCGCAGCAGCTTGGGGTCGTGCATGTAGGGGTCGCCGGCGAGGGTGCGCAGGGTGGCCATGTTGGCCTGCCGGACGGCGACTTGACCGGCCGGGATACCGGCGGGGTCGACGTGGTACCGGTCGGGGTCGTGCCAGGAGTGCTCGGCGAGGGCGCGGGGATCGAGGGCGAAGACGTCGGTGATCGGTTCGGACGGGACGTGCACGCCGACGGCGTCGACGAGGACCAGGCCTGTGATGAGGCCCGCCGTGTCGCGCACGGCCATTTCGGCGGCGATCCAGCCGCCGAAAGAGGAGCCGACGACCAGGACGTCGGCCAGGCGGCGGTCGTGCAGCAGGTGCAGATAGGCGAGGGCGAGGTCGTCGGCGCCGGTGAGCCAGTCGGGGCGCGGGGTGCCGTCCCAGCCGGGGTGGACGGGGGTGAGGGTGTGGGCGGTCCGGGAGAGGCGGGCGGCGAGGCCGGCGACGGTGGCGCGGCCCCCGCCGCCGTGCAGGACGAGCACGGGCCGTCCCGCGCCGGCTTCGGACAGGGTGAGGGACAGGTCGGCGCAGACGTCCGCCGTGTGGTCTGTGGGCATGACGCCACCCTAACTAAACATGCTTATATAAGCTAGCTTGGTCATGACGTAGACTCCGCACATGCATGGTGACCTGCAAGCACTCGGAAGAGCGGTCAAGCTGGCCCAGTACCGGCAGCACCGGGCGCTCGACGGCGCCCTGTCGGCCGCCGGGACGACGCTCGCCCAGTGGGACGCGCTGCGGGCGATCGGCGGCAGTCCGGGGGCCTCCGCCCGCGAGCTGGCCGGGGCGACCTTCCAGAGCGAGCAGGCCTTCGGGACCCTGGCCGGCCGGCTGACGGCCCAGGGACTGGTGGAGCGCAGTCCGGGTCGCGGCCGCCGCATCGAGCACCACCTCACGCCCCAGGGCGAGAACGTCCTGGCCGCGGGTCACCGGATCGCCGACGAGGTGCTCGCCTCGTGCTTCGCCGCCCTGTCCGGACGGGAGCGCGCCGACCTGCTCGGTCTGCTGCGGCGCCTCACGGCCGACGTGGAGGGATGAGCGCCGCCACGGCGCCCGCTCCGGTGGGATGAGCGGCGCCACGGCGTCCGCTCCGGTGGGATGAGCGGCGCCACGGCGTCCGCCGCGGGGGATCGAGCGGCGCTACGGGGTCTGCTCCGCCACGAGTTCCGGGCCGTTGTTGCGCACGTTGTTGACGGCCGTGGAGACGGGCCGGGCGTCCAGGTGCCCGCCCGCCGGCGGGCCGAGCAGCTCGCGCAGCCCGGCGACGTCCTCGTGCCGCGGGTCGAGCCAGGCGTCGTAGTGGTCCGGGCTGAGGGCGAGCGGCATCCGGGGATGGACGCGGCCGGCCGCGTCGGTGGCCTCGGTGGTGATGATGGTGCAGGTCACCAACCAGGCGGCGGGGTCGTCGTCCCGCGCGACCGCCGGGTCGCGCCAGTACTCGTACAGCCCGGCGAACGCCATGAGCCCCCCGTCCTCGGGGTGGATGTAGTACGGCTGCTTGCGCACCCTGCCGGTGTCCGGAGCCTCGATCCGCTCCCACTCGTAGAAGCCGTCGGCGGGCAGCAGACAGCGGTGCCGGCGGAAGGCGCGGCGGAAGGCGGGCTTCTCGTGCACGGTCTCCACCCGCGCGTTGATCATCCGCGCGCCGGTCTTCACGTCCTTCGCCCAGGAGGGCACCAGCCCCCAGCGCAGCGGGCGCAGCTCCCGGCGGGCCCGCCCGTCGCCGTCCTCGCGCGGGGCGCGCTCCAGGACGGCCCAGACCTCGTCCGTCGGGGCCACGTTCCAGCTCGGCGCGAGCGTCTCCTCGGGGCGCCACTCGGTGACCCCGAAGTGCTGGACCAGGTCCTCGGGACGGCGGGTGGAAGCGTAGCGGCCGCACATGCCGCCAGGGTGCCACGGGAGCGCCCCCGCCGTACGGGACGCCCCGCCGGGCGGGCGTACCGGTCAGTGGGCGGCCACGCCCCGCTCGTGGAACCGACGCCGGACCCGCTCGGTCATCGCCGGGTCCGGGACCGGGTTGTCGCGCAGCGGGAAGGGGATGCCGAGGGCCTCGTACTTGGCCGCCCCGAGCTTGTGGAAGGGCAGTACGTCGACCCGTTCGACGCTGTCCAGGCCGGCCACGAAACGGGCGAGGCCGTCGACCGCCTCCGGGTCGTCCGTCCAGCCGGGGACCAGGACGTAGCGGATCCAGGTGCGGACGCCGAGCCGGTCCAGGCGGGTGGCGAAGTTCAGGGTCGGGGACAGCGCGCCGCCGGTGAGTCTGCGGTAGGTGGCCACGTCGAAGGACTTGACGTCCAGCAGCACCAGATCGGTGTCGGCGAGCATCCCGTCCGTGGCCCGCGCCCCGAGGAGTCCGGAGGTGTCGAGGGCCGTGTGCAGTCCCTCCTCCTTGCAGCGGCGCAGGACCGCCCCGGTGAAGGCCGGCTGGAGCAGCGGTTCCCCGCCGGTGAGGGTGACCCCTCCGCCCGCGGTGGTGACGAAGTCGCGGTACCCGCCGATCTCGGCCATCACCTCGTCGACCGTGGCCCGGCGCCCGTCCCGCATGTGCCAGGTGTCGGGATTGGCGCAGTACAGGCAGCGCAGCGGGCAGCCGCTGACGAAGAGCACGAACCGGGTCCCGGGACCGTCCACGCCGGTGGACAGGTCCCAGGAGTGGATCCGGCCGGTGAGCGCGCCGGGCACGGCGGTCACAGCGATCCGTGGAAGGTGCGGCTGATCACGTCGAGCTGCTGCTCCCGGGTCAGGCGGACGAAGTTGACGGCGTAGCCGGAGACCCGGATGGTCAGCTCGGGGTACCGCTCCGGGTGCTCCATCGCGTCCTCCAGGGTGGCCCGGTCCAGCACGTTGACGTTCATGTGGAAGCCGCCCGCCGACATGTAGGCGTCGAGGATGCCGGCCAGATGGCCCGCGCGCTCGGCGGGCACGTGCCCCAGTCCCTCGGGGGTGATCGTCGTGGTCAGCGAGATCCCGTCCCGGGCCTGCTCGTACGGCAGCTTCGCCACCGACAGCGCCGAGGCGGCGACCCCGTGCCGGTCGCGGCCGTTCATCGGGTTGGCGCCGGGGGCGAAGGGCTGCCCGGCGCGGCGGCCGTCGGGGGTGTTGCCGGTGTGCCTGCCGTAGACCACGTTGGAGGTGATGGTCAGCACGGACTGGGTGTGCTCGGCGTCCCGGTAGGTGGGGTGCCGGCGCACCTTCGCCATGAACGACTCGACCAGGCCGACGGCGAGCCGGTCGGCGCGGTCGTCGTTGTTGCCGTACGCCGGGTACTCCCCCTCGACGGCGTAGTCGACGGCGAGCCCGGTCTCGTCCCGGATCACCCTGACCCGGGCGTGCCGGACGGCGGACAGGCTGTCCGCGGCTACCGACAGGCCGGCGATGCCGCAGGCCATGAAGCGGTGCACCGGGTGGTCGTGCAGGGCCATCTCGATGCGCTCGTAGGCGTACTTGTCGTGCATGTAGTGGATGACGTTGAGCGCGTCGACGTAGGTCTCGGCCAGCCAGTCCAGCACGCGGTCGTACGCCGCCGAGAGTTCCTCGTAGTCCAGGTACTCCCCCGTCAACGGCGGCATGGCGGGCGCGACCTGATCCCCCGTCATCTCATCGCGGCCGCCGTTGACCGCGTAGAGCAGGGCCTTGGCGAGGTTGACCCGGGCGCCGAAGAACTGCATCTGCCGGCCGACCGCCATGGCCGAGACACAGCAGGCGATCGCGGTGTCGTCGCCGGTCCGCGGGCGCGTCAGGTCGTCCGACTCGTACTGGACGGCGCTGGTGTCGATGGAGACCCGCGCGCAGAACTCCTTGAACCCGGCGGGCAGTCGGGGCGACCACAGCACGGTCAGGTTGGGCTCGGGGGCCGGTCCCAGGTTGTACAGGGTCTGCAGGAAGCGGAAGGAGGTGCGGGTGACCAGGGTGCGGCCGTCGGCGCCGATGCAGCCGATGGACTCCGTCACCCAGGTGGGGTCGCCGGAGAACAGGGCGTCGTACTCGGGCGTGCGCAGGAACCGCACGATGCGCAGCTTGATGACGAAGTCGTCGATCAGTTCCTGGGCGCGGCTCTCGTCGAGGACGCCCTCCGCCAGGTCGCGCCGGAGGTAGACGTCGAGGAACGTCGAGGTACGGCCCAGCGACATCGCGGCGCCGTTCTGCTCCTTCACGGCGGCGAGATAGCCGAGGTACAGCCACTGCACCGCCTCGCGCGCGGTGGCGGCGGGGCGGGTGACGTCGCAGCCGTAGGAGGCCGCCATCTGCGCGAGCTCGCCCAACGCCCTTATCTGCTCGGCGAGTTCCTCGCGGTCGCGGATGACGTGCTCGGTGGAGGGGCGGGCGTCCAGCAGGGCACGTTCGGCGCGCTTGGCCTCGATCAGCCGGTCGGTGCCGTACAGCGCGACGCGCCGGTAGTCGCCGATGATCCGGCCGCGGCCGTAGGCGTCCGGCAGGCCGGTGATGATCCCCGCCTTGCGGGCGGCCCGCATCGCCGGGGTGTAGGCGTCGAAGACGCCGTCGTTGTGCGTCTTGCGGTACATGCCGAACACCTCGGTGACGAAGGGGGCGGGCTCGTACCCGTACGCCTTCAGGCTGTTCTCCACCATGCGCAGGCCGCCGTTGGGCATGATCGCCCGCTTCAGCGGGGCGTCGGTCTGCAGGCCGACGATCAGCTCCCGGTCCCGGTCGATCCAGCCGGGGGCGTGCGAGGTGATGGTCGACGGGGTGGCGGCGTCGACGTCGAGGACACCCTTGCGGCGCTCCTCGGGGAACAGCGCGCTGACCTTCCCCCAGACGGCCAGGGTGCGCTCGGTGGGGCCGGCCAGGAACTCCGGACCGCCCTCGTACGGCGTGTAGTTGGCCTGGACGAAGTCGCGGACGTCGACGCGTGCGCGCCACTCGGTCCCGGCGAAGTGCCGCCAGGCCTCGGCGGTACGGGGGCCGGCTGTCACCGTCGCGGTCATCACGGGGTCCTCTCCCTGAGCGCTTGTCTCACCGTCGATCCTCGTCGTCCGCGCCGATCACCGGGAGTGCCCAACAGCGCCGCGTGCCGCCCCCAACGGCCCCTGCCGCGGGGGACCTTCGGCCCGTACGGGGGCCCGCCCGCCGGTCAGCCGACGGCCAGGTCGGGGCGGACCAGCGTGCCCGACCTGCCGTGCACGATCTCGTAGGCGGCGTCGAGGGCGCCGATCGCGGCGAGGGCTCCGGTGGCCGCCACGAAGCGGGCCGCCGCCTCGGCCTTGGGCCCCATCGTGTCGTCGGCGTAGTGGCCGGCCCGCAACTGCCCGGGCGTGGCGTCGAGGACGGGCCGCTGGCCGGGCGTGCCGAAGTCCGCGTAGACGTTCGGCACGTCGGTGAGGATCAGCAGGAAGTCGGCCTTGAGGTCCTGGGCGAGCCGCGCGGCGGCCAGATCCTTGTCGACGACGGCGTCGGTGCCGCCCAGGACGCCCCGGTCGCCGGTCACGCAGACGCCTCCGCCGCCCGAGCAGACGACCAGGGTGCCGCTGCCGAGCAGCTCCTGGACCGTCTCCGTCTCCAGGATCCGCTCGGGGGACGGTGAGGGGACGACCCGGTGCCAGCCGCCGTGGCCGTCCTCGGCGATGTGCCAGCCGCGGAACCGGGCGAAGGCATGGGCCAGTTCGCGCGGGTAGGACGGGCCGATGGGCATGCTCGGCCGGGCGAACGCCCGGTCGTCGCCGCGCACCACGGTGTGCGTGACGAGCGCGGCGACCCGGTGTCCGGGCAGCGCGTCGTGCAGGGCACGGGCCAGCAGGGAGCCGATCATGCCCTGGGTCTGGGCGGTGAGCAGATCCAGCGGATACGGGGCGGACAGCTCGGGGTCGACCGTGCTCTCCTCGGCGAGCAGGCCGATCTGCGGCCCGTTGCCGTGGGTGACCACGAGGTCGTGCTCGTGGGCCAGGGGGGCGATCGCGGTGGCCACCCGGATGACGTTCGCCCGCTGGACGTCCCCGTCCGGACGGTCGCCGCTCAGCAGCAGGGCGTTGCCGCCGAGGGCGATGACGATGCGCATGGATCTCGGTCCTTCTGGTGCTTGGGGGGGCGGGTGGCTCAGACGTGCGGGACCACGGCCACCGGGGCGGCCACGTGGTGCAGTACCGCGTGCGCGACGGCCCCGGTGTGGGCGCCGAGGCGGCCGCCGCCGTCGCGGCGCCCCACCACCACCAGACCGGCGCCGGCGGCGGCGCGCACCAGCTCCGCTCCGGCCCGTCCTTCGACGACGGTCCGGGTCACCGGGACGCCGGGGAACTTCTCGCACCAGGGACGCAGCACCGCGGTGACGGCACGCTCCTCGGCCGCGAGCACCTCGTGCCCGGCCGCCGGGGCCTGCGCGGCGCCGGGGCCCGGGCCGGGACCGGCGGGCGGAGGCGCCCTGAAGACGTGCACGACGCGCAGGCCGGTGTCGCGCCGCCGGGCGGCGTCGAAGGCGAACTCGAGCAGTTCGTCGCAGGGGTGGGCGATGTCCAGGCCGAGGACGACCGCGCGGAACGGCGTCTGCGGGATCTCCTCCGGGGCGACCCCGTCGACGGCCGGCAGGTGCTCGGCGGCGGCGCTCTGCCCGGCCCGCACCAGCACCACCGGACAGGGGGCGCGTCCCACCACGCGATGGGAGACCGAGCCGGTCACGAAGCCCACCACGCTGCCGAGCCCGAGCGAGCCGAGCACCAGCAGCTCCGCCTCACCGGCCGCCTCGAGCAGCGCGGAGACCGGGGTGTCGCGCACCAGGCGCCGGGTGATCTCCAGCCCGGGATGCGCGGCGTGCACGCTGTGCACGGCCTCCTTCAGCACCACCTCGGCCCATCCGCGTTCGCTGGTGCCCAGGGGCACGTACGGCGCCGGGCGGGGGTGCGGGAACCAGGCGTGCACGAGGTTGAGCCCGGCGCCCCGGCGCAGGGCCTCCTGGGCCGCCCAGTGCGCGGCCGCCAGACTTTCGGGGGATCCGTCGATCCCCGCCGTGACGTTCCGAAGCATGACGCCCCTCCCGGGTCCGGGCCCGTGGGCCCTCCTGTGTACCGAGCCTGCGGCGCGAGGCGGCTCGCGCCCAAGGGCCGCACAGTCCTCCCCTGGGTCCTTTGGTCCCGGCCGGCGGGCAGCCCGCGCCCCCGGCCGGGGCCGACCGGCCCCCCGCCCGGGACACCCGGCACCTCCCCGGTCCCGGCGGCCCGGCAGACGCTGGAACGGACAGGGCCCGCAGAGCTGAGGAGCGCAGCGTCATGGTCCGTTACGTGTACGACTTCACGGAGGGCGGCCGTGACCAGGCCGGCCTGCTCGGCGGCAAGGGCTCGAACCTGGCCGAGATGACGCGGCTGGGGCTGCCCGTCCCCCCGGGTTTCACCCTCACCACCGACGCGTGCCGGGTCTTCCTCGCCACCGGGGCCGAACCCGAGGGCATGGCGCGCGAGGTCTCCGAACACCTGGCGGCCGTGGAGAGCGCGGCCGGGCGGCGGCTCGGGCAGCCGGACGACCCGCTGCTGCTGTCGGTGCGCTCCGGAGCACGGTTCTCCATGCCGGGCATGATGGAGACCATCCTCGACATCGGCCTCAACGACGACTCGGTGCTGGGCCTGGCGAAGGTCTCCGGGAACGAGCGCTTCGCCTGGGACTCCTACCGCCGTCTCGTGCAGATGTTCGGCAGCACGGTCATGGGGGTGGACGGCGCCCTGTTCGAGCAGGCCCTCGCCCTGCTGAAGGACCTGCGCGGCGCTCCCGACGACGTGCACCTCGACGCCGTCGACCTGGCCCAGCTGGTGGAGACGTACAAGAACCTGATCCACCTGGAGACGGGCGAGTACTTCCCGCAGTCCCCCGCCGAGCAGCTGCGCCGGGCGATCCTCGCCGTCTTCCGGTCCTGGAACGCCGAGCGGGCCCGGCTGTACCGGCGGCGCGAGCACATCCCCGACGACCTCGGCACCGCGGTCAACGTGCAGCGCATGGTCTTCGGCAACCTCGGCCCCGACTCCGGCAGCGGCGTCGCCTTCACCCGCGACCCGGCCACCGGACGCCCCGGCCTCTACGGCGACTACCTGCAGAACGCCCAGGGCGAGGACGTCGTCTCGGGCATCCGCAACACCGTCTCCCTGGCCGATCTGGAACGCCTGGACCCGCGGTCGTACGCACAACTGCGCGACCACATGGAGACGCTGGAGCGGCACTACCGGGACCTGTGCGACATCGAGTTCACCATCGAACGCGGCACCCTGTGGATGCTGCAGACCCGGGTGGGCAAGCGCACCGCCGAGGCCGCCTTCGCCATCGCCGCCGAGCTGACCGACGAGGGGCTCGTCAGCGCCGACGAGGCCCTGGCACGGGTGAGCGGCGAGGAACTGGCCCGGCTGATGTTCCCGCGCTTCGACTCCACCGCGACCGGTGAGCCGCTCGCCCACGGCATCGCGGCCTCGCCCGGCGCGGCGGTCGGCGCGGCCGTCTTCGACTCCGCCGAGGCGGTACGGCGGGCCGCGGCCGGTGACAGGGTGGTCCTGGTGCGGCAGGAGACCACCCCGGACGACCTGCCCGGCATGGTCGCCGCGCAGGCGGTGCTCACCAGCCGGGGCGGCAAGACCAGTCACGCGGCGGTCGTCGCCCGCGGCATGGGCAAGGTGTGCGTGTGCGGCGCGGAGGAACTCGCCGTCGACACCGGGGCCCGGCGTCTGACCACCCGGGACGGCACCGTCGTCGAGGAGGGCACGGTGCTCTCGGTGGACGGCTCCGCCGGCGCGGTGTACCTGGGCACGGTGCCCCTGGTCGACTCCGCGGTCATCCGTTACCTGGAGGACGGTGCCGTGGACGAGGCCTCGGCGCCGGTGGTCGACGCGGTCGCCCGCGCCCTGGACCGCGCCGACACCGTCAGCCGGCTGGAGGTGCGGGCCAACGCCGACACACCCGAGGACGCCGCCCGGGCGCGGCGGTTCGGGGCCCGCGGCATCGGCCTGTGCCGCACCGAGCACATGTTCCTGGGCGAGCGCCGCAAGCTGGTCGAGGAGATGATCCTGGCCGCCTCGGACGCCGAGCGGGACCGCGCGCTTCAGGCTCTGCTGCCGCTCCAGCGGCAGGACTTCGCCGGGATCCTGGAGGCGATGGACGGCCTGCCGGTCACCATCCGGCTGCTGGACCCGCCGCTGCACGAGTTCCTGCCCGACCGCACCGAGCTGGCCACCCGTATCGCGGCGGCCGAGGCGCGCGGCGACCGGCCCGACCCGCACGACGCCGAACTGCTCGACGCGGTGAACCGGATGCACGAGGAGAACCCGATGCTGGGCCTGCGGGGCGTGCGCCTGGGCCTGGTGGTGCCCGGACTGGTCGCCATGCAGGTGCGCGCCGTCGCCGAGGCCGTGGTGGCCCGCACCCGGGCCGGCGGCGACCCCCGGGCGGAGATCATGGTCCCGCTGGTCGGGGATGTCACGGAGCTGCGGCTGGTGCGCGAGGACGTGACGCGGGTGCTGGCCGAGGTCTCCGAGGAGTCCGGTGTGGCGGTCGGCTTCCCGGTCGGCACCATGATCGAACTGCCCCGGGCGGCACTCACGGCGGGCCGGATCGCCGAGGAGGCGGAGTTCTTCTCCTTCGGCACCAACGACCTGACCCAGACCACCTGGGGCTTCTCCCGCGACGACGTGGAGGCCGCGTTCTTCTCGGCCTACCTCGACAAGGGCGTCTTCCCCGCCTCGCCGTTCGAGACGATCGACCGCGACGGCGTGGGCCGCCTGGTCCGGATAGCCGTCGAGGAGGGCCGCGCCACCCGGCCGGACCTGAAGATCGGCGTCTGCGGCGAGCACGGCGGCGACCCCGAGTCCGTGCACTTCTTCCACGCCGCCGGTCTGGACTACGTCTCCTGCTCGCCGTTCCGGGTGCCGGTGGCGCGTCTGGAGGCCGGCCGGGCCGCTCTGGAGGGAACCGAGGTGAGCGACACCAGGTGAGCGGGACTCCCGGCCCCGGCCCCCGGGTCGGCCGGCCCTGGGGCCGGGGCGGGGACACGCAGCAGTCTTGAGCCGCTGCCCGAACGAGCAGAAGGAGTGGAGAACATGACTGCCAGGGACTTCGGCACCGGCGACGACACCGGCGCCGTGCGGGTGCGGGCCGAGGGCGACGTCGACGAGCAGGCACTCGCGTACCTCCGGGAGAAGGTCGGCGCCGCCCTCGACCGTCCCGGACTGCCGCCCGTCAGCGGCGAGGTGCGGATCGCGCGGGCGGCCGCGCCCCACACCGAGCAGCCCTGGTCGGCCGGGGCCGAGATCCGGGTGGGAAGCGACCTGGTGGTCGTCCGCGCCCGCGAGGCGAGCGCCCGGGAGCTGGCCGACCGGCTGCAGGACCGGCTGCGCAGCCGGACGGACCGGGCCGCCCACCGCTCGGACACCGCCCGCAGGACGGCCACGCCGCCGCCCTGGCGCGGCGGTCCGGAACGCTAGGTCGTGACCGCGACTCGGCAGGGCGGGGAGGGGCGGGTGCCCCTCCCTCTCTGCCTTCCGCTCGAGGAGAACCTGCCGTGACTTCCCAGACCGTCGGCGAAGTGATGACCAGTGAGGTGGTCCACGCCGACCGCAGAACGCCGTTCAAGGAAGTGGTCCGGCTGCTGGACGACAACCGCATCAGCGGGCTGCCCGTGGTCGACCACGACGACAAGGTGCTCGGCGTCATCTCCGGTACCGACCTCATGCGCGAGGCGGCCCGGACCGGCCGGGCGCCGGGCGCGGTCACGGCGCAGGACCTGATGTCGACGCCCGCGATCACCGTGCACCCCGAGCAGCCGGTCCCGGACGCCGCCCGGGTGATGGAGCGGCACGGCATCGAGCGGCTGCCCGTGGTGGACGAGGAGGACCGCCTCATCGGCATCGCCACCCGGCGCGACCTGCTGAGGGTATTCGTGCGGACGGACGACGACATCCGCCGGCAGGTCACCGACGACGTGGTGGCCGGGGAGCTGGGGCTGGCGTCGGAGGCGGTCGCGGTCTCCGTCCGGGACGGCGTCGTCACCCTCGACGGGCGGGTGGAGCTGCGCAGCGACATCGCGCTGGCCCTGCACCTGTCGTGGCGGGTGGACGGCGTCATCGGAGTCGTCAACGACCTGTCGTACCGGGTCGACGACTGCTGACCGGCCGGCCCGTACGCCCGTCTCCGGGGCACCGTCACGCGGGCGCCCGCCCTCCACAGGCCCAGTCCGAACGCCCGTGTCCCGGACCGCCGTGCGGGCGTACGCCCCTCTCCGGGCCCGGCCCGCGCGCACGCCTCCGGGGCCGGGCCGGACGGTCCCCCGGGACCGGGACGGACGGGCTCGGGACGGGACCTTCGGTGTCTGGGGCCGCAATGCCCCCGGCGGGACAGTGGAGTCAGGGAGTGGTACCGATCCCCCGCGGTGCCGCTCCCGTCCGTATGCCGCCGCGGATCCACGGCGACCCCCAGAGTGGAGGCACACCCCCATGACCCGACACGACGCCGGGACCGACACCGCGATCGCCGCCGAGGAGCGCTCCGACAACGCTGTCGCCACCGAGGTGCCCTCCGACACCGCGGTAGCCGTCGACCGGCTGGTCACGGCCGGTCTCAAGGCGCTCGCCGACTACGACGCCCTCACCCAGGAGCAGGTCGACCACATCGTCAGGAAGGCCTCGGTCGCCGCGCTCGACCGGCACACCGCGCTGGCGCGCCTCGCGGTGGAGGAGACCGGCCGCGGGGTGTTCGAGGACAAGGCCGCGAAGAACATGTTCGCCTGCGAGCACGTCACGCACAGCATGGGCCCCATGAGGACCGTCGGGGTCATAGCGCGGGACGACATCGAGGACATGGTCGAGATCGCGGAACCGGTCGGCGTGGTCTGCGCGGTCACACCGGTCACCAACCCGACCTCCACCACGATCTTCAAGGCGCTGCTGGCGCTGAAGACCCGCAACCCGATCGTCTTCGCCTTCCACCCCTCCGCGCAGCGGTGCAGCGCCGAGGCGGCGAGGACCGTGCGCGACGCCGCCGTCGCCGCGGGCGCTCCCGAGCACTGCGTGCAGTGGATCGAGTCCCCGTCCGTGGAGGCCACGCGCGTCCTCATGCACCACCCGGGGGTCTCGCTGATCCTGGCCACCGGCGGCAACGCGATGGTCAGGGCCGCCTACTCCGCGGGCAAGCCGGCCCTCGGCGTCGGCGCCGGGAACGTGCCGGCGTACGTCCACCGCGACGCCAGGCTCCGCCGGGCCGTCAACGACCTGGTGCTGTCCAAGTCCTTCGACAACGGCATGATCTGCGCCTCCGAACAGGCCGTCATCCTCGACTCCGGCATCTACGACGCGGCACTGGCCGAGTTCCGGGCCCTGCACGCCCATCTGGCCACCGCCGAGGAGAAGGCGAAGCTGGAAAGCTTCCTCTTCCCCGCCGCCGGTCCCGCCGGCGGCGGCTGCGAGCCACGGGTCAACTCGGCCGCCGTGGGCCGCAGTCCGGCCTGGATCGCCGAACAGGCCGGATTCTCCGTGCCGGAGGACACCTCGGTCATCCTGGTGGAGGCCGAACGGGTCGGCCCGGACGAGCCGTTGACCCGGGAGAAGCTCTGCCCCGTGCTGGCGGTGCTGCGGGCCGAGGACGAGCGGCGGGGCTTCGACCTGGCCGCCGACATGGTCGCCTTCCACGGCCAGGGCCACAGCGCCGTCATCCACACCGAGGACCCGGAGCTGGCGGAGGCGTACGGCCGGCGCATGAAGACGGTGCGGGTCATCGTCAACGCGCCGTCCTCGCAGGGCGCGATCGGCGGCATCTACAACAGCCTGCTGCCGTCGCTGACCCTGGGCTGCGGCTCCTGGGGCAGCACCTCGGTGTCCAACAACGTCTCGGCCGCCCAGCTGCTGAACGTCAAGCGGGTCGGCACCCGCCGCAACAACCTCCAGTGGTTCAAGGTGCCGCCGAAGATCTACTTCGAGCCGCAGTCCCTCCGCTACCTGGCCTCCATGCCCGACGTGCACCGCGTCACGATCGTCACCGACGCGACGATGACCCGCCTCGGCTTCGTCGACCGCGTCAACCGCGTGCTGCAACGACGGCACGAGCCGGTCACCGTCCAGGTGATCGACAACGTGGAGCCGGAGCCCAGCATCGACTCCGTACGGCGGGGCGCGCGGCTGATGGGCGACTTCCGGCCGGACACGATCATCGCGCTGGGCGGCGGCTCGCCCATGGACGCGGCGAAGGTGATGTGGCTGCTGTACGAGCAGCAGGCCGCGGGCCACGACATCGACTTCGCGGACATGCGGCACAAGTTCTCCGACATCCGCAAGCGCGCCTTCCGCTTCCCCACGCCGGGTGCGCTGGCCCGGCTGGTGTGCGTGCCCACCACCTCCGGCACCGGCGCGGAGGTCACCCCGTTCGCCGTCATCTCCGACCCCGCGAGCGGCAAGAAGTACCCGCTGGCCGACTACGCGCTCACCCCGAGCGTGGCGATCGTCGACCCGCTGCTCACCACCGCGCTGCCCCCGGCGCTGGCCGCGGACAGCGGCTTCGACGCGCTCACGCACGCCGTCGAGGCGTACGTCTCCGTCTACGCCAACGACTTCACCGACGGGCTCGCCCTGCACGCGATCCGCCTGATCTTCGGCAACATCGAGGCCGCGGTGACCGACCGGGCCGGCCGGCCCGAGGCCCGGGAGAAGATGCACAACGCGGGCACCATCGCGGGCATGGCCTTCGGCAACGCCTTCCTCGGCATCGTCCACGCCATGTCGCACACCCTCGGCGCCACCTTCCACGTCGCGCACGGCCGCACCAACGCGATCCTGCTGCCGCACGTCATCCGCTACAACGGCACGGTCCCGACGAAGCTGACGGGCTGGCCCAAGTACGAGGACTACCGTGCCCCGCAACGCTTCCAGGAGATCGCCGGAGCCCTGGGCCTGCCCGCCGCGACCCCGGAGGAGGGCGTGGAGTCCCTGGCCCGCGCGGTGGAGGAACTGCGGGACGCCGTCGGGATCGAGCCGGCGTTCCGGGACCTCGGCATCGACGAGCGGTCCTTCCTTGCGGCACTCCCCCAGCAGGCGCTCAACGCCTACGAGGACCAGTGCGCGCCCGCCAACCCGCGGATGCCGATGCTCGCCGACATGGAGGGGCTGATGCGCGCGGCCTACTACGGCTGAGGGGCGGCCGGGCGGCAGCGCCGTCCCGCTGTGGCGCCGCGATCTTCCGGATGTCCTCCCGGAGGTCTCTCGAAGCGGCGTCCTCCCCGAAGCGAAGAAGCCGGGCCAGGTCCTTCCGGCCCTGGCCCGGCTTCTTCGTGGTCTGCGTGTTCTGCGTGTTCTTCGTGCGGCGCGGCGCGGGACGGACGTCCCGGAGGACCGCCGCCTGCTGTCCGTGGCCGCGGCGGCGGCCGTCGGGGTCAGTCGTGCGGGACGACCGCGACCGGCGCCGCGGCGTGGTGGAGGACCGCGTCGGTGACGGGCCCGATGTGCGCGCCGAGCGCGGCCTGGCGCCCGGCCCGCCCGACGACGAGCAGGGCGGCGTGCCGGGAGGCGTCCACCAGGTGCGAGCCCGCCCGGCCGACCACGGCCTGCGCGGTCACCGGCACGCCGGGGAACTTCCGCTGCCAGGGGCGCAGCACGTCGGCCGGCGCCCCTTCCAGGGGTGCGGGGGCGGCGGCGAGGTCGTCCGCCCGCGGGAAGCCCTCGGCGGAGTGCTCCGCCGCCGGGGTCCGTCCGTGGATCACCCGCAGACCGGTGCCGCGCCGCGCGGCGGCGTCGAAGGCGAACGCGAGGACGGTGTCGTCGGGCCGGTCCGGATCCACCCCGACCACCACGTCGCCGTCCGGCACCGGTTCGCCGGTTACGGCGAGGGAGTCGTCCTCGGCCGGCTCGGCGGAGCCGTCGGACCGGACCAGGACGACCGGGTGCTCGGTCCGGGCGACCA
The DNA here is from genome assembly GCF_044763235.1 of Streptomyces sp. NPDC096152. Lineage (NCBI taxonomy): Bacteria > Bacillati > Actinomycetota > Actinomycetes > Kitasatosporales > Streptomycetaceae > Streptomyces > Streptomyces sp. NPDC096152. Next base: position 160,587 of record NZ_JBIWFW010000009.1, on the reverse strand, counting down.
CGGCGCGGCTGACGGAGCCGAGCAGGAGGCCGGCGGTCCTGGTCCGGCCGCGCGATCCGAGCACGAGCAGTTCGGCCTCGGAGGCGGCGGCCACCAGCGCCGTCGCGGGGTCCCCGGAGACGCGGGCGGTGTCGATCCGCAGCTCCGGGTGACGGCGCGCGAGGGACGCCCGGGCCTCGGCCAGCAGCCGCTCGGACCAGTCCGGGTCCGGCGGCACGGCCACCCCGGCCAGGGTGGCGTACGGAGTGGGAATGTGGTCCCAGGCGTGCACGAGACGCAGGGGGACACCGCGCAGCAGGGCTTCGCGGGCGGCCCAGTCGGCCGCCGCGGAGCCGGCCCGGCTGCCGTCCAGGCCGGCGACGACGGGCAGGGCAGAGGTGGGGGACATGGAAGCTGACCTCCTTCAGGGTCTGGCTCCACTGTGGTGATCGACGGCCTGTGACAGCAGGGACCAGAGGTCCTTCCCGGGGCGCCGACCGGCCGTCGAAAGAGTGTTCGCCGTCACCGGATACGCTCCAGGGGTACCCTCGGTGCTCGGCACCGGCCCGGGACGTTCCCGGTCACCGCGGCCCCGCGACGAGTCGGAGATGGTCGACGCGGACCCGAAAGGGGACGTACAGTACCCCTCGGGGTATTTTGCGAGGAGTGGACGTGGACCTGGAACTCGAGGGCGCCGACCTGAAGGCCGTACTGAATCGGCTGCGTCGCGCGCAGGGCCAGATCTCCGGGGTGATCCGGATGATCGAGGAGGGCCGGGACTGCGAAGAGGTCGTGACGCAACTCGCCGCCGCCTCGCGGGCGCTGGACCGCGCCGGTTTCGCGATCATCGCGACCGGCCTGCAGAAGTGTGTGGCGGACATCGAGGCCGGGCGGACGAACGGCGCCGACGCCACCCAGATGCGCGCCCGGATGGAGAAGCTCTTCCTGTCGCTGGCCTGAGCCCGGACGGAGAGGCTCTTCCTGACGCCGCCCTGAGCCCGGGCGGCGCGCGCAGTGCCGCGTCGGCCGCCCGTGGCACGGGTCACGCGATCGTGCCGTCCTCGCCGCGCTGGTCCACCACGGGCAGTCCGGCCCGCACCCAGTCCCGCATCCCGCCGACGACGTCGACGGCGGCGGCGCCGCGGGCGGTCAGCAGCGCGGCGGCCTTCCGGGAGCGCTGACCGGAGCGGCAGATGACCACCAGCGGGCGGCCGCCCGTCCCGGGCGGCAGGGGCGCGCCCGCGGCGAGCGCGGACAGCGGCAGGTGCGTCGCTCCGGGGGCGTGGCCGGAGCGCCACTCGTGCCCTTCCCGCACGTCCAGGAGCACGGACCCGCCCGGCGCCGCGGGCGCGCCGCCGCGGCCGGCCGGTGTGTGACCGGTGCGCTCGGCGGCCTCGCGCGCGGTGACCCTGCCGGGGCCCCGACGGAACAGGCGCATCGGCACGTGCCTTCCCCCTTCTCCCGGTGCCTTCCGGCTCGGCACTGTACCCCCAGGGGTATTCTGGTGCAGCGGGCCGCCCCCTGGGAAGGCCGCCCCGCGAGACATTTCGGCCGTCCCGCGGAGGCCGCGACGTCACCTCTCGCCGGAGCGGACCACGGCGACGGGACGGTGGGCGTGGTGCAGGACGGCCTGGCTGACCGATCCCAGCAGCAGGCCCGCGAAGCCGCCCCGGCCGCGGGCACCGACCACGACGAGCCGGGCATCGGCGCTCGCGTCGACCAGGGTGGCGCGGATCCGGCCCCGGACCAGCCGGCGGTGCACGGTGACCTCCGGGTACCGCTCCTGGTGGCCGGAGACCGCCTCGGCCAGGACGCGCTCCTCCTCCGCGCGCAGGCGTTCCTCGTCGTACGTCATGAAGCGCCGGGACCGTCGTAGGCCCGCTCGGTCCAGGTGTTCCAGACGTGCAGGGCCACCAGGTCGGCACCGTGCAGGGAGGCCTCGGCGAAGGCGAACTCCGCGGCGCCCTCGGCCGCCGGGGAGCCGTCGACCGCCAGCAGGACGGGACCCGTGGCGTCCGGCAGGCCCCGCACCACGAGGACCGGGCAGTGGCCGTGGGCGGCCAGGTGCACGGCGGTGGAGCCGAGCAGCAGGCTGCCGAAGGCGTTCAGGCCGCGGCTGCCGACCACTGCGAGCGAGGCCGTGCGCGACTCCAGTTCCAGGACCATCAGCGGCTCGCCGACGGTCACCTCCCGCGTCAGCTCCACCCCCGGCGCCGCCCGGCGGGCCCGCTCCTCGGCGGCGCCGAGCGTGCCGTCCACCAGGTCGCGCACCCCCGCCGCGGCCGGGTTCCAGGGCGTGCCGCCCGGCGGCACATGGAGCGACGGCCAGCCGAAGGCGTGCACCACGCGCAGCCCCACACCACGCAGCGCGGCCTCCCGCACCGCCACCTCCACCGCGTCCAGGCTCGACGGCGAACCGTCCACCCCGACCACCACCGGGTCCGCCATGACGGCACCTCCTTCCCGCCCAGCGTCCGTCACAGCGCCAGGGCCCGCACGGGGAGCCGGGCGCTCTCCGCCGCGGTCACGGGGGTGCGGCCCGGGACGCCCCTCACAGGGGCCGGACGGGGACACGGCGCGTGCCATCCGGCCCTGGATCCGGCACGCGGGCCGCCGGGACCCTGGAGGAGAGACCGCCGCGAGGCCGCCCCGGACGCTCCGCACCGGAAGCCGCGTCGGACCGTCCGGCCGGTCCCCACCGCTGCCCACAGGAGGTGCGCGCCATGACCGGACCCGTCGCCGCCGCAGCCGACGGCGTTGCCGCGCGGGTGACGGCCGTCCTCCGTGCCCGGGCCGGGCGGCGGCTGCGATGAGGACCGCCGTGCGCCGCACCGAGCCGGAGCAGCAGGTCCCCCGCCCCGCCTCGGTGCTGACCCCGTCCTCCTGGCTCGAACCGGTCCTCCTGGCCGTCACGACCGCGGCCCTGGCGGCCGGCGGCGTCTTCTGGCTGCTCGGCCAGAGCAGCCGGGCCGACCTGTGCTGGGCGCTCGGCACGATCGCCGCCGTCGGACCCGCCGTGGGGTGGGTGCTGGGAGCGCTGCGGCAGGGCCGCGCCGGGGTGGATCTCATCGCGGTGCTGGCGCTCGGCGGCACGCTCGCGGTCGGCGAGTACCTGGCCGGCGCTCTGATCGCCCTGATGCTCGCCACCGGCCGCGCCCTGGAGGCCGCGGCCCAGCAGCGGGCGTCCCACGACCTGCGGGCCCTGCTGGAGCACGCCCCGCGCACCGCCCGGCGGCGCGCCGACGGCGAGGTCCGCACGGTGCCACTCGCCGAGGTCGCCGTCGGCGACCTGCTCGTCGTCGGGCCCGGAGAGGTCGTCCCGGTCGACGGCCTGGTGGTGGGCGCCACGGCGGTGCTCGACGAGTCGGTGCTCACCGGGGAGTCCGCGCCCGTGGAGCGGGTGCACGGCCAGACGGTGCGCAGCGGCGTGGTCAACGCGGGCAGCGCCTTCGAGCTGCGCGCGACGGCGACCGAGCAGGACAGCACGTACGCCGAGATCGTACGGCTGGCCCAGCAGGCGGGCGCCGAGTCGGCGCCCGTGGTGCGGCTGGCCGACCGCTACGCGGCCTGGTTCCTGCCGCTGTCCGTGGCGACCGCCGGCCTGGCCTGGCTGCTCAGCGGCTCCGCGGTGCGGGCGGTCGCGGTGCTGGTGGTCGCCACGCCGTGCCCGCTGCTGCTCGCCGCGCCGGTGGCCATCGTCTCCGGCCTGTCCCGGGCGTCCCGCCTCGGCGTGGTGGTCCGCGACGGCGGCGCCCTGGAGAACCTCGGGCGGGCCCGGACCCTGCTGCTCGACAAGACCGGCACGCTCACCGGTGGCCGCCCGCGCGTGCTCGACGTGTCCGCGGCGCCCGGCTGGAAGCCCGCCGACGTGCTGCGCCTGGCGGCGACGGTCGACCAGTACTCGCCGCACGTCCTGGCGCACGCCATCGTCGACGCGGCCCGGGAGCGCGGGCTGGAGCCGGCCGAGGTGACGGACGTGGCGGAGGAGGCGGGCCGGGGGGCCCGCGGAGTCGTCGAGGGCCGGCCGACCACCGTGGGCCGTCTGGAACCCGGCGTCCAGCCTCCGGCGTGGGCCCGGACCGTCGAGAACCGGGCCCTGCTGGACGGCGCCGCCGTCGCCTGGCTCACCGTGGACGGCGTGCCCATGGGCGCCGTCCTCCTGCGCGACCCGATCCGCCACGACGCGCCCCGGACGCTGCGCCGTCTGCGGTCCGCGGGCATGGAGCGGATCGTGATGCTCACCGGCGACCGGCCCGAGCCCGCCCGCGAGGTCGCCGCCGTCCTCGGTCTGGACGACGTACGCGCCGAACTCGCCCCGGCCGACAAGGTGGCCGCCGTCCGCGCCGAGCGGGAGCGCGCGGTCACGGTGATGGTGGGCGACGGCGTCAACGACGCGCCCGCCCTGGCCGCGGCGACCGTGGGGGTGGCGATGGGAGCACGCGGTTCCACCGCCTCCTCCGAGGCCGCCGACATCGTCCTGACCACGGACCGGGTGGACCCGCTGGCCGACGCCGTCGCCATCGCCGTCCGCGCCCGGCGCATCGCCGTGCAGAGCGCTCTCGGCGGCATGGTGATGTCCCTGGCGGCGATGGCCGCGGCGGCCGTGGGACTCCTGCCGCCCGCCGTGGGAGCCCTGCTTCAGGAGGGCATCGACGTGGCCGTCATCCTCAACGCGCTGCGGGCCCTGCGGGTCGACCAGGCGGCCCGGCCCACCCTGGAACCCGCCACGGAGGCCCTGATCCGGCGCTTCGCCGCCGAACACGACGACCTCCAGGACGTCCTGGAGGCCGTACGCGGCGCCGCGGCGCAGCTCGCCGACGGCGGCGGCGCGCAGGCGCTCGCCTCGGTCCGCGAGGTGCACCGGCTGCTCACCGAGCGGCTGCTGCCCCACGAGTACGCCGAGGAGCACCAGTTGTACCCGGCGCTGATGCCCACCCTCGGCGGGCCCGAGGCGACGGCCACCATGAGCCGCGCCCACGCGGAGATCGAACGGCTGGCCCGGCGCATCGCCACCCATCTCACGCTCGCGGACGCGGACGGCGGGCTCGCACCGGAGCAGCTGGAGGACCTGCGGGCCTGCCTGTACGGCCTGCACACCGTGCTCCGGCTGCACTTCACCCAGGAGGAGGAGAACTACTTCTCCCTCGCTCCCTGAGGGGTGACGCCCGGCCGGTCCGGCGGGATGACGCCCGGTCAACTCCCGGCGTGGTAAGGCCTGTCCGATCTGCCACAGGTGCCTCGCGCGGTGGGCCGGTCGGTCGGCGTGGCCCGCCGGACGGCCCGGCGGCAGTGCCGACCGGTCCCTGGAGGGCGGCCTCGCCCGGCGCTTCGCTGGAGGTGTGGGAGGAGGATGCCATGAACAGTGTGACTTCGGCTCCGCGCGCTCGCGGGCGGCGTCCATGGGTGTGCACCGCGGCGCTGACACTGCCGCTCCTCGTCGTCGGCGCGTGCGGTACGGGCACGGGTCCCGGCGGGCAGGACGGCGGCCGGTCGGCCGGCTCGGCCACCGGGACGCCGGGAGGGACCTCCGGGGGGACCTCGACAGATCCGTCGGCGAGCGCTTCCGGAGCGCCCGCACCGTCCGTCGGCGGCCACCCCGGAGGCACGGGACCCGGAACAGGGACATTCACCGGACCGGCCCGGCCCCCGGCCGGCGGTGGGGCGGCGGGCGGGGCGCGCGGTGTCCGCACCGGCGTGTACTTCCTGCACGGCGAGCAGGTCTCGCCCGCCCCGCGCACCGTGACCGCCCCGGCCACCGCCGCCGATGCCGTCCGGGCCCTGCTGGCCGGGCCCGGCCGCTACGAACGGGCGCACGGCCGCACCACGGCCATCCCGTCCGGGACCGCGCTGCGCTCCGTCGTGATCCGCGACCGCGTCGCCACCGTCGACCTGTCCGGCCGGTACGACGACGGCGGCGGCGGCAGCCTGTCCTTGCGGGCGCGGCTCGCGCAGGTCGTGTTCACGGTCACCCGCTTCCCCGGCGTGCGGAAGGTGCGGTTCGCGCTCGACGGCACGCCGGTGCGGCACTTCGGCGGGGAGGGCGTCGTGCTCAACGGGCCCGTGGGGCGGGCCGACTTCGAGGATCTCGCCCCGGCAGTCCTGATGGAGTCGCCGATGACCGGCGACTCCGTCGGCAGTCCGCTCCGGGTGCGGGGCAGCGCCGACACCTTCGAGGCCGTCTTCCGGCTGAGGGTCACCGACACCACCGGCCGCACCGCCGCCGACGTCATGGTGCGCGCCACGTCGGGCACCGGCACCCGCGGCACCTTCGACGTGACGTTCCCCTGCAAGGCCGTCCGCACCGGCCCCGGCCTGCTGAAGGCGTACTTCCTCTCGCCCGCGGACGGCAGGCCGGTGACCGTCGACACCGTGCCGCTGACCGTGCGGCGCTGACCGCCGGACCCGTGGCGGCGCCTCCCGGGCGGTGCCGCCGCCGTGCGCCGGCGCCTCGCCCGTGCCGTGGAGGTCACAGCACTAGCGCAGCGCCTCCGTGAGCGGGCGCCGGGGCAGCGGCCGGGCGCCGGGCGCGTAGCCGAGGCGGAGGATCATCTGCGGGAACTCGCCCGCGCTGAGCGTCTGCCGCACCTGCTCGCGCAGCCAGGGAAGTTCGAGGGGCTGGGTGTGGAAGGCCGCCATGACGTCCCGGGCGGCCGCGAACAGCATGATCCGTTCGAGGGCCTGACCGGCTCTCAGCCAGGCCGACCGGTCGTCCCGGTCCGTGCCCAGGACGGCGACCAGCCCGGTGCGGGCGGGCCACCGGCGGGGCGGGGTGGGGAACATGCGGGTGAGGCCCGCGTAGTCCCGTCCCGCGGGTCCGCCGCTGCCGGGGGCTTCGGCGCCGCTGTCACCGCCGGTGGGCCGGCCGCCGCTGCCGCCCTCGGGGGGCCGGCCGCCGGCACCGCTGTCGGGGGGCCCGCCGGCCGCGCCGGCCGGGATCCCCTCGCGCCGCGGGTGCCCCAGGCGCCAGGTCCACAGCGCCTGTTCGGGGTGGTGCGCGGGGTCGGTGCGGTGCACGTCCTGGCCGGCCCGTACCAGCTCGGCCAGGTGCCGGCGGCTCGTGCTGTCGTCGACGAGGTGCAGCCCGGCGCTCTCTCCGTGGGCCTGCACGCTCAGCGCGTCGACCAGGTGGGAGGGCAGCGGGTCGGTGAGGAACGGCCCGCGCACGGTGTGGCGCCGGCGCAGGGCGGCGTACATGCCCTGCTCCTCGGAGGTGGCCTCGGCGTAGGCCCCCCAGGTGACCCGGGCGAGGAAGGCCGGGTCCCGGGGGTCGGGGAAGGGCTGGACGACAGGCTTGAAGCCCAGGTGCCGCATGGCGAGCCGGACGTTGAACAGGGCCGCGCCACAGCTGATCACCATCTCCCGGCCGAAGGGGTCGGTGAGCAGCAGCCGCCGGTCGACGTCGGCGTGCAGCTCGATGGCCCGGTCCCCGTTCGCGACGAAGAGCCAGGGCTGGGTGTCGTGGACCGAGGGTGCGGTGACGGCCGCGCGGACGAGGTAGGTGCTGGCGTGGCTGGGGCGTGCGCTGGCGACGGACATGAGCGAAGCCGCCCTTCTGGTGCGTCCTCCTTTCATGGTCGGCCCGCGCCGGGCCCGGTGGCATGGGCCGCTCGACCCCCTCCCGGGCCGAGGGGCCTTTCGGCCCGGGAGCCCCGGCGCGGTCCGGAGGGGCCGTTCGGCTCTGGTGCCGCCGGGTGCGGGGGCGCAGGGTGAGGAAAGGGAGCGACGCTCGTACGGGAGTGATCATCATGGAAGCCAAGCAGTGGACCGTGCAGATCTTCATCACCGAGGACGGCGACGACACACACGCGCGAGCCGTGCTCACCACCCGCGACACCGCGACCGTCACCGGACGCGGGGCGGCCCGGCGCAACCCGATCGACCGGCCGATCCCCGAGATCGGCGACGAACTGGCGGTCAGCAGGGCTCTGGAGGACCTCTCCGTCCGGCTGCACGACGTGGCGGCCGACGACATCGTGGAGCTGGCCGGACCCGTGGACGCGGGCTCCGTGCAGGCATGACGGTCCCCGCCGGTCCGGGCGGGAGTCCCGTGCAGGCATGACGGAGCCCGCCGGTCCGGGCGGGAGGCGCACTCGCGTACGCGGGCACAGGACGGCGCGTCACCTCACCGGGTGACGCGCCGTCCTGTGCCGCGCTCCGCCGCGCCCCGGGGCCGTCAGTCGTGCGGCACCAGCGCGACCGGGCGGGTGACGTGATGGATCAGGGCGTGGGCGACCGGGCCGGTGTGCGAGCCGACCGCGGCGTGCCTCCTGCGCCGGCCCACCACCAGCAGCCCCGCCCCGGCCGCGGCCCGTACGAGCTCGTGGGCCGGCCGTCCCTCGTGGAGGGTCTCCTCGACGAACACGGACGGGAACTTCGGCCGCCACGGCTCGACCAGGGCCGTGAGCTCCCGCTCCGCCTCCTGCCGGATCCGGGCCCGGTGCCCGGCGTCCGGGAGGCCCTCGGTGAACGGGACGTGCCAGGCGTGGACGACGCGCAGCGGTGCCCGGCGCAGCTCGGCGGCGCGGAAGGCGAACTCCAGGACGTCGTCGCACGGTCCGCCGACGTCGACGGCGACCGCGACGTCCCGCAGGGGCGTGCGCACCGACGGATTCCCGGTGCCGTCCGGCAGGTGTTCGGACTCCGCGGTCTCCTCGGCGCGGACCAGGACGACCGGCCGGTCGGCGTGCGCCACGGTGGACATCGCGACCGACCCCGCGACGAACCCGCCGACCGAGCCGAGTCCCTGGCTGCCGAGAACCAGCAGCTCGGCGTGCTCCGCCTCGTCGAGGAGGGCGGGACCGGGCTGCCTGCGCACCTGCTCGGCCGCGATGGAGAGCTGCGGGTACAGCTCGCTCAACTGGTCGGCGGCGGCGCGCAGCACCCGGCGTGCCTGGAACTGCGGCACCCGCACCTCGGGCAGGCCCGCGGCGGCGTCCCGGTCGGGCAGCCCCTCCCAGGCGTGCACCAGCCGGAGCGGCAGTCCCCGGCGCAGGGCCTCTCTCGCCGCCCAGTGGGCCGCGGCGAGGCTCTCGCGGGAACCGTCCAGACCGGCCACGACCGGCTTCGGCATGACCGTCACCTCCCATGGTCCCTGTGGCGGCACGGGGGCCGGCGGGCTCCCGCCGGCTTTCGCCGCGGCCCGTGCGGATGCGGCTCAGAAGTGCGGTACGACGGCGACGGGGCAGCCGACGTGGTGGATCGCGGCGTGGGTGACCGGGCCGGTGCGCGGGCCCACGGGCCGCTCGACGAGGCGGTGGCCGACGACCAGGAGCCCGGCTCCGGTGGCCGCCCGCATGAGGGCGCCGGCCGGCCGGTCCTCCACCACCGTCTGCCGGACCTCCACCTCCGGGTACTTCTCCCGCCACACCTGCAGGAGGGCGGTGAGGAACCCCAGCCACTCCTCGGCCTGCTGCGGGTCGCTCATCAGGCCGACGTCGCCGGGCCCGAGGGCGATGGGGCTGGGCGCCTGCCAGGCGTACAGGGCCCTCAGCGGCGCGCGGCGCAGCCGGGCCTGCTCGAAGGCGAACTCCACGACCTCGTCGCAGGGGTCGCCGACGTCGACGCCGAGCACCACGTCCCGGTATCCGGTGCTGACGGAGGCGCTGCCGTCGTCCGCCGGAAGGTGCTCGTCCGCCGCCTCCTCCCCGGCCCGTACGAGGACGACGGGGCGCACCGACCTGGCCACCACGCCGAGGGCCACCGAGCCCACGACGAACCCGGTGAAGCCGCTCAGCCCGCGGGAGCCGAGCACCAGCAGCTCGGCCTGCTCGGCCGCCTTCAGCAGGGCCGCGGTGGCCGGGCCCTCGGCCTGCTCGGTGTACACGTGCGGCGGGCCGGGGCAGGCCCGGCGGACCTGCCGTTCGGCCTCGCGCAGGACGCGGGCCGCCAGATGCCGCTGGGCCGCGTCGGCGGTCGCCCCCTCCCCCTCGCGGGGGTGCCAGCTGCGGGCGTGGAACAGCAGCAGCGGCCGGTCGCGCCGCACGGCCTCGCGGGCCGCCCACTCCGCGGCGGACAGGCTCTCCGCGGAACCGTCGACTCCTGCGACAACGGGCGGAAGCATGACGCCCACCTCCTGAGCTCAGGTCAACTCCCGCTGTCAGCGTCCCGCCGATCCCGCCGGGCGGGCAGGGGCTGTCAGGTCCCCGCCGGGGCCCGACCGGCCCCTCCTCCTCGCGGTCGCCGCTCTCATTCCGGAAGCACCAGGTGGGAGGTCTCCCCCGGCTGGACGCAGACGTCGCGGTCGGCCAGCCGGACCTCGATCGGCGAGCGGTCCGACGGGGGCACGGCGATCTCCATGCCGCCGTGCCCCATCCGCAGCCGTACGCCCCAGTGGCCCTGGTAGCGGATGGCGAAACCGTAGGAGGACAGCTCGGGCAGCGGCACCGGGTCGAGCCACAGGGCGCCCTCGCGGGTCTCCAGGCCGGTCAGCCCGCGCTGGACGAGGTCGAGCGTGCCGGCCATGGCGCCGAGGTGGATTCCCTCGCCGGTGGTGCCGCCCTGCACGTCGGCAATGTCGGCGCGCAGCGCCTCCTGGCAGTAGGTCCACGCGCCGGAGCGCCGGACCCGGCTGAGGATCCAGCCGTGCACCAGGCCGCTGAGGGTGGAGCCGTGGCTGGTGCGGGCGAGGTAGTAGTCGACGGTGCGCAGCCAGACGTCGTCGTCGATGCGGTAGCCCAGCCGGTCGAGGACGGAACGGAGTTCGCAGGGGGAGAACAGGTAGCCGAGCATGAGCACGTCGGCCTGTTTGGAGGCCTTGTAGCGGTTGACGCTGTCGCCCTCCGCCTCCAGGATCCGGTCCAGGCGGCGGATGTCGTCGTACCGCTTGCGGTAGTCGTCCCAGTCGAGTTCGGCGAGGTCGCCGTAGCCCTCGAACTGGCTGACGACGCCGTCGTGGAAGGGGACGTACAGGGTGCGGGAGACGTCCTCCCACTGCTCCAGCTCGCCGCCGTCCAGGCCGATGCGCTCGACGAGCTCGCGCCGGCGCGGTTCGGGCAGGATCCGCATCGTCTCCAGCGCGCGGGTGAGCACCCAGGCGGCGGTGACGTTGGTGTAGGCGTTGTCGTCGAGGCCGGGCCGGACGGCGCCCGGGTAGGTGTCGTGGTACTCGTCGGGGCCCATCACGCCCAGGATCCGGTGCCGGCGCAGGCTGTCGTCCCAGGTGGCCGAGTCCGCCCAGAAGCGGGCGATCTGCAGCAGCATCTCGGCGCCCTTGGTGTGCAGGAACTCCGCGTCCCCGCTGGCCTCGCAGTACTGCCACACGTTGTACGCCACCGCCGAGCCGACGTGGTGCTGGAGCCGCGAGTTGTCCGGCAGCCAGCGCCCGGAGCGGGGGTTGAGGTGCAGCCGCTGCGTCTCCTCCCGTCCGTCGCTGCCGCTCTGCCACGGGTACATCGCGCCGCGCCGGCCGAGCGCGCGCGCCGCCGAGCGGGCCGCCTCCAGGCGCCGGTGGCGGTAGCGCAGCAACGCACGGGAGACCTCGGGGAAGTGCAGGTTCAGGTACGGCAGCACGAACAGCTCGTCCCAGAACACATGGCCGCGGTAGGCCTCCCCGTGCAGGCCCCGGGCGGGCACGCCCACGTCGAGGTCGGCGGTGTGCGGGGAGAGGGTCTGCAGGACGTGGAAGAGGTGCAGGCGCAGGATGCGGCCGGGTTCCCCGGGGACGTCGAGGTCGGCGCGGCGCCACATCAGGTCCCAGGCGGTGAGGTGGGCCTCCAGCAGCTCCTCGAAGCCGGCGGCCGCGGCCACCCGGTCGATCGCGGCGCGCAGCGGGTCGCTGATGGCGGGGTCGCGCGAGGTGTGCACGGCGACGGTCTTGTCGACGGTGACGGTGCGTCCGGGCGTCAGGCGCAGCGTCACGTCCTGCAGGGCCCGCGGGGGCTCGTGCCGGGTCGCGACGGGCGCGTCGGCGGTGAGGCGGGTGGCCATGGCGATGCGGATGTCGGAGGTGCGGGTCCGGCACCGCAGCCACACGGTGCCGGGGGCGGACGTGCCGGTGTGCACATGGGTCAGGTGGCGGCCCTCCAGGTCCCGGTAGCGCCGCACGCCGGCGTTGACGACGCCGCCGTCGAGGGCCGCCTCGACGTCGAGGCCGACGTCCTCGGTGCCGCCCTCGACCGTGAACTCGGTGCGCAGGGCCGCCAGATGGGCGTCGGCCAGGCACACCAGGCGCTGCTGGCGCACGGACAGCGCGCGGCCCCCGTCGAGCGCGAACCGGGTCCGCCGCTCCAGCAGACCCGACTCCAGGTGCAGCACCTGCCGGTGCTCCAGCACCGGCGCCGTGTCCGGGGTGAGCCAGGCGCCGCCGTCGGTCCGGAAGCGCAGCGGCAGCCAGTTGGGCAGGTTGACCAGGTCCTCGTTCTCGACGCGGCGGCCCGCGACGCGCGAGGTGAGGCGGTTGTAGCAGCCGGCCACGTAGGTACCCGGATAGTGCACGTCGTCCGCGGCGCACTCGGGGAGCGCGCCGCGGGTGGCGAAGTAGCCGTTGCCCAGCGCGCACAGCGACTCCCTGAGCCGCTCGTCCGCGGGGCGGTAGCCGTCGTACTCCCAGGTCCGGCCCGTCACTGCGGTGGTCCCCCTTCGGGCGGGGCGGGTGCGCGGGTCACACCCGTTGCGGCACGACCGCCACGGGGCACAGCGCGTGGTGCAGCAGCGTGTGGCTCACCCGGCCGAGCTGGAGGCCGAAGTGGCCCACCCGGCGCCGGGCTCCGACGATCACGAGGTCGGCGGCGGCCGAGCGGTCCACCAGGACGCGGCGGGCCGGGCCCTCGACCGTGGCGCGGCGCACCCGGACCGCCGGGTGGTCGGCCATCGGCTCGCGCAGCAGTTCGTCGAGCAGGGCCAGGGCCCGCTCCTCGTGGACGCGCGCCGGTTCCTCGGCCGCCCGGTCGGACGCCTCCTGCGCGGGGCAGCGCCAGGCGCGGACGACGTCGAGGACGCCGCCGCGGGCCTCGGCCTCGCGGAAGGCGAACCGCACGGCCTCGGTGCCCGTGTCGGGGTCTCCCAGGCCGAGCAGGATCCGCTCGTGGGTGCCGGCCAGGCCGGCCGGGTCGCCGCGGACCACGATCACCGGGCAGTGCGCCCGGCCCGCGACGGCCAGGCTCACCGAGCCGAGGAGCAGCCCCTTCAGCTCGCCGCGGCCGCGGGAGCCGGTCACCAGGGCGGAGGCGTTGTTGGCCTCGCGCAGCAGGGCGGAGACGGCTTCCTCGGGGACGATCTCGGTGGACACCTTCACGTCCGCGTCGCGCCGCTGGGCCCGCTCCGCCGCGGAGGCGACGATGTGCTCGGCCATGACCTGCTCGGAGGGCCGGTCCCGGCTGCCCGTCGGGTAGGTGCCTTCGTAGCGTTCCCAGAGGGAGGCGTACACCAGCCGCAGCGGCAGACCGTGCCGGGCGGCCTCGTCCACCGCCCAGTCGATCGCCGTCAGACTCGGATCCGATCCGTCGACGCCGACGACCAAGGGCAGATCCATCGTGCCCACCGCCTTTCGCCGGGCTGCCACGCCGTGCGGCAAAGATCCCACTGTCGACCGTCGCACCCGGTGCCGTCGGCCACGAGGGGCGGTTCGGCCCCTTCCCGGGACGTTCGGCCCATGCCGTCGCACACCGCGGCGGGACCACGCTGGTCGCGTGGCCCGTGGTGAGGGATCGCGCGGCCCGGAACGAGGGAGCGGCAGGATGCCCGTGACGCCCCGGATCGTGGTCGTCGGGGTCGGAAACTCCTTCCGCCACGACGACGGTGTCGGCTGGGCCGTGGTCGACCGCCTGGCGGAGCGTGCCGCCGGCCGTCCGCTGCCGCCGGGGACCGCCCTGGAGACCTGTGACGGCGAGCCGGCGCGGCTGCTCGGACTGTGGGAGAACGCCGGGCTCGCCGTCGTCCTCGACGCCGCGCACGCGCACCCGCCGCGTCCGGGCCGGGTCCACCGGCTGGTGCTGGACGCGGCGCGGCTGCCGCGGACCGGATCGACCAGTTCGCACGGCCTGGGCCTGGGCGAGGCGGTCGAACTGTCCCGGGCCCTGGACCGGCTGCCCGACCGCCTGGTGGTGTACGCCGTCGAGGGCGCCGACCAGTCGCTGGGGACCGGTCTGTCGGCCCCGGTCGCGGCACGGGTGGACGAGCTGGCGCGCAGCGTGGAGGAGGAGATCCTCCGGTACCGCGCCCGGGAAGCCCGCGACGACCGCGGGGACGACGGCGGCGAGGACGTGCCGGGCGCGGAGGACGGGCCGTGACCGGGCGGATCATCCGGCGCGTCGAGGTGTTCGGGCGGGTCCAGGGAGTCGGCTTCCGGCCCTACGTCCACCGGTCGGCGACCGCGCTCGGCCTGGACGGCTGGGTGCGCAACGTGGACGGCCACGTCGAGCTGGTCGCCGCCGGCGGACCCGCGGCGGTGCGCGCGCTGGTGGCGGGCATCCGGGCGCATCCGCCGCCGCTGTCCGCGGTCCGCCGCGTGGAGGTCGGGGAGAGTCCCGGCGGCGAGGCTCCGGCCCGCGGCAGCGGGTTCGCCGTGCGGGCGAGCCGGACGGACCCGGCCGCGGCGCCGCGCGAGGTGCCGCCGGACGCCGCCGTCTGCGCGGCCTGTCTGCGGGAGATGTCCGACCCGGCGGACCGGCGCTACCGCCATCCCTTCGTCAACTGCGCCGACTGCGGCCCCCGCGCCACCGTGATCGAGGACCTGCCGTACGACCGCGCGCGCACCGCCATGCGCCGCTTCGGGCTGTGTCCGGCGTGCGCGGCCGAGTACGCGGACCCCGCGGACCGGCGTTTCCACGCCGAGCCTCTGGCGTGTCCCCGCTGCGGTCCGCGGCTCGCCTGGCAGGACGCGCGGGGGGAGGACGCGCTGCGGGCGGCGGTCGGGGCGGTGGCCGACGGCCGGATCGTCGCCGTGAAGGGGCTCGGCGGCTATCAGCTGGTGTGCGACGCCGGCGACCCGGCCGCGGTGGCCGAGCTGCGGCGCCGCAAGCGGCGGCCGGCCAAGCCGTTCGCGGTCATGGTGCGCGACCTCGCGGCCGTACGGCGGCTGGCGCGGGTGGGCCGCGCGGAGGAGGAGGTGCTGACCTCGCCGCAGCGGCCCGTGGTGCTGCTCGCCGCCCGCTCCCCGCGCCGGGCCGGTCCGGGCCGCGGCCTCGCCCCGCAGGTGCACCCGGGCACGGGCCGGGTCGGTCTCTTCCTGCCCACCACCGGGCTGCACCATCTGCTGCTGCGTGAGCTGGACCGGCCGCTGGTCGTCACCAGCGGCAACCTGTCCGACGAGCCCATCGCCACGGACGAGCGGGCGGCACGGCGGGCGCTGGCGGGGGTGGCGGACGGCTTCCTCACGCACGACCGCCCGATCCGCGCCCGCTACGACGACTCGGTCGTCCACGTGGTGCGCGGCCGCACGCTGGTGCTGCGGCGGGCTCGCGGCTACGCGCCCGCGCCCCTGCCTCTCCCGATTCCGGCCGCGCCGCCCCTGGTGGCCGCCGGCGCCCAGCTCAAGCACACACTCACCCTGGCCGAGCACGGACGGGCGCACCTCGGGCCGCACACCGGGGACCTGGCGGACGCGGCGACGTTCGAGGCGTTCGAGACGTCGTACGCCGATCTCGCGCGGCTCACCCGGATCACTCCCGCCGTCGTCGCGCACGACCCGCACCCGGGCTATCTGTCCACCCGGTGGGCCCGTGAGCTGCCCGTGGAGCGCCGCGTGGCCGTGCAGCACCATCACGCGCACGTGGCGGCGGTGGCCGCAGAGCACGGGCTGACCGGGCCCTTCGTCGGGGTGGCCTACGACGGGCTCGGCCTCGGCGACGACGGCACCCTGTGGGGCGGCGAGGTCCTGGTCGCGGACCTGACCGGCTACCGCCGGGTGGGACGCTTCGCGCGGGCGCCGCTGCCCGGTGGCGAGGCCGCGGTCCGCCATCCGGCCCGGATGGCGCTCGGTTACCTGCACGGGTCGGAGCCGCTCGGCGTGCCCAGGCCGGGGCACGCGCTGGTCCGGCCGTTCACGGACCGTCTCGACCCACGGACGGTGCGCGCGGTCCGGGCCATGGTGGAGCGGGACGTGCGCTGCCCCCGGGCCTCCAGCGCCGGCCGGCTGTTCGACGCCGTGGCGAGCCTGCTCGGCCTCGGGGACACGGTGTCCTACGAGGGGCAGGCGGCCGTGGCGCTGGAGAGCGCCGCGGGTGGCCTGCGCGCCGGCGCGCTGCCGTGGCGGCTGGTGCGGGCGGACCCGCTGTGGGTGTACGACCCCTCCCCCACGCTGACCGCCCTCCTCGAAGGGCGGTCGGCCGGCGTTCCCGTGGCGCGTCTGGCCGCCGCCTTCCACGGCACCGTCGCGGCGGTCACCGACGCGCTCGTCGGGCACGCCGTCGCCGCGGGCGGCCCGCGCACGGTGTGCCTGGGCGGCGGCTGCTTCCAGAACCGGCGGCTGCTGGCCGAGGTGGGCCGGCTGCTGCGCGCCCGGGGCCTGCGGGTCCTGACCGGCCACGCCGTCCCGGTCAACGACGGCGGCATCAGCTACGGGCAGGCGGCGGTGGCGTCCGCCCTGCTCGCGCGGGAGGAGTGAACGCGATGTGCCTGGGCATCCCCGGCCGGATCACCGACGTCCGCGAGGAGGCGGGCGTACGCATGGGCACGGCCGACTTCGGCGGGGTGCGCCGAGAGGTGTGCCTCGCCTACACCCCGGAGGCGGGCGTGGGCGCGTACGTCGTCGTGCACGTCGGCTTCGCCATCACCCGGATCGACGAGGCCGAGGCCGAACGCACCCTCGAGGTGCTGCGCGCGATGGCCGACGCCGTGGAGAACGAACTGGGAGAGCCCCTGCCGGCCCGGACGCCGGAACCGCCGGGCCCCAATCACCCGGGCCCGCCCGGGTGATTCCGGTGGGCCGGTCGGCCCGGTCTCGTGCCCGGTCAGCCCCTGGGGGGCCGGGCACGCCCGCACGAGGCTGAAGCAGACGGCCCCGGAGGGAGAGTGCGATGACCGACACCCAGGAACCACCCGTCCACGCCCTGTTGACCGACGGCACCACCGTCCGGATCCGGCGGGCGGTCCCGGGCGACCACGACCAACTGCTGCGCCTGTACGAGGAGATGTCCGACACGAACCTGCGGCTGCGGTTCTTCTCCCTCAGCCGCGCCTCCGCCCGGCAGGCCGCCGACCGTGCCGCCGCGCCGCGACGCCCCGGCCACGAGGCCCTGGTGGCCGAGCACGCGGGCCGTCTGGTGGGCCTCGCCGAGTACGAGGCCGACCCGGAGGGCACCGCCGCCGAGGTCGCGCTCGCCGTCGCCGACGACTGGCACCACCGCGGTGTGGCCACCCTGCTGCTCGAACACCTCGCGGACGCCGCCCGCACCGCGGGCATCCCCGCCTTCACCGCCGACGCCCTGGCGGAGAACCACGCCATGCTGAAGGTGTTCCACGACCTCGGACTGCGCGTCACCCGCCGCTTCGACGGGCCCGAGGTGCACTGCCTGGTCGAACTGACCGAGGACGAGAGCTACTTGACGGCGGTGGACACCCGCGGGCGGGCCGCCGACCTCGTCAGCCTGCGGCCCCTGCTGCGGCCCCGGTCCGTCGCGGTGATCGGCGCGGGCCGCCGCCCCGGCTCGGTCGGCCGGGCGATCCTGCGCAACATCCGCACGGGGTCCTACACCGGCCGGTTGTTCGCCGTGCACCCCGAGGCCGGGTCCGTCGCCGGGGTGCACGCGTACCCCTCTGTCGCCGTGCTGCCGCAGGTGCCCGAACTCGCCGTCGTGGCCGTCCCCGCGGCGGCCGTGCCGCAGGTCGCCGAGGAGTGCGGCACGGCCGGCGTGGCCGCGCTGCTCGTCGTCACGGCCGGCCTCGACGTCCACCAGTCGGGCGCCCTGCTGGGGTCCTGCCGCCGGTACGGGATGCGGCTGGTGGGCCCCAACTGCCTGGGCCTGGCCGACACCGAGCAGGACGTCCGCCTGGACGCCACCTTCGCCGCCCGCCATCCCGGACCGGGCACCGCCGGGGTCGCCGTGCAGTCCGGCGGGGTCGGCATCGCCCTGCTCGCCGGGCTGGCCCGGCTCGGCATCGGCGTGTCAACCTTCGTCTCGCTCGGCGACAAGTACGACGTCAGCGGCAACGACATGCTCCAGTGGTGGGAGGCCGACGGGCACACCGATCTGGCGCTGCTGCACCTGGAGTCCTTCGGCAACCCGCGTGCCTTCTCCCGTACCGCCCGCCGGGTGGCCCGCACCATGCCGGTGCTGACCGTGGACGCCGGACGCTCGGCGGCGGGGCGCCGGGCCGCGGCGTCGCACACGGCGGCGGCCGCCACCCGCACCATGACCCGCCGGGCGCTGTTCACCCAGGCCGGGGTCACGGCCACCCGGTCGATCGGTGAACTCCTCGACGCCGCCGCCCTGTTGCACTCCCAGCCGCTGCCGGCCGGCACCCGGGTCGCCGTGGTCAGCAACGCGGGCGGGGCGGGCGTGCTCGCCGCCGACGCGTGCGCGGACGCGGGGCTCGTCGTACCGCCGCTCGCCACGGGGCTGGTGGACGAGCTCCTCGCGCTGCTGCCCGAGGGCGCCACCGCCACCAACCCCGTCGACGCCACCGCGACCGTCGGCGAGGAGCAGCTCCGCGCCTGCGTGGCCCGCCTGGCCCGGCACGGGGCCGTGGACGCCGTGCTGGTGGCCCTGGTCCCCACGGCGCTCGCCGCGGCCACCGGGGAGGACCTGGTGCGGTCCCTCACCCACCGCCCCGGCCCGCTGCCCCGTCCGGTGCTCGCGGTGCTGCCCGCGCAGGCGGCCCGGGTCGAGCTCCTCCCGGCGCACGACGACGGGACGGTGCCCGCGTACAGCGACGCCGAGGACGCCGCGCGCGCCCTGGCCCACGCGGCCGCCCGGGCCCGATGGCTCGACCAGCTCCCCGGATCCGTACCGGAACTGACGGATGTGGAGAGCGACCGGGCGCGCGAGCTCGTCGCCGCGTTCCTGGACGAGCACCCCGAGGGCGACTGGCTGGACCCGCCGGCCACCGCCGCCCTCCTGGGCTGCTACGGCATCCGGCAGATCCCATGGGCCTGGGCCCGGGACGAGGACGAGGCGGTCGACGCCGCGGAGCGGCTGGCCGGACCCGACGGGCGCGTCGTGATGAAGGCCCACTGGCCGGGGCTGCTGCACAAGAGCGAGCAGCACGCCCTCCATCTGGACCTGCGCAACGCCCCGCAGGTCAGGGCCGCCCACCGGGACCTGGTCACCCGGTTCGGCGACCGGCTCACCGGTGTGGTGGTCCAGCCCCTCGCCGAGCGCGGCACGGAGCTGTTCGCCGGGGTCGTGCAGGACGAGGTGTTCGGACCGCTGGTGGTCTTCGGCCTCGGCGGCACCGCCACCGAACTGCTCGCCGACCACGCGGGGCGGCTCGCCCCGCTCACCGACCGGGACGTGCGCGAACTGATCACGTCCCCGCGCTGCTCCCCGCTGCTCTTCGGCTACGCCGGCAGCCCGGCCGCCGACCTCGAGGGGCTGGAGCAGCTGCTGCACCGCCTGTCCCGGATGGCCTGCGACCTGCCGCAGCTCGCCGAGGCCGACCTCAACCCGGTGCTGGCCGGACCGCACGGCGTCACGGCGCTCGACGTCCGTGTGCGGCTCGTGCCGCGGCACCCGCACGACCCCTATCTGCGCCGCCTGCGCTGACCGGGTACCGACCCACTGTTCGAGGAGGAGCAGCGACGAAGGCCACGAAGATGGTGGACGTCGTCGACCGGCTGTCGTACCGGCTGGACGACACGCGTCTGCGCCCGGTGGAACAGGCCCTGCACGGCGTGGCCGACGACTGGCTGCGCAGACTGTGAGCCACGGCGCACCGGTCCCCGCGGGCCGGTGCGCCACGGACCGCCGCGGTGGCGGGATCCCGCCCGGCGGGCCGCGGGGACAGGGCCCGCCACGGCGGAGTCCAGGGACCCTCGGACGCCGGGAGGAGCCTGTCGGCCCACGCGCCCGGGGTCCGGTTCGGGGCACGGTGGAAGCTGGACGTCCTGAAGGGAGGCCGACCATGACCGCATTCGCCACCGGCAGGGACATCGTCGTGGGCGTCGACGGTTCCGAGGCGTCCGCGGCCGCCCTGCGCTGGGCCGCCGAACAGGCCCGCGCCGTGCACGCGGAGGTCGTCGCCGTACACGCCTGGGAGCCCACGGGGCCGCACATCGCTCCGTACGCCCCGGTGTCGGCCCGCCCGACGGCCGAGGCCGAACGCGACGAGGCCGCGCGGTTGCTCGCCGACACCGTGCGCTCCGCCCTCGGCCCGCGGACGGGCCCGGGCGTACGCGCCGAACTGCTCGAGGGGCCCGCCGCGCGCGTCCTCCTGGACCGGGCGCGCGGCGCGCTGCTGCTCGCCCTGGGGCGCACCCTGCACGGGCCGGGCGACCAGGGCGCCATCGGCGCGGTCGGTCGTGAGTGCCTGCGGCACGCCACGGTCCCGGTGGTCGAGGTGCCCGCCACCGGCCGGCCCACCGGACCGGCCCGGGGCAGCCGGGCCCGCCAGGTGGCCCGCACCGCCGTCTGAGGCACGTGGAGGCGTCATGGACGTCCTGGTCGGTTACGCATCCGCGCACGGCTCCACCCGCGAGATCGCCGAACGGGCCGCCGACGTGCTGCGCCGTGCAGGGCTGATGACGGAGGCCCGGCCCCTGGCGGAGGTCGACGACGCCGACGCCTACCGGGCGTTCGTCCTCGGCAGCGCCGTCCACAACCAGAGCTGGCTCGCCCCGGCCCGGGACTTCGTCCGCGACCATCACGACCTGCTCGGCTCCCGGCCCCTGTGGATCTTCAGCGTCGGGATGCCGGCCGCGCTGCGCGGGCCGATGAGGCGCTGGGTGGCGAAGGAGGTCCCGGCGATCGAGGCGGGCCTGCCCGCGGTGCCGGCGTTCCGGAGCCACCGGCTGTTCTCGGGTGTCGTCACGCCGGACCAGCTGCCGCGCTCGGGACGCGTCCTGTTCCGGCTGTTCGGCGGCCAGTACGGCGACCACCGCGACTGGGACGCCGTCGAACGGTGGGCCGCGGGCATCGCCGACGAGCTGGCACACGAACGCCGGCCCGGCTCCTGACCGGCCGCGGCGGCGTCCCGAAGTCCGCCGTCCCGCCGCTCCGGCGTCTGCCGCTGTCCGTCGGCCCGCAGGCCGACGGACGCCACCGCCTCCCGCACGCCCGTCGCCCCGGTCACCGCCGCCTCCCGCCCGGCGCCCTTGTCCCCTTGTCCCTTTGTCCCTTTGTCCCCCGAGCGGCGTATCCGCGCCGACGCCGTCCTCGTAGCCCGGCCCGGGTGCGGAGGTCGCCGTGCGAGTGGGGACGGGTCCCGCAGGTGGCGCCGGGCTGGCTGGTCGCCCCAGGGGCGGTACGTCGTGCCCGTCCCCGCCCCCGGGACGCCGGCGCGGCTGACGGACGACACCGCGGCGGCGGACGTGAAGCCCGGCGAGGCCGGCCTCGCGGACCCCCACGCCCCGCCACCGCCGAAGGGCGGCCGCCACCGACCCGCCGCCCCGCCCCCGTGGACCGGCCGCGGCTCGCACCGCTCATCCCGGCGCGCGACTCAGCGCACCAGGACGTGCTCCCCGGAGCGGGGGACGACGGCGGTCCAGCCCAGGGTCCGGTCGATGCGGTCGCGCAGTGCCTGGGACGCGTCGGGCTCGCCGTGCACCAGGTAGGTGGTGTGCGGGGCAGGCGCCCCGCGCAGCCAGTCGACGATCTGTGCGGCGTCGGCGTGGGCCGAGAAGTGCGGTACGTCGGCGACCTCGGCCCGTACGGGGACGTACTCGCCGAACATCTTGAGCACCCGGGCGCCGTCGACGAGGTCCCTGGCGCGGGTGCCCTCGGCGGCGAACCCGACCACGACGACCGCGTTGCGCGAGTCGGGCAGCAGGCGCCGCAGATGGTGCAGGACCCGGCCGCCGGTGGCCATGCCGGCCGACGAGACGATGACGGCGGGGCCGCCCGCCCGGCCGATCTCCACGGACTCCGGGACGGAGCGTACGGCGGTGAACGGCTCGGGGCTCAGCACGGCCGTCCCCGCGGCGACCACCTCCGGACGCAGTTCCGGTGCCCCGGCGAGGATGGCGTCCCGGTAGACGTCGAGGGCGGCCAGGGCCATGGGGCTGTCGACGTACACCGGGACCGCGGCGGGCAGCCGTCCCGTGCGGCGCAGTTCGGCCAGCTCGTGCAGGACGACCTCGGTGCGGTCGAGGGCGAAGGACGGGACGACCACGGTGCCGCCGCGCGCCAGGGTGCGGTGCAGTACGTCGGTGAAGTGGGCGCGCCCGGCCTCCTCCTCGTGCCGGCGGCTGCCGTACGTCGACTCCATCAGCAGCACGTCCGCCCCGCTGAACGGCTCCGGCGGGAGCAGCAGAGGATGGCCCGGGCGCCCCAGGTCGCCGCTGACGGCCATGGTGTGGCCGTCCTCCAGGGTGAGCCGGGCCCAGGCCGAGCCGAGGATGTGGCCGGCCGGGTGCAGGGTCAGCCGGGTGCCGGCCGCAACGTCGCTCGTCGTGCCGGTCGGTACCGGGCGCAGCAGCCGGACCGTGCGGTCCACGTCCGCGTCGTCGTAGAGCGGCTGTGCGGGCCGGTGCCGGGACCAGCCGTGCTCGTTGGCGTGCCGGGCGGCCTCGGTCTGCAGCCGGGCGCTGTCCCGCAGCACGATCTCGATGAGCCGGGCGCTGAACTCGGTGGTCACGACGGGGCCCCGGAATCCCTGCCGCACCAGCCGGGGGAGGTAGCCGCAGTGGTCCAGATGGGCGTGGGTGACGACCACGGCCTCGATGTCCTCGGCGTCGCAGGGCAGCCGGCGCCAGTTGCGCCGCCTCAGGTCGGCTAGGCCCTGGAAGAGGCCGCAGTCGACCAGGACGCGGGCGTGGTCGCTCTCGACGAGGAACTTGCTGCCGGTGACCGTGCCCACGCCGCCCAGGAAGGTCAGCAGGGCCGGCCGCGAACGGGCGGCCGGCGCCCGGCCGGCCCCCGCGACGGCGGTCTCCACGGCGGCGGACTCCGCGACTGTGGACTCCGCGGCAGTGGTCTCCACGGCGGAGGAATCCTCGGTGGCGGCCTCCACGGCGGAGGAATCCTCGGGTGCGAGCGGCTCCCCTGCGACGGTCATTTCGTGCTCCTCGGCGATCGGGGGCCGAACGGCCCTGGCGTACGGGCGCCGGAAGTGGTGTCCTGTAGGTGACGGGAAGGACCTGAGAGAGACGCGGAGAAGCGGCCGGCGAAACCGCGCACCGCGCAATCAGGATCCGCGAGAAGCGGGTGGTCCTTCCCGTCGACACGTGCCGTCAACGGGACTGGTTCTGGCGGGCCGCCGCCACCCGGTGCCGGACGATCTCCTCCTCCACCCGCTCGGCGAGGAGACCGACCGCCGACGCGACGGGCGCGGACAGCCCCTCGCCGGCCGAGGTGTCGGCCGCAGCGACGGCGTACGCCACCAGGTGGCCGGGCAGACGGTCCAGCGCCCGGCCCAGTTCGACGGCCTCGCCCAGACCGTGGCCGCCCATCGTGCCCGGCCGGCGCAGCTCGGCGCCGGGCAGGTCGAGCCGGTAGATACGCCCCGGGTCGCCGTCACGGGCGGGGGCGGACTCCAGCACGACGGCGAGTCCCGCCTGGTCCCACAGCCTGACGAGCCGCCCCGGGTCCGGGTCGGCGCACTCCGCCAGAACCGTGCCCGGCGGCAGCGGCCGGCCGGCGGCCCGCTCCCGCAACCGCGCCAGCACCGACCGGCCGAGACCCTCGTCGTGCCGCGCGGGGTCCCCGACGGCGACGACCGCGATACGTGTGGGGACGGTCATGGTTCCTCTCCCTCCACCCCCTCCACCTGCCGCTCCCCCGGCGCGCGGACGCCCGGCCGGTCCCTCCAGCGTGCGGGGCCGCGGGCGCCCTGCCATGGGCCGAAGGGCCCCGGCGGACGGCTGCGCGGCCCTCGCCCGAAGGGGTCCCCGCCCGGCACCGGCCCTCGCCCGAAGGGGCCCCGGGCACCGGCCCCTGGCCCGGTGCGGCGCGTGCCCGCGCCCACTCCTTGGGCCGAAGGACCCACGTTCGGGCCCGGGTGGCCCGTGGTGCGCCGTGGCGCGCGGGCAGACGCTGAACTCAGCAGGCCCACGGCAGCCCGGAGGGCGACGATGACCGACAGCCGCACGACCGCCGTCCTGGACAGGAACGGTCTGGACGCTCTGGTGCGCACCCTGCGCGCGCGGGGCCGGACGGTCGTCGGGCCGACCGTCCGGGACGGCGCCGTCGTGCTCGCCGAGCTGACGTCGGCGGACGAGCTGCCCTTCGGCTGGGGGACCGAGGTCGAGGCGGGCCACTACCGTCTGGTGCCCCGCGCCGACGGAGCCGCGTTCGCGCACACCACCGGTCCGCACTCCTGGAAGGCGTTCCTGCATCCGGAGCGGGAGAAGCTGTGGAGCGTGGACCGCGCGCCCGACGGCGGCCTGACCGTCACCGAGGAGCGTCCCGCACGGCCGTCGTACGCCTTCCTCGGCGTGCGCGCCTGCGACCTGCGGGCCATCGCGATCCAGGACCGGGTGCTGACCGGCGGCCGCTACGAGGATCCCGGCTACCGGGACCGGCGGACCGGGGCGTTCCTGGTCGCCGCCGAGTGCACCGAACCGGGCGGCACCTGCTTCTGCGCCTCCATGGGCAGCGGCCCGGCGGCCGACGCGGGCTTCGACCTGGCGCTGACCGAGCTCGTCGACGGCGGCGGGCACCGCTTCGTCGTCCGGGTCGGCAGCGAGGCCGGTGACGAGGTCCTCTCCGCCCTTCCGCACCGCCCGGCCGATCCCGACGCGGACACCGCGGCGGCCCGCACGGCGGTGGACGGCGCCCGGGAGCGCATGGGCCGGTCGATGCCGCCGGTGGACCTGCGCGCGCTGATGGCCGAGAGCCTGGAGGCCGACCGCTGGGACGATGTGGCCGCCCGCTGTCTGACCTGCGGCAACTGCACCATGGTCTGCCCCACGTGCTTCTGCACCACCACCGAGGAGGTCACCGACCTCACCGGTGACCACGCCGAGCGCTGGCAGCGCTGGGACTCCTGCTTCGACCTGGACTTCTCCCGCCTGCACGGCGGCCCGGTCCGGGCCTCGCCGCGCGCCCGCTACCGCCAGTGGCTCACCCACAAGCTCTCCACCTGGTACGAGCAGTTCGGCAGCTCCGGCTGCGTGGGCTGCGGACGCTGCATCACGTGGTGCCCGGTCGCCATCGACATCACCGAGGAAGCGACGGCACTGCACGACGAACTCGCCGACCGGCTGCGGCGGCAGGAACGAGAGGAGCGGGAGCGATGACCTCCACCACCACCCTGGCAGCGGCCCTGCCGGCCGAGCACCGCGAGCGGCTGATGCGGGTCGCCCACGAGGTCTCCTTCGACATGGGCGCCAGGCTGTTCGAGGAGGGCCGGCACGCCGACCATTTCTGGATCATCAAGACCGGCACCGTCGCCCTCGACCTGCACGTCCCCGGCCGGCGCGCCGCCGTGATCGAGTCCCTGGGACACGGCGAACTGGTCGGCTGGTCCTGGCACTTCCCGCCCTACGTCTGGCAACTGGGCGCCGAGGCCATGAGCCCGGTGCGGGCCTGGGAGTTCGACGCCGCCACGGTGCGCAGGATGTGCGAGGAGGACCCGGAGTTCGGCCGGGCCGTCGCGGTCTGGGTCGGCCGGGTGGTCGCCCACCGGCTGCACTCGTCCCGGATCCGGCTGCTCGACCTCTACGCCCCCTACGGCAGCGGGAGCAGGTGATGACCGAGGTCCCGGTGCCGTACCGGGTGACGCGGACGCGCCGGGAGACGGCCGACACGGTCAGTCTCGTGCTGGCGCCGGCCGGCCCGGCGGTGCTGCGTCCCTTCGCGCCCGGGCAGTTCTCCATGGTGTACGCCTTCGGGGTCGGGGAGATCCCGGTCTCGGTGTCGCGCATCGACGGCCGGGAACTGGGGCACACCATCCGCGCGGTGGGGGCCGTGTCCGCGGCACTGACGGCCGTCGAGCCCGGCACCCAGGTCGGGCTGCGCGGCCCCTTCGGCGCCGGCTGGGACCTCGAACAGGCGGCCGGGCAGGACCTGCTGGTCGTGGCGGGCGGCATCGGCCTCGCCCCGCTGCGCCCGGTGGTCCAGGCCGTCCGGGCCGCCCCGCGGGCCTACGGGCGGCTGAATCTCCTCGTGGGCGCGCGGACCCCCGCGGACCTGATCTACGCCCACCGGCTGCGCGCCTGGACGACGTCCCCGGGGCCGCCGCACTGCCAGGTCACCGTCGACCGCCCCCTGCCCGGCTGGCGGGGCCACGTCGGTGTGGTCACCACCCTGCTCAACGGCGCCCGGTTCGACCCCCGCAACACCACGGCCTTCGTGTGCGGTCCCGAGGTGATGATCCGCGCCACCGCCCGCGACCTGCTGCACCGCGGCCTTCCCCCGCAGCGGATCCGAGTCTCGCTGGAGCGCAACATGCGGTGCGCCACCGGGCACTGCGGCCACTGCCAGCTCGGCGGGGTGCTGCTGTGCCGCGACGGCCCGGTGATCGGCTGGGACCGGGCCGCGTCCCTCCTCTCGGTGCGGGAGTTGTGACATGACCGACGGAAGCGGCGGCACGACGTCCGGCGGCGGTGGCACGACCGCTCCCCCGACGCCGCGCCCGCCCACGCTCGCGGTGTTCAAGCTGGCCTCCTGCGACGGCTGCCAGCTCACGCTCCTGGACTGCGAGGACGAACTCCTCGCGCTCACCGGCCGGGTGCGCATCGCGCACTTCCTCGAGGCGTCCAGCGCCGTGGAGCCGGGGCCGTACGACCTGGCGCTCGTCGAGGGGTCGGTCACCACGCCCGCCGACGCGGCCCGGGTCCGGGAGATCCGCGCCCAGTCCCGCTTCCTGGTCACCATCGGCGCGTGCGCCACCGCCGGCGGCATTCAGGCGCTGCGCGACTTCGCCGACGTGGAGGAGTTCACCCGGGCCGTCTACGCCCGCCCCGACTACATCGACACCCTCGCCACCTCCACGCCGGTCGCGGCCCATGTGTACGTCGACTTCGAGTTGCGCGGCTGCCCCATCGACCGGGGCCAGCTGATCGAGGTGATCACCGCGTTCCTGGCCGGCCGCGGACCCGACGTGCCGAACCACAGCGTGTGCTTCGAGTGCAAGCGCCGCGGCACGGTCTGCGTCACGGTGGCCCACGGCACCCCCTGCCTGGGCCCGGTCACGCACGCCGGGTGCGGCGCGCTGTGCCCGGCGTACGGCCGTGGCTGCTACGGCTGCTTCGGCCCGTCGGGGTCGCCGAACCTGCGCGCGATGATCCCGCTGCTGCACCGCGACGGTCTGGACGACCGGGCCGTCGAACGGCTGCTGCGCACCTTCAACGCGACCGCCTTCGCCGAGGTGCTGCCCGGCACCCCGCCCGGCGCCGAGGAGGAGACGTGACCCACCGAGGCTCCCGCGTCCTGCGGGTCGGCGCGCTCGCCCGGGTGGAGGGCGAGGGCGCGCTGCACCTGCGTCTGGCCGGCGACCGGGTGGAGGAGGCGCGGCTGCGGATCTACGAACCGCCCCGGTTCTTCGAGGCGTTCCTGCGCGGCCGGGCGTACACCGAGCCGCCCGACATCACCGCCCGGGTGTGCGGGATCTGCCCGGTGGCCTACCAGACCAGCGCCTGCCGGGCCGTCGAGGACGCCTGTGGCATCACCGTCGAAGGGCCGATCGGCGCCCTGCGCCGACTGCTGTACTGCGGCGAGTGGATCGAGAGCCACGCCCTGCACATCCATCTGCTGCACGCGCCCGACTTCCTCGGCTGCGCCGACGCCGTCGAGCTCGCCCGCACCCAGCGTGCCGCCGTGGAGCGGGGGCTGCGCCTGAAGCAGGCGGGCAACGCGCTCATGGAACTCCTCGGGGGCCGCGCCATCCACCCGGTCAACGTCCGTATCGGCGGCTTTTACCGGGCACCCACGCGGGCCGAACTGCGCCCGCTGGCCGAGCGGTTGCGGCGGGCCGCCGACGACGCCTGGGAGACGACGCGCTGGGCGGCGTCCTTCGACTTCCCCGACGCCGCCGTCGACGCCGACCTGCTGGCCCTGGCGCTGCCGGGCACCTACGCCATCGACGCGGGCACCCCCACCGCGCTGCGCACCGACGGCACCCTGACCGCCTTCTCCGTACGGGAGTTCCCCGACCACGTCCGCGAGGAGCAGGTGCCGCACTCCACCGCGCTGCACTCGCGGCTGGACGGGCGGCGCCATCTGACCGGCCCGCTCGCGCGGTTCGCGGTCGGCGGGGCCGGGCTGTCCGCCACCGCGCGGCAGGCCGCGGTCGAGGCGGGTCTGGGGGATCCCGGCGAGGGGGCGGTGTGCCGCAACCCCTACCGCTCGATCCTGGTACGGGCCGTCGAGGTGGTGTACGCGGTCGACGAGGCCCTGCGCCTGATCGACGCCTACGAACCGCCGGACCGCCCGTACGTCGACGTACCCCCCGCGGCCGGCACCGGGCACGGCGCCTCGGAGGCGCCGCGCGGCCTGCTCTACCACCGCTACCGGCTGGACGCGGAGGGCACCGTCACCGACGCCCGCATCGTGCCGCCCACCGCGCAGAACCAGGGCGCCATCGAGGACGACCTGGTGCGGGCCGCGCAGGCGGCCCTCGCCGGGCGCGAGGTGGACGACGAGGAGCTGACGCACCTGTGCGAGCGGACCATCCGCAACCACGACCCGTGCATCTCCTGCTCCACCCACTTCCTCGACCTCACCGTCGACCGCACCTGACATCCCGAGGAGAAGACCATGCACGGCAGCCCGCACATCGTCAGCGACGTCATGACGCACACCGTCGTGGCCGTGGGCCGTGACGCCCCGTTCAAGGACGTCGTCCAGCTCATGGGGCAGTGGAAGGTCAGCGCCCTTCCCGTGCTGGAGGGCGAGGGCCGCGTGGTCGGCGTCGTCTCCGAGGCCGACCTGCTGCCCAAGGAGGAGTTCCGCGACAGCGATCCCGACCGGTTCACGCAGCTGCGCCGCCTGTCCGACCTCGCCAAGGCGGGGGCGCTGACCGCCGGTGAGCTGATGAGCGCCCCGGCGGTGACCGTCCATCCCGACGCCACCCTCGCCGAGGCCGCCCGCATCATGGCCCAGCGCAAGGTCAAGCGGCTGCCCGTCGTCAACGACGAGGGGATGCTCGAAGGCGTGGTCAGCCGGGGGGACCTGCTGAAGGTCTTCCTGCGCACCGACGACGACATCGCCGAGGAGATCCGGCGGGAGGTCGTCTCCGTCCTCTTCCCCGCCCCCGTCGAGCCGATCGACGTGCGGGTGTCCGACGGCGTGGTCACCCTCAGCGGCCGCATCCGGGACACCTCGCTGGTGCCCGTCGCCGCGCGCCTGGTGCGCGCCGTGGAGGGCGTCGTCGACGTCGAGTGCCACCTCACGAGCGGGTCGGCGCTGACCGAACCAAGGTGACCCGACGGTGAAGTACCTCGACGAGTACCGCGATCCGGCCCTGGCCCGGCAGCTCCTCGACGAGCTGGGCCGCATCGCGACACGGCCCTGGCGGATCATGGAGGTCTGCGGCGGGCAGACCCACACCCTGGTCCGGCAGGGCATCGACGCGCTGCTGCCCGCCGGGATGCGCATGATCCACGGCCCCGGCTGCCCGGTGTGCGTCACCCCGCTGGAGACCCTGGACCGGGCGATGGCCGTCGCCGCCCGGCCCGAGGTGGTCTTCACCAGCTTCGGCGACATGCTGCGGGTGCCCGGCACGGACACGGACCTGCTGTCGCTGCGGGCCCGCGGCGCGGACGTACGGGTCGTCTACACGCCGATGGACGCGGTCCGCATCGCCCGGGACCGCCCCGACCGTGAGGTGGTCTTCCTCGCGGTCGGGTTCGAGACGACCGCGCCGGCCAACGCGATGGCCGTGCTGCACGCCGCCCGGCTCGGACTGACGAACTTCTCCCTGCTGGTCAGCCATGTGCTGGTGCCGCCCGCGATGACCGCGCTGCTCGACGACCCGCACTGCGAGGTGCAGGCCTTCCTCGCCGCCGGGCACGTCTGCGCGGTCATGGGCTGGCGCGAGTACGAGCCGATCGCCGCCCGCCACCGCGTGCCCGTCGTCGTCACCGGCTTCGAGCCGCTCGACCTGCTGGAGGGCATCCTCATGGCGGTGCGCCAGCTGGAGGAGGGCCGGTACGGCGTGGAGAACCAGTACGTGCGGGCCGTACGCCGCTCGGGCAACACCGAGGCGCAGGACGCCGTCCGCACGGTGTTCCGGGTCACCGACCGGTCCTGGCGCGGCATCGGCACACTGCCCGGCAGCGGACTCGAACTGCGGCCCGCCTACGCCCGGTTCGACGCCGCCCGCCGCTTCGCGGTCGCCGGGCTGCGCCCCGCCGAGGACCCCGAGTGCATCGCGGGCGCCGTCCTGACCGGGGCCCGGCTGCCCACCGACTGCCCCGCCTACGGCACCCGGTGCACCCCCCGCCGTCCGCTCGGCGCGCCGATGGTCTCCGCCGAGGGGACCTGCGCCGCCTTCCACGCCGCCGGCCGTACGAAGGAAGTGCCCCTGCCATGACCGCCGCGTGCCCCACTCCCCACCACGAGGACGACGTCGTCCTGCTCGGACACGGCGCCGGCGGCCGGCTGTCCGCCGAGCTGCTCGACGCTCTGGTGCTGCCCGCGCTCGACGGCCCGGGCGGGCCGCTGGAGGACGCCGCGCTGCTGCCCGGCCACCCGGGCCTGGTGGTGAGCACGGACAGTTTCGTGGTCAGCCCGCTGTTCTTCCCCGGTGGCGACATCGGCTCCCTCGCGGTGCACGGCACGGTCAACGACCTGGCGATGCGGGGCGCGTGGCCGCTCGCCCTGTCCGTCGCCCTGATCGTGGAGGAGGGGCTGCCGCTGGCCGAGCTGCGTCAGGTGGTCCAGTCACTCGGCAAGGCGGCACGGGACGCCGAGGTCCCGGTCGTCACCGGCGACACCAAGGTCGTGGGCCGGGGCGCGGTGGACAAGGTCTTCGTCACCACCACCGGGGTCGGGCGGCGGCATCCGGCGCTGCGCCCGTCGGCCGGGCTCGCCCGTCCCGGCGACGCGGTGCTGCTGTCCGCCCCGATCGGGCTGCACGGCACCACGGTGCTGTCGACCCGCGAGGGCCTGGGCTTCGAGAGCGACATCGCCTCGGACAGCCGGCCCCTGCACCGCCTGGTCCGCGCCCTGGCACCGCTCGGCGCGCAGGTGCACACCCTGCGGGACCCGACCCGCGGCGGGCTCGCCGCCGCCCTCAACGAGATCGCCCGCGACTCGCTGGTGGCCGTCGAGATCGAGGAGGCCGCCGTGCCGGTGCCGGAGGCGGTCGCCGCCGCCTGCGACCTGCTCGGCCTCGACCCGCTCGTGGTCGCGAACGAGGGCTGCCTGGTCGCGTTCGTGGCGGCGGCCGCGGCCGACGAGGCGCTGGCGGCCCTCCGTTCGCTCCCGGAGGGCCGGGCCGCGGTCCGCGTCGGCGAGGTGCTCGCGGACGGTCCGGCCGGCCGGGTGACGCTGCGCACGCTGGTGGGCGCCCGGCGCGTGCTGGACCTGCCGCTCGGAGAGCTGCTGCCGCGCATCTGCTGAGCACCGCGCGCACGGGTGCGCAGGCGGGCACGGGCGGACGCGGACACACGTGTGCGCGGCCGGTGGGGTCCACCGGCCGCGCACAGCGGGTGCGGCGCACGGCGCCCTCGCGCGCTCAGCCGTGCCGCACCGGGATGGTCCTGGTGCCCGGCTTCTCCTCCGGGACCGGGACCGCGATGGTCAGCACACCGTCCTTGTACTCGGCGGTCGCCTCGTCGCCCCGGGCGCCGGCCGGGAGCCGGACGGAGCGGGCGAACGTGCCGTAGCGGAACTCGGTGCGGTGCCTCTCCTCGGTCTTCTCGCTGCGCTGGGCGCGCAGCGTCAGGACGTCCTCGGTGACGGTGATCTCGACGTCCTTCGCGGGGTCGATGCCCGGGAGCTCCGCCCGCAGCACGTACGTCCCGTCGGCCATGTGCTCCTCGATCCGGATGCCGTGCGGTCCCGCCCCGTACGTGCCCGGGAACCCCGCCTCGGCCCAGCCGAACAGGTCGGGCAGTGTCGGCCTGCCCGACGGCCACTCGATCACGCCGCTCATGTCGCCCTCCTTCTCTCCTGTCCGCGCCGGGCGCCCCGTGTGGACGCCCGGGGGACGCGCGTGGGCCGGCCGGTCCGGCCCTGGGCCGCTCGGGCCCCGGTGTGCCCGCGGCCGGCGTCAGGCGGTCGCGGCGCCCGGCGGCCGCGGGGGCGTCCGGTCACCGGCCAGGTCCGGTTCGAGGACGGGCCGCCGGCGCGGGCCCGCGAGCGCGTTGTGCACGTCCACCACGCCCTCCACCGAGCGCACCAGGCGTACGGCGAGCGGGACCAGGGACGTGTCGGGAACGCGGCCGGTGAGCGTGACCACTCCGTCGCGCACCTCCACCCGGACCGCGTCGAGCGGGACCGGGAAGCGTCCGGCGACGATCTCCCGGCGGATCTCCTCGGCGATGTCCTCGTCGCTCCGCAGGAAGATCTTGAGCAGGTCCACGCGGCTGACGATGCCCTTGAGCACGCCGTCGTCCGCGACGACCGGCAGCCGCTTCACCTGGCGGCGGGCCATGACGCGGGCGGCCTGGGTGAGGGTGGTGTCGCGGCGCACGGTCACGGCCGGGGTGCTCATCAGCTCCTCGGCGGTCACCGCCTCCGCCTTCGCCAGCTCGGACAGGCGGCGCAGTTCCGCGCGCCCCTCCGGGTCGCTGTCGCGGAACTCCTCCTTGCGCAGCAGGTCGGCCTCGGAGACGACGCCGATCACCCGGCCGTCGCCGTCCAGCACGGGCATCGCGCTGACGCCCCACTCCTCCATGGTCCGGACGATCTCCTTGAACATCGCCCCGCCGGCGAGGGCGACGACGGTGCGCGTCATCACGTCGTTCACGGTGTACCGGGCGCCCTGCATGGCGGCCTCCCGCGTGCTCGATTACCTCAGCCGACACCTTCAGAGTGGTCCACGCGGCGCCCCGGGACATGGGCCGAAGGGCCCCGGGCGGGGCGCCGGCGGGCTCTCACTCCCGCCGACCGGCGGACTCTCGCCCTCGTCGGCCGGTGGCTCTCGCCCGCGTCGACCAGCGGGCTCTGACTCGCGCCGACCGACGGGTTCGCGTCGGCCGGTGGCCGCCACCGCTCGCGGAAACCGTGGCCGGCACCGGCAACGGTCTCCGGCGGCGGTCACCGGGCCGGGATCACCGCCACGGGGCAGTGGGAGCGGTGCAGGAGGGTGTGGGCGAGCGAGTGGGGGTGCGGGCGGAACCGGCCGTCGCGGCGCTGGGCGGCGACCACGACGACGGCGGCCTCCCGGGTGGCCTCCAGCAGCGCCCGGGCCGGTGCGGTGCGGGCCCCGGCCTCCCCGTCGACAGGCCGGAGGCGGCGCTCGCGCGGACCGGCGGGGCCGGGGCGCGGCACGGCCTTCGCGGCCCGCTCCCGTCGCGCGGCCCGCCCCCGGCCGGGAGCGGACGCCGGGACCGGCGCGGGCGGTTCGGGCATGCCGTGCCGGTGGGCCGCGGCGTGCAGCACCCGCAGCCGGGCGCCCCGCCGCTCCGCCTCCTGGAAGGCGAACCCGGCGGCGTCCGTACCCGCGTCGTCCGCGTCGTCCGCGAGGCCCAGCAGGACGTCTCCGGGGCGGTCGCACGGCCGGTCCCCGCGGACGACGACCAGCGGGCCGTGCGCGTGCGCGGCCAGCCGCAGGCTCACCGAGCCCAGCAGCCGGCCGGCGATCCCGCCGAGCCCCCGGGTGCCCACGACCGTCAGGGCCGCGGCCCTGCTCGCGCCCGCCAGTGCCCGTACGGCGTCGCCCTCGGCGGCGACGGTCAGCAGGGGCAGCCGGGGCCGGCGTGCGCGCACCCGTGCCGCGGCGGAGGCCAGGACCGGCCCGGCCTCGTCCCGGTCGGGCACGGCGTACACCACGTGCAGGGCGACGCCGCGGCGGGCCGCCTCGTCCGCGGCCCAGTCCAGCGCCCGCACCGAGACCACCGAGCCGTCCACGCCGACGACCACATGACGGTGAGTCATGTCCCCTTCCCCTTCCCGGCGCCGCCCGCCCGTCCCGGGGCACCGCGGCGGCTCCCCGGACGATGCTCGTCCCGCCACGGCGTCCCGGGCAGGGGCCGCGGGAACCCGGCGGCACGCCGAACGGCCCCTTGCGGCAGCGCCGTTCGGCTCCCTCCTGGGCAGAGGGCACAGGGGGTGGCCGTCACGTGTGCGTGCGGTGTCCCGGAGGGCGGCGGGCGGGGTCTCAGAAGGTCGGGTCCAGGCCGTACAGGGTGCGGCCGCCGACGAGCGCGCGGCCGGTGACCAGTTCGGGCTCGATGCGGACGAAGACCTCCTGGGGCGAGGGCACCCAGGAGCGCGGGCCGCTGCGGGCGAGCCGCTCGTGCTCGGCCGCGTCCCTGATCACGGAGGCGGAGCCGGTGACGACGACGCTCCACCCCGCGTGGGTGGCGGCGTCCACCTCGTCGGCCTCGAAGGCGACGATCGCGCCGTCGATCGCGCGGACCAGCTCGGAGGCCGCCGACGTGCGCAGCAGGACAGCGCCGTCGCTGTCGAGGCAGAAGTTGACCGGAAGCACCGCGGGCAGGGCGTGACGCGTGTGGACGATGCGCCCCACGGGCACCGTCCCCAGCAGCTGCAGGCACTCCTGGCGCTGCAGTTCGCGGAATCCGTCGTTGAAGTACATCAGCGGGATCGTCTTTCGCCTGGTCATGCGGTACTGAGTGACTCCATGCTCGGTCGGGGCGGGGGCCGGGGAGGAGGGCCGTCGGTCCC
The DNA here is from genome assembly GCF_044763235.1 of Streptomyces sp. NPDC096152. NCBI lineage: Bacteria > Bacillati > Actinomycetota > Actinomycetes > Kitasatosporales > Streptomycetaceae > Streptomyces > Streptomyces sp. NPDC096152. Next base: position 125,836 of record NZ_JBIWFW010000009.1, on the reverse strand, counting down.
GGCCCGGCCGGAGAAGGACCCGGTTTCGGCCGGTCCGGCCGGAGAAGGACCCCCTCCGGCGGGACCGGGCCGGAAACCGGCCCGGTGTGGTGCACAAGGAAACCGGCCCGGCTCGGACGGAGGGCGCGGCCCGCTCCGGACGGAGACCGGCCCGGCTCAGACGGTGATGCGGCGGCCGGTGACGACGAGCGGGTCGATGCGCACCCACACGTCGCGCCGCCCGCCCGCCCAGGGCTCGCTGTGCGCGCTCTCGGTGAGCCGGCGGACGTCGTCGGGATCGGCCACGACGCGGGCGTGCCCGCGCACCAGGACGCTCCAGCCCTGGCTGAAGACGTCGTCGATGCGGTCCACCTCGAAGGCCACCTGGCAGCCCGCGGCCTCGAACAGGGCCGTGCCGGGGGCGGTGCGGAACACGACGGCGCCCTCGACGACGCTGTAGTTGACGGGCACGATGACCGGCCCCGACAGGGTCGGCACGGCCACCCGGCCCACCCCGTGACTCGCGAGCAGGTCCCGGCACTCCCGCGCGCTCAGCCTGCTGAACACGGGGGCCCGGCCGGCCCGGCCCGGACCGGGCGGCAGATCGGCGCTGCCCCCGGACAGATCGGCCACCGTGGTCTCCAGGGCCGCCGCCAGTCTGCTGAGGATGCCGGGGCCCGGGGCGGCGCCCGGGTGCTCCTCCAGGTACTGGAAGTAGCTGGGCGCCATGCCCGCCCGGACGGCCGCCTCCTTGCGGGTCAGGCCGACCTCGGCGCGCCGCCGCGCGAGACGGCGCCCGAGGTCGCCCAGGGGCGGGCCCTCGACCGGGTGGGGCTTCGGCACTGCCTGTTCGGCCATGACCCGTCACTTCCTCCGTCAGGCCGCGTGCACGGCGACGACCTCGCGCTGCGGCCCGCCCAGGACGACCTTGAGGGCGCCGGTGTCGGATGCGTTGCCGAAGACCTCGTACGCCTCCTCCATGCGGTCGAGCGGGAAGGTGTGGGTGACCAACTGGGAGGTGGGCAGGCGCCCGGCGGCCGCCATCCTGAGCAGCGTGGGCGTGGAGCGGGTGTCGACCAGTCCCGTGGTGATGGTCACGTTCTTGATCCACAGGTCTTCCAGGTGCAGCGTGGCGGGCGCGCCGTGCACCCCGACGTTGGCCACGTGCCCTCCGGGCCGCACCATGCGGGTGCACAGCTCGAAGGTCTCCGGCAGGCCCACCGCCTCGATCACCACGTCCGCGCCGAGTCCCGCGGTGAGGTCGGCGATCAGCTGCTCGGGAGCCTCGCGGGCGTCCGCCACGGCCTCGGCGCCGAGCTTGCGGGCGGCCTCCAGGCGGGCGGCGGCCACGTCCACGGCGACCACGCGCTCGGGCGCGAACAGCCGGGCGGTGGCGATCGCCGCGAGCCCGATGGGCCCGGCCCCGACCACGACGACGGTGTCCCCGGGCCGCACCCGCCCGTTCAGCACGCCCACTTCGTAGGCGGTCGGGAAGATGTCGGCCAGCAGGACGGCGTCCGCGTTGGTCACGGACGCCGGCAGCGGGTGCACCGAGAGGTCGGCGTGGGGCACCCGGACGTACTCGGCCTGGGTGCCGTCGATCCGGTGGCCGAGGATCCAGCCCCCGCCGCCGAGGCACTGCCCGTACATGGCCTCGCGGCAGTAGCGGCAGCGCCCGCACGCGGTGATGCAGGAGACCAGGACCCGGTCCCCCGGCCGCACGCTGCGCACGTCGCCGCCGATCTCGACGATCTCGCCGACGGCCTCGTGCCCCAGCACCGTGCCGGGACGCACCTCGGGCACGTCGCCCTTGAGGATGTGCAGGTCCGTACCGCAGATGGTGACGGCGTCGACGCGCACGATCGCGTCGGTGGGCTCCTTGAGGTCGGGGTCGGGGACCTCTTCCCAGGCGGACTGTCCGGGGCCGTGGAAGACGTAGCCTTTCATGCCGCTCCTCACCCTCTTGCTCTCCGGCTCTCGCGCACCGGCTGTCGCTCTCCGGCTTGCTCTGCGCTGTCGCTCTCACGCTGTCGTTCTCCGGCGGGACCCGGTCCCGCGGGCCGCCGTCGGCGGACGCGCGGCCGGACACCGGCCGATGCCGGGATTGCCCCGCAGGTCCAGCTTGTCCGGCGGCCCGGGGATCCGCATGGGCCGGTCGGCCCCATGGCCCGGCCGACCGGGGCGGCTCCCCCGCGCACGGCGCGTGCGCCCCCTCGGGGCGCCGGGCAGCGGGCCGGATGGGGCCGACCGGCCCTTCCACCCGTCCGGCCGCCACCGCTTGGCTCGTGACCATGCCCGACAGTTCCCTCCACTCCCCCGCGCCGCACACGCGACGCACGGCCGGCGGTACGACCGTCGTGACCCTGAGCGGGGAGATGGACCTCGCCACGACGGTGTGCCTGCGCACGCACCTCGACGCGCTCACCGCCGCGCCCCGGCCGGACCTCGTACTGGACCTGCGTCCCGTGCCCTTCGTCGACTGCGCCGGGCTGGGCCTGCTGTGCCGGGTGCGGAGCCGGGTCGCGGCCCGCGGCGGACGGCTGCGGCTGGTCACCGGCAGCGCCGCGTTCCGGCGGCTGCTGCGGCACGCCGGGCTGTCCGGCGTCTTCGAGGTGCTGCCGGACCCGGCGGCCGTACGGATCGCCGCACCGGTGCCCCCGCAGCGTCCCATGGTCCCCACCGGGCAGGGCTGACCGGCCCGTTCGCGCGGACCAGGTGGGTCCGGTCGGACACCGCACGTCACCTGGTCGGCCCATGTCGCCGCCCGCGCCCCGCTGCCACCTTCGAAGCATGAGGACGAGGAGGTGGCGACCGATGATCGGCACGAGGGGCACACGGCGAACCGGCAGGCGGCTGTGGCGGTGGCGGCGCAATCCGCTGCGACGCCACGACGACGTGGTGGAGGCCTGGGTCCTGCTGGTGATGTGGGTCGTCATCGTGGTGGGCGGCGCGATCGCCGGCACGGTGACGGCGATGGCCGCCGACCAGGAGTTCGCCCGGCAGCGCGCCGACCGGCAGGCCGTGCGGGCGGTCCTGCTCACCGACGTCCCGCTGGGCACGTCCTCGGCGGGCAGCGAGAGTTACCGCGCTCCGGGGCAGGTCCGCTGGACCGCCCCCGACGGCACCACCCGCACGGGGCGGACCCTGGTGAGCACCGGGCTGCGGTCCGGGTCCACGGTCACGGTCTGGCAGGACCGGCACGGCGTCCTCGCCACCGAGCCGCCCGGTGCGACCGAGGCGGCCATCGAGGCCGGCCTCTTCGGCACGGCGGCCGCGCTGGGCTTCGCCGGCCTGGCGTTCGGCACCGGCGCGCTCGCGCGGTGGCGCCTGGACCGGCACCGCTACGCGCAGTGGGATGCCGAGTGGGACCTCGTGGGCCCGCGGTGGGACCAGAAGACCGGTTGAGGCGCCACGCCTCCCGGTGACCTCGCCGCCCTCCGCGCACAGGCCGAACGGCCCCTTTCCAGGGTCGGTCGCCCCTGCCCCGGCCGCTGCCGGCGCGCTGCAATGGCATGAGGTGGCCTGCCACCCCGCGCCGCCGGAGCACCACGAGGAGGTGGCGCATGCGTTTCGAGAACCGCGCGGACGCCGGGCGCCGCCTGGCCCGGCGTCTGGAGTTTCTGCGCGGCACCAGGGCGGTGGTGCTCGGGGTGCCCCGGGGCGGGGTCCCGGTGGCGTTCGAGGTCGCCCGGTGTCTCGGCGCGCCGCTGGACGTCGTCGTCGTGCGCAAGCTGCGGGTGCCGTGGCAGCCGGAGCTGGGGTTCGGGGCGATCGGCGAGCACGGGGTGCGTGCCCTCGACGCGGACGTGCTGCGCGAGAGCGGACTGAGCCGGGCCGAGCGGGAGACCGTGGAGCAGGCCGAGCGGGCCGAGCTGGAGCGGCGTACCGTCCGCTGCCGCGCCGGTCTCGCCCCGGCCTCCCTGGAGCGGAGCACCGCGGTGGTCGTTGACGACGGGCTGGCGACGGGGGCCGCCGTCGAGGCCGCCTGCCGGGTGGCCCGGACCCGCGGCGCCGTCCGGGTCGTGCTGGCCGTACCGGTCGCCCCCGAGCGGGCGCTGCCGCATCTGCGCACGGTGGCCGACCAGATCGTCTGTCTGCAGGCGCTGCGCCACGTCGGTTCGCTCGGCGCCTGGTACCGGGACTTCCCCCGGGTCACGGACGAGGACGTGGCCGCGCTGCTGAGCGAGGCCGACCGGTCCGCTCCGGCCACCCGGGGGCCGGCCGCCCCGGAGCGGCCCTCGCCCGAGCGGGAGGTGGAGGTGCCGGCCGGCCGGGCGCGGCTCGCGGCACGGCTCACGCTGCCCACCTCGGCCCGCGCGGTGGTGACCTTCGCGCAGGGCAGCGGCAGCAGCCGGCACAGCCCGGGAAACCAGTACGTCGCCGACGCCCTCCAGCGGGCGGGCCTCGGCACGCTGCTGCTCGACCTGCTCACCGAGGACGAGGAACGCAACCGGCACAACGTCTTCGACATCCTTCTGCTGGCCCGCCGACTGGACGCCGCGGCCCGCTGGCTCCGGCGCGAGACCGCCCTGCCGGTGAGCTACCTCGGCGTGAGCACGGGCGCCGGCGCGGCCCTGGAGGCCGCCGCGTCGGACGACGACATCCGCGCCGTGGTCTCCCGCGGCGGCAGGCCCGACCTGGCCAGTCCGGCGGCCCTGGCCCGGGTGCGCGCGCCGACCCTGTTCGTCGTCGGCGGTCTCGACACCCGGGTGCTGAGCCTGAACCGGCTCGCGGCGGACTGGATGCACTGCGACCACCGCGTCGCCGTCGTCCCGGACGCCACGCACCACTTCACCGAGCCCGGGGCCCTGGAGGCGGTGGCGGAGCTGGCCCGGGACTGGTTCACCGCCCATCTCGTACGGCCGTACGCGCAGGCCCCGCCGTTGAAGCCCGCGTGACGGACGCGGCGGGAGAGCACAGGACACAAGTCCGGGAGTGAGGGGTGCGGTGAACGAGACACTGTCTTTGGGGCGGATCGCCGGTGTCCGCGTGGGACTGCACTGGAGCGTGCTGGTCATCGTCGTCCTGGTGGCCCTGATGCTGGCGCGCGGCCGCTTCCCCTACGCGCATCCCGGCCACTCCGCCCTGGCGTACTGGGCGCTCGCCGTGCTGACCTCCGTGGTGTTCATGGCGTCGCTGCTCGCGCACGAACTCGCGCACGCGGTGGTCGCCCGCCGCAACGGGGTCCAGGTCGACGGCATCACGCTGTGGATGCTCGGCGGTGCCGCCCGGCTGCGCACCGAGGCCCCGACCCCCGGAGCCGAGCTGCGCATCGCCGGCGTCGGCCCGCTGACCAGCGTGGTGGCCGGCGGGGTGTTCGCGGGCCTGGCCGTATGGCTTCAGGCGCTGCACGTGTCGGGCCTGGTGGTGGAGGCGGTCGCCTGGCTCGCCGCGATCAACATCCTGCTGGCCGTGTTCAACGCGCTGCCGGCCGCCCCGCTGGACGGCGGCCGGCTGCTGCGGGCGTTCCTGTGGCACCGTACGGGAGACCGCCTGCGCGCGACCCGCGGGGCCACGGCGGCGGGGCGCGCCCTGGGCTGGTTCATGGTGGTCACCGGTTTCGCCGCGGTGCTGTTCGCGAGCAGTCTGTCCGGGCTGTGGGCCGCGCTGATCGGCTGGTTCCTGATCGCCACCGCGACCGCGGAGGCCCGCCAGGCCGAGCTGCACACGATGCTGGACGACGTCCCGGTCCGCCGGGTCATGACGCGCGACCCGGTGACCGTGCCCGCGGCGGCGACCGTGGAGCAGTTCCTCTCGGCGGGCCCCTTCGGCGCCTACCGTCACTCCACCTTCCCTGTGCTGGCCGAGGACGGCACGGTGGTGGGGCTGATCACCGTGCACCTGGTCAACCGGGCGCCGGCGCAGGACCGTGCCACGACGACGATCGCGCAGCTGATGCGTCCGCTGCCCGAGGTCCCGACGGCTGGCCCGGACGAGCCGGTCCTCGACCTGTTGCAGCGCCTGGAGTCGAGCCGGGACCGCCGGGCGCTCGTGCTGGAAGAGGACCGTCTCGTCGGGATCGTCTCGCTCGCCGACATCAGCCGGGCCCTGACCTGGCTGACCACGGCCACCGGGAGCCGTTCCTGACGGTCCCGTCACACCCGTCCGGAAGTGACACCCGTCCGGAAGCGGCACATGTCCGGAAGCGGCACACGTATGGATAACGCCCTGGTGGGTGGACGGGCCGTCCACCCACCAGGGCCCCGCCCGCGGCGGCCGCGGTCCGCTACCGCCGCCCGGCCGCCGTCAGCTCCTGGCCGACCCGGTCCGCCCAGGCCTCGATGGCGGTGAAGTCGCGGAAGTCGCCGCCCTTGCCGGAGCGGACGATCATCCGTGCCATGCGGCCCTTCGCCCCCTCCTCCAGCCGGCCCCCGAAGGTCGCGTGCCCGATGACGTCCAGCTCCGTCATCGCGCGGCGCACACCCGGCACGGGCGGGATGTCCCGCTCCGACGCCGAGGCGTCGAGCGGCCCGCTGCTGAAGAACCACAGCGGCCGGCCCGCCAGGGACCGCCGGTGGCGCCGCACGAAGCGGCGGGCGTCCTTGTGCCAGCGTCCGGCGTACAGTCCGCCGCCGACCAGCACGGCGTCGTACGGTTCCACCGCGGTCACCGACCGGGCGGGCAGCGCCTCGGCGTCGAGCCCGTCCTTGCGCAGGACCTCGGCGACCGCTTCGGCGATCTGCGCCGTCGACCCGTTCTTCGTCCCGTAGGCGACCAGCACCCTGTCCGGCATCACGCTCGCCCTCCTTCCACCGTCCGTGCCGTGCCTCCGCCGCGTCCGCCGGCGCTCACCGGCCGCGCAGCCAGTCGTCGGCCACGCCGTGCAGGGCCTGGTCCTCCGGCTGGATCCGCGAGTCGTCGAAGCGGTAGGTCAGCTTGTCGACGACGTCGACCACACCGTCGATCTGCCGGGTCATCGACACGGCGATCTCGACCTCGCTGCGGCGCTCCAGATGGCCCATCAGCGTGACGACGCCGTCCGCCACCGATACCGCGACGCTGCGCGGCGCCAGCCACAGGGCCCGCACCAGCACCTCGTCCACGACCTCGGCGCGGATCTCCGCGTCGGGCCGCAGGAAGACCTGCAGCAGGTCGCGGCGGGTGACGATGCCGACCAGCCGGTCCTCCTCGTCGAGCACCGGCAGCCGCTCGACGTGCCGCTGGGCCATGGTCCGGGCGGCCTCGGCGATGCTGTCGTCGGCGTGCACGGTGACGGGCGGCTCGGTCATCAGCCGGCCGGCCGTGCGGGCCCCGGACTTCGCCGCCCGCCGCCGGCCCGCGGCCGTCAGCGCGCCGATCCGGAGGCGCCGGTGCGGGCCGGGGGCCCCGGTCTGCCGCATCATCAGGTCCGTCTCGGAGATGACGCCGAGGACCCGGTCGTCCTCGTCCACCACCGGCAGTCCGCTGATCCGGTGATCGGCGAGCAGCCGCGCGACCTCCTTGAACGGAGTGGCGTACTCGGCCCGCACGACCTCGTCGGTCATCACGGACCCGACCTTGTTCTGCTTCATGTCCGTTCCTTCCTCGGCGGAGCCGGCGGGGCCGGAAGCCCTCCGTCCCGCGGGACCGCCGCCGGACGGACACCTCCGTCGATACGAGCATCCGGCGGCCGGGGCCCGTAACCCATGGGCTGACCGGGGGCGATCCGGGGGCCGGTCGGCCCCGGGCCCGGGCCGGTCGCCGCGACGCGGGTGCGCGGCACGCCGCCGGAAAGTACGGTGGCGTCCTGGTGTGCGACCTTGGGCAGGGGTGGCTCCGTCCGCGTCGGCGGGGCGCCGGGTGGAGGCGGCATGGCCGAGAGGAACGCGGCGGCGCTGCCGCGCAAGAAGTACGAGAAGGAACTGCTGCGCCTGCAGATCGAGTTGGCGAAGCTGCAGGAGTGGGTGCGGGCGGCCGGCGTCCGCCTGGTCGTCGTCTTCGAGGGGCGGGACGCGGCCGGGAAGGGCGGCACCATCAAGCGGGTGACCGAGAACCTCAATCCGCGCATCGCGCGGATCGTGGCGCTGCCCAAGCCGACGGAGCGCGAACGCACCCAGTGGTACTTCCAGCGGTATGTCGAGCAGTTGCCGGCCGCCGGGGAGATCGTGCTGTTCGACCGGTCCTGGTACAACCGCGCCGGCGTCGAGCACGTGATGGGCTTCTGCACCAAGGAGGAGCACCGGCGCTTCCTGCACCAGTGCCCGATCTTCGAGCGGATGCTGGTGGAGGACGGCATCCTGCTGCGCAAGTACTGGTTCTCGGTGAGCGACGCCGTGCAGCAGGAGCGCTTCCGGCGCCGTCTGGAGGATCCGCTGCGGCGCTGGAAGCTGTCCCCGATGGACCTGGAGTCCATCACCCGCTGGGAGGCGTACTCGCGGGCGAAGGACGAGATGCTGGTGCACACCGACATCCCCGAGGCGCCGTGGTACGTCGTCGAGAGCGACGACAAGCGCCGCGCCCGGCTGAACATGATCGCCCATCTGCTGGACTCCGTCCCCTACCAGGAGGTTACGCCGCCGGTCCTGGAGCTGCCGCGGCGGCCGCGGCGGACCGGGTACGAGCGCCCGCCGCGCGATCTGCAGACCTACGTCCCCGATCACGCGGCGCGCCTGTGACCCGGGGCCCCGCTCAGGCCCGTTCGGGTACCACGGCGACCGGGCAGGCCGAGTGGTGCAGCACGGTGTGAGCGACCCGCCCGAGCTGGAACCCGAGGTGACCCGGGCGGCGCCGGGCGCCGACGACCAGCAGGTCGGCCTCGTGCGAGGCGGCCAGCAGCACCTTGCGGGCCGGCCCCTCCACGGTGCGGCGCTGCACCTTCGCCTGCGGCGGGACCTCCCGCAGCGCCCCCTCCAGCGCCTCGGCCGCCCGCTCCTCGTACACCCGCTCCGGCTCCCCGGCGATCAGCGGGTGGTCGACGGTCTCGTGCGCGGGGCAGCGCCAGGCCCGTACGGCCTCCAGCGGGACTCCGCGCCGCTCGGCCTCCTGCACGGCGAAGCGCACCGCCGCCGAGGGCGTGTCGCCGACACCGACGACGATCCGGCCGTGCACCCCCGCCCTGGCCTGGTTGTCGTTGTTGCCGCGCAGCACGATCACCGGGCAGTCCGCGTGGGCGGCCACGAACAGGCTGACCGAGCCGAGCAGCAGATCGGCGATGCCGCTGCGGCCCCGGGTGCCGAGGACGAGGGCGGAGGCGTTGTGGCCCTCCTTCACCAGCGCGTACTCCGGTTCCTCGGGCAGCGCCGCGGTGGTGACCGCCAGCTCGGGGCGGCGGCCGCGGGCGCGCCGGGCCGCGGCCTCGACGATGTCCTGGGCGCGCACCTCCTCGGACGGCTTGCCGAGGTCCCGGGCCAGCGCGGCGCCCTCGTACCGCTCCCAGAGGGATGCGTAGACCAGGCGCAGCGCGACACCGCGCAGGGCGGCCTCGTCGGCCGCCCAGTCGACGGCCCGCAGGCTCGGCTCGGAGCCGTCGACACCGACGACCAGCGGAAGTTCCATCGTGCTCAGCCTCCCAAGCCGAGGTCGAAGACGATCCGGGCCTTGACCTCGCCGCGCAGCACCTCGTCCATGGCCTCGTTGACGGCGGTGAGCGGACGGGTCTCGTGGATGACCCTGGTGCGGCCCGCGGCGTGCAGCCGGAAGACCTCGGCGAGGTCCTGCCGGGTGCCGACGACGGACCCGATCACCGAGGTGCCGTTGAGGACGGTGTCGAAGATCGGGACCCGGATCGTGCCGTGGGCCGGCAGAGCCACCATGACCAGCTTGCCGCCGCGCCGCAACCCGGAGTTGACCGCCGTGAAGGCCGTCTCGTCCACCGCGAGCGCGATCGCGGCGTGGGCGCCGCCGTGCCGCTTCAGCTCCTGGGCGACGTCCTGGGTGCGGGCGTCGATCACGAGGTCGGCGCCGAGTTCCGCCGCGAGTTCCAGCTTGTCGTCGGTGACGTCGATCGCGGCGACCCGGGCTCCGGCGATCTTCGCGTACTGCACCGCCAGGTGGCCGAGCCCGCCCACGCCCGAGATCGCCACCAGCCGGGCCGGCGCGGCGCCCGCGACCTTCAGGGCCTTGTACGTGGTGACGCCGGCGCAGGTCAGCGGGGCGGCGTCGAGGGCCGAGACGCCTTCGGGGACCGGCTGGGCGAAGTCGGCCCAGGCCAGCATCCTCTCCGCGTAGCCCCCGTCGCAGCCGTAGCCGGTGTTGACCTGCTCCTCGCACAGCGTCTCCCAGCCGGCCAGGCAGTGCTCGCAGCGTCCGCAGGCGCGGCCGAGCCAGGGCACGGCCACGCGCCGCCCGACCGACAGATGGGTGACGCCCTCGCCGAGCTTCTCCACGAGGCCGACGCCCTCGTGGCCGGGCACGAAGGGCGGGTTCGGCTTCACCGGCCAGTCGCCGCGGGCGGCGTGGATGTCGGTGTGGCACAGCCCGCAGGCCTCCACGCGGACGCGGACCTGGCCGGGTCCGGGCTCGGGGTCCGGCCGTTCCTCGACGACCAGGGGGGCACCGAAGGTCCGTACGACCGCTGCCTTCATGGTTGCGCTCCTCGGGGGTCAGTGGTGTGCGACGACCGCGACGGGCGCGACGGCGTGGTGCAGGACGGCGTGGGTGATGTGGCCGATGTGGGTGCCGATCGGGCTACGGCGGACGCGCCGGCCCACGACGACCAGCGAGGCGTCCCGGGAGGCGCCGATCAGCTGCTCCACGGCGCTGCCGAGGTGGGACTCCTCGGTGACCTCGACGTCCGGGAACTTCGTGCGCCAGGGGGCGACCAGCTCGGTCAGGGCGGCGGCCTCGGTCCGCTCCAGGGTCCGCACGTCGGGCTCGGGGGCCAGGCTGACGCCGTAGTACGGGGGCAGGCTCCAGCCGTGCACGATCCGCAGGGACGTGCCGCGGCGCGCGGCCGCGTCGAAGGCGAAGGCGAGCAGCGCCTCGCTGGTGTTCGCGGGGTCCAGGCCGAGCACGACGGGCCGGAAGGGGGCCGCCGCGGACGGTATCCCGGCGGGGTCCGGCCGGTGCTCGTCCGCCGCCTGCTCCCCGGCGCGGACCAGGACCACGGGACGCTCGACGTGCGCCACGACGGCCAGGCCGACGGAGCCGACCATGAAGCCGCCGAAGCCGCTCAGGCCGCGCGAGCCGAGGACGAGCAGTTCGGCGTCGCCGGCCGCCGCGCACAGCGCCTCGGCGGGACGGCCGGTCATCTGCTCGGTGAGCACCTCGACTCCGGGGTGCCGCAGCCGCAGTCCTTCGGCGGCCTCGCGGGGGACCCGCTCGCTCCAGTGCTGGAGCGTCTCCGCGCCGGGCAGCGGCGCCTGAGCCATGGGGTCGGGGACCGGTTCCCAGACGTGGACGAGCTTCACGGGCAGTCCCCGCAGCTTCGCCTCGCGGGCCGCCCATTCGGCGGCGGCCCGGCTCTCGGCGGAGCCGTCGAGACCTACGGTGACGGTGGACGGCATGGTCTGCACCTCCTGGCAGCGAGTGATCCACCAAGAGCATCGTGGGCGGCGGTCGCGGCGGGCAGGGGCCGCTGGTCCCGCCTCCGGGCCGACCGACCCCATCGCCGGGCCGCGCGGCGGGGCCGTGGGACCCTCGGGCGGACGGCCGCTCCCCGCCGGGCCGCGGGGCGGTGGCCATGGGGGCCGAACAGCCCCTGCGGCAGGGCCCGTTCGGGGGGTGCGCGGACCGCGGCGGACGGGTCAAGGTGCGGCTCTCGCGGTCCGTCGGGCCCGGGAGGATCCTGGGACCGGAGGGTGGAGGCGGCGCATGACGGAGCACGCGGGCGGGCGCGGGGCGTGGTGGGGCCGGCCACTGCCCGGCCTCCGCACCCTGCTGGGCTACCGGCGTTCCTGGCTGCGGGGCGATCTGCTGGCGGGGGTCACGGTGGCCGCGTACCTGGTGCCGCAGGTGATGGCGTACGCGGGCGTGGCGGGCCTGCCGCCGGTCGCCGGGCTGTGGGCGATCCTGCCCGCCCTGGGGCTGTACGCGCTGCTGGGTTCCTCGCGTCTGCTGTCGGTGGGCCCCGAGTCGACGACCGCGCTGATGACGGCGACCGTCGTCGCCCCGCTCGCCGCCGGCGACCCCGCGCGGTACGCCGCGCTGGCGGCGGCGCTCGCGGCCACCGTCGGGCTGCTGTGCGTGGTGGCGCGGCTGGTACGGCTGGGCTTCCTGGCGGACCTGCTGTCGCGTCCGGTGCTGATCGGCTATCTGGCGGGCGTGGCGCTGATCATGGCCGTGGACCAGCTGCCCAGGCTGACCGGGGTGCCGGTGACGGGGGCGGACTTCTTCACGCAGCTGTGGTCGTTCCTGCGGCACCTCGGGCAGGCGCAGGGGCCCACGGTGCTCCTCGCCGCCGCGGCGCTGGCGTTCCTCTTCGCGGCGGCGCGGTACGGGCGTGCCGTGCCCGGACCGCTGCTCGCCGTGGTCCTCGGCACGGCGGCCGTGGCCGCCTTCGACCTGGACGGCCGGTACGGCGTCGCGGTGATCGGCGAGGTGCCGGCCGGGCTGCCGGGCCTCGCCCTGCCGCGGCCGGGCGACCTCGCGCACCTGGTGCTGCCCGCGCTCGGCGTGCTCATCGTGGCGTACACCGACTTCGTGCTCACCGCGCGGGCGTTCGCGGGGCGCGACGACCGGCCCGGCCTCGACGCCGACCGGGAGTTCCTCGCCCTGGGCGCGGCCAACCTGGGCGCAGGCGTCCTGCACGGGTTTCCGGTGAGCAGCAGTGCCAGCCGCACCGCCCTGGCCGCCACGACGGGCGCCCGGTCCCAGGCCTACGCCCTGTTCGCCGGGGCGGCGGTGCTGGCCGTGCTGCTCTTCCTCAGCCCGCTGCTGGCCCGCACGCCCTCCGCCGTGCTCGGCGCGCTGGTCGTCTACGCCGCCACCCGCATGGTCGACCTGGCGGGCTTCCGCCGGCTGGCGTCCTTCCGGCGCCGGGAGCTGCTGCTGGCCCTCGGCTGCCTGGCCGGCGTCCTCGCCCTGGACATCCTCTACGGCGTGCTGGTGGCCGTCGGCCTGTCGGTGGCGGAGCTGCTGACCAGGGTGGCCCGTCCGCACGACGCGGTGGAAGGGCTGGTGCCCGGCCTGGCGGGGATGCACGACGTCGACGACTACCCCGAGGCCCGCGCGGTCCCGGGCCTGCTCGTCTACCGCTACGACTCGCCGCTGTTCTTCGCCAACGCCGAGGACTTCCACCGCCGTGCCCTGGCGGCCGTCGACACGCAGCCCACGCCGGTGCGCTGGTTCCTGCTCAACACCGAGGCCAATGTCGAGGTCGACATCACCGCGCTCGACGCGGTCGACGCGCTGCGCCGCGAACTCGCCGAGCGCGGCATCGTCTTCGCCCTGGCCCGGGTCAAGCAGGACCTGCTCGACGACCTGTCGGCCTACGGGCTGACCGCCTCGGTCGGCACGGACCTGATCTTCCCGACCCTGCCCACCGCCGTCGCCGCATACCAGCGCTGGGCCGCCGGCCGGCCGGACCGGCCGGAGTGAGCCGGGCCCGTCGGCACCGCGACGGCAGGACGGGGCGGGACGGGTGGGGACCGGTTGGGGCCGCACGGCCCCTCGTGGGCCGGTCCCGGGCGCTGCCAGGCTGGCACGGTCACCGACCGGCCGCGCGGACGGCAGGTCCGAGGCGGGAGGAGATCCCGATGAGCACCGCCATTCTCGACGTGCCCACCCTGGAGCGGCTGATCGCCGCCGCCGTGGCCGCGCCCTCCGTCCACAACACCCAGCCCTGGCGCTTCCGGCTCGATCCGGACACCGGCACGCTGGAGATCCGCGCCGCCGCGGAGCGGGGGCTGCGCCACATCGACCCGACCGGGCGGGCGCTGCACCTGTCCGTGGGCTGCGCCGTCCTCAACCTGCGGGTGGCGGTCGCCCACTTCGGCTGGGAGCCGGTCACCCGGCTGCTGCCGCGCCCCGACCGGCCCGACCTCCTCGCCACCGTACGACTGGCCGGCTCCGCCCCGACGGCCGCCGTGCCGGGCCTGTACGAGGCGCTGTGGCGCCGGCACAGCAGCCGGTTCCCCTTCTCCGGCCGGCCGCTGCCCCCGGCCCTGCGCGCCGAGCTGGCGGAGGCCGCCCTGGCGGAGGGGGCGGTCCTGGACCTGCTCGAGCCGGACGACACCGAGCGGGTGCTGCGGGTCACCCGGGAGGCGGAGCAGCGCAACACCGCCGACGCCGACCGGGCGGCCGAGAGCCGCCACTGGGTGCGCGAGCCGCGGCCCGCGGCCCTCGGTGTGCCGCCGGCGGCCCTGGGCCCGCAGGACTTCCGCGACCGGGTCCCGATGCGGGACTTCGGCGCCCACCGGCATCCGGCCGTGCTGGCGGCCCGCCCGTACGAGACCCGGCCGCTGATCGCCCTGCTGTCCACCGCGCACGACCGGCGCACCGACTGGCTGCGGGCCGGTCAGGCGCTGGAGCGCGTCCTGCTGGTGGCCACCGCCCACGGCGTACGGACCTCGCTGCTGCACCAGGCGCTGGAATGGCCCGACCTGCGCGAGCGGCTGGAGTGGTCCCGCACGGGCGGCGGGCGCGGCCACGCGCAGATGGTGCTCCGGCTGGGCTACGGCCCCGACGGCCCCCCGTCGCCGCGCCGCACGGCCCGGGAGGTGCTCGCGGAGGAGGAGTGAGCCGCCCCCGCCACGTCCCCCGCTCCCCCTCCGCCACCGTCCTCCCGCCCACGTGACGCGCCATCGGTGCCGGGTCCGCCGAGTGATCGCAGCGGTCCGCGGCCGGTCGCGCCCGGTGCCGGTTGCATAAGGCAACTGCCACCGCGCGGACAGTAGGGGACATGTCGGTGCGGGCCTCCCAGGGGTGCGTTGAGATGGCCGGAATTCACCTCAAGAGGCAGGCGGGACGGACTTGAGCACATCTGTTGACGGGACGACACGGCCGGCGCACTCCGCGGCCGTCGACGGATGCCCCTGCGGCACGCGACTCCCGGACGTCGGACCGTCGGCCGCCGAGAAAAGGTTCCGCGGGCTGCTGGAGGCAGCGCCGGACGCGATGGTCATCGTCGACGACACCGGCACCATCAGACTGGTCAACGCCCAGACCGAGGCCCTGTTCGGCTACCGCCGCGAGGAACTGCTCGGCCGCCCGGTCGAGTTGCTCGTGCCCCACCGCTTCCGCGCCCAGCACACCCGCCACCGCGACGGATACGCCGCCAACCGGCAGGTGCGCCCCATGGGAGCCGGCCTGGAACTGCACGGGCTGCGCAAGAACGGCACCGAGTTCCCCGTCGAGATCAGTCTCAGCCCCATGGAGACCACCGACGGACTGCTGGTGTCCGCGGCGGTCCGGGACGTCAGCGACCGCAAGGCGGCCGAGGCCCGCATCAACGAACTCGCCGCGCTGGTCGAGTCGTCGCAGGACGCCATTCTCGCCAAGACGCTCGACGGGTTCATCACCTACTGGAACGCCGCCGCCGCGCGACTGTACGGATACACCGCCGAGGAGGCGATCGGCCGGCACGTGTCGCTGCTCGCACCGACCGAACTGCAGGACGAGGTCAACGCGTTGCTGCAACGGCTGCGGCACGGCGAGAAGGTGGAGCACTTCGAGACCCTGCGGGTGTGCAAGAACGGCTCCTTCCTGGACGTCGACGTCACCCTGTGGCCGACCCGGGACGCCCGCGGCCGGGTCGTCGGCGCGTGCGCCATCGTCCGGGACATCAGCGACCGCAAGCGCGCGGAGGCCGAGCTCACGGCCCTGCTGGAGCAGCAGCGCCACATCGCACTCACCCTGCAGCGCAGCCTGATGGGGACACCGCCCGCGCTGCCCGGCCTGGCCACCGCCAGCCGCTACCGGCCCGCCACCCAGGGCGCGGGCGTCGGCGGCGACTGGTTCGACCTGATCCCGCTGGGCGCCGGACGGGTCGGCGTCCTCATAGGAGACGTCATGGGCCGCGGCCTGGAGGCGGCCGCCGTCATGGGCCAGTTGCGCTCGGCCGCGCACGCGCTCGCCAAGACCGGGATGCAGCCCCGTCAGCTGATGCAGGCGCTGGACACGGTGGTCGCCGACCTGGACGTGCCGGACCAGCTCGTCACGTGCTGCTACCTGGTCATCGCCCCGGACGCCGGGAACGTGACCGTCTGCTCGGCCGGCCACCTGCCGACCCTGGTCGTCGGCCCGCACCTGGGCGTCGGCACGCTGCCCGCGCCGGTCAACGCCCCGCTCGGGGTGGGCAACGTCCTCTACGAGCAGTCCTGCACCGACATCGTGCCCGGTGCCACGCTCGTGCTCTACACCGACGGCCTGATCGAGACCCCGGGCAGCGACATCGAGGTCCGGCTCGCCGAACTCACCGCCGTCCTGGAGAAGTTCTTCACCGATTCCACCGAGCTGGAGGCCGCGGCCGACCACGTCCTCAGTACCCTGCTGCCGGACAGCGAGAGCCACAACGACGACGTGACCCTCCTGCTGGCCCAGCTCCCGGCCGCTCCGCTGGCCGCCCTCACCGCGGACCTGACCGCCACCCCGGCCTCCGTGCGCGAGGGACGGGCCTTCCTCGACCGGGCGCTCACCTCCTGGGACTGCGGCGCCACCGCCGACGACGCCCGGCTGCTGCTCTCGGAGACGCTCACCAACGCCGTCCAGCACGCCGAGGGGCCCATCGGCCTGCGCCTGTGCCGGACCACGACGGACCTGACGGTCGAGGTCAGCGACCACAGCCCGCACCTGCCCCAGCCCCGCCTCGCCGCCCAGGACGAGGAGTCCGGCCGCGGGCTGCTCCTGGTGCGCACCCTGGCCGAGAGCTGGGGCGTGCGGCCGACCGACGAGGGCAAGACCACGTGGTTCACGCTGAAGCTGTGAGCGCGGCTCGGGAGCGCCCGCGGGGCCCGTGAACGGACCCGTCATGTCGCCGTGTCGACGAATCGTCACGCCGCACGGACTCCCGCTCGCGGCGGCGGGCGCCGCCGGCGCCCGTCCACGCGCCGGGCCCGCGCGGCCGGCCCCCTGCGACGCCCGCCGCGTCGCCACCGGCCGTACGCGGGCCCGGCACCGGGGCGGGCACGACCGCACTCCGCCCCTTCCCGAGGAGCCGCCGTGGCGGCGGGCGCCGGCCCCCACACCGGCACCCGCCCGTGGGACGCGCCCCGCCGCCTCCGGGCCCGGGCGGCAGCGGGGACGGCGGCACGGCGCGACCGCCCGCAGGCGGACCGCGCCGCCCGGCGTCTCACGGGCTCGGCTCCCATGCTCGTGCCGCACACCGACGAGAAGCAGGGGCCGAACGGCTCCCCGCCCGGACCGACCGTCCCGCACCCCGGCCACATCCCCCGCGGGCCGGCGCACACCACGCGTGCCTCCCCCCACCACCGCCGTGGACCGATCGGCCCTTCCCCCGCGCGAGCGGGACCGTGAGGCTGGGAGGGATCCGGGAGCACGGTGCGCCCCTCCGGACGGGCACGGGCAGGTGAGCGGCATGTCGGACGTGACGACCACGGACCTGTACGAGGTGACGATGGCCCTGTCCTACCTGCGCGAGGGCATGGACCGGCCCGCCACGTTCAGCCTCTTCGCCCGTGCCCTCCCGCCCGAGCGGGGCTTCCTGGTGAGCGCGGGCCTGGAACCGGCCCTGGACTACCTGTCGGCCTTCCGCGTCACCGACGACGACGTCCGCGACTTCGCGACCGCCCTGCACCGCCCGGAAAGCGACCTCGCCGCCCTGCGCGACCTGCGGTTCTCCGGGCAGGTGCGCGCCGTGCCCGAGGGCCGGGCGGTGTTCGCGGGCGAGCCGCTGATGGAGGTCACGGCCCCCATCGCCGAGGCGCAACTGGTGGAGACCTTCCTGCTCAACCAGGTCAGCCACCAGACGAGCATCGCCTCCAAGGCCGTGCGCTGCGTCCGGGCCGCCGCCGGACACCCCGTCATCGACTTCTCCCTGCGCCGCACCCACGGCACCTCCGCCGGAATGCAGGCCGCCCGGGTCGGCGCCCTGACCGGGTTCGCCGGCACCAGCAACGTCGCCGCCGCGGTCCGCTGGGGCCTGCGCGCCTCCGGCACGATGGCCCACTCCTACGTAGAGGCGTTCCCGGACGAGGAGAGCGCCTTCCGCGCGTTCGCCCGCGCCCATCCGGGCCCCGTCACCTTCCTGGTCGACACCTACGACACGGTGCACGGCGTCCGGACGGCGGCGCGGGTGCTGCGGGACCTCGCCAGGGGGCCCGGCTGTGCCATCCGCCTGGACAGCGGCGACCTCGGGGACCTCGCCCGGCGCTCCCGGCGGGTGCTGGACGACGCGGGACTGCCGGAGGTACGCGTCATCGCCAGCGGCGGCCTGGACGAGTACGCCGTGGACGACCTGGTGCGCTCCGGGGCACCCATCGACGTGTACGCGGTCGGCACCCGCGTCGGCACCTCGGCGGACGCGCCCTACCTGGACTCCGCGTACAAACTCGTGGAGTACGACGGGCACCCGGTGATGAAGCTGTCCTCGGCCAAGGTCACCGCGCCCGGCCGCAAGCAGATCCACCGCCGCCCCGGGCGGCCCGATGTGATCGCCCTGCTGGACGAGCCGGCTCCCGACGGTGCGGAGGCCCTGCTGCGCACGGTCATGCGGGACGGACGCCGCACCGGCCCGCCCGACACCCTCGACGCGGCACACGGGCGGCTGGCGGCCGACCTGGCCGCGCTGCCCGAGGACGCGCTGAAGGTCCGCGCCCCGCGCGCTCCCCGGCCGGAGGCCTCCGCCCGGCTGGCCCGCACCACCGCGGAACTCCGCGCGCGCCTGGCGGCCGGGCACGGCGTCTCCCCTCCGCTGGCCGGATCCGCCCGCTGACCGGGCGGCGGCAGGACGTCCCGGCTGGCACAGTCCGGCGCGGCCGGGCAGCGTGGACGTAGCGACGCGGACGTGGAGACGTGGACGTAGCGACAGGGACTGCTGAGTGAGGTGGCCATGGAACCCTCTGAACCGCGACTGCGGGTGATCGTGGGTGTGGACGGCTCGCCGTCGTCGTACGCGGCACTGCGCTGGGCGGCCCGGTACGCGGGCATGGTCGGCGGTCTCGTCGAGGCGATCCATGTCTGGGACACACCCTCCTCGGTCGGCTGGAGCGGACCGGCGATCGACCCCGACTTCGACCTGGAGCAGGCGCGGGAGCGCTTCACGGAGGAGATCCGCAGCGTCTTCCCCGACGAGCACCCGGCCGGGTTGAAGGAGCACCTCGTCGAGGGCGACCCGTCGGAGGTGCTGGTCCGGGCCTCGGAGGGGGCGGAACTCCTGGTGGTGGGCAACCGCGGGCACGGGCGCTTCCACCGCGCGATGCTGGGCTCGGTCAGCCAGCGCTGCGCGCAGCACGCGGCCTGCCCGGTCGTCGTGGTCCACCGGGAGCACGAGGAGAAGCGCTGATCCGGCGGTCACCCGGACGGCGGATCACTGGAAGGCCGCGTGGATCTCGTGCTCGTCGGCGCTGTGCGAGACGAGCAGGAGCTCGTCGCCCGGCTCCAGCCGCATCGACGGGCTGGGCGCGGTCGGGTTGCCGCCGCGCACGACGGTCGCCACGAGTGTGCCCTCCGGCAGGGCGATGTCGCCCAGGGTGCGGCCGGCCGCCTTCGACCGGGTGGTGATCGCGGTCTCGATGATCCCGACGCCCGCGGTGCTCAGCCGCAGCAGGGCGACGGTGTCCGCGGCACCCGTCGCCTCCTCGATCAGGGAGACGAGCGGCGTGGCCGCCGGGACGGCGATGTCCACACCCCAGCGGTGGTCGAACAGCCAGGCGTTCTCGTCGTCGTTGACCCGCGCGACCACCCGCGGCGCGGCGAACCGCCGCTTGGCGAGCAGGCTGATGACGAGGTTGTCCTCGTCGCGTCCGGTGGCGACGACCACCAGGTCGGCGCGCGCCACGCCGGCCCGCTCCTGGACGGCCGCCTCCCCTGCGTCCCCGACGAGGAGGTGGGCGTCGCACTGCCCGCGCAGCGCCTCGACGCGGTCCTCGTCGGCGTCGACCAGAGTCACGTGGTTGCCCGCCGCCGAGAGGACCTGGGCGACCCGGGTGCCCAGCCGGCCGGCGCCGGCGATGAGTACGTTCAAGTGCCCAGCTCCTTGTCCAGGAAGCCGCGCAGCCGGCGCAGGGCCCGCGCGGCGACGGCGAAGGTGACCACGTCCTGGGGGGCGGCGGTGGTGACCAGGTGGGGGATGTGGGACCGCCCGTCGCGGGTCACCTCCACCACCCGGATCTCCCCGTCGACCTCGAACTCCGTGAGCTTCCGCCCGGCGAGGTAGCCGGGGAGGGTGGAGCGGACGAGGAGGGTCTCGCCGTTGCCGAAGGTGATGTCGGGGACGAGGTGGCGGTGGAGCAGCATCTGGTGGATGCGGTTGACCGACCAGGTGACGTCGCAGACGGTCGGGATGCCGAAGCCGTCGTAGAGACCGGCGTGTCGGGGCTCGTGCACCCGGGCGAGGACGATGGGGACGCGGAAGGTCTCCTTGGCGGTCCGGGCGACGACCAGGTTGCTGTAGTCGCCGGAGGTGACGGCCACGAGCGCGTCGCTGTGGCCGATGCCCGCCTCCTCCAGCACGCTGCGGCTGAAGCCGTTGCCGACGTGGAACCGGCCCGGGAAGCCGGGCGGGAGACGGCGGCCGGCGGTCCGGTCGCGGTCGATCACTCGGATGTCGTGGTTCTCCCTGACCAGCTGGGCGGCCAGGACGGATCCCACGCGTCCGCATCCGGCGACGACGATTCTCATCGCGGGTCTCCTTCCGGTTTCATCGCGCGTCCGTGCCCCGCCTCGTCGCGCACGTCGCCTTCCGGCCTCATCGCGATTCTCCTTCCGGTCGCGGCGCGCGCCTGCGCAGCCGCGCCTTGCGCACCTCGTCGGCGAGCAGGGGCAGGACACCGACGGCGGCGAGGAGGGCCCAGTCGCCGGCCGTCAGCGCGGCGGTGTGGAACACGGCCTGCAGCAGGGGCAGATAGCTGATCGCGGCCATGATCCCGAGCCCGAGGAGGCCGGCGGCGATCAGCCACGGGTTGCCGAGCAGGCCCGCGCGGAAGACGCTCTCGCGCTCGGTGCGGACGGCCAGCGCGTTGAAGAACTGGCTGACGACGATGCCCGCCTGGACCATGGTGATCGCCTCACGGTAGACGGGGTTGTCGGCGGTGAAGTCGGCGTAGGGGATGCCGGAGTCGTGGATGTGCCAGAAGAACACCGCGCAGACGCCGAGCGCCTGGATGCCGCCGAGGAACAGGATGCGGCGCACGACGGCCCGGGAGAACAGCGGTTCGGTCCGCGGCCGCGGCGGCTGGTCCATCACGTCGGACTCGGGCGGTTCGGCGCCGAGGGCGAGGGCGGGCATCACGTCCGAGCCCAGGTCGATCGCGAGGACCTGCACCGCGGTGATCGGCACCAGCGGGAAGCCGGCGAAGGTGGCGGCGAGGATGGGCGCCAGCTCGCCGATGTTGTGGCTGAAGAGGTAGACGAGGAACTTCCGGATGTTCTGGTAGACGGAGCGGCCCAGGCGCACGGCGACGGCGATGGAGCCGAAGGAGTCGTCCAGGAGCACCATCTCCGCGGCCTCGCGGGCGACGTCGGTGCCGGAGGCGCCCATCGCCACGCCGATGTCGGCGTGCTTGAGGGCCGGGGCGTCGTTGGCACCGTCGCCGGTGACGGCGACGACCTCGCCGCGCCGCTGGAAGGCGGTGACCACCCGCATCTTGTGCTCGGGGCTCACCCGGCACAGCAGCAGTTCGCCGGCGCCCGCCAGCAGCCGGTCCAGCGCCGTGTCGTCCAGGGCGTCCAGTTCCGCGCCGGTGGCCACGGTGGGCGCGGCGGACCGGACGATGCCGACGCGGCGGGCCACCGCCTCGGCCGTCAGGGGGTGGTCGCCGGTGACCATCACGATCCGGATGCCCGCCCGGTGGCAGGCGTCGACGGCCTCGTACACCTCCGGCCGGGGCGGGTCCTGCATTCCGGCCAGCCCGAGCAGGGTGAGGTCCGACTCGTCCTCGTCGCGTGTCCCGGGCGGGCCGGTGACCTCGCGTGCGGCGACGGCGAGGACCCGCAGGCCCTGCGCGGCCAGTGCGTCGGCCTCGGCCGTGACGCGCCGGCGCTCGGGGTCCGTGAGGGTCACGGCCGTACCGGTGCGGTCCAGCCGGGTGCAGCGGGCGAGGACCTCGGACGGGGCGCCCTTGACCCGCACCCGCCGGGTGCCGTCCTCGTCGTGCACGGTGCTCATCAGCTTGCGCACGGAGTCGAAGGGGTGTTCGGCGATGCGCGGTGCCTTCGCCTCCTCGGCCGCCGGGTCCAGTCCGGCCTTGGCGGCGGCCACCAGCAGCGCGCCCTCGGTGGTGTCGCCGAGGACCCGCCAGTGGCCCGCGCCGGTGGGCGCCACGAGGCGGGCGTCGCAGCACAGGGCGGCCGAACGGAGCAGTTCCCGCACCCCGTCGGGGTCGTCGACCCGCCCGTTCGGCTCGTAGCCCACCCCGGTGACGGTGTGCTCGCCGTCCGCGGCCCAGATCCGTACGACGGTCATCTCCGCCTGGGTGAGCGTGCCGGTCTTGTCGGTGCACACCACGGTGGTCGAGCCCAGCGCCTCCACGGCGAGCAGTTTCTTGACCAGGGCGTGGTGGCGGGCCATGCGCCGCACGCCGAGGGCCAGGGAGACCGAGAGGGTCGCGGGCAGGCCCTCCGGCACCAGCGCGACCATCACACCGAGCGCGAAGACGAACGAGGGAACCAGGCCCTGGCCGGTGGGCAGCCGGATCGCGAACAGGGCCGCGCCGATCGCAAGGGCGGTGCCCGCGACCCGGCGGGCCATGACCGCCACCTGCCGCTGCAGCGGTGTCTTCTGGCGGGGTGCCGCCGCGGTGAGCCGGAAGATCCGGCCGAACTCGGTGGCCTGGCCGGTGGCGAAGACGACCGCGCGGGCGGTGCCGGTGATGACGTCGGTGCCCATGAACACGCAGTCGCGGGCCCGCAGGACCTCCTCGGCCGTGTCGGGTCCCGCCGTGCGGCGTACGGGGTCGCTCTCGCCGGTGATGGCCGCGTTGCTGACCGTGAGGTCGTGGGCCTCGACCACCCGGCAATCGGCCGCCACGGTGTCCCCCGCCTCCAGCGCCACCAGATCGCCCGGTACGAGGTCGCGGACCGGCACCTCCTGCAGGGCGCCGTCCCGCAGCACCCGGCACCGGTGCGGCACCATCGCCTGAAGCGTCTGGGCGGTGCGCTCCGCGGAGTACTCCTGGGCGAACCCGATCGCGGCGTTGAGCACCACCACGCACAGGATCGCCACGGCGAGCTGCAGGGTGCCCGGCGCGCGCGGGTCCTGCAGGGCGTAGGCGAGGAAGGTGATCCCGGAGGCGACGATCAGCACGACCGCGAACAGATCGGTGAACTGGGCCGCCAGCTGCCGCCAGACGGCGGGGCCGTGGGCGGCGGGCAGCTCGTTGGGTCCCTGGTCCAGCAGCCGTTGCCGCGCCGTCGCCGAGGCCAGTCCGCGGGGCGAGGCGTCCAGCGCGGCGAAGACGTCGGCGACGGCGAGGGTGTGGACGGGCCGCCGGGGGGACGGCGGCGGTGCGGCGGGAGCCAGGGCCCCGCCGGCCGGACCGCCCTCCCCGGTGGGTGCCGACCGGTCCGCTCGGGCGCGCAGCGCCTTCACGGGGTCTCGCCGGGTTCGGCACCGCCCTGGTCGAGCCGGAACGGCGGGTAGGCGTCGGTCATCAGGCCGGCGTAGACGGCGACGCGCAGCACCCACCGGTTCATGCCGACGACGAGGTCGAACAGGCCGCGCGGGTAGATTCCTGCGAACAGCAGGCAGAAGCCCGCGAAGACGGCGAGCAGGGCGATCAGCCCGCCGTCCCACCAGCCCAGGCGCAGGCCGCCCAGGAAGAAGGCGACGACCACGTAGTGGGGCAGCGCCAGCAGCCACCACTTCACCAGCACCAGGCCGCGCGAGAGCCGTTCCGGGTACGCGATGGTCAGGCGGGCCGGGTAGGAGGGCTCCTCGCCGAGGCTGAACGGCGGATAGCGGTCGGTGGCCAGGGCGCCGTAGGAG
Source organism: Streptomyces sp. NPDC096152 (assembly GCF_044763235.1). Lineage (NCBI taxonomy): Bacteria > Bacillati > Actinomycetota > Actinomycetes > Kitasatosporales > Streptomycetaceae > Streptomyces > Streptomyces sp. NPDC096152. The sequence goes on along the minus strand of NZ_JBIWFW010000009.1, from coordinate 101,898 downwards.
TAGTACGTCACCCGCCAAGACCAGCGCAGCACACCGGCGTTGAAGTCGAACAGCGGCCGGGGAAAGCGCTCGGTGAACAGGATCGCGAGGCCTGCGACGACGCTGACGAGGACGAAGGCGATCCACAGGAAGGCCAGCACGATGTAGTGCGGGAGGGCCAGCAGCCACTTCACCAGCCACAGCCGGCGCGACAGCGGCGCGTCGAGTTCCGCGTGCACGCGGACCGGGCGACCCGCCGGGAAAGCCGCCGGGTGGCCGCTCACGCCCGGCTCCGCTCCGGGGCCGGAGCCGGGGCCGTCGCCGTCTCGTCCGCGCCGCGCGCGATCTCCAGGCTGGTCTCCGGGACCTGCGCGAGCGTGTTGCTCACCGTGCAGTGGGAGACCACCGCGCGGAACGCGGGCAACCGGTCCTCGGGCAGGGCCGGAGCGTGCACGGTCAGCGTGAGGCCGGCGACGCGGGCCGGCCGGTCGTCGGCCATGCGGAAGCGGGCGTCCACGCGCAGCCCCTCACGGCTGATGCCGTGCCGGTCCAGGAAGCGTCCGGCGTAGTGGGCGACGCAGGAGGCGACGGACGCCACGAACAGTTCGACGGGGGTGGGCGCGGTGTCCTTGCCGCCGTCCGGCTGCGGCTGGTCGACCGTGAGGACGTGGCCGCGGACGCCGATCTCGTACGCGTCGCCCGCCACGGGCCGCACCTCGACCTGCCCGGGCGGGCCGCCGGGCGCGGGCTCCACGGCGGCGGCCTGGTAGAGCAGCATGCCCGCCAGGCGCCTGGCCTCCTCCGGCGTCAGCGACGCCCACAGCTCGCCCTTGTCCTGCGGGGTGCAGGAGGTCTCCAGGACGACCCGGTCCATGGAGGCGGGCAGTCCGGGCGGGACGAAGCGGGTCACGTCGATGGTGCGGCCGCAGCGCGTTCGGATGGTCATCTCGGCTCCCTGCCGGTCGAGCCGGCCGTCGTGGCCGGCTGGTGCCGCCGGGCGCCCCGGTCGGGGGCGGCCCGTGCGGTACGGGTACGGGGTGGCTCGACGTCGAGGTCGGCGCCGCCGTAGGCGAAGGTGAGGGCCGGGTGGACCGCCACCACTCCGGGGACCGACCGGCACAGGCGTACGACGACGGGCAGGTCGGTGGCGGCGTCGAGCCGGCCGGTCAGGGTGACGACGCCCTCGTCGACCCGGACCCGGACGCGTCCGGGGTCGAGGCGCAGGGTGTGCTCCAGGACGTCGTGGCGGATCTCGTCGGCGAGGGCGGCGTCGCCGCGCAGGTAGGGCCGCAGCAGGTCGCGGCCGCTGACGAGGCCGGCGAGCCGCCCGTCGGGCCCGACGACGGGCAGCCGTCGCACCCCGTGGCGCTCCATCGTCCGGGCCGCCTCGGCAATGCTCCACCCGGGGCGTGCCGTGACGGCGGGCGAGGTCATGAGGGCGGCGGCGGTCTCGGCGCCCACCCGCTCCGGGTCGGGCACGACGAGACCGCGGCCCGCCTCGTGGCGCAGCAGGTCCGACGCGGAGACCACGCCGAGGGGGCGCCCCTCGGGGTCGACGACGGGCAGCGCCGTCACCCGGTGGCGGTCCAGGGTCCGCGCGACCTCCTTGAAGGTGCAGCCTGGCCGCACGCCGACCACCTCGCGGGTCATGACGTCGCCGACCGTGGAGTACCGCATGAAGTCCTCGGTTTCGCCGGTGGCAGGACCGGACGCCCCACCACCCCCAGTCGACCGCCGGCCGCCGGGCGCCGTCTGGGGCCGAACAGTCCACCCGCCCCCGCGAAGGTCCCTCGGGCCCGGCCCGGGGCGCCGGTGGCGTTCACCGCCGCTGCGGGGACTCCGTGGCGGCCCAGCGGCGGCGGACCGACTCCTCGTGCTCGGCCTGCTCCAGCGCCTGGTCGGCGGCGGCCAGTTCGGCGGTGAGCCGGGGAATCCAGTGGCGGCGCAGGGCGCGCACCCGCTGCCGGGTCCGGGTGGCCTCCTCGGTCAGCAGCGCGGCGGCGGTTCGGGCCACGGCGTACTCCGCTCCGGCGCCGACGGCGTCACGGTAGGCGGCCTCGGCGTGCACCAGTGCGGTGGTGCGCGCCAGGGCCTCGCCGGGATCCCTGGCCGGGGGCGTCCAGTGGCTGCCGTCGGGGTGGCGGACGCCCATCAGGGCCGCCCACCGGACGTCGAGCGTCCCCGGTGCGGCCGGCGCCGCCTCGGCCACGGCACCCTCGCCGGCGATCACCACTCCCTTCAGCAGCCACTCCTCCGCCTCGGCGGTCAGCGCGCGCCACCGTTCCTCGGCGGCCCGCGCCGTGTCCTCCAGCGCGCGCAGGCGGTCCAGGAGCAGGCGCAGCTTCCGCTCCAGCAGGTCCGCGCCGCGCTGAGCGGCGTCCAGCCGCCTGCGCAGCCTCAGCCGCCCGGCCCGCCCGGGAGGCTGCCGCGACCGGGCGCTCACGCCCCGGCCTCCGCACCGCCCGAACGGTCTTCTCCTGAGCCGGTCCCGGGGCCGTCCGAACGACCCGCCTGCCGCCCGGCATTCGCACCGCCCCAACGGTCCTCGCGCGGCCCGGCCTGCGCCCCGGCCTCCGCCCCGCCCGAACGGCCCGCCCGCCGCTCGGCGTCCGCACCGCCCGAACGGCCCGCTCGCGAGCCGGTCTCAGGGCCGTCCGAACGGCCCGCCCGCGACCGGGCATCCATGCCCTCCGCGCCCTCCGCGCCGTCCGCCCCCGGTCCCGCCGAGCCCGTCGCCGTGCCGCCCGCGACCGCGCCCCCGGGCGGGTTCGCGGGCGCGGCCGGGTCCGTCGCGTCGGGTCGCGGAGCCGTCCCCGCCGGGTGCTGGGCCGTACCGGCCGGTGGCGGGGCCGTGCCGTGCAGGCGCTGGTGGAGCAGGTCCGCGGGGAGCATGGCGAGCTGGCCCGGGGGGAGGCGGAGCAGGACCTGCCAGGCGCGTTCGAGTGCTTCGGTGAACGGGCGGTTCTCGTCGGAGCGCTGGGCGACGAAGTCCCGCAGGAAGGCGTCCTCCATGTCGAGGTGGCGGCGGTCCGTCGCGCTGAGCGCGGACTGCCCGATCAGGTCGGCCAGTTCGCGGACCTGCCGGGCGCGCGCCAGCGCGGCGATCAGCTGGGCGGCGACCGCCGGGTGGTCCGCCCGGGTGCGGCCCGCCCCGGCGCCCGAGCGCAGCAGCCGGGACAGCGACGACAGGGGGTCCACGGGCGGGAAGACCCCCTGGGCGTGGACGGCGGGCGACAGCACGATCTGGCCCTCCGTGATGTAGCCGGTGAGGTCGGGCACCGGGTGGGTGATGTCCCCGGCCGGCATGGTCAGCACCGGCAGCACGGTCACGGATCCGGGGCGGCCGCGGATCCTGCCGCAGCGCTCGTAGAGGGAGGCGAAGTCGCTGTAGAGGTAGCCCGGGTAGGCCCGCCGGGCGGGGATCTCGCCGCGGGAGGCGGAGACCTCGCGCAGCGCCTCCGCGTAGGCGGTCATGTCGCCCATCACCACCAGGACGTGACGGCCCTCGCCGAAGGCCAGGTACTCGGCCACCGTCAGCGCGATCCGGGGGGTCAGCAGCCGCTCGATCACCGGGTCGTCCGCGGTGTTGAGGAACAGCGCCAGCTCACCCGCTGCGGCACGCTCGCCGAGCCCCTCGCGCACCGCCAGGGCCTCGGCGTGGGTGAGCCCCATGCCGGCGAAGACGACGCTGAACGGCTCGCCCGCGCACGAGGCCTGCGCGGCGATCTGCACGGCCAGGTCCAGATGCGGCAGACCCGCCGACGAGAACACCGGGAGCTTCTGGCCGCGCACCAGCGTGGTGAGTACGTCGATGGCGCCGATCCCGGTCAGCACGGGCTCGGCGGGCGGCTCGCGCCGTACCGGGTTGATCGGCGCGCCCGCGACCTCGGCGGTGCGTGGGCCGAAGACGGGCGGCCCGCCGTCGACCGGCTCCCCGCGCCCGTTGCACGTCCGCCCGAGCCAGCCGGGCCCGACGGGGACGCGCAGCGGCGCGCCGGTGAACGCCACCCGGGTGCGGCGGGGGTCCATCCCGGCGGTGCCCTCCAGTGCCTGTACGACGGCCAGGTCCCGGTCGACCTCCAGCACGAGCCCGTGGCGCAGCTCGCCGTCCGCCAGGCGGATCAGGGCGAACTCGTCCCAGCCGACGCCCGCCACGCCGTCGACCAGGACCAGCGGCCCGCGCAGCTCGCGTACGGCGGTGTACTCGACCTCTGTCACGGCACCTCCTCCAGCCGGGCCAGCACGGTGTCCCGGGCGGCGCCGATGCCCGCGGTGTCTCTCGGGCCGGCCTCCTCGCGCACCCGCAGCAGCGGTGTGAAGTCGACCTCCTCCACGGCGCCGGCGCGGGCCGCGGTGTCCGCCGTCCGCGCGCAGCTCTCGGCCACCGCCAGTACCGCGTCGGCGAGGGCGGCCGTCCGGGCGGGCGAGCAGTAGGCGTCCGCCGGGGACAGCGCGCTCTGCTGGAGCAGCCCCTCGCGCACCAGGCGCCCGGCGAGCACGCTCATCCGTTCGGCCGGGGGCAGGGCCGTGATGCCGACGAGTTCGACGAGGTCGGCGAGCCGGTCCGCCTCCGCCAGCAGGCGGGCCACGCGTTTTCGGCGCTCGGCCCAGTCGGGGTCGGCCTCCCCGGCGGGGCCGCGGGCGAGGGTGGCCGTGTCCCGGGAGAAGGAGTCCGCCCAGGAGACCGCCGGGTAGTGCCGGGCGTAGGCGAGGTCGCGGTCCAGGGCCCACAGGCAGCGCACGAAGCGTTCGGTGTGGGCGGTGACGGGCTCGGTGAAGTCCCCGCCGGGCGGCGAGACGGCGCCGAGCAGGGTGACCGACCCGGTGGTGCCGCCGAGGGTCCGCACCGCCGCGGCCCGCTCGTAGAAGGCCGCCAGCCGGGAGGCGAGGCCGGCCGGGTAGCCCTCCTCGGCCGGGAGCTCCCCCATGCGGGCGGCGAACTCGCGCAGCGCCTCGGCCCAGCGGGAGGTGGAGTCGGCGATCACCACCACGTCGAGTCCCATGTCGCGGAAGTACTCGGCGACGGTGGCGGCGGTGTGCACGCCGGCCTCGCGGGCCATCATCGGCATGTCGGAGGTGTTGGCGAGGATGACGGTGCGGTCGGCCAGCCGGCCGCCGGTGCGCGGGTCCTCCAGCCGGGACAGCTCGGCGATCACCTCGGCCATCTCGTTGCCGCGTTCGCCGCATCCGACGTAGACGATCACGTCCGCGTCGCACCACTTGGCGATCTGCTGGAGCAGCATCGTCTTGCCGGTGCCGAAGCCGCCGGGGACGGCGACGGTGCTGCCGCGCGCCACGGGGAAGAGCAGGTCGATGACGCGCTGGCCGGTGATCAGCGCGGTGGTCGCCGCGAGGCGCTCCCGCACGGGCCGCGGCGCGCGCACGCCGCAGGGTTCGGCGAGCCGTACGGGGGTGCCGCCGACGACGGCCAGCACGTCCTCCTCGCCGTACCGCCCGGCGGGCGCGAGGTCCGCGACGGTGCCGGAGCAGCCCGCGGGGACCAGGATCCGCAGGCCGCGGCCGGGACCGCCCGGCACGTCGCCGAGGACGTCGCCGGGAGCCACCCGCCGTCCTTCGGCCGCGCGGGGGGTGAAGGGCCAGGTGCGGCCGGCGTCGGCGGTCCGGGCGGCCGGAGCGGCGAGCAGCCGGTCGCCGGCGGCGGAGAGCGGGCGCAACAGGCCGTCGAAGACGCCGCCGAGCAGGCCGGGCCCGAGCCGTACGGTGAGCGGGCGGCCCTGCGGCCGGGCGGGGTGACCGGGGGCCAGTCCGCCGGTGTAGGCGTAGGCCTGGGCGGTGGCGAGGTCTTCCTTGATGGCGACGACCTCGGCGGGCAGCCGGGCCTCGCCCAGGAGGACCAGGTCGTGCATGGCGATCCCGGGGACGTAGCCGAACTGGACCAGCGGTCCGGCCACCCGGACCACCGAGGACGCTGGAGCGGGTCCCTCCGTCACGGCGTCCACAGCTCCTGGACCCGGGAGCCGAAGCGGTCGAGCGCGCGTCCGGCGAGGGCGGCCGGGGTCAGGTCGAGCCGGCGTCCGGGCACCTCGGCGACGATCCCGCCGTCCGCGCCGGGGCGGACGACTGCGTCGGCGCCGAGCGTGTCGCGGGCCCGCCGGGTGAGCGCGTCGAGCAGGTCGTCGCGGTCCCCCGCCGCCGTCCGTACGCCGTCGGCGACCTGCCGCCGGAACTCCTCGTACGCCTCGCGGCGGGCGGCCAGTCGGGCCCGCGCGGCGTCGTGGCGGGCGTGGACGAGTTCCCGGGCCGCGGCGGCGACGCCGTCCCGGCGGCCGTCCGCGCGGGCCCGGGTCAGGATGGCGTCGGCCCGCGCGCGGGCGGCCTCCAGGGTGGCCTGCGCCTCGGTCCGAGCGCGGGCCAGCGCGACCTCGCGGGCCTCGCGGGCCTCGGCGAGCAGGGCCTCGCGGACCGGTTCCAGGCCGTCGTCGGCGCGGGCGCGCGGCGCGGTCATACCGGCAGCACCACCGTCAGCGGGGTCTGCGTGTCGATCCGGGCGCCCAGCGCCTCGGCCGCCCGGGGGGTGAGGACGACCAGGGCGACCTCCGGGGACAGTCCCTGCCAGGCCTCTCTCGCCGCCTCGGGCCCCTCGGCCGCGTGCACGGCCACTCCGGCGAGGGCCAGCCCGCAGACGCGGTCCCGCTCTCCGATGGCGGCCACCGTCGACATCGTTCAGGCCTTTCCGATGAGCAGGATCGCGACGACCAGGCCGTAGACGGCGATCCCCTCGGCCAGGCCGACGATCACCATGGCCCGGCCGAACAGCTCGGGCCGCTCGCTGAGGGCCGCGAGGGCCGCGGCCCCGGTGTAGGCGACGGCGGCGGCCGCCCCGATCGACGCTCCTCCCACCGCGATGGCGGCCGCGATCAGGGCGGTGCCGTTGGAGCCGTCCGCGCCCGCGGTGCCGGCGGCCTGGGCGGCCGAGGACAGCGTGGTCAGCACCAGCAGGAGGGCGCCGCCGAGGAGCACGGCGTCGGCGGCGAGGATCCACCTCAGGGCCTGCCGGGGCCGCCGTCGCGCGAGGGTGCGCACGGCGGCGAGGACCGCGCCGACGAGGGGCAGGACGATCATCCAGGTGAGCATGCGGCCACCTCCGGATCGGTGCCGGCCGGCACCGGGCCGGCCGGCTGGACGTACCAGGGACGGAACGGCCGGCCCTGGAAGTCGAAGAGCCGGGAGAAGAGTTCGTAGTACTCCAGCCTCAGCGCCTGCACGCCGGCCACCAGGGCCTCCAGTGCGAAGGTGACGGCGGTTCCCACCACGAGGACGGCGGCGGCGCCGGCGAGCGCGGCGCCGCCGTGCCGGGCCAGTCCGGCGGTGCCCCGCCAGACGACGTCGGCCAGGGCGGCGTGCGTGAGCCCGAAGGCGGCCAGCCGGGCGAAGGAGAGCGTGTTGGTGCCGACACGGACGACCACGTCGAGCAGGCGTACGGCCGTCTCGGTGCCGCCTTCCAGGCCGCCCGCCGTGGTGCGGAAGATGCCGACCGCGGTGAGTCCGAGCCCCAGCACGGCGACCGACGCGCCCGCGGTGGCGGGCGCCGTGCGGTGCGTGGCGAGCGCCAGTACGGCGAGCGCGAGCCCGAGGTGGACGGCGAGCCCGGCGCAGCCCGTCGACGCGTACACGGCCCGGCCCGGCCCCTGTTCGCGCCACCGGTTGACGGCGCCCGCCCCGTGGGCCAGTGCCAGCAGCAGGGCGCCGAACCCCACGGCGGCGATCAGCAGCCGCTCCGGGTCCTCCAGCGGGTTCAGCCACAGCACCGGCAGGAGGTGGGTGGGGCCGAAGAACTCCCCGTAGGCGAAGCCCGCCAGGATGCCGCACACCCCGGCGCCCACGAGGAACGGCCAGGCCGCGCGGACACCGGCCAGGCGCCGGGGCGCCCGGCGCCACAGCAGCAGGCCCGTCAGCACCAGGAGGGCCCCGTGGCCGACGTCGCCGAACATGATCCCGAACATCACCACGTACGCGATCCCGGCCGGCCAGGACGGGTCGAGGTCGGCGTACGGGACGGTGCCGTACGCCGACACCAGCGGGGTGAAGGACGCGCTGCGGGGCGTTCGCGCGCCGCGCAGCAGGGTGGGCGGCTCCACACCCCGGGGGCGGCGCAGGCGTACGAGGGCGGCGCCGGTGCCCCGCAGCCGGTCGGCCGTCCCTGCCACGGCGCCGGACGGGCACCAGCCGGGCAGCGCCGTGACCTCGCCCTGCCGGACGGCGCTGCGGGCACGTTCCTCCAGTTCGGCCTCGCCCTTGAGCAGGGCCGGGGCGGTCACCGATACGGGCTCGTCCGGGCCGGGAGGTTCCGGGGCCAGCAGCGGCGGGCCGGGATGGCCGCCGGCCGCCTGGAGGCGGCGCGCGGCCGGCCCGGGTTCCAGCCCCTCCGCCACGTCCAGTTCCACGCAGCCCGCCTCGGCCACCCGCAGCAGGGCGTCGCGCAGCCCGGCGCGCGGGACCACGACGGCCACGCGGCGCATCCGGACCGGCAGCAGGGTCTCAGACCAGGGCATCGAGCACCTCCGGCCGTGCGCCGCCGCGCGCCGCCAGCGCGAGCGCGGCCCGTACCGCCCAGGCGTCCGCGGAGAGCACGGCGATCGCGCCGACGACGGCCGTGGCGTCGTGCCGCACCGTGTGCGCCATGCTCCGGCCGTCCGCCTCCAGCGTGTGCCACCAGCGCAGTTCGGCCCGCCAGAGGTCCGCCGGGGTGTCGACGCCGGCCACGACCCAGGCGGCCGCGGGCGGCAGGGCGTGGCGGAAGTCGGCCCAGGTGGCCGCGTTCACGGCCCGTGCGCCCAGGACGGCCGTGGCGCCGCGGCGGGCGCCGGCGCCCGGTGCACGCCCGTGCACGAAGCGTTCCCGGGCGGTGAGCAGGGCGGCCCGGCCGGCCGCCCAGCGGCGGGCGCCGGGGACGGCCGCGGCGGTGTGCAGCGCGGCCGTCAGCCGCATCGAGGTCAGGATCGCGGCGGGTGTCTCGTCCCCGGGGTCGCCCCAGGAGGAGGCCGTGAGCGCGGCCCGCAGCGCGCCCGGCGTGCCCGCCTGCGACAGACCGCGCCACGCGGTGGCCAGGGCGCCCAGGTCGTAGGGCGGCGCGACGGGGGTCACCGCGTACGCCGGCCGGGTGGTGCCCGGCTCCTGGGGCGCGGTGCCCGCACCATCGGCCGGTTCCGCGTACGGGGGTTCCACGGAGGCCGGTTCGCCACTCGCCGGTTCGCCGCTCGCCGGTTCGCCGCTCGCCGGTTCGCCGCTCGCCGGACGGCCGGTCGCCGGACGGCGGGCCGCCGGTTCGCCGTCGGTCGCTTTTCCGCGTGCCGGACCCGCGCGCGGCGCTTTCGCGTGCGGTGGCTCGGTGGGGGGTGGCGTGGTGGGCGCCGGAGCGGGGGCCGCCGGAGGTGGGCGCAGGCGGGCCGCGACGTTGGCGATCTCGAAGCCCGCGGCGAGCGGACGCAGCATCGTCACCCCGCCACGGGGCAGCCACCCGGCGAGCACCCGCAGATGCCACAGCAGGGTGGCCGCCACGGCCCGCTGGGCCGCGGGCAGCGAGGTGGCGGCCCGCACTCGGGAGTGGTAGGGAGTGCCCGCCAGCAGCCGCAGCGCCTCGTCGAGGCCGGACGTGCCGGCGAGCTCCCGGGCGCCGTCCAGGCCGGCGCAGCGGGAGGCGAGGGCTCGGGCCCTGATCGCTGCCGCCACCCACCCGGCGCTCATCCGGGTCCCCCGCCGTCGGCCGGTACGCGCAGGGCGTCGCGGACGACCCGCGCCACCAGCGCGGGCGTCCTGTCCTCGGCCCGGCGCCGCAGCGCGTCCGCCGCCGCGGCGCCGTCCCGGCGGATGCGGTCCGCCTCCTCGGTGACGGCGCCGCGTCCGGCGGCGAACCCGGCCGCGCGGGCCCCGGCCCGTCCGTCGAGGGCACCGGTCACGATCTCCTCGGCCCGCTCCCGGGCCTGACGGCGCACCGCGTCGGCGTCCCGCCGTCCCGCGCGGCGGATCTCGTCCGCCTCCTCCTGCGCGGCGGCGAGCAGCGCGAACAGCGGCCGCACCTCCGTCGCACGTTCCGCGGCGCGGTCGGCGGGCACACCGACGGCCGCCGCTCCGGCCGTGCCGACGCGACGGAAGCGTGTGAGGAAGTCGAGGAAGTCACGGAATCGCAGCACCATGTTCTCCGGGCCTCTCCGGACCCTCTCCGGATCCTCTCCGGGCCTCTCCGGACCCTCTCCGGCTTCTCCGGATCCTCTCCGGGGGGCTTCATGCTTCAGTCTCAGCCTCCACCCGCCCCCTGTCCTGCGTTGAGGGCTGGCGTGCCTCCATCGGTGGACCGTCCGGCCCTAGGCGGCCGGCACCCGGCGGCCCGACTTTGGTGAGGGGGACACGACGAGTGCGGGGGGACGGAGAAGACTGCGGGAGGCTGGAGTGAACGAGCACGAGGCGTACTCCACCGGAGCCGAGGCGCGTCACGGTGTGCCCGGCAGGCCGCCCGGGCCGGCGGAGGCCGTCCACGAGGAGATGCTGCTGCGCTACCTGGGCGCGATGGCGGCCGTGTCGTCGAAGCAGGCCGCCCACCACGGTCCCCCGGGATACGGAGGGGCGGAGCGACCCGAGCCCCCCGCCGCGGCTCCCGCCCGGGAGGCGGCCGGAGCCGGGACCGACGCACCGTCACCGGTCACGGCCGGGGCCGGACCGACGCGCGCCGCGACGACCGCGCCGTTGCAGGTGCGCGACGTGATGCAGGTGCCCGCCCCGTCCGTGCCCTGGGACCTGCCGTTCTCGGACGTCGCGCGGATCCTCGCGCGCGAGGGCGTCGGTTCCGTGGCCGTCGTGGACGCGCACGACCGGGTCGTCGGGGTGGTGTCCGAGTCCGATCTGCTGGCGAAGGTCGCCGTCGAGGCGCAGGGGCACCGTCCCGGGCCGCTGCGCCGCATCAGGGAGCGCAGGCTCCTGGAGAAGGCGCGCGGCGACACCGCCGAGGTGCTGATGACGAGCCCGGCGATCACCGTCCTGCCGGGTGCGTCCGTCGCGGAGGCGGCGTGGCTGGCGGCGCTGTCGCGGCTGAAGCGGGTGCCCGTCACCGACCACGAAGGACGCCTGGTGGGGACGGTCCACCGCAACGCCCTGCTGCACGCCCTCATTCGGGACGACGCGGGCATCCAGAAGGACGTCCGGCATCTGGTGACCGTGGTGGCCGGGCCGGGCGCGGCCGACGCCGTGCAGGTGGGCGTCCGCGGCGGTGTGGTCGATCTCCAGGGACGGATGCCCGAGTCCGCCGCGGAGCGGCTGGTCGCGGAGGTCGAGGACATGGACGACGTGGTGGAGGTCCGCAACCATCTCGCCCCGGCCTGAGTCTCACGGGACTTGACGGGACTTGACGGACGGGGCCTGGTGGGTGGGGTCGGAACGAAACCGTTCCGACCCCACCCACCAGGCCCCGTGGCGCTCAAGCCCCGTGGCGCCCGGGCCCCTTGGACTCAGGGCCCTCGGGCTCAGGCCTCTCGAGCACCGGCGCCGGTGCTCACCGGTCGGCCGGCGTGATCCGTCGTCCCGTCAGCCGCGTGGGGCGGATCTCCACCCACAGGGTGCGCCCGCCGCCGGCCCAGGGGTCGGAGTGGGCCCGCTGCTCCAGCCGTCGTACCGCCTCGGGGTCCGTGACGGCCTGGGCCGGACCGACGGCCAGCACGCTCCAGCCCTGGCTCATGGTGTCGTCGACGTGGTCGACCTCGAAGGCGACCTCCGCGCCGACCACCGAGGCGGGGGCCGTGCCGGGGGCGGTGCGGAACACCACACCGTCGTCGACCACGTCGTAGTTGACCGGGACCACGACGGGTCCCTCCAGGGTGGTGAACGCGACGCGGCCGACCCCGTGCGACGACAGCAGGGCCCGGCACTCCCCCTCGTCGAGATCGCGCAGGCTGGGGTGGAGCAAGGCGTGTCCCTGGCCCGGTGGCCGTTCCTGGTCCCCGCCCTGGAGTTCGATCAGTGTGGTGCCCAGGGCGTCGGCCAGGCGGATGAGGGTCGCCACGTTCGGGTCCGACGGATGTGCCTCCAGGTACGCCAGGTACTGGGGCGACATCCGGGCCCGGCGGGCGGTCTCGTCCAGACTGAGCCCCTGTCGCCGGCGGGCCGCCGCCACCCGGCGGCCCACGTCCCCCGGTTGCAGGGCGTGGCCCGCGGGCTGCTCGGCGGGCGCGGCGCCCGTGTCCGGGCGGGCCGCCCCGCTCGGTGCCGGCTGTGGCTCCGGCGCCGGCGCCTCGTGTCCGAGGTGCTGGACGCGGGCGTCCGGGCCGGGGAACACCAGCGTGACCTCCCCGGTGTCCGACCAGCGCACGTCGTACGGCGGTGTCCCGTCGTCGTGGTGGAGGCCGACGATCTCGCCGTCGCGCCGGGCGGAGCCGGTGACCGCGCTTTCGACGACGAGCCGGTCGCCTAGCTGAGCATGCATGACCGGGCCTTTCTCGAGGGATCCGCTCCCCAGGATCGCGCCTGGCCGCCTCCCGCACCAACGGGGCTCGAGGTCCCGCGCGGCGGGGACGAACGGCCCCGTCCCGGGTGCCCAGGTCCCCAGGCGGCGGGGGTCCGGGGCTGCCACGCTGGAGTGAGGCGGGCCGCGGTCGAACCGCCGCCTCGGCACGCCGTTCCGGTCCGAGGACCGGAGGACCGGAGGGAGAGGCTCGATGCAACACCGCATGGTCGAGGATCTGATGACCCGCGGCGTGGTCCGGGTGGGCCGGGACACGCCGTTCAAGAAGATCGCCCAGCTTCTGTCCGACAACGGTGTGGCCGCCGTGCCGGTGGTGGACGACCTGGGGCGCCCCGTCGGCATCGTCTCGGAGGCCGACCTGCTGAGCAAGGTGGCCGCGCAGCCCGACCCGGCCGGTCTGCTTCCGCTGCCCGAACTCACGGGCCGGGGGCCGGCCAGGGCCGACGCCGCCACCGCCGAGGAGCTGATGACCGCTCCCCCGGTGACCGCGCGTCCGGAGTGGACCGTCGTCGAGGCCGCGCGTCTGATGGACGCCCACCGGATCAAGCGCCTGCCCGTGGTCGACGAGGCGGGTGTCCTCGTGGGCATCGTCAGCCGCAGCGACCTGCTGCGGATCTTCCTGCGCCGGGACGAGGCGATCCACGAGGAGGTAGCCGGCGAGGTGCTGAACCGGACCCTCGGCCTGACCCCGGCCGACGTGACGGCCACGGTGACCGACGGCCGGGTCGTGCTCAAGGGGTCCGTCGCGGCCAGGAGCCTGATCCCGGTCGTCGAGCGCCTGTGCCGCGGCGTCGACGGCGTCGTCTCCGTGGAGACGGACCTCATCTACCGCTCGGACGACACCAGCGGTGCTCCCGGCACCCGGTGAGGTCGCGGCGCGAAGACCGCCGCGGCGGCGGCACTGGGGCCGGATGGCCTTCCGCCCATGTGCAGCAATGACCCGGAAGGCCCTGCCCCGCGGCCGGCTGCGGCGTGAGGCTGGAGGGGACAGCCGGAGGTGAGCACGATGGCGGCGAACACACACGACCGGCGGTCGCTGTGGCGCTGGCGGCGCAACCCGCTGCGCCGCCGCGAAGACCTGGTCGAAGCCTGGATCCTCCTGGCCGCCTGGACCGCCGTCGCGGTGGGCGGGCCGCTCGCCGGGGTGATGAGCGCGCAGGCGACATCGGACACCCTCGCGCGGCAGCGCGCGGAGCGGCATCCGGCCACCGCCACCCTCGTCACCGACGCGGAGCGCGGCGGCGGCCGCTTCAACACGTCGGGCGACCGCGTCCTCGCCACGGTCCGCTGGACGGACCCGGGCGGTACCCGGCACTCCGACAGGACGCTGGTCGACAGCGGGCTGAAGGCGGGCGACCGGATCGTCGTCTGGACCGACGACCACAACCGCGTCACGATCCAGCCCACCACGCCGGCGCAGGCCACCACCCAGGCGGCGGCCACGGGCGTGACGGCGGCGCTCGCCGTCAGCGGGGCCGCGGCCGGCACCTACTACGCGATCCACGCCGCCCTGGACCGGCGCCGCGGCCGCGCCTGGGACGCCGAGTGGGAGAAGTTCGGCCCGCAGTGGGGCCGTACGGCGCCCTGACCCGAGCGGGCGTGCTCCCCGGCCGACGGGCCAGGGGCCGGCGGCGGGCGCAGTCCGCGCCCGTGGCGAGAACCCTGGGACGGCCCGCGGCGGGAACACCGAACGCCGGGACGGCCCGCGGAGACGCCGAACGCCGGACAGCCCGCGGAAACGCCGAACGCCGGACAGCCTGTGGGAGGAGGAGTCATGAGCGACGTCGTGGTCGTCGGGGTGGACGGTTCCGACTCGGCTCTGGACGCCGTGGTGTGGGCGGCGCTCGAAGCCGAGTCGCGCAAGGCCTCCCTGCGGGTGGTGCACGCCTTCTCCTGGCCGGTGGCGCACGCGTCCCTGGACAAGCTGCTCTCCCAGCCGATGCGGGCCCGGCTGCGGGACGCGGCTGACCGGCTGGTGGACGAGGGCATGGAGCGGGCGCGCGCGGCCGCGCCGGATGTGGACGTCTCCGGTTCGGTCCTGCCGGGTGATCCGTCGGCGGTGCTGGAGGCACGGTCGCGGGAGGCGGCTCTGGTGGTGGTGGGCAGCCGGGGGCTGGGCGGCTTCGGCGGGCTGCTGCTCGGCTCCACCGCCGCATCCCTCGCCGCCCACGGGCGGTGCCCCGTCCTGGTGGTACGGCAGCTCGCCGATCCCACGGGTCCGGTCCTGGTCGGCGTGGACGGCTCCCCGGCGGGCGCCGAGGCCCTCCGCTTCGCCCTGGCGGAGGCCGCCCGGCGCCGCGTCCCGGTCGTGGCGCTTCACGCCTGGACCACCTGGAACGCGCCGATGCCGCCTCCCCCCGACGCCGCCCAGCCCTACGCGAACGAGCCCGGCGTGCTGGCCGCCGCCGAGGAACGGCTGCTGGCCGAGGCGATCGCGGGGCACCGCGAGCGGTACCCGGACGTGAAGGTGGAGCCACGACTGGTGCACGGCCCCACCCGTCAGACGCTGATCGAGGCGAGCCGCACCGCCCAGCTCACCGTCCTCGGCTCGCGCGGACGCGGCGGGTTCTCGGGGCTGCTGCTGGGCTCGGTCAGCCAGGCCCTGCTGCACCACGCCCACGGCCCGGTGGCGGTCGTACGGGCCTGAAAGGGCCGAACGACCCATGCGCCGCCTCCGGCACGCCGCCACCATGGAAGACGGACGCCGGGAAGGCGCCGCACGTTCCGCCGCACGGGCCGGGACCGGGCCCGCAGCGCGCCCCGCCGCGTGGTTCCGTACGCCGGTGACCGCGTGCTCGACTTCGGGAGGCGTGGATGACGCACACCGATGGCCGCAGGCCGATCGTGGTCGGTGTCGACCCGGATCCTCAGAAGCGCATGGCGCTCGCCTGGGCCGCCGACGAGGCGGACCGGCACGGGCTGCCGCTGCTGCTGGTGCACGCGCAGGGCGTGCCGACCCCCGGCTACCGGCCGCAGGGCGGGCACCCGTCCTGGGAGAGCTGGAAGGACGAACTGCACGCGGCCGGCGACGCCACGCTCAAGGAGGCGGTGGCCTTCGTCGAGGCCCGGCACCCGCGGCTGGAGGCGTCGGCGCTGCTGGCGGAGGGGCAGCCGGCCTACGTGCTCGCCGAGCAGGCCCGCGGGGCCGCGCAGGTCGTGGTGGGTTCCTGGCATCTGAGCGCGACCCAGGAGCGGTTCGGCTCGGCCGCGGTCGCCCTGCCGCTCGTCGCCCACGCCGGCTGCCCGGTCGTGGTGGTGCCCGAGCCCGAGCACACCACCCAGGAGCCGCCCTACTTCGTGGTGGGCGTGGACGGCAGCCCGCACTCCGCGGCGGCCGTGGACTTCGCCTTCGAGGAGGCCTCCCTGCGCGGCGCGGTGGTGCGGGCCCTGTACGTCTGGCGTCCTCCGTTGCTGGGCGCCTACGACGAGTACGCGGCCCTCCAGGAGTGCCGCCGGATGCTGTCGGAGATTGTCGCGGGGCGCGGCGCCGCCCGTCCCGAGGTCGAACTGCACCACGAGGTCGTCAAGGGGCACCCGGTCCAGGTGCTCACCGAGGCCGCCGAGCACGCCCTGGGCCTGGTGGTGGGTACCCGGGGACTGGGCGGCTTCAGCGGGATGGTGCTGGGGTCGGTCAGTCAGGGCGTGCTGATCCACGCGCGGTGCCCGGTCGTCGCGATACCGCACCGGCACGCCGAATGACCACCCCGGGGGCGCCCGCGGTACGGCCTTCCACGCGGACGCGCCGACGCCGGGGCGACCTTCCGGGGCGGCAGTGGCGATGCGGTCGCCCGGGCGGCCGCATCGCTCAAGTCGCCTTCTGCTCCTGGGGACCGCCGACCGGCGCGTGCCACATCAGGCGGGTGCCGCCGCCGTCCGGGCTGCCGAGTTCCATGTCCCCGCCGAGCTTGCGGGCCCGCTCCGCCATGTTGCCGAGGCCGCTGCGGCGGCCCCCGGCCGGTATGCCGACGCCGTTGTCGGTGACGGTGAGCCGGACCTCCCGGCCGTCGGTCTCCAGCACCACCTCGGCCCGGTCGGCGCGCGCGTGCCGGGCGATGTTGGTGAGGGACTCGGAGAGCACGGCCACCACGTGGTCGGCGATCTCCTTCGGCACGTGCGTGTCGAGCAGACCCTCCATGCGCACGCCGGGCGCGAAGCCGAGGACGGGCGCCGCCTCGCCGACCACGCGGACCGCGCGGGTGCGCAGCCCGGGGGCGACGTCGTCGTTGCGGGTGCGCAGGCCGAAGATGGTCGACCGGATGATCTTGATGGTCTCGTCGAGGTCGTCCACGGCGCGCAGGACGCGTTCCTTCGCCTCGGTGTGCTCGATGAAGCGGCCGGCGCTCTGCAGCGTCATCCCGGTCGCGAACAGCCGCTGGATGGCGAGGTCGTGCAGGTCCCGGGCGATCCGGTCGCGGTCCTCCAGCAGGATGATCTGCTCGGCGTCCTGACGGCGTTCGGCGAGCTCCATGGCGACGGCGGCCTGCGCGGCGAAGACCTGCAACTGGTCCATCTCCGGCTCGGAGAACTCGTTCGCGCCCGTCTCGCGGACCAGCAGCACGACACCGCGCACCCGGTCCCCGGACCCGATGGGCACGGCCCCGGCCGGTCCCAGGCCGGTGAAGCGCTGGAGGCCGCCCGAGACGCGTTCGTCCTGCGCGACGTCCGGGGTGGTCACCGCCACACCACCGTCGTAGGCCTGCCCGAGCAGCGTGCCGGTCACCGGCATCACCAGTCCGCGCAGCACCTCGGCCTCCTGGCCGATGGCCAGTTCGACGGTGAGGGCGTCGGTGTCGGACATGGGCACCGCCACCACGGCGAGGGCGGCGCCGGTGATGTCCCGGGCGCGCTCGGCGATCAGTCCGAGGACCCCGCCCTGCGCGGTGCCGGACATGAGGCTGTGGGTGATCTCCGCGTTCGCCTGCAGCCAGCGTTCACGCAGCCGCGACTCCTCGTAGAGGCGGGCGTTGTCGATCGCCACGCCGGCCGCCACGGCCAGGGTGGACAGGACCGACTCGTCGTCCTCGTCGAACTGGAGGCCGCCGCGCTTCTCGGTCAGGTACAGATTGCCGAAGACCTGGTCCCGGACCCGGATGGGGACGCCGAGGAAGGTGTTCATCGGCGGGTGGTGCTCCGGGAACCCGTACGACGCCTCGTGTTCGGAGAGCTTGGCCAGCCGCAGCGGGGCGGGGTGGCGGATCAGCTCGCCCAGAATGCCGTGGCCCTCCGGGTAGGGGCCGATGCGGGCGATCTGCTCCCCGGAGACCCCGATCGTGTGGAAGGCCGACAGCCGCCTGCCGTCGGGGCCGATCACGCCGAGTGCGGCGTACTCGGCGTCGACCAGCGTCGCCGCGGCCTCCACGATGCTGAAAAGGGCCTGCTCCAGATCGAGTTCCCGCCCGACCGAGAGCACCGCCTCCAGCAGGCTGTGCACCCGGTCCCGGGTGCCGCGTGCCGCGTCGAGGCGGGCCTGCAGCTCCTCCAGCAGCTCGTCGAGCCTGAGCTGGGGCAGCCGTACGCGGGCCTCCTGAGCGTCCCCGGAGCTTCCCACGCTGTTCCTCCAAGCCCCACAAAGTACCGAACGCCGTTCCGCTCCCGTCACACATTAGCGGCTCCGGCACGGCGACGATACGTGATCACCCAGGGGCGGGCGGCAAGCGGGGCGCCGCCGCGGCCAGTTGCGCGGCAGCCGGGCGGCGGGAGGTGCGACCGGGCGCGGGGCGGGGCCGGCGGCCGGTGTCAGCGCCCTTCGCCGCGCAGCCGGTCCTGCGCCTGGGTGGCGATGACGGCGGCCTGGATGCGCCGCTCCACGCCGAGCTTGGCGAGCAGCCGGGAGATGTGGTTCTTCACCGTCTTCTCGGCGAGGTACAGCCGCTGGCCGATCTGACGGTTGGTCAGGCCCTCTCCGATCAGGGCCAGGATCTCCCGCTCCCGCTCGGTGAGTCCGGGCAGCGCGTCCGGTTCGGGCTCCTGCTGCTGGCCGCCCCGCAGCCGGGCCATCAGCTTGGTGGTGGCGCTGGGGTCGAGCAGCGACTGGCCGCGGGCCACGGTGCGCACGGCAGAGACCAGGTCCGAGCCCTGGATCTGCTTCAGGACGTACCCGGAGGCACCGGCCATGATGGAGTCGAGGAGCGCCTCCTCGTCGTCGAACGAGGTCAGCATCAGGCAGGCCAGGTCGGGCAGGCGGGAACGCAGTTCGCGGCAGACGGTCACGCCGTCGCCGTCGGGCAGGCGGACGTCGAGGACCGCCACGTCCGGACGCAGGGCGGGGACGCGGACCAGGGCCTGTTCCACGGTGGCCGCCTCACCGACCACGGTGATGTCCGGTTCGTCGTCCAGCAGGTCGTGCACCCCACGCCGTACCACCTCGTGGTCGTCCAGGAGAAAGACCCGGATCGGGGTGCCGGGGCCGGCCTGGTCACGCTCCGCCATCGGTTGCTCCTCGCGATGTGTTCGTTTTCCAATGGGAACCATCCCCCAACCCGGGACCAAAGGCCAGGGCCGGTCGGCCCTCTTTCCCGGGCCGCGGGCTCAGCCTTTCACGCGTCCGGACGTGCCGCGCCGGACCCCGCGGGCGTGGGCACGTCTCGGCGGCGCCGCACGGAATGCGGGATACCGGGACACCGGACACGCGGGGCCGTCGTGGACGCGCCGGCAGGTCGTGCCGGGCGAGCGTGCCGGGCGGCCGTGCCGCGCGGCCGCGTTCAGGACGGTTCCGCCTCCAGGCGGTAGCCGCTGACGAGTTCCGGCACGATGCGGACCACGTGCGCCATTTCCGTACCGACCCAGGGGTGCAGCAGGCCCTGGTAGCGGGCCAGGTCGTCGGGGTCGGTGACCCGGGTGGCCAGTCCGGTCACCACGACGCTCCATCCGGTGTGCGTGTCCGGGTCGATCTCGTCCGCCTCGTACGCCACCACCTCGGCGGTCAGCGAGTGTCTGAGCAGGGCGGATCCCGTGTGGGTGCGGATCACGACGTCCCCGTCGTGCACGAGGTGGTTGACCGGCCGGATCGCGGGCAGCGCCTGCTGGGTGAAACCGACCCGGCCCAGGGGCACGCTCGCCAGCAGCCGCAGCGCCTCCTCGCGGCCCAGTTCGACCATGCGCCGGGTGGCGACCCCGGCGGCCGGGGCCGGGTCGGCCGTCATGCCGCCTCCTCGCACGGCACCGCGCACATCGGCGCGGTGAGGCCGGGACACCTCACGACAGCGTTCACCTTCGGCCGTCCTCTCTCCCTCGCGCGGTCCGTGTGCAGGGTTCTGCGGACGGCCCGTACGAGGGAGGGGCACGGGTCGCCCGCGAACTGTTCCGACAAGAGATCGTCTCTCCCCGGATGCGCCGGGCCCCAGGGCCGTTGGCCCCCGGCACAGGGCCGAACGGCCCTTCTCGCACAGGGCCGGGGCACCACCGCTGCGCTGCGGCGGTGCCCCGGCCCCGCGGTGCGGTCCGGCCTGCCCGGACCCGGTCCGGCTACTGGAGCCAGCGGTTGCGGCCGACGAACGGCAGCCTGGCCCAGAGGCGGCCGAGGCCCCAGGTGGCGCCGGCGCCCGTGGCCGCGAGGGCGATCAGGGCGAGGGCGTACACCAGGTGGTAGTCGGCGAACGGGTTCGTCGACATGCTCGGCGAACCGTCGGAGAGGTGCTGGGCCGGCGGCCACTCCGCCATCCACATCAGCGCCATCATCACGGTGCCGGCCACCGCGGCCAGCCGCAGCCCGATCCCCGCGATCAGCGCGACACCGATGCCGAGCAGACCGAGCATGAACAGCCAGTCGGCCCAGGCGGCGCCGGCCCAGTCGTGGAAGGTGGACTCCATCGGACCGGCGGCCACCGAGCCGAGGAAGCCCTTCGTCGGCGATCCGCCGTCGATCCAGCCCTTGCCGGAGGGGGTCGCGTAGCCGAAGCCGAACGTCTTGTCCAGGAACGCCCACAGGAAGACGAACCCGAGCAGCACCCGCAGCCCCGCCAGAGCGTACGCGCCGGTCGCGGTGGCCGCGGACGTCGCGGTGTCGGACCCGGTGGCCCCCGCGTTCCTGCGCCGGAGCGACAGGTGAAGGCCCATGTGCCGGTGGCCGTGGTCGTGCACTGCCATGATGTCCATCCCCCTTCAGGGAGTGCCGCGGGATATCGGTCGTTCGCTTTGTTGCGCTCTCAATGTCCCGCCGCCGCAGCCGGGTTCGCAGGGGCTGCGCGGCCCGGTCACCCGGGCCGAACGTCCTTGTCCTGCGGGCCCGTTCAGCCGTCCCAGGCCCAGTCGGCGACCTCGGGAAGGTCGGTGCCGTGCTCCCGGATCCAGGTGTGGTGCCGCAGCCGGGCGTCCTCCATGCGCTGGCGCACGGCCGCGCCGCGCACCGACAGCCCGGGGACGCGGTCGACGACGTCCATGACCAGCCGGTAGCGGTCCATGTCGTTGCTGACCACCATGTCGAACGGCGTGGTGGTGGTGCCGATCTCCTTGTAGCCGCGCACGTGCAGGTGCGGGTGGCCGGTGCGCCGGTAGGCGAGGCGGTGGATCAGCCACGGGTAGCCGTGGTAGGCGAAGATGACCGGCCGGTCCGTGGTGAACAGCCCGTCGTACTCGAAGTCGCTCATGCCGTGCGGGTGTTCCTCGCTGGGCAGCAGCCGGGCGATGTCCACGACGTTCACCACCCGCACGGCCAGCTCGGGCAGGTGCCGGCGCAGCAACTGGGCGGCGGCCAGCACCTCCTGGGTGGGCACGTCGCCCGCGCAGGCGAGCACGACGTCCGGGTCGCGCGTGCCGTCCTCGGTGCCGGCCCAGTCCCAGATGCCCGCACCGCGGGCGCAGTGGACCTTCGCCTGCTCCATGGAGAGCCAGTCGAAGCAGGGCTGCTTCCCGGCGACGACCACGTTCACGTAGTCACGGCTGCGCAGCACGTGGTCGGCGACCGACAGCAGGGTGTTGGCGTCCGGCGGCAGGTAGACGCGCACCACCTCCGGGCTCTTGTTGAGGATGTGGTCGACGAAGCCGGGGTCCTGGTGGGAGAAGCCGTTGTGGTCCTGCCGCCACACGTGCGAGGTCAGCAGGTAGTTGAGGGAGGCGATGGGGGCGCGCCAGGGCAGCCGCCGGGTGGTGCGCAGCCACTTGATGTGCTGGTTGACCATCGAGTCGACGATGTGCACGAAGGCCTCGTAGCAGGAGAACAGCCCGTGCCGGCCGGTGAGGAGGTAGCCCTCCAGCCAGCCCTGGCAGGTGTGTTCGGACAGGATCTCCATCACCCGGCCGTGCCGGTCGAGGTGTTCGTCCACGTCGAGGGTCTCGGCCTGCCATGCCTTGCCGCTGGCCGCGTAGACGGCCTGGAGGCGGTTGGAGGCGGTCTCGTCCGGTCCCACGAGGCGGAAGTCGCGCCGGGAGGCGGTGGCGCGCATGACGTCCTGGAGCAGGTCGCCGAGGACGCGGGTGGGTTCGTGCAGGGTGGCGCCGGGCTTGTCCACGGCGACCGCGTGGCGCTCCAGCGGTGGCAGGGGCAGTGCGCGCAGCAGGAGCCCGCCGTTGGCGTGCGGGGTGGCGCCGAGCCTGCGGGGGCCGTGCGGGACGCACTCCAGCACGTCCGCGCGGGGCGCGCCGTGCTCGTCGAACAGCTCCTCGGGCCGGTACGAGCGCAGCCACCGCTCCAGCTGCCGCAGATGCTCGGGGTTGTCCCGTACGGCGGACAGCGGGACCTGGTGGGAGCGCCAGGTGCCTTCCACGGGCAGGCCGTCGACCTCGGCCGGGCCGGTCCAGCCCTTGGGGGTGCGCAGCACGATCACGGGCCAGCGCGGCCGGTCGGTGACGCCCTCCGCGCGGGCGGCGCGCTGGATCGCGGCGATGCGGTCCAGGGCGGTGTCCATGGCCCCGGCCATGGCCCGGTGGACGGCCGCCGGGTCGTCGCCGGTGACGTGGATCGGGTCGTGGCCGTACCCCTTCAGGAGGTCGTCGAGTTCGTCCTCGGGAAGCCGGGCGAGCACCGTCGGGTTGGCGATCTTGTAGCCGTTGACGTGCAGGATCGGCAGCACGGCGCCGTCCTCGACCGGGTCGAGGAACTTGTTGGAGTGCCAGGAGGCGGCCAGCGGGCCGGTCTCCGCCTCGCCGTCGCCGATCACGCAGGCGACCAGCATCCCCGGGTTGTCGAGGGCGGCGCCGTAGGCGTGCGACAGGGAGTAGCCGAGCTCACCGCCCTCGTGGATCGAGCCGGGCGTCTCCGGGGCGACATGGCTCGGTACGCCGCCGGGGAAGGAGAACTGCCGGAACAGCCGGGCCATGCCGGCCGCGTCCCGGGTGACGTCCGGATAGGTCTCGCTGTAGGTGCCTTCCAGCCAGGAGTTGGCCAGCACCGCGGGCCCGCCGTGGCCGGGGCCCCAGATGCACAGCGCGTCCAGACCGCGGGCGGAGACGACGCGGTTGAGGTGGGTGTGGACCAGGTTGAGGCCGGGTGAGGTGCCCCAGTGGCCGAGCAGGCGGGGCTTGACGTGCTCGGGGCGCAGCGGTTCGGTCAGCAGGGGGTTGGCCATCAGGTAGATCTGGCCCACGGAGAGGTAGTTCGCGGCGCGCCAGTGGGCGTCCAGCCCGGCGAGCTCCTCCTCCGTGAGCCCGGCGGGCGCCTGCTGCGGATCGACGGACATGGGGGGCCTTTCCGGTTCGGTGCGGCGGTCGGGCGGTGCCGCGTGCCGGGCACACGTCCTCACCCTCCGGCGCGGCGCCGGGTACCCGACAGGGCCGTTCGGGCCACCTCCGCCGCGCGCGCCGTTCCGGCCACGCCGACGGGGGCGGAGTCCGGCCACCGCGCCTCGGGTCCACTCCGCCATCCTGGTGCCGGCGGGGCCCGCGCGCCCGCCGGCACGGCCGGGCGGGGATCTCCCGGGCTCTCAGGTCACGACAAGGTATCGGACATTTCGCACTTCAATCTTCACACGAGGCACACGCGTTCGCTAAGTTGACGCCCGGGCCGCATGACCACCTCCGGCGAACCCCGCCGGATCGTACGGCCTCCGCCCGGCCCGGGAGACTGACCGGCACGGGGTGAATCGGCCCGACCGCCCGTCAGGGCAGGGCCGTGGGGCACGCCTTCCGGACCTCCGCCCGACCCCGGCAGCCGCCCCGGTGGGCGGCCTGCGGAAGGAGCGCGTCTTCCTTGGCGCCGGAACGACCCTCGCGCGCGGAAGGCCCCGGCCTCCCCGACCTGCGCGACTCCGCCCCGGAGGCGGCCATGAGCGACTACGCACCCAGCCGCGCCGAGGTCCGGCGGCGGGTCAGCAGCCTCTACGACCGGGCCGAGACGGTCACCGGCAACTACAACGCCACGCGGGCGATGAGCAAGGGCGGACGCACCCGCGCCGGCTCCTCGCCCGGCAGGTCCGGCGCGGCCGCCGACCCGAGCCTCGAAAGCATCACCAGGCAGTGGTTCGACGCGGCCCGCGCGCAGGTGGGCCCCACGGTCCCCGCCGTCCTGCCCGCCGACCGGCTGCCGAACCCGGCCGACTCCCGCCGCACGACGCCGTCGAGGCGGCCCGCGGACGGCCCCGGCGGCCTGGCGCGTGAACTGACCGCGCGCTCCTTGCCGGAACTTCCCCCCGGCCCGTCCGCCACGACCACAGCCGTCCCGGAACTGCCCGCGGGCCCCACCGCCAGGCTGCCCGCCACTGGTCCGGTGGCGGAACTGCCCGCCGGGCCCTCGGGCGGGCTGACCGCCGCGGCTGCAAGCCAGTTGACCGCTGGGGTCGGAGGCGGGCCGACCGCCGGGACCGTGAGCGAGTTGACTGTCGGCACTGGGGGGCGGCCGCCTTCCGGGCTCATGGGCGACTCGACCGCCGGGGCCACGAGCGGGCTGACCGCAGGGCCTGTCGGCGGGCTGAGGGCCGCAGCCACCGGGCCCTTGAGCCGGCTTGAGGCGGGACCTGTGGGCGGGTGGACCGCCGGCCCCGTGGACGACTTGAACACCGCCCCCACGGGCGGACTCGGCACAGGACCGCTGGGCGGGCCGACCGCCGGACCCAACGGCGGTCAACGGGCCGGATACGTAGGCAACTTGATCACCGCGCCAATGGAGGGACCCGACGCAAGGCCGCCGGGCGGCC
Organism: Streptomyces sp. NPDC096152; assembly: GCF_044763235.1. Taxonomy (NCBI): domain Bacteria; kingdom Bacillati; phylum Actinomycetota; class Actinomycetes; order Kitasatosporales; family Streptomycetaceae; genus Streptomyces; species Streptomyces sp. NPDC096152. The sequence goes on along the minus strand of NZ_JBIWFW010000009.1, from coordinate 77,385 downwards.
TCGGCGCCGGACCTGCGGGCGGGCTCAGCGCCGGGCCGCTGAGCGGGCTGACCGCCGGACCCATGGGCAGCCCAAATGCCCGACCGGTGGGCGACTTGACCACCACCCCCACGGGCGGACTCGGCACAGGACCGCTGGGCGGCCCGACCGCCGGACCCATGGGCGGCCCAAGTGCCGGACTCGTAGGCGACTTGACCACGGCACCCACGGACGGATTCGGCGCCGGACCCGTGGGCGGGCCGACCGCCGGACCCATGGACGGATTCGGCGCCGGACCCGTGGGCGGGCCCGCCGCCGGGACCGGGGACGGAGTCGCCGGGGGGCTCGGCGGGGTGCCGGACGGCGTACCGTTCGGTTGGCCGGTCACCGGGCCCCTGAGCGGGACGGCCGTGCGGCCGTCGGGGGCGTTCGCCGGGGACCTGACCGCCGTACCGGCGGCAGGGTCGCCCGCCGCGCCCGCGCCCGTGCCCTTCACCGCGTCGCCGGCCGCGGCGCCGCACACGTTGTCCGGGGCAGCGGGCGCCATGGACACCATGGGTGCCCTCGGCCCCTCCCCCGCGTCGGTCGCGCGGCCCGGCCAGCGGGCGATGCGGTCCTCCAAGGACCGGCTCCGCCGCCAACTCGCGCAGGCACAGGAGATGTTGGCCCGCCGGTCCGCGCCGGGCGGCGCATTGCCCCCGGCCGGGGTGGAGACCCCCGGCACACCTCCGGCCGACGCGCCGGGCCCGGCGTCCGACCGGCGTGCCGACCGAGCGCTCGCCTTCGCCCGTGCGCAGATCGGCAAGCCGTGCGTCTGGGGCGCCACCGGACCGGACTCCTACGACGGCGCGGGCCTCACCCAGGCCGCCTGGCGGGTCGCCGGAGTCGCCCTGCCGCGGACCGCGTCCGAGCAGTCCGGGTCCGGCACGCCGATCCCCCTCGCCGACCTCCAGCCCGGTGACCTGGTCTTCTTCTACGCCGAGGTCAGCCACGTGGGCCTCTACGCGGGCAACGGCACGATGGTGCACGCCCCGACCCCGGGAGCGCCCCTGCGGGAGGAGTCGGTCTTCTTCGCCGGCGCGCAGGCCATCCACAGCGCGGTGCGCCCGGCCTGACCGGCCGGCCGGGCACCGCAGGCACGTCCGGCGAGGGGCCGCGGGCCGCGCTACGCGGCCTTGCGGCCCACCCCGGCGTACACCCAGTACCGCTCCGGGTCCTCCGGGATCTCCTCCGCGGACTCCGGACGCCACAGCGGCACGTGCACCAGTCCGGGCTCCACCAACTCGTAGCCCTCGAAGAGGGAGTTGATCTCCTGGTACGAGCGAGGGGTGACCGGCGAGGTGGCCCGGGACCGGTACAGCCGGCCCACGGCGGCGGCGGTGTCCGGGCGGTCCTCGTCCGTGGCGTGGGTCAGCGCCAGCCAGCTCCCGGCAGGCACCGCGTCCCGGAAGGCGGCCACGATCCCGGCCGGGTCCTCCTCCGGCGTCACGAAGTGCAGGATCGTGATCATGAGGACGGCGACGGGCTGCTCGAAGTCGATGAGCCCGGCGACCTGCGGTGAGGACAGCACCACCTCCGGGTCCCGGATGTCCCCGGCCACGATCGTGGCATTCGGGTTGCCGGCGAGGAGGGCTTCGCTGTGCGCCACCGCCACCGGATCGTTGTCGACGTACACCACACGGGCATCCGGGCTGGCGGCCTGGGCGACCTCGTGGACGTTGCCCTGGGTGGGAATGCCGGAGCCGAGGTCGATGAACTGGCGCACCCCGGCGTCCACCAGGAACCGCACCGCACGGCCCAGGAAGGCCCGGTTGGCGCGGGCCAGCGTACGCACCTGGGGATCGATGGCCGTGAAGGCGGCCACCGCCTCCCGGTCTATGGCGAAATTGTGCTCGCCGCCCAGCATGACGTCGTACATCCGCGCCACGCTCGCCTTGTCCGGGTCCACGCCCTCCGGCAGACCGCTCTCGTCCGGCATGACCAACTCCCCTGCTGCCTAACCGCCTTGACTGTGCATCATATAGTTGCCTCTGGCATTAGCCGACGGTCCGCCCGACCACCCGCGCCGCTACCGGCCCCACCCGGAAGGCCACGACCCTGCGGAACACAGAACGCAGTGATCCCGACGACGCTCCCCCTTCCGCGCCGCTCCGCGGTCGTGCCCGCTTCTCCCCCGCGGCCGACGCCATCGGGTCCGAACTAGACCTCCACGTGACCGGCCGCCATGTGGTCCACGCCCTCGCCCCCGGCTTCTGCGACGCGGCCTCGGTCTACCTGCTCCAGCGCTGGCTCCTCGAGGAGCAGGGCCGGGTCATGGCCGATCCACCGCAGATCGAGGCCCGCCGGCTGGCCCTGCGCATAGGCGCGGACACCGCGGAGGACTGGGAGCACCTGCTGCCGGTGGGCGAGGTCCTGGTCTTCCCGCGCGAGACCCCGTACGCGCGGGCCGTCGCCACCGGGCAGACCCAGCTGCTCGACGGCGTCGACCGGCACACCGCCGACCGGCTCCGCAGGGCCGGCCCGGGCGACGCCGGTGTGGACGCCCTGCTGCGCTCCGCCTCCTTCCTCATCGTCCCGCTCCGGCTGCGCGGCCGGGCGGTCGGCTTCGTCGCATGCACTCGCGGACCGGACAGGGAGCCGTTCACCCGCGGCGAGGCGGTGGCCGTGGAGTCGCTGGGCGGGCGGGCCTGCGTCGCGCTCGACAACGCCCGGCGCTACGAACGGGAGCGCCGCACCGCGCTGGCGATCCGCCGCAGCCTGCTCCCGGACACCGGGCAGGCCTTCCCCAGCTGCCGGGTCGCGCACGGCTACCGGCCCGCCGGGCAGGACAACGTCATCGGCGGGGACTGGTACGACGTGCTGCCGCGGGCGGGCCGCCGGCTGGCCATGGTCGTCGGTGACGCGATGGGGCACGGCCCGGAGTCCGCAGTCGCGATGATCCAGCTGCGCACCGCCGTCCGCACTCTGGCCGCGCTCGACATCGACCCGGCCGAGCTCATGGGCCGGCTCGACACCGTCGCCAGCGACACTCCCGGCGCCTCCTTCGCCACCTGCATGTACGTGGAGTGGGACGCGAACCTCCACACCTGCACCTTCGTCGGGGCCGGGCACCCGCCGCCCCTGATCCGGGGGCCGGGCGGTCCGGCGGTGCGGGTCGCCCTCGCCTCCGCCGGTCTGCCCCTCGGGCTGGGCTCGGGCCGCTACGAGCCGACCGTACTGCGGCTGTCCGAGCCGACACTGCTGCTGCTCTACAGCGACGGGCTGGTCGAGTCGCGCACCGCCGACATCGACCAGGGCATCAGCCGCCTCGCCCACGCGCTCGACGCCGGGTCCGCGGCGGCGGACACCGACCGTCCGGACGCCCTGCCGTCGGTGTGCCGGCAACTGCTCGACGGCTCCCCGTCCGGCCGGGCGACCACGGAGGCCGACGACGACCGGACCCTGCTGCTGGCCGAGCTGACCCCGGGCAAGAACTGAGCGGGGACCGGGACCGCCCCACCCTCCGGGCCGCTTGTCGCATGAGCTGACACGCCCGTTCGAGGGAGCGGCTCACCTGATGCGGTGAGCGGACGGGGCCGACGCGTACGGACGGCGCGGGAACGCCGTTGCTCCGGCATGGACAGCACTTCTCGGGCCGTGCCACGCCCACCGGGCCACCGGCCCGCGGACCGGCCCTACGCGGAACTGACCAGCGGGACCTGGAGCCGGCCGGCGGTTCACGAGCCCCAGCCGGCGGTTCACGAACCCCAGCCGGCGGTTCACGAACCCCGGCCGGATGTTCACGAACCCCCGCAGCCCGTTCACGCGCTCAGGCCGCCGACGTACGAACTCCGGCCGTCCGCGCGCGGACCGTGGACCCGGGAGCGGCAGGCCCCCGCCGGACGGGGCGTGCCCGAACCGTCCTCCGTCCAGTGGGCGTCGTTCGCCGACATCGGCTCGCCCGGGCCCCCGGTCTCCGCACAGCGGACGCCCGCGCCCGCGACCCCGCCGGCCGTCCTGCCACGGAGCCTCGGGACGGACGGGGGCGTACGGGGGTTGTGCGGTCTCGATGTACGGGACGTCCGAGAAGAGCGGGACGAGCGGAACACCCTGGACGTAGGAGAGGTGTTCAGGGTGCCCGCGGTGCCCGTGCCGCGTGGGATCCCGGGCCTGTGATCCGCGCCGACGAAGCGGCCGGCCCCTTCCGCGTGGGCCACGGGGGCCGGCTCGAGTGGTGGGTCCGGTCGTGGGCACTGCACGCTCATGACCTGGTGACGGGGGCGTCACGATGGCTGGCGGAGGCGTTGCCCCACCCCGGACGTGTCGTTGAGCGCGACATGGACACGTGGGAGGACGGCGACTGCCCCTGGTGCCGGTCGCTGCTCGGCACCGGCCGGGCGGCCGCCGGGCCGGACCCCGGCCACCGGGACGACGCCCCCCGGGCTCCCTGGGTGGCGCGGGCCCGCCTGGTCATGGTCCCCGTGGCCGCTCTCACCGTGGTGGCAGCCCTCGTGGTGGCGCTGGCCTGAGCCGGCGGGCGGCGCGGGCCACGCCTGCGGCCGGGACGCCGGATCGCGGTCGCCCCGTATGAGGCGCAGGGTCGGGGTAGGAGTGACATATGCCCCACACGGCACGGTCACCGCGCCCGTGCCCCGTCTGACGGGCCGCCCGCCCGTCGTGACGCCGGAGCGGAGGATGCCATGTCCGGGACGACCCCACCGCCGGCCCCCGTCGGACCACCGGACCCCGTCGGCTCGCCGGGCCGCATCGGGTCGCTGGAGGACGATCTGTGCGCGGCCCTGGCGGAGACCGTGCGCGGCACCGGCGCCTCGATCGGCGGTCTGTTCCTGATCGACCGGGCGCAACCGCTGCTGAGGTTGTTCGCCGAGTGCGGTATGCCGATCGAGTTCACCGCCCCGTGGCGACGGCTGCCGTTGAGCGCGCCGGTCCCGCTGACCGACGCGATCGCCGAGGACCGGCTCGTCTGGGTCGGCGGCCAGGCCGAGATGGCCTGCCGCTACCCCCGGGTGGCCGCCGTCCTGCCCTACCGGGTCGCGCTGGCCGCCGTCCCGCTCAGCGGGGTGCGGCGCTGCTGGGGCGGGCTCGTCCTGATGTGGCCCGCCGACCGGCTCCGGGAGGCATCGGCCCGCGAGCGCGTCCATATGACTTCCAGCGCCCGGCGGCTGGCCCGTCTGCTGGAGGAGGCCCCCCGGCCGCCCGAACTCTCCGACGAGCCCCGGGTCGTGCCGGTCGAGACCCCGCGGGTCGCCGCGCGGACCGGGCCGGCCGCCGCAGACTGGGCCGAGCGCCTGCCCGAGGGCGCGGTGGGGCTCGACCTCGAAGGCCGGATCACCTTCCTGAGCTCCACGGCCGCCCGTCTGCTCGGCCGCGACGCCGAGCGCCTGCTGGGCACCCGCCCCTGGCATTCGCTGAGCTGGCTGGACGATCCGGTCTACGAGGACCACTACCGTACGGCGGTGGTCGGCCGCGCCCCCGTGTCCTTCACCGCGCTGCGCCCGCCCGACCACTGGCTGACCTTCGAGCTCCATCCCGACGCCAGCGGCATCAGCGTCCGCGTCCTGCCCCGACCTGAGCAGCACACCGGGGGCCCGGCGCGCCCGGCGGGACGGCGTCCCGCGGTCGCGCCGACCGGCCGTCTCTACCAGCTGGTGCATCTGGCGACCGCGCTCACCGAGGCGGTGGGCGTGACCGATCTGGTGGGCCTGATCGCCGACCAGATCCTGCCCGCGTTCGGCGCCCAGGGCCTGATGCTGTACGCCGCAGACGCGGGCCGTCTGAAGATAATCGGCCACCACGGTTATCCGGCCGACGTGATCGAGCGTCTCGACGGGCTGCCGCTGGACACCGAGCGCACCCCGGCCGGCCAGGTGCTCGCCGGCGGCACCCCGTCCTTCTTCGGCGACCCCGCCGAGCTGGCCCGAAGCCACCCGGACGTCCCCCGGATCAGCGGCAAACAGGCCTGGGCCTACCTCCCCCTGGTCGTCAGCGGCCGCCCGGTGGGCTGCTGCATCCTGTCCTACGAAGATCCGCACGCCTTCACGGCCGACGAGCGGGCCGTCCTGACCTCGCTTGCCGGCCTGATCGCCCAGGCCCTGGACCGGGCCCGGCTCTACGACAGCAAGCACGACCTGGCCCACCAGCTCCAGCAGGCACTGCTGCCGCCCACCCTGCCGACCCTGACCGGCCTGGACGTCGTCGCCCGCTACCGTCCCGCCAGCCACGGCCTCCAGGTCGGCGGGGACTTCTACGACCTGCTGCGGCTCGACGACACCACCGCGGCCGCGGTCATCGGCGACGTCGAGGGCCACAGCATCGCCGCGGCCGCTCTGATGGGCCAGGTGCGCACCGCCATCCACGCGCACGCGGCCGCGGGGGCCTCCCCCGACAAGGTGCTGGCCTGCACCAACCGGCTGCTGAGCGATCTGAACACCGACCTGCTCGTCTCCTGCCTGTACGTCCAGCTCGACCTCGCGCGCCACCGCCTCGCCCTCGCCAGCGCCGGTCATGTGCCGCCGCTGCTGCGCGGCGGCCCCGGCCGCGCCCACGTGCTGGGCCTGGAACCCGGTCCGCTGCTCGGCGTCGACACCGGTGCCCGCTACCCCGTCACCAGCGCCGACCTGAACCCGGGCGCGACACTGGCCCTGTACACCGACGGCCTCGTGGAGGTGCCCGGCACCGATGTCGGGGTGACCATCGCCGCCCTCGCCCGGCATCTGGCCGACGCCGGCGAACAGGATCTGGAGAAGCAGATCGACGGCCTCGTCCACCGCGTCTGGCCCGCGGGCCGGCACACCGACGACATCGCCGTCCTGCTGCTGCGCGCGAGCGGCACGCCCGCCTGACCCGACCGAGCGCGCGCCGGCGGGGCCGGCCGCCCCTCGGTCCCGGACGCCCCTCGATCCCGGCGGCTCGGGAGGTCCGGGGGTGCCGCTCCGGGCGGGCGCCCCCGTGTGAGGCGGGCCACGCGGCGGTGGACGGGCTTGTTATGACAGCCGTCATGGAACATGCTGCTGCTCGACCGCCGCCACGGCCGTAGTCACCGCCCCGGGACGGGGACGGACGAGGCCGGGCGGGCGGACTCGGGCGATCGGCTGGGGAGGTTCCGACGTGGGTGACGGCCTTGCACGGGCGCTGTGGGAGCGGTACGAACCGGTCCACGACCTGGTCTACTTCGCGCCCGAGGCGCGACGGGCGGCGGACGGGCTCGGGATGCGCGGCTTCTGGATGGGCTACTTCGCGCTGCGCGCGGCCCCACTGGGCCCGGTGCCCGCGCCGGTGGTCACCAGTTGCTTCTACGTCTTCCATCCGGACCGGGTGGCCCGGGCCCTGCCGGACGCCTGGGCGTACGCCGACCCGGCGGATGTCCTCGCGGCCCGTGCGGAGGCGATGGACGCCGCGCTGACCCGCGTGCTCGGCCCGGACGCCGTCAGGGGTGGCCTGATGGCCGAAGCGGCGGACCTGGCCTGGGAGGCGGCGGCCGCCGCCGACACCGCGGGCCGCGTGCTCGGCGCCGCCAACCAGGCCCTGGCCCGCCCCCGGCAGGCGCATGTGCGGCTCTGGCAGGCGCTGACCACGCTGCGCGAGCACCGGGGCGACGGGCATGTGGCGGTCCTCGTCGCGCACGGTCTGGGACCGGTGGCCGCGATGGTGCTGAAGTCCGCCGCCGGGGAGTCGGACGCCACGCTGCTGCGGGAGACCCGCAAGTGGGACGAGACGGCGTGGCGGGCGGCCGAGGACCGGCTGCGCACCCGTGGCTGGCTGGAGGAGGACGGCACCCTCACCGCCACCGGAGCGGCCGGGCACGCGGAGGTGGAGGCGCTGACCGACGCGGCCGCCGAGCAGCCGTGGGCCGCTCTCGGCGCCGACCGTTCCGCGCGCCTGGCCGATCTGCTGGACCCGCTGGTCGCCGCCGTCGTGGGCACCGGGCTGCTGCCGTCCGGCAATCCCGTGGGACTGACCGGCACCCGGCGGTCCTCCTCTCCCGCGGGCACGGCGGGCGGCCCGGGCACGGGCCGGGAGTGAGCGGAGCCACCGCGACCGAGCACCCGCCCACCCCGGGGGTGAGCAGAACCACCGCTACTGGCGGAGCCCGGTGCCGGGGCGGCGGTCGTCCAGGAGCGCGATCCTGGCGGTGACGCGTTTGCCGGCCGGTTCGGGATGCACGTCGAAGCTCCGGGCCACGGCCATGACGATCTCCAGGCCGTGCTGGCCCACCCTGCCGGGGTCGGCGCGGCGCGCCACCGGCAGCAGGGGCCCGCCGTCCCGGACCGTGACCGCCACGGCGTCGTCGTCGACCCCCAGGTCCAGCCGGACCGGGCCGGGCGCGTACTTCAGGGAGTTGGTGACCAGTTCGCTGACCACGAGCTGGGTGAGGTCCAGCGCGCGGGCGGAGACGGGCAGGCCCCGCTCGGCCCGCAGCCGCTCCAGGAACAGGACCGCGGCGTGACGGGCCGTGGCGATGGAGCCCGGCTCCGCGACCAGGGTCACACTGGTGTGCGGTACGGCGGCATCGAGCCCCGACCGCTCTTCCCCCTCGGGAGCACCTTCCATCCGGTCCGCCTTCACTGCCTGCTCACACGCCTGCGTCTACCCGTGTATACGCCCATGAAGCTCTCCGCACTCGACAAGCGGCCACTCTCGGCTTCACCAAGCCCTAACATCATGGCCAACAAACCACTGGCCATGGCCAGACATTCACGAGAAGTGAGGGAAGTGTGGCAGAGACCGAGGGAGCGGCGGTGCCCGACCGGCTGCTGATCACCCGTACCACGGCCGGCGACGGCGCGTGTGTCGTCACCCTCGCGGGAGAGGTCGACCTCGACGGGAGCGCGCACCTGCGCGAGACGCTGCTGTCCTGCCTCCACACCGCGCGGGTCACGGTCGTCGACTTCGGCGGCGTGACCTTCATGGACTCCAGCGGCATCAACGCCCTCATCACCGCTCACCAGACCGCGGAGGAACGCGGCTGCCGGCTGAGTGTCGCCGCCCCCCAGGAGCCGGTCCTCAGGGTGCTGGAACTGGTGGGCGTCGACACGCTCATCCCCTGCTACCCCACCCTGGAGCAGGCCCTGACCGGCTGACGGCCGGCGGCCTCACCCCGCGCCGTACAGTTCGTCCGCGTTGGGGCGGGGCGCCGGCCGGTGCCGGGCCGCGGGGCCCTCGGCGAAGGCGCGCAGCAGGTTCTCCGTGGTCCGGGTCACGAAGGCGCGGGTGCGGACGTCCATGCCGTGGTCGCGCCCCCGCTCCCCGGTCCCGGCCGTCAGGGCCTCGACCCAGCGCAGGGTGCCCGTGGCGTAGACGCCCGCCCCGCCGGCCACCGTGTAGTACGCCGAGTCGGCGTGGCTGCGGTGGCCGGCGCGGACCAGCGGTGAGTGCGCGGTGATCTCCAGCGGTTCGGGGACCGGCGCGCCCGGGGTGACCCGGTCGTACTCCACTCCGACCAGGTGGGCGAATCCCTCGCCGGGACGGACTCCGGTCCCTCGGTGGAGCCAGTGGTCCGCCGCGTGCACGACGTACGGCGCGTCCACCGGATAGCCCTCGTAGAGCACTCCGGTGAGCGACGACTCCGGGTCGGCGGCCGGGCCGCGGCGGAAGTCGGTGGTCACCAGCGCCGGGCGGGACGGGTAGCAGGGGTCGCTCCGGTAGGCGGACTTGTAGCAGACCACCGTGCGGTCCGGGCCCGTGGCACCCGGCTCCAGGCGGATCCGGCGGAAGCAGGTGTTGGCGCCGAGGAAGGCCACGTTGGCGCCGGCGTCGCGGGCGTCGGTGACGTGGTGCCGCTGCTCCGGCGTCCAGTACTCGTCGTGTCCCAGGCACACGACGGCGGCGGCGCCGCGCAGCACCGCGGGGTCGCGGTGCACGTCGACGCCGGTGCTGTACGCCAGGGGCAGGCCCAGGCGCTCCGCCAGGACGACGGCCGCCCACTCGTACACCAGGAACTTCCCGGCACCGTTGCCGTCGTAGGGCCGGTCGAAGCTGACGGCGAGGGAGCGGTCGGCGTACGCGCCGAGGGCACCGCCGTAGAGGCTGTGGCCGCCCCACCGGTTGTACGCCTGCCAGGTGGCCGGGGCGTGCACGAGGACGGTGCGGCCCGTGCCCTCGGCCGAGCGCACGACGAGCGGGACGTAGTGCCGGTGGCCGCTGTCGGCGTCGAGGCGCAGGAGGTAGGCCCCCTCCGGCCAGCCGTCCGTGGCGAGGGTGAGGCTGCGGGGCCAGTCGGCGCGGACGGTGCGGGTCGCGGGCAGCAGGCGCGGGGCCGGACGGACGCGCCCAGGCACCGGCCCGGACCGCCAGACCAGCCGGGCGTGCGCCCCGCCGTACCAGCCGACCCGGAAGACCGAGACGCGGAACGACGCGGCGGTGGTCGACACGTGCAGACCGCACTCCTCGCCCGGCGTCACGCTCACCCGGTCGGCGTAGCCGGTCACCGCGTCCGGCGGTCCGGCGGAGCCGATCCGCCAGTCCGAGGTTCCCGGCCGGTCCCGTTCCGTCTCGGCCCGGTGGAGCTCCGGCGCCACGGGCGGGCGGCCGGGGAGCGGGGGCGCGGACGCGGCCGCCGCCGCGCCCAGACCGGCCCCGGCGCACAGCCCGAGGAACCGCCGGCGCGCGATGACGTGCCGGTCACCGCGTCCGGCCCGCGGCTCGTTCCCCGGCGCCGGCGGCACGCTCTCAGTCGGTCCTGCCGCGGCCCGTCAGCACGTCCCGGACCCGGTCGACCAGTCCGGCGCCGGGTGCCAGGAGCTTGTTGGCGGGCGGCGTCTGCGGAGCGGAGGGGTGGGGCCGGGTCGGCGCCGTCTTCTTCGCGGAGCGCACCTTCTCCCCGAGCTTTGCCAGGTCCTCGGGGGCGGCGGCCTCCCGGAACCGCGGGAAGAGGTTCTGCTCCTCGTCCGTCACGTGCTCGCGGATCTCCCGCATCAGCCGGCCGATGAACTCGTCGAACCGCGGGTCGTCGGCCGAGCAGCCCTCCAGTTCCTTCATCGTGCGTTCGGCCTCCGCGTGGTCCTGGATCTCCCGGTCGGCGATCTCGTCGCCGTCCGGCAGGAACCGCCGCACCGCCGGGTACAGGTGCATCTCCTCGGCCACGGAGTGACGGACCAGTTCGATGACGGCCTGGTCGGCCAGGTCCTTGCGCCGCTTGTCCCCCATCGGAAGGGCCTCGATCTGCGCGAAGATCTCGTCCACCTCGCGGTGGTCGGTGGTCAGTTCCTGGATGACGTCTCCGCCGTGTCCCATGGCAGGGCTCCTTGTTTCTCGTCCGTCGCGGCTGGTCGTACGGTTCGACCCGCCCGCCGGGTTCCCGCGGCGGCCCGAGGCACACCGCGGACCCGAATGCATTCGTCCTGGCCGGGAACCCGGCGACAGCCGGAGTCACCCATACCCCTGGAGAGGACCATGAGTCTGCTGCGCGTGGTCGGCCGTCCCCTGCTGGCCTCGATGTTCGTCGTCGGAGGCTGGAACTCCGTCCGCAACCCCAAGGCCGTGGCCCCGGCCGCCGAGCCCGTCGTACGGCCGATCACGGAGCGCGTGGCGGCCCTGCCCGACGGGACCGAGCAGCTCGTACGCCTGAGCGGCGGCGTCCAGATGGCGGCGGGCGTCCTCCTGGCGACGGGCCGGCTGCCCCGGCTCTCCGCCCTGGCCCTCGCCGCCACCCTCGTGCCGACCACGGTGGCCGGCCACCGCTTCTGGGAGGCGGAGGACCCCTCCGACCGCGCCCAGCAGCGCATCCAGTTCCTCAAGAACCTCTCCATGCTGGGCGGCCTGCTGATCACGGCCGACGACACCGCCGGCGCGCCGTCGGTGCTCTGGCGGAGCCGTCACGCCGCCCGAGAACTGCGCCGCGAGGGACGCCTGGTGCGCCGCTCGGTCCGCGCCACGGCGCGTCCGGCCGCCGCGGTCGGCGGCGTCAGGGCCAGGCTGCACGCCTGAACCACGCACCCGGCCCGGCTCCTCCTCCCCCCTTCCACCCCGGACGACGAAGGACCTGCGATGAACCACCACGCACGCTCCGGACCCTTCCTGCCGGGGTTCACCGGACAGAGCGGTCACGATCTGCTGGGCATCTACCTGAACGACCATCTGGCGGGCGCGACCGCGGGGACCGAGCGCGCCCACCACCTCGCCGTGGCCTGCCGGGGTTCCGAGATCGGCGACACGATGGGCCCGATCGCCGCCGAGATCGGCGAGGACCGCAGGACCCTGCTGGAGATCATGCGCAAGCTGGAGGTGCCGATCCGGCGGTACAAGGTGTACGCGGGGCGGCTGGGCGAGCGGGCCGGGCGGCTGAAGAGCAACGGCAGCCTGGTACGGCGCTCTCCCCTGAGCACCCTGCTGGAGCTGGAACTCCTGCACATCGGGGTGGAGGGCAAGATCTGCGGCTGGCACGCGCTGCGGCAGCTCGCCGACCGCGACGACCGCCTGGACCCGGAGCAGCTCGACCGGCTGCTGGAGCGGGCCGCGAGTCAGCTCCGCACGATCGAGGACCTGCGCCGTCGCCAGGTCCTGGACACCTTCCCCGAGACCTGAGGCCGGGGCGTGGACCGGCGCTCTTCGCGCGACCCGGCCGGTCGTGATCTGTGACATGGCCGGTCGCTACCCGCGCCCCGGCCTGTCCTGACCCGCGACCCGGCGGTCGCTACCTGCGACCCGGCCTGTCCTGACCCGCGACTCGCCCTGTCCCGACCCGTGAGGCCCGTCCGTCCGTCCGGCGGCATCCGTATCCGCATCCGGGCCTCCCCGCGCCGTCCGGCACCTGGCCGGCCGACGCTTTCGCATCCGGGCCGCCCGGCGTCACCTCACCCGGGCCACGGCCGGCCGCCGGCACCCGGGGCCGGGCCCGGCGGCGTCAGCCGTGAACGGCCCGGCGGCCTCAGCCGTGGCCGGCGTGGGTGCGGCGCCGGCACGAGTCCGGCGGGCGCCGCCCGCTCCCGCCCTCCCGGTCGCGGCGCCAGTCGAGGACCGCCACCGCCAGAGCGCCCAGCAGGGCCACGATCGCGGAGCCGACGGAGACCGCCACCGCCGTGCGGAAGTCGTGCCGGGTCGCACCGAGCACCAGGTAGAACAGCCCCGGCAGCGCCGCCGTACCCACGGCACCGCCCAGCCGCTGCCCGGTCTGCAGGGCGCCCCCGGCGGCTCCCGCCATCCGCACCGGCACCTCCCGCAGCGTCATGGTGACGTTCGGGGAGATCACGCAGCCGCTGCCCACTCCCCCGAGCAACAGCGCCGGCGCCGCGAACCAGGCCGCGCCGCCCGGCGGACCGAATTTGAGCACAAGCGCCGCGGCTCCCAGCCCGGCGATCACCGCCAGCAGCCCCCACACGGTCAGCCGCCGTCCCAGCCGCTCGACCAGCCGCCCCGCCACCACCGCGGCGGCGGCCGACCCGATCGCGAACGGCGTCACCGCCAGCCCGGACCGCAACGGCGTGTACCCGAGGCCGTTCTGGAAGAACAGGGCGAACACCAGCCACACCCCGCTGAACCCCACGAAGTACAGGGTGGCCAGGGCCGCGCCGGGGGCGTAGCCGCGCGTGCTCGTCACCAGGCGCGGATCCAGCAGCGGCTGCCCCTCGCGCGCCACGACGCGCCGCTCCCAGCGGACGAAGCCGGCCAGCAGCGCGAGGCCGACGAGGAACAGCCACCACAGCCGGCCCAGCCCTCCCGACTCGGCGAACACCAGGGGCAGCATCAGGGACAGCACCCCGGCCCCCAGCAGCGCCACGCCCGGAAGGTCGAGCCGCTCCCGCCGGCCGGGGGCGACACGGGGCAGCAGCCGCAGCCCGAGCAGGAGCGCCAGGGCGCCGACCGGCACATTGACGTAGAAGATCCAGCGCCAGCCCTGCGCACCGTGCGCCATGGCGAGGATCACGCCGCCGGTGACGGGCCCAACGGCGCTGGAGACGCCGACCGTGGCGCCGAACAGACCGAAGGCGCGGCCGCGCTCGGCGCCCCGGAACATCTGCTGGATGAGGGCGGAGTTCTGCGGGGCGAGGCATCCGGCGCAGACGCCCTGCGCGAGCCGGGCCACGACGAGCCAGGCGACCGTGGGCGCGGCGCCCGCTCCGGCGCTGCAGGCCACGAAGCCGCCCAGCGCCCACAGGAAGATCCGGCGCCTGCCCAGGGCGTCGCCCAGCCGGCCGGCCGGCACCAGGGCGAGCGCGAACGCCAGGGCGTATCCCGACACGACCCACTGCACGGAGGCCGCGGAGGCGCCCAGGCCGCGCTGCATGGAGGGCAGGGCGACTGCCACGATGGTGACGTCGAGCAGGCTCATGAAGCCGGTCACCAGCGTGACCCACAGGGCCTTCCAGCGCCGGGGGTCGGGTCCGGCCGCCGCGCGCGCCGGGTCGCCGCCGCGCGCGCCCGCCGGCGTGTCCAGTTCCACGCAGGCTCCCTCCGGTCGCCGCCGGCTCACGGCGGGCGTAGCTCACACGGCCTCTCCCGTCCCATCTGCTTCAGCGCGCGGACAGCGGGTAGCCGTGCTCACGGCAAAGAGCACACAAAGTCACCACCGAGCAGCGACGGTACTTCTCATGGTCATTCCGCTTAGGAAGCAGGCGGTACGTGAGCAGGAACCGGACCAGCGCGCCGCAGCGCTGCGCTACGGGGCCACCTATGACACCGGTGCGGCCCGTATCGCCGACGCGCGCCGCGCGGTCCGTGTCCTGCTCACCCGGGCGTCCCGAACCGCCGACACACCGGTGCCCACGCGCGCCGAAGGGGACGCACAGCTCGTCGTGAGCGAGCTGGTCACCAACGCCCTACGACACGCGCCGGGCCCGTGCGGCCTGGTGCTGGAGCTGTCCGCCGGTCACGAACGGCTGGCCATCACGGTCTGGGACACCTCCTCCACACTGCCGCGAATCCACGAACGTGACCAGTCACGGGTGGGCGGCCACGGCCTGTACCTGGTCCGCGCGTGCAGCAGCGCGCTGACCGTGACCACCCTGCCCGGCGGCAAGCGCGTCACCGCCGAGATCGATCTGCGGGAGGGGTGATCCGCGGCCGGTACCCGGGCCGGCCGGAAGGCCGGTGGGAACACCGGTCGGACAACCCGAAAGGAAGCCGGTCGGGAAACAGTCGAAAATGATGGGTGTGTAAGGCGCGGACGGGGGTACACGCGGTGGAAGCCGCTCATGATCAGCAGAGCGGTGGCCGCACGATCGAGCAACACCGCAGAGAGGGAGGGACGCGCCATGGCGCCGACCACGGAGATCCAGGCAGCAGTTCCGACACGGACGGAGCTGCCCGTGGTGACCGACCCCTCACAGGTGGCGCCGGCGGACGCGCGCGCCCTGTCGAAGCTGTTCTTCGACCGGCTCGCGACCCTGGAGGAGGGCACGCCCGAGCACCAGTACGCGCGGAACACCCTGATCGAGATGAACATGTCCCTGGTGCGCTACGCGGCCGGCCGCTTCCGCAGCCGGGGGCCCCAGGAGATGGAGGACATCGTCCAGGTCGGCATGATCGGGCTGATCAAGGCGATCGACCGGTTCGAGCTGGCCCGCGAGGTGGAGTTCACCTCCTTCGCCGTGCCGTACATCGTCGGCGAGATCAAGCGGTTCTTCCGCGACACCTCCTGGGCGGTGCACGTGCCGCGGCGCCTGCAGGAGGCCCGGGTGGAGCTGGCCAAGGCGACCGAGGAGCTGAGCAGCCGCCTGGGGCGCAAGCCCACCACCAAGGAGCTGGCGGAGCTGATGAACCTCCCCGAGCAGGAGGTCGTCAACGCGATGGTGGCCTCCAACGGCTACACCTCCTCCTCTCTGGACGCCGCGGTGGGCGGCAGCGAGGACGGGGAGAGCGTGCTCGCCGACTTCATCGGCGCCGAGGACACCGACCTGGAGCTGGTGGAGGACCTGCACAGCCTGGCGCCCCTGCTCGCCGGGCTCGAGGAGCGGGACCGCCGCATCATCCATCTGCGGTTCGTGGAGGAGCTCACCCAGGCCCAGATCGGAGAGCAGCTCGGGATCTCCCAGATGCATGTCTCCCGGCTGCTGCAGCGGGTGCTGACCCGGCTGCGTCAGGGCATGCTCACCGCACACTGAGCGATGCGTGGCCGGCCGCGGGAATGATCGCGTCCGCGGCGGGCACACGAACGCTTGCATGACACGGAAGGGCCGGACGCCGTCGTCCTGGGGAGGTGGACGGCGTCCGGCCCTTCCGTCGTGCCCCGGCCCGGCGGCGCGCGGGGCGTGCCGGTCCCGGAGGCCCGTCGAATTCGCCCGCCCCGGCGGAACGCCGTATTCCACGCCAGGAGGATCCGTCATTCCACGCCAGGAGGATCTGTCGAACACTTGGCCGGTCGGGCGGCGGAGCGGGCGCGGGTACCGTTGCAGCCAGGGCGCTTGCATTGACCGGCCGGGTGCGAGACGGTTGTCATCAGACAACCTTTTCCCCAGCAGAGAGGTGGTGGGGTACGCGGCTCGCGTTCCCCCTCTCGTGGCTCCTTCCTCCAGTTCTCCCGTCAGCCCACGCAGCGCAGGCTCCAGCGTCGGCGCCGTGTGGGGCGACGCGCCGTATCCCGTCCTGGTCGTCGACCGGGACGGCGGCGTCGTCGACCTCAATGGCATCGCGAGGACACTCCTGCCCGATCTCGCGTGCGGCGACTGGCTGCACGCCGCGGCGCCGGCCTGGCTGGCCGAGGCACACCGCCTCATGATCCTCGCTCCCGGCGAGTCCGCTGCCGCGCTGCGGTCGGGCAGCATCGGGGGGCGCCTCTTCGACGCCCACCCCACGCCGAGCGGCGACGGCGACGTGGTGTGGTGGCTGGTCGACGACACCGACCGCCGGCTGGCCCAGGAGGCGCTGCGCAGCGAGCAGGAGCGCACCGGCATCCTGGCCGAGGTGTCCAGCACGCTGCTGTCCTCGCTCAACGTGTCCCGGTGCATGGAGCTGACCGCGCGCATGGCGGCCGACCACCTGGCGGACGCCGCCGTGGTCATCGCGCCCGCCCAGGGGCGCCGCCACCCGCTCACCCACGCCCGGGCCGGTGGGCCCGTCACACAGACCACGCAGGTGATCGACCCGGCGATCGTGCCCGGTCTCGCCGAGGCGCTGCGGGGCTTTCCGCCGGTGCCGACGCGCTGGATCAACCCCGACGAAATTCCGCAGTGGGCGATTCCGGACGGCTTCGACGGCCCGCTGGGGTCGGTCATCGTCACTCCCCTGCCGGGCCACGGCGTGCCGGCGGGCGCCCTGATGCTGCTGCGCTCCACCACCGAAAGCGCCTTCAGCGAGGGCGAGGAGGTCTTCGCGCGGCTGTTCGCCGCCCGTGCGGGCGCGGCACTGTCGGCGGCCCGCATGTACGCCGAGCAGTCGGACATCACGGCGACGCTGATGCGGGAGCTGCTCCCGCCGACCCTGACGCAGGTGCACGGCATCGAGTACGCGGGCAGCTACCGGCCCGCCAAGGACTCCGAGCGTGTCGGCGGCGACTTCTACGACGTCCACCCGGGCACGGACTCCACGCACGAGTCCCTGGTGGTGCTCGGGGACGTGGCCGGCAAGGGCCTGGAGGCGGCCGTCCTCACCGGCAAGATCCGCAACACCCTGCACGCGCTGCTGCCGCTGGCCGGCGACCACCAGCAGATGCTGAACCTGCTGAACAGCGCCCTGCTGACGTCGCACCACACCCGCTTCGCCACACTCGTACTGGCCTCCGCCCGGCGTCGCGCCGGACGGGTGAGTCTCCGCATGACCAGCGCCGGGCATCCGCCGCCCCTGGTCATCCGCAGGAACGGTACGGTCGAGGTGGCGGCCACACACGGGACGCTGGTCGGAGCGATGCCGACGGTGGTGGCCGAGAGCGCCGAGACGGTCCTGGCCCCGGGCGAGACCTGTCTGCTCTACACGGACGGCATCACCGAGGCGCGCGGAGGGCCGCTCGGCGGCGAACTCTTCGGTGAGCGGCGGCTCAGGCAGGTCCTGTCGGAGTGCGGAGGCCTGCCGGCCGAAGCGATCGTGGAGCGGGTGCAGATGGTGGCCGCCCAGTGGCTCGGCTCGGGCCGGCACGACGACATGGCGGTCGTCGCCGTCGGTGCCCCGAAGTCGGGACCACTGCACGTCGTCAACGGCCATGTTCCCGTGGACGGGACGGAGACACGGCACAGGAGGAAGGGATGACCGCAGCCCCACCGGCACCGCGGATCCAGCCGGAGGACGGGCAGCAGCTCACTTCCGTGCGGGAGCGACTGTGGGCGGCAGTGATCGACGGTGACGAGTACGCGGCCGTGGAGGTGATCCGGACCGGCCTCGACAGCGGACTCGACGAGGAGACCGTGCTGCTCGACGTGATCGGCGGCGTGCAGCGGCGCGTCGGCGTGGAGTGGGCCGCCGACCGGATCTCCGTCGCCCAGGAGCACGCCGCCACCGCGATCAACGAACGAGCCGTCGCCGCCTTGATCGGCCACGACCGCCCGCGCGCCTCCCGGCCCGTGGGGCGGGTGACCGTCACCTGCGTCGACGGCGAATGGCACGCGCTGCCCGCACGGCTCGTCGCCGAGGTTCTGCGGCTGCGCGGCTGGCAGGTCGACTATCTCGGCGCCCAGACGCCGACCCCGCACCTGATCGCGCACCTGCACCGCACCAACCCGGCGGCGGTGCTGCTGTCGTCCTCGCTGCCCACCCGCCTGCCGACCGCGCACGCGGCCATCACCGCCTGCCAGGCCGTCGGCGTCCCCGTCATGGTCGGCGGGGCGGCCTTCGGCCCCGGCGGCCGCTACGCCCGCCTGCTCGGCGCGGACAGCTGGGCACCCGACGCCCGCGCCGCCGCGGCCGATCTGGAGGCCGGCGCGTCCCACCCGCAGCCCTCGGTCGCGCGGCAGGCCGTCGACGACCTGCCGCACCTGGCCGACCAGGAGTACACGATGGTCGTCCGATCCCGCCCCCAACTGGTCAAGCAGACCCTGGTGGACCTGGAGGAGCGGTTCCCCGCGATGGCGTCGTACGACGACGCCCGGCGGGAGCGCACGGCGGAGGATCTCGCCCACATCGTCGACTTCCTGGCCACGGCCCTGTACGTCGACGACGCGGCTCTGTTCGCGGACTTCCTCACCTGGACCGCGGACATACTCACCGCGCGGAAGGTCCCGGCGCACTCCCTCACCCTGGGGCTGGACGTCCTGGGCCGGCAACTGCGCGACTTCCCGCGGTCCTCGTCCCTGCTGGAGCAGGGCGCCGCCGCACTCGCCGGTCACCGCCCCACCGCCCCCGCCCCGGCGCCCGGGAGCGACGCATGACCGCTCTGCAGCCCGGACCGTTCGACATCGCGGTCGTGGCGGCCGCACCCGCCGTCCTGACCGTACGGGTGGTGGGCGACCTGGACTACGACACCGGCGACGAACTGGTCGACACCGTCACCGAGGAACTGGCGCGGTCCGGCCCGGGGGACGCCCCCTGGCAGGATCTGCGGCTCGACTTCGCGCAGCTGACCTGGGTGGACTCCATGGGTCTGGCCGCGCTGCTGATGATCCGCAGACGCACCGGGGCCGCCGGCGTGACCCTCCACCTGGACAACCGGCCCGAGTTCCTGGACCGGATGCTCGACGTCACGAACACCTACGACCACCTCACCGAGGAAGTCCAGGAGCAGGACGAGGACGTCTCCGAGGCGGGCGCCAACTAGGACCGGCCGGCGCCTGGACTCCCCGGGCCGCGACGGACCCCTCGTGCGGAGAACGTGTGCGCAGGTCGTGGGCGTGTGACGCGACCACGGGGGAAGCAGTATGGGCGACCCGTCGACGCGCTGAGGGGAGTCCATGGCGTTCTTCCTGATATCCAAACGCCGGCCGCTGCGCCTGCTGTCCGCCACCGACCTGGCCGTCGAGCACGACCGGCTGCGGGAGGAGAACCAGCAGCTGCACCGCGCCGTGACCTCGCACGCGGTGATCGACCAGGCCATCGGTGCCGTGGTGGCCCTGGGCCGGGTCACGCCCGAGGAGGCGTGGCTGGCCCTGCGGGACGTCTCCCAGCACCTCAACATCAAGCTGCGGACCGTCGCCGAGCGCGTCCTGGCGTTCGCCCAGGGCGAGGAGTTGCCGGAGGGGCAGCTGAACGAGCTGAAGCGGGCCCTCGACCGCCACCGCCAGTGCTCCGGCGGGCGGCCGGCCGGCAG
Source organism: Streptomyces sp. NPDC096152 (assembly GCF_044763235.1). Classification (NCBI taxonomy): domain Bacteria; kingdom Bacillati; phylum Actinomycetota; class Actinomycetes; order Kitasatosporales; family Streptomycetaceae; genus Streptomyces; species Streptomyces sp. NPDC096152. The sequence goes on along the minus strand of NZ_JBIWFW010000009.1, from coordinate 57,302 downwards.
CCCGCCGACGGCCTGACGCCCGGGGGCCGCGTCGCCCGCTCCCCCGTCACCACCGCGCCCCCGCTTCCCCTCACGACCGCGCTCCCGCTCCCCCGTCACCACCGCGCCGCCCCGCGCAGCGGGGCGCGTCCGCGGTCGGGCACGGTCCACAGGGTCTGGCCGCGCACCCCCCACCGTTCCAGCAGGGCGTTGGCCGCCAGGAAGCCGCTGGTGGCGGCCCGTTCCATCAGCGCCACCGGCAGCTCCGTGCGCACCAGGTCACCGGCCACGACGAGCCCCGGGTCGTCGGTGCGCACGGTGGGCCGGTCGGCGTAGCCGCCCACCGGGAAGAGGGGGCAGTCGGCCCGCCACTCGTGGCGCGCGTCGACGATCCGCGCCCGACGGGTCTCGGGATACACGCGGTGCAGCTGCTCGATCAGTCGCTTCTGCTCCACGTCCCGGACCGCGTCGTCGGCACACGCGTACGCGTGCAGCTCCACCACCGAGCCACCGGTGCGCGCGGCCCAGCGGGCCGCTTCGCCCTCCCAGCGCTCGAGCACGCTGACGTTGTCGAGGGAGCCGTATCCGCTGGTGCCGAGGAATCCGGGGCGGTCGGGGGCCACGGGACGGTCCAGCCACAGGCGGGAGACCAGGAACGGCGGTGCCGTGCGCAGCCGCTGGATCCGCTCGCGCCAGCGGCTGCCGCCCAGCCAGGGGGAGCGCTGGGCCAGCGACCGCAGTCCGGCGGTGTCCAGCGCGAGGACGACCGTGTCGTGCTGTCGCTCGCCGTCGGCGACGGCCACCGTGAAGCCGCCGTCGCGGGTCGGTGTGACGCTCTCGACCGGTGTCGACGTGCGCAGCCGGACGCCGTGCCCGCGCAGGTAGGCGGCCAGCGGCTCCCACAGCGCCGCGGGGGACGGCTCGTCGGGCACGTCGAACAGCAGTCCCTCGGCGGAGCCCAGGAAGTAGATGTGGAACATCAGGACCATCTCGGCGGCCGACAGCCGCCGGGGGTCGGCGAAGAAGCTGCGGGAGAAGACCTCGAAGGCCAGATGGCGGGCGGCCTCGGGGAAACGGATCGAGTCCAGGAAGTCGTGGGCGCTGACGTGGTCCAGGCGTGTGTAGACCTCGGGGACCCGCACGTCCAGCAAGGGCAGCGCGGCGGCCGGGCGCATCCGGGCCAGGTCGCGGATCCCGAAGGACGGGCTGAGGGCCACGAAGCCGAGCGCGCTCCACGGCGGCGTCCGGGGGACGTGCCGGAAGCCGTCGCGCAGGCCGCTGCCGTGCCACAGCGGGTAGTCGGGCAGGCCGGTGAGGCGCTTCAGGCCCGGATCGGTACGGCGGAGCAGCCCGCGCAGGTTGTAGTACTGGCGGAAGAATGCGTGGAAGCCCCGGCTCATCGTCACGGAGGTGCCGTCGCTCAGGGTGGTGGGCCACCCGGCCAGGCGCCCGCCGAGGGACGGCTCCCGCTCGTACAGGGTGACCCGTACGCCGCGTTCGGCGAGGGCGGTCGCCGCGGCCAGCCCCGCGATGCCGCCCCCGACGACGGCGGTGCTCGGCCGGTCGGTCCCGCGCAGCCGCGGGGCTCCGGGGGCCGGGAGCAGGACCCGGGCGCGCCGGTCGCGGCCGCGGCGGGCCGCGCCCGTCCGCCGGTGCCCGCTCATAGCGCGTCCTCCGTACGGCCGTCCGCGGGAGTGTCCGTGCCGCCGCGCGCGGCGCCGTCCGCGCGGGCCGCGACGACGGTGTGCGTGATGCCCGTCTGCCAGCCCGGCAGCGGCAGCACCCGGACCCGGGCGAAACCCGCCGCGCGGAGCCGGGCCGCGAACCGGTCGGCGGTGTCGAACTCGACCACGCTGCGGTACAGGTGGCGGTAGAGGGGACCGTCGCCGAGGACGGTAGCCGCGGGGAGCACGATGCCGCGGCAGACCGCCGCCCACACCGCGTGGTCCACCCGCCGGCCGCTGAGGGTGTACTCGTGCACCGCCAGCCGGCCGCCCGGCCGCAGCAGGTCGCGCACGGCGGCGAGCACCCGGTCGGGGTCGGCCGCGTTGCGCAGGAGGTAGGCGGCGAAGACCGCGTCGTACGGGCCGCGCACCCCGGCCTCCGTCAGACGTTCCGCCGGCGCGTGCACGAACTCGACGCCCTTCGGCCAGGGCTTCGCCGCGGCTCGGCGCAGCATGCCCGCGGAGGCGTCCACGGCGGTGATCTCGGCGTGGGGCAGCACGGCGGCCAGCGCGGCCGTCGAGGCGCCCGTGCCGCAGCCGAGGTCCAGCACGCGCAGTCCGGCGCCGCCGTGCGGGAGCCCGAGGCGGCGGGCCGAGCGCCGCAGATGGGCGTGGTAGCCGGGGTTGGCCGCCACGAGTGTGTCGTAGCTGCGGGCGGCGTGGTCGAAGGCGACGGCCAGGTCCTGGTCGCGCAGCAGGGTCATACGGTCTCCTCGTGCGGATGCCGGGCGGTGCCGGTGGCGGCGGTCGGGCCTCGGGAAGGGCGGCGGTCGCGCCGGGGGGAAGGGACGGCGGTCATGCCTCGAAGGGGCGGCGGGGCAGGCGGGGCAGTTCGAGGGCGGTGCGCAGCATGGGCAGCACCGGGGTGCGCAGGCCGATGGACAGCTCCTCGTGCAGGCGGGTCCGTCCGTCGAGGAAGCGCAGCAGCCGCCGGGCCGGGACCCGGGCGAAGAGCCGGGTGAAGAAGGCGGCCCCGTCGACCCGGCCGCTGGCGAGGGCGCGCAGCAGCACGGCGTCCATGGCGAGGGAGCGGGCCGGGTGGGCGGGCGGCGGCAGCGGGCGGTGGCCCGCCCGCAGCGCGGCGGCGACGGCCCGCGTCTGACGCTGGACGGCGGCGAAGGTGTAGCCCGTCGACGGCCGGGTGGCACCCGAGGCGGCGCCGATACGGAAGACCGACGGCCCGGTCTGCCGGGCGAAGGGGGCGTCGGTCATCGGGATCACTCCCGTCTCGGTGGCGGTGACCTCGAAGTCGCCCAGGCCGAGCACGTCCCCGGTGTAGTGCCGCAGCGCGGCCTCGTAGCGCTGCCGCGACAGGGGCCGGGCCGAGAACTCGGTGTACTCGACCAGGGCCTGCCGGCGCCCGGTCGGCAGCACGTATCCGAAGGACAGCCCGTGCGCCGGCTGGGGGGTGCGGAAGTCCATGAGCTCCACGGTGCCGGTGTCGAAGACGGGCCGGTCGTGGCGGACGAACCAGCCGTGGAAGTGCTGCAGCAGGGTGGTGCGCGCGGCGGGCAGGCCGGCCAGGGGCAGGGGCCGGGAGTCGAACACCCAGCGCGCCCGCACCCGGACGGGGCGCCCGTCGGCGGCGCGGCCGCGTACCTCGGCGCCGTCCGCCAGGCCCTCGACCGTGTCGACGGAGGCTTCCAGCCGTGTCGTCTCGGGGCTGCGGGACATGACGCCGTCGACGAGCGACTCGAAGTCGTCGGACCGCAGCATCTTGTAGCGCAGCGGGCTGATGTCGTCCTCCATGCGGGCGCCGTGCGGCGCGTGGACGCGCAGCCGGCGCCAGGACGCGGTGAGGGCCGCGTCGTACGGGCCGGGGCCGGCCTCCCAGTAGCACCAGGTGCGGTCCGGCGGGCGCAGCGGGCCCGCCGGGGCCGTCACGAGGACCACCGAAAGCGGGCGGGCGCCGGGCGGGCGCAGGGCCAGCCGGTGGGCCAGGGAGAGGCCGGCGGCCCCCGCCCCGACGATGGCCACGTCGGCCTCGATCACGATCTGCCGCCTCCCTCCGCGCCGCCGGTACCGCGCCGCGGGTACCGCCCCGGACCTCACCCGAAGCATTCCGGGTACCTGGCCCGTCCGGATGCAGCCCGCCGGGGCGTGTCGGCCGCCGTACGCCCGTCGGTGCGTCAGGAACCGCTCGCGGGGGCCGAATCGGCTCCGTCTGTCGCACGTTCGGCGCATCCGTGACCTCGACGGGCGCGGAATGACTGGAGATGACGATGTCGCGAGCACGCGGGAGGAACCGGATATGCGCTCCATTCGGGCGGACGATCACCTGACGGGCGAACCGTCCCCGGCGCACCGCGTCGTCCGGCTGCTGCCGGCCGCGTCCTCGCCCCGGGAGGGCCGGGCGGGGGACTTGACGGAGGACCCTGCCGGGGAACGGCGGCGTCCCGGCGCCGAGGGGGCGACACCGCCGTACGACGACGCACCCGGTGCCGGAGGGCCGCACGCCGACGCGCCGTACACCGACGCGCCGCACGCGGGCGCGGGCGGTCGGCGTGCCGTGGACGACGACGTCGCGGGCGCCGTCGGCCGCCTGCTCGGCACGCTGACCGCCGAGCGGGTGGCGCAGGCGGCCGGCCTCGATCCGGCGTTCGGCGAGGATCTGGCCGGGCGGGTGGCCCGGTTCACGCTCGGGGGCGGCCGGCGCATCCGTCCCCGGTTCCTCTGGTGGGCCCTGCGCGGCTGCGGCGCCGGTGACGGCGCGGAGGTGGAGGCGGCGCTCCGGCTCGGGGCCGCCCTCGAACTCGTGCAGACCTGCGCGCTGGTGCACGACGACGTGATGGACGGCGCCCGGGTGCGCCGGGGCCGGCCGGCGCTGCACGTCGACGTCGCCACCGATCTCCTCGCCGCGGATCCCGTTCCGATCGGGCGCCCCGGCACCGGCCGGGTGAGCGCAGAACGGCGGGAGCGGGCCCACGACTTCGGCACCGCCGTCGCGATCCTCGCCGGTGACCTGGCGCTGGCCTGGGCGGACGACCTGGTCGCCGACACGACGCTCCCGCCGGCCGTCGCCGGCCGGGTGCGCGGCATCTGGCGGGCCATGCGGACGGAGATGGTCGCCGGTCAGTACCTGGAGCTGCGCGGCCAGGCCGACGTCTCGCGGTCGCCGGACCGGGCGATCCGCGCGGCCTGCCTGAAGAGCGCCCTGTACTCGGTGGAGCGCCCGCTCGCGCTCGGCGCGGCGCTGGCCGGCGCGGACGAGGCCACGACCCGGGCACTGTGCTCGGCCGGCCGCTGCGTCGGCATGGCCTTCCAGCTCCGCGACGACCTCGACGACCTGTTCGCCGATCCGGACCGCACCGGCAAGCCGCTCGGCGGCGACATCCGCGAGGGCAAGCCCACCTACCTGGTCGCCGTCGCGCACGCGAGGGCGGAGGCGGCCGGTGACCACCACGCCCTGGACGTCCTCGACACGTGCGTCGGCCGCGCCGATCTGTCCGGCGCGGACCTCGCCCGGGTGCGGAAGGCCATGGTCGCCACCGGCGCCAAGGACGCCGTCGAGGCGAAGATCGACCAGTTGACGGCGCAGGGGCTGCGCCATCTGGACTCGGCCGCGCTGGAGCCGTACGCGGCGGGGCGCCTGCGTGAGCTCATGTGCGTGGTGACCAGGACGCGTTCGGAAACCGGAACCGCGGCCGGAACCGGCCCGGCGCGCGCCGACGGCAACGGCTCCGCCCGCGCCGACGGCGCCGGCCCGGCCCGTGCCCTGCGGCTCGCCGACGGCTGCGGGGTGACGGGCCGATGACGCGCACCCTCCCCGGGCGCACCGACCACGTGGTGGTCGTCGGCGCCGGACTCGCCGGTCTGTCGGCCGCGCTCCATCTGCTCGGCGCGGGCCGCCGGGTCACCGTCGTGGAACGGGACCCGCTGCCCGGGGGCCGCGCGGGCCGGCTGGTCCGCGGCGGCTACCGCATCGACACCGGGCCGACCGTGCTGACCATGCCCGACATCGCCGACGAGGCCTTCGCGGCGGTCGGCGAACGCCTCGCGGACCGGGTGGAACTGATCCCGCTGCATCCCGCGTACCGCGCCCGGTTCGCCGACGGCTCCGCACTGGACGTGCACACCGGGGCCGAGGCGATGGAGGCCGAGGTCCGCCGTTTCGCCGGGCCCGCGGAAGCGGCCGGCTACCGGCGGCTGCGGACCTGGCTGGAACAGCTCTACCGGGCGCAGATGCGGCGCTTCGTCGACGCCAATTTCGACTCGCCGCTGGCCCTGCTCCATCCGGATCTGGCCCGGCTGGCCGCACTGGGCGGCTTCGGGCGCCTGGACGCGCGCATCGGCCGGTTCCTGAAGGACGAGCGGCTGCGCCGGGTGTTCTCCTTCCAGGCCCTGTACGCCGGGGTCCCGCCGGAGCGGGCGCTGGCGGCCTACGCGGTGATCGCCTACATGGACACCGTCGCCGGCGTCTACTTCCCGCGCGGCGGCATGCACGCGCTGCCGCAGGCCATGGCGGACGCCGCCGCGAAGGCGGGCGCCGAGCTGCGGTTCGGGCAGAGCGTCACCCGGCTGGAGCGGACGGGCGAGCGCGTCACCGCGGTCGTGACCGAGGACGACCGTGTCCCGTGCGACGCCGTCGTCCTCACGCCCGACCTGCCCGTCGCCTACCGCCTGCTGGGCCGCGCACCGCGCCGCCCGGTACGGCTCACCCACGCGCCGTCCGCGGTGATCCTGCACGCGGGCTGCGACCGCACCTGGCCCGAACTCGGCCACCACACCCTGTCCTTCGGGCGGGCGTGGCAGCGCACCTTCCACGAACTCACCCGGACCGGCGAGCTGATGAGCGACCCCTCCCTGCTGATCACCAGGCCCACGGCCACCGACCCCGGCCTGGCTCCCCCGGGCCGCCATCTGCACTACATCCTGGCCCCCTGCCCCAACACCGACATCGGGCCGAGCGCCGCCGACTGGGGCGACCTGGCACCGCGCTACCGGGACTCCCTGCTGCGGGAGCTGGAGCGGAGGGGCCTGGCCGGCATCGGCTCCGGCATCGAACAGCAGTGCCTGGTCACGCCCGCCGACTGGCAGGCCCTCGGACACGCGGCGGGCACCCCGTTCTCCGCCGCGCACACCTTCCCGCAGACCGGCCCCTTCCGGCCGCGCAACCTGGTGCGGGGCACCGCGAACGCGGTCCTGGCCGGCTGCGGCACCACCCCCGGGGTGGGCGTGCCGACCGTGCTGCTGTCGGGGAAGCTGGCGGCGGCCCGGATCACCGGCGGCGCGGACCGCCCCGGCCCGCGCCGCCGGTCGCCGGGCCGGACGACGGAAGGGGCGGCGTCGTGACCGCCCGCGAACTGGACGCCGCGGGCGTCACCGATCCGTCGCTGCGCGAGGCGTACACGCGGTGCCGCGGGCTGAACGCCCGGCACGGCAAGACGTATTTCCTCGCCACCCGGCTGCTGACCGTGGAGCGCCGCCCCGCCGTGCACGCCCTGTACGGCTTCGCCCGCTGGGCCGACGACATCGTCGACTCGCTCGACTCCTCGGTGACCCCCGACCTGCGGGCGCGGGCGCTCGACCGGCTCCAGGAGGAGCTCGCCACCGGGCTGCGCGAGGGCCGCAGCGGCGAGCCGACGGTGCGGGCCCTCGCCGACACCGCGCGCCGCTACGCGATCGACCACCGCCACTTCCACGACTTCATGGCCTCCATGCGCAGCGACCTGGAGGTCACCGGCTACGCCACCTACGCCGACCTCGACGCGTACATGCACGGGTCGGCCGCGGTGATCGGCCTGCAGATGCTGCCCGTGCTCGGGACGGTCGTACCGCGCGAGGAGGCCGCCCCGCACGCCGCCGCCCTGGGAGTGGCCTTCCAGCTCACCAACTTCCTGCGGGACGTGGGCGAGGACCTGGACCGGGGCCGCGTCTACCTGCCCGCCGACCTGCTCGCGGCGCACGGCGTCGACCGGGAGCTGCTGCGCTGGAGCCGGGACACCGGCCGCCCCGACCCGCGCATCACGCGGGCGCTGCGCGCCTTCGAGGACCTGACCCGGGACGTCTACCGCCGGGCGGCCCCCGGCATCGCGATGCTCGACCCGGTGTCCCGCCCCTGCATCCGCACCGCCTTCGTGCTGTACGGCGGCATCCTCGACGCCGTCGCCGACTCCGGGTACGCCGTGGTGCGCAGGCGGGCCGTGGTGCCGCGCAGGCGCCGCGCCGCCGTCGCCCTGGACGGGCTGGTCCGGGTGACCGCGGCCCGCCTGGCCGCCGACCGCGGCCCCGGGCGGCCCGCGACGCCCGGGGCGGCGGTCCGCCCGGCCGCGAAGACGGCGGTTCCCACGTCCGCCCCGGTCGGCCAGGAGGTCGCGTGAAGCCCGAACCGTCCGCCCGGCGGGGGCGCTACCCGCTGCGGCTGCGCAGGCGCCCGGTGCCCTGGGACCGCCAGCGGCCCAGCTGGCGCGAGGCGCGGCCCGCCGTCATCACCGCGGCCCTTAAGCGGGCCCAGGCCCGGCCGTCGGGCAACTGGTACGTCGTCGGCGCCACCCGTGACGTCGGCGGCGGCCGGCCCCTGTCCCGGACCGTGGCCGGCCGGGAGGTCGTGGTCTGGCGGAACGCCGAGGGAGGGCTGGTCGCCGGGCCCGGCGTCTGCCCGCACCTGGGGGCACCGCTCGCGGACAGCCCGGTGCGGTGCGGCACGCTGGTCTGCCACTGGCACGGACTCGCCCTGGACGGCGCGCCGTTCGTCGGGTGGGAGCCGCTGCCGGTGCACGACGACGGGGTGCTCGTCTGGGTGCGTCTGGACGACGTCGGCGGCGAGGAGCCCACGCCCGCTCCGCTGGTCCCCGTCCGGCCGGCCGTGTCCGACGCGGTGTCGGCCGTGTACGTCGGCGTCGGTGTCTGCGAACCCGAGGACGTGGTCGCCAACCGGCTCGACCCGTGGCACGGCGCCTGGTTCCACCCGTACTCGTTCGTGGACCTGACGGTGGTCGGGGCGCCGGGGCGGGCCGACGCGGACGGTGACGGGCGCGCCTCGGGGCCGGGCGGGGACGTGCGCGCCTCGGGGCCGGGCGGGGACGACGGCGCGTCGGACGACGGCTTCGCCGTGGACGTCTCCTTCAAGGTCGCGGGGCGTCTGGTGGTGCCGGTGCGGGCCGTGTTCACCGCGCCCGAACCGCGCACGGTGGTCATGCACATCACCAAGGGGGAAGGGCGGGGCTCCGTCGTCGAGACCCATGCCACACCCCTCGGCCCGGACGAGCTGGGCCGGCCGCGGACGGCGGTCGTCGAGGCGGTCGTGGCCGCGTCCGACCGTCCGGGCTTCGCCGTGGCCCGCCGGGCGGCGCCGCTGCTCCGGCCGCTGATGCGCGCCGCGGCGGGCAGGCTCTGGCGAGACGATCTGGCCTACGCCGAACGGCGCTGGGCGTTGCGTTCGACGGGGCGCTTCCCGGGCTGAGACTGTCCGAGCGCCGAGGTCCGGCGACGGGCCTCAGCGCTCGGGCCGGGCCGCCTCGGGCTTCACGCCCGTCCACAGCTGCCAGGCCGACCACAGCCACATCAGCGCGAAGGCGGCGAGCAGGGCGAGCAGGACGAGGATTTGCCGGACGTCGGCGTCGTGGCCGAGGAGGGCCACGAACAGGGAGAGGATCCACAGGGCCGTGCCCACCGCATAGATGCCGCGCATCAGCCGAAGCTGCCGCACACCGGGCGAGTGGGACGCGGGGGAAACCGCCTCAGGAGTCATGGCCATGCGGTACCCCGCGACGCCGAGGGTATGACCCCGGATCCGGCCCTTTCCCGTACGGCCGGTTCCGGCTCAAAGCCTGGCGCGCCGGGGTCCGTTCGGCTTTCGGGGCCTTTCGGCCAACCGGTGCGTCGCCGATGGCCGGGAGCCCGCAGGCGGGCCGGCCCGCGAAACGGGCGGCCAACAGGGGCACGGGTCCCGCCATACCCACCGGGCCCGTTCCCACCCTCCCGATCCCTCTCCCAGTCATAAGGTGCGCTTATGACCTCATAGACCGGACCCGGATACCAACTTAGGTTTGCCTCAGTTTAGGGTTGCCGTCGAGTCGCCTGTCCTCGCTCGAAGGGAACCTCGCACATGTCCCGCCCCCTGCGGGTAGCCATCGTCGGAGCCGGCCCCGCCGGGATCTACGCCGCCGACGCCCTGCTCAAGTCCGACGTCGCCGCCGAGCCGGGCGTGTCCATCGACCTCTTCGAGCGGATGCCGGCCCCGTTCGGGCTGATCCGGTACGGCGTGGCGCCCGACCACCCCCGGATCAAGGGCATCATCACGGCGCTGCACCAGGTGCTCGACAAGCCGCAGATCCGCCTCTTCGGCAACGTCGACTACCCGACCGACGTCAGCCTGGACGACCTGCGCGCCTTCTACGACGCGGTGATCTTCTCCACCGGTGCCACGGCCGACCGCGCGCTGCCGATACCCGGCATCGGCCTCGACGGCTCCTACGGCGCCGCGGACTTCGTCTCCTGGTACGACGGGCACCCGGACGTGCCCCGCACCTGGCCGCTGACGGCCGAGAAGGTCGCGGTCCTCGGCGTCGGCAACGTCGCCCTCGACGTGGCGCGCGTCCTGGCCAAGACCGCGGACGAGCTGCTGCCGACCGAGATCCCGCCGAACGTGTACGACGGCCTCAAGGCGAACAAGGCGCTGGAGATCCACGTCTTCGGCCGCCGAGGCCCGGCGCAGGCGAAGTTCAGCCCGATGGAGCTGCGGGAGCTGGACCACTCCCCCAGCATCGAGGTCGTCGTCGACCCCGAGGACATCGACTATGACGCGGGCTCCGTCGAGACCCGGCGCGGCAACAAGCAGGCCGACATGGTCGCCAAGACCCTGGAGAAGTGGGCCATCCGCGACGTCGGCGACCGGCCCCACAAGCTGTTCCTGCACTTCTTCGAGTCGCCCACCGAGATCCTGGGCGAGGACGGGAAGGTGGTCGGGCTGCGCACCGAGCGCACCGCGCTCGACGGCACCGGCAACGTCAAGGGCACGGGCACCTTCAAGGACTGGGACGTCTCCGCGGTGTACCGCGCGGTGGGCTACCTGTCCGACGAGCTGCCCAAGCTGCCCTGGGACGCCGAGTCGGGCACGGTCCCGGACCGTGGCGGCCGGGTCGTCGAGGAGAGCGGGGAGCACCTGCGGTCGACGTACGTGACCGGCTGGATCCGGCGCGGTCCGGTGGGGCTGATCGGCCACACCAAGGGCGACGCCAACGAGACGGTCGCCAACCTCCTGGACGACTTCGCGGGCGGGCGCCTCCACACGCCCGCGTCGCCCGCGCCCGAGGCGGTCGAGGCCTTTCTCACCGAGCGCGGCGTCCGCTTCACCACCTGGGAGGGCTGGTACCGCCTCGACGGCGCAGAGAAGGCGCTGGGCGAGCCGCAGGGCCGGGAGCGCGTGAAGATCGTCGAGCGCGAGGACATGCTCCGCGCGAGCGGCGCGTAGCGGCGAGCCCGCGCACAGGGGTGCGCCCGGCGTGGAGAGCGGCGCCCGGCGCGCATGCTCCGCGCGATCGGCGCCCGGCCGGGCCGGCGCGGTGGCGCTGGTGAACGGGGCGCGCCCCCGTGCGGATGGTGGGCGGCCCCGTTCGGCGACCATTGTGGAAGCTGCGGCCGGAGCGCGACACGTGTGTGCGGGCCCGGGCTCGGGCACCGGCCGCACACCCCGTGTGCGCGCCGCGCGCGGCGTACGAGCGCGCCGGCGGGCACCCGGGGCGAAACCCGTGCCCGCCCGCCACGCGTGTTCGCGTGCTGCCGGGACACCCGCACTCCATGGGACTGCACCTTCCCGGACACCGGGACCACCTCAAAGGCAAGGACACCGCGCCCCGGGGCGAGGCCGACGGGCGAGAGCGCGACGAGGAGCGGGAGACGGAGCCCGCCGGGTTCGGGCCGGACGTCTCCGCGGAGCGCGACGCCCCCGACTCGCCGGTCGAGCTGCCCGGCCGCTCCTGGCTGGCGGTGCTGCGCCGGGTCGTGCGTGAGTTCCAGGACGACGAGCTGAGCGACCGTGCCGCGGCCCTGACCTACTACGGGGTGCTGTCCCTGTTCCCGGCCCTGCTCGTGCTGGTCTCCCTGCTCGGCGTCGCCGGCAAGTCGGCCACCCATCAGGTGCTCGACAACCTGCAGAAGCTCGCGCCGGGCTCGGCACGGGACATCATCGCGCGCGCGGTGGAGCAGTTGCAGAGCAACGCCGGCGTCGGCTCCGTGCTGGCGGTGGTGGGTCTGCTGGGCGCGGTGTGGTCGGCCTCCGGGTACGTCGCGGCCTTCATCCGCGCCGCGAACGTGGTCTACGACGTCCCGGAGGGGCGGCCGGTGTGGAAGGTGCTGCCGCTGCGGGTGGCCCTGACGGTGACCCTGATGGTGCTCGCCGTGGCCAGTTCCCTGATCGTCGTCTTCACGGGCACCCTCGCCCGGCAGGTCGGCTCCGCGCTCGGCATGGGGGACGCGGCGCTGACCGCGTGGTCCATCGCGAAGTGGCCGGTCCTGGTCGTCCTGGTCACGGTCATGATCGGGATCCTGTACTGGGCCACGCCCAACGCCAAGGTCCGCGGCCTGAAGTGGATCACGCCGGGCAGCCTGCTCGCCCTGCTGATCTGGCTGGTCGCGTCGGCGGGCTTCGCCTTCTACGTGGCGAACTTCAGCTCGTACAACAAGACGTACGGCACCCTGGCCGGTGTCATCGTCTTCCTCGTGTGGCTGTGGGTCACCAACCTCGCCGTCCTGCTCGGCCTGGAGTTCGACGCGGAGATGGCGCGTCAGCGCGTGATCGACGGAGGCCATCCGGCGGACAGCGAGCCCTACGTGGAGCCGCGCGACACCCGCGCCTGGGACGAGCAGGACCAGCGGCGCATGGACGGGGGCTGCTGAGCCCGCCCGGACCGCCCGGGGGCCCGTCGCCGGACGGGGCGCGGTCCCCGCGGGGTGCGCCGACCCGGGTACGCGAACGAGCCGCGCCTCCTCCGAACGGAGGGTGCACGGCTCGTTCCTGTGCACGGCGGTCCGGTGCCAGGCGCGCACCGGACCGCCGCGGTCGGGCCTCAGCCGTTCGTGCAGGCGTTGCCCACGGCGGGGTTGAGCAGGCCGATCACGTCGATGGTGTTGCCGCACAGGTTCAGGCCGAGGTCGATGGGGACCTGGATGACGTTGCCGGAGAGGAACCCGGGGCTGTTGGTGGCGGTCCCCGTCGCGTCGGCGTCCGCCGCCGCGGTGCCCGCGCAGGTCATCAGGGCCGCACCCGCCAGAACCGCGGCGGCCGTCATTCTGATCCTCATGGAGAACTCCTGTCGTTCGAAGGAACACGTGGTTTCACCCTGTGGGCGTCCGGCGCGCTGCGACATCGCTCAGGGCCGAACGGAGTAGCGCCGTCAGCCGCGCCTGGCGCGACCCACACCGTTCGGGAATCCAGATGGGGTCAAATGCGAACAAACCAACCCGTTTCGAGAACCGCACCGTATCGCGAGCGCCGGTCGGTACGGCCCGCGCCACGCGGGCCGCGTCACCGGGTCGGCCGAGCGGCCGCGGCCGCGCGCCGCGGGGAGGCCGTCCGGGCCGGACCGGCGGGAGCGGCCGGACCGGCCACGAACGTGTGACCCGCCCGGCCCCGCCCGACCCGCACCGACGTGTCTTCGCAATACTGGACACCGCACTCCGCCCCCTCCGCAGATTGACTCATGCCGAACTCTCCCTCCCCCCGTCCCGCCGCCCCCTCCACGGTCTGGCTGGCCCGCGGCCGTCATGCCGGACCGGCCGCGGAGGACGCCGTAGGACGGCGTCTGGAGAAGCTGAAGGCCGACGGCGTCCTCCAGGACCGCCTCGTTCCGGATGACTCCGGGGCCTCCGGCGAGCTGGTCTTCGAGGCCCGTTGGCAGGCGCCCCCGCGGGTGACCGTGCGGGCCCGGCTCACCCTCGCGCCCCCCGCCCTCTCGGGCGGGGACCGGGAGTGGGTGCTCGTCGCGGAGGCCGAGCGTTCCTGGGACCCGCGCTGGCCGTCCCCCGCGGCCATGTTCTGGCCGCAGGGCGGCGACGCGGCCTGGGACCACGAGGCCGTCGTCACGGGACTGCGGCTCGGGACCGTCAATCCCCTCCCGGACGACGACAAGGAACTGCGGCGCCTCCTGCGGCACGCCGTGCGGGACACCTGGAGCATCCACGTCGTCGTCCACGAGGCCATGACCCCCGACGAGCGCGGGCGTCTTTCCCTGGTGCGGCTGCTGCCCGAGGGCCTGCGCCACCGCGTCGTGGAGCACCGCGCCGCCCCGCACCGGCTCAGGGCGGTCAACTGGGCGCTGGAGGAGTTCGGGGCCGAGGTGCCGCGAGGCGGTGCCGTCGTCCTGCCCGGCAGCCCGGCGGCCTCCGGCTACGACCCGGGGGAGTTCTCCGTGCGCAGCGTCTTCCTGGACGGCACGGAGCCGGCGGACCTGCTCGACGCGGTGACGCGGTTCGCCGCGCTGCCGCGGCCGCTGCCGGACGGCGGGGAGGCGGCGCTCACCGCGCTGCGGGAGCAGTGGCGCCTGACGACCGTCGAGGAGGAGCTCGCCCGGGCGCGCGAGCTCGTGGCCATGTACGAGGAGGCCCTGGACGCCATGACGCGGTCCCGGGACCTGTACCGGGAGGCCGCCGAGCGGGCCAACGAGGCGCTCGCCATATACCGCGAGGCCGAGTCCGCGGGCGTCCTGTCACCGGCGCGGAAGCAGGCCCGCCCGCCCGCGGCCTCGCCCTTCCAGCAGCTGGCGCGCGGCTTCGAACGCCTCAAGGACACCGCCCTGTCCCTGCGCCCGCCCGGCACCACACCGACTCCGGACACGGAACCGGGCGGAGCCGGTCCGGCCGGGGACGACTCCCCCGAGGCCTCCTCCGACGTGCCCGGCTTCCCCGCCCCTTCCGCGCCGGAGGGCTCCGGCTCCCCCGAGGCAGCCTCCTCTTCCGGCTCCCCCGAGGCAGCCTCCTCGGCGGGCGCCACCGCCCGGCGCGCGGCGGACTGAGCCGGGCGGTCCGCGCTCAGGGCGCGCTCTCAGTCGGCCGGCCCGCGGGACGGCTCCTTGGCCCTCCCGCGGGGCGGCTTCTTGACCCGCTGGCGGGGCGGCTCCGCCGCCGGACGGGCCGGCGGGGTCAGTCTGTGGGCCGTGGCGTGGGATGTCGCTCCGCCAGCTGCACCATCAGCAGCAGGGAGAGGGCGGCCAGGGAGGCGAGACAGGCGCACACCGCGGTGAGGCCCGCGCTCCAGGGCGGCGCCACCGTGATCGCCAGGGCCCGGCTCAACTCCGCCGAAGCGAACCGGCCTTCGAAGTACCCGGCCCCCGCCAGCACCGCCGGGACCACCGCCCCCGCCACCAGCGCGGCCACCCCGGCGCGCAGCGCCAGCAGCACCGCCAGACACCCGCACAGGCCCGACGCGGCGAGGGTGACGCCGTAGACGAGGAAGGGCGCGCCCTCTCGGTGCAGCGGGAAGTAGGCGGCCCCGCAGACCACCAGGGCCGCCGCGGCCAGCCAACTGGGCCAGAAGACCAGCCGCCCGGCCCGCCCACCGGGCGGCCCGTCCTCCGCGCTCCCGACACCGCCCACGGAGCGGGCGTCGTCAGCGGGGACCCGCACGGCACCTGACCCCGGCATCACCGGGACGCCGGGATCCGGGCGCCCGGGGACGGAGGGCGGCGACTCCGGCATCGCGGGGATGGCGACGTACGAGGGCGTGCACGTCCGCGTGGCGCCGGTGACCGGCATCATTCGGACTTCGAGCTCCGGGCGCTCCGGGACGGGGGGCGGCGTCTGCGGCATCGCGGGGATGCCGGCATACGACGTCCACGTCCGCAGGGTGCCGGGATCCGGCATCACCGGGACGTGGGGATCCGGGCTCCCCGGAACGAGGGGGCTCGGCGTCTCCGGCGCGTAGGGGGCCGACGTCTCCGGTGCCGCGGCGCTGCCGGGATCCGGCGTCCCCGGGGCTTCGGCGCGCCACGTGTACTCGTGCCGGTCCCGGGTCAGCCGGCCGATGAGGTCGACCAGTTCTTCGACGGGCCGGCCGGTGGCGGCCGCCCGGACCGCCTCCCGGCCGCAGTGCGGCCGCAGGGGTGCCCGGTGCAGCAGGGCCATCAGCCGTGTCACGTCCTCGACGCCCCGCCCCGCGACCGCCGCGCGGATCGCGTCGTCCGCGCTGTCGGCCGAGCGCGGCGGCCGGGTCAGCTCGGCGACCAGCCGGGCGACGTCCTCCACCGGCCGGTCCACCGCGGCCGCACGCAGGACGTGTACGGCCGCGTCCGCGTACTCGGGGGACTCCTCCAGCAGAGTGACGAGCCGGACGACCTCCTCGACGGGCCGGTCGCCGACGGCGGCCCGCACCAGACCGAGGACCGGGTCGCCGGCGGCGGCCTCCGTCCCGGCCTCGCCGCAGCCGACGCTGCCGGAGGGCGACGGTGCCGGGTGGATCTCGTCGGTGAAGGCGATGACGGAAGGGTTCGCCTGGGGTGGGGAAGAACGGGTGGTCATCCTGGTCTCCATGGCAGGGGTGCGGCCGCCCCTGCGCCCCCGAAGGCGACACGCGTTCTACCCTGACCATTACTAAGGCCCCTGCGGACACCGCGCCACCCGGGTGTGGCGCGGGAGTGATCGCCCGGCCGGCGCACGGGTCGCACAGCTGTTCCCCCGTCAGGCGGTCATGGAGACGCGGCGAGCGGGAATCAGGAGAAGGGCAGGGATCGTCCCACCGCACGGAAGGAGAGGGAGCGAACTGTGGACTCCACCACGAAGGTGCTCCTCGTCGCAGCGGTCCTCGCCGCGGCCGTGCTCGCCGTTGCCGTGATCCTCTTCGTCCGGCTGGTCCGCGCCCGGCGCGACCTGCGGCGTGCCGGGCTTCCCACGGGACCGCGCTGGGTGTTCTGGGGCGCCGTCCTCTACTTCCTGCTGCCGACCGACCTGTTGCCCGACCCGGTCTACCTGGACGACATCGGCGTCCTGCTGCTCGCCCTGCGCACGCTGCGCGGCCCGGCCGGCGGGGGGATGCCCGTACCGGTGCCGCAGCCGTGGCGCCGGACGGAGCATCGCGCGGGGCGCCGACCGGGGCTTTCGGACCGTCAGAAGGACCCGGACGCCACCGATTACGCTCCGTAAGGAAACCAATCACCCGTTCGATTCGTATAAGTCTGGGAAAACCGAATCGAAGTCAGCGGGCCAAGCGACGCCGCAAGGGTGACCACCGCTTGATCGCGGCTGCACCGACCAGGGAGAGACGATGCAACCGTTCGCGCTCAACTACGCACGTCCGGCAGTGGAATCGGAGACGAGCACTGCGTACGTCTACGACTCCGGACTGCAGTTGAACGTGCTTGCCGACGGTCGGATCGCCGCGTCCGACCACGCCCTCCTGAGGGAACTGGGCACCACGACGTCCACGGCGGGCTCCAAGACGCACTTCGACGACTGAACACGGCCGGCGACCATGACCGTACTGATCCTCACCGGCGAGGAGGACGTGACGGCCGACATGGTGGTGGTGCACCTGAACGCCGCCTCGGTCCCGGTGGTCCGGCTCGATCCGGCCGATCTGACCGCGGGCGTCGCCCTCTCGGGCGAGTTCGTGCACGGCTCCTTCCGCGGCCATCTGTCGTCCGGGGGACGGCTGGTGAGCGTGAACGGCCTGCGCTCCGTCTGGATCCGCAGACCCGGAACGCCCGCCGCGCGGGCGGCCCAGCCCTCCGCCTGGCTCACCGAGGAGTCCGCACAGGCCCTCTACGGCCTGCTCCGCGGCTGCGGCGCGCGCTGGATGAACCATCCCGACGCCGCCCAGCGGGCCCGCCACAAGCCGTGGCAGCTGCGGCACGCCCAGCACAGCGGCCTGCCCGTGCCCGCGACCCTCATCACGACCTTCCCGCAGGCAGCGCGGGCCTTCGCGGAGCGCTTCCCGGACCTGGTGGTCAAGCCGGTCTCCGGCGCCCATCCGCAGGAGCCGCCCCGGGCGGTGCCGACCAGCCGCGTCGCGCCGGACACGGACTTCGGCGCCGTGGCCTACGGCCCCACCCTGCTGCAACGGCGGATCGCCAAGCGCGCCGACATCCGTTTGACCGTCGTCGGCGACACGCTGCTGGCCGCCCGGAAGGCCATGCCGGCGGACGCGGACCCCGACGAGGTGGACGTCCGTTTCGCCTCGTCCGCCGCGCCGTGGAAGCCGGCCGAGGTCCCGCCCCGGCTGGCCCCGGCCGTGCACGCCTATGTGCGTGGGGCCGAACTGGCGTACGGCGCCTTCGACTTCGCCGAGGACGCGGACGGGACCTGGTGGTTCCTGGAGTGCAACCAGTCCGGCCAGTTCGGCTTCGTCGAGGTGGAGACGGGCCAGCCGATCGCCCGCACCATCGCCGAGTGGCTGGCCCGCCCCGCTCCCCAGGAGCCCGAACACGTCAACGACAGGCGGACCGTGGCTCCTTGACGTGACCGACTGCGCCTCCTGGACGTGCCCGACCGCGACGGGGGCCCGTGGCCGGTTCGTGACCGGCGCTCGTCGGCCGGGTCGGCACGCCGTGCCACGGAGAAGCCCTGTCTGTCTCCCTCAAGGGGTCACACGGCCAGCGAAAGGCCGTCCCCCTCCGCGTCCGTCACGACGTCCGCGATGTCCCGCGGGGCGAGCAGCAGGGCGTCCGCCCTGTCGATGGCCTCGTCGATGCCGGTGGTGCCCATCATGACGCACAGGGTGTAACTGACGTCCTCCAGCTCCCGGGCCGTCTCGGCCCGCTCCCTCTCCGCCTGCGCGATCTTCAGCGATGCGTACCGAGTCAGCAACGTCCTGACGACCTTAGGGTCCGGAACCAGCACGGAGCGCCCCTCTCTCGATTTTTGCTCCGTATGCCCCAGGCACGCCGTGCCATGCACGGCGGCGGCCTCGCGGCACACGATTGACCAAATTCAGTCGTTTTCCGGTCGATCAGCCACCGATCGACCCCAGGGGCCCGTCGGTTCTCACCGACCGCGGTCCTCGGCCCTCCGCCGCGCCACCGCGCGGCGCTCCCCCGCGGTCATGCCGCCCCAGACACCGTCGTACTCGCTGTTGCGCAGGGCCCACGCCCTGCACTCGCGCAGCACCGGGCATCGGTGGCACACCGCGCGGGCCCGTTCTATCTGCCGCAGCGACAAACCGTTTTCCCCTAGCGGGAAGAACAGTTCGGGGTCCTCGAAGCGGCAGGCTCCGCGGTCCCGCCAGTTCATGGCCGGATCCCGGTCATGCCGGGGCCGGCGGTCAGCCGGATCCCGGTCATGGGGGGTCTGGCGGTCACCGCACGACGGGGCCACCCGCCGTGCTCGCTCCATCGGGTCACACTCACCGGGTCCTCCGCAGAAAATTCGGCCCGTGTCCGGGCAGCTCCCGTCGGCGGCGGCAGACCGCCGCACGACCCGGCAGAGGTATCCGCAATATAGGTGGTTTTCGGGCGATGAGCCAAGATTGGGGTGAGCGGCACGCAAGACGAGCACGGGAGGACAGAGCACGCATGAGACTCATCCCGACCGAAGACCTCACGCTGCGGTAGCGGCTCGGCAAGAAGATCTTCGCCCGGGTGGCGGGGCCGGAGGGCCCTGCCCGGCGGTCCCGCATCCACGGCAGCCCCGGCCCTCGCTGATTCGGGCCCGATCGGCCCGTGCGGAGGGTGCACGGCGACGGCTCGATGTTCATCCGAGGTTTGTCGGCGCTGCTGCTCCAGTCCCTGCACCCGCCGGCCATGGCGGCCGTGGCCGCGCACTCGGGCTACCGGGGCGACCCCTGGGGCCGGCTGCAGCGCACCAGCGCCTTCCTGGCGGAAAACCACCTACGGCCCCGCCGACCGCGCCCGGGAGGCCTGCGCGCGGGTCCGCGCCGTCCACGACCCGTGCGGGGGACGACCGCGGAGGGACGGCCGTATCACGCCGCCGACCCCCACCTGCTGTGCCGGGTGCACATCGCGGAGGCCGACAGCTTCCTGCGGGCCCACCAGCGCTACGGGGCCCGTCCACTGGACGACGCGGGCTGCGACGCGTACGTGGCGGACATGGCGCACATCGCCGCCGCGCTCGGCGTGCCCGACCCTCCGACGGACCGCGCGGAGCCGGCCGGGCGGATGGCCGCCTACCGGGGCGAGCTGCGGGCGACCGGCGAGGCCCGCGGCGCGGCAGGCTTCCTGCTGCTGAACCCGCCCGTGCCGCTCCTGGCCCGCGTGCCGTACGGGTTGATCGCCGCCAACGCCGTCTCGCTCCTGCCCGTCCGGGCCTCGCGCGCGCTGTGGCTGCCCCGGGTGCCTCCTGCCGAGAGCCTGTGCGTCAGGCCGCTCGGCACCGCCGTGACCCGCGGCATCCGCTGGGCCCTGACGCCTCCGGCCCCGACCTCGTAGTCCCGGGGCCGTGGAGCACGCCGGGCGGGCCGCCCGGCGTGCTCCACGGCCGGCGTGCGCGGTGGTGGGCGCCCCGCCCGGAGCGATCGCCGCGGGCCGGGCCCGGGGTTCACTCCGCGAGGGCGTCGGCCAGCTCCGTCGTGGCCCGGGCGATCTCCGCGTCCTCCTCGGCCCGTAGGGAAGCCAGCGCACCGCTGCGGGCCCGTACGGCCTGGCGCGCCCGCCGCTCCCACACCACGGGGTTCTCCGAGTGGTTGAGCAACTTGGGGTAGACGGCGGCGACGCTCTCCCACTGCCGGGCACCGGCGATGCTCCGGAGCAGGCGGATGATCTGCGCCCGGCAGGTCACGCGGGGCAGCTGGGCCAGCTCCCAAAGGAACGGCACCGTGGCGGCGGTGGCCTGTTCCACGACGAAGCCGTACTGGCAGATGCGTTTTTTCAGATCGTCCAGCGCGGCCCGGGCGGTCTCCGCGTCGCCCCAGGCCACGCTGGTGAGCAGCAGGGGTACGGCGGCTGCCGAGCCGGTGGAGTCCTTGATGTCGCGCCAGGGCACCTGGCCCAGCGCCGCGAGGGGGGCCGTCCTGGCCACCCCGCCGGACGGCGTGGCGTGGTCGGTGCGCTGTGTACTCGGCTGCTCCGTCGGTGCGGTGCGCATGGCGTAGGGCCTTTCCGCGGCGGTCATGAGGGGGCGGGGAAGGTGGGCAGCTTCGCCCAGACGGTCTTGCCGGTCGGAGGGTGCGGGGCCCAGCCCCATTCCTCCGCCAGGGCGTCGACTATGCACAGTCCTCGCCCGTGTTCCTCGAGGTCGGAGCCGGAGACGGGCGCGGCGACGGGACGGCTGTCGCAGGGGTCGTGGACGCTGAGCACCAGATGAGCGTCTTCGAGCGCGAGACGGAGCCACACGTCCGCCTCGCCCGCCGGGGTCCAGGGCACCGCGTGGGTCGCGGCGTTGGCGGCGAGTTCGGTCACGACGAGGGTGGCGTCGTCCGCGCGGTGCTCGAGCGACCAGCTCCGCAGCGTGGCGCGGGTGAACTCCCGAACCCGGGCGAACCCCTCCCGGCCGCACTCGATCCGCAGCGTGGCGGACTCGAGTGCGGCCTCGACGCCGCTCGACTCCCCCGAGGACGTCGCGCTCAGGGTGGCGGCCGCCCCGCCTCGGGCGCGGCGGTCGGGCACGGCCGGCTCGCCGGTCCACGACGCGACTGCGCTCCACGTTCCGAGCTCCTGGCTCGCAGGTGAGGGCACGGCATCTCCCTGATGCGACGTCACCGAACGGCGCCAGCACGGGGGTTGACGCCACGGCTATTATCCACGCTGACAGCGCTCGCGTGCAATTGCACGAGAAATTTCTCGCGAAAGTGCGCGGGAGGAGAGGGCCCGCCGAGCGGCGGCCGCGCCCCTTCCGACGCGGCGAGCACGTCGCACGAACGAACGGGAACAGCAAGGAGACTGCGGTGGTGCCACCAGTGCGGAACGGAGTGCGGGCCAGTTCGCTGGACGCCCGCTGGATCAAGAGCCGGCACAGCAACGCCGAGGGCAACTGCGTGGAGGTGGCCACTCTGGTCGACGGAGGCATAGCCGTGCGCAATTCCCGTGACCCGGACGGCCCCGCACTGGTCTACACCCCGGCGGAGGTGCGCGCCTTCCTGGCGGGCGCCAAGGAGGGCGAGTTCGACCATCTGCTGTGAAGCGGAGGGGAGATGCCGACTTGCGAGCGGATGCGGTCCGTGGCGGACCGGTGCGATAGTGTAACCCTCAAGTCTGCCGGTCTACTGGGAGTCAGGATGTCCGCCGAGTCGCATCGCCTCTCCCGTCTCGAACCTTATCTGGACCGGTCCGAGCCGGCTCCGACTCTGCTGAAGCTGCTGGTCGGAGTCCAGCTGGCGGGCTTTCGCGAGGATGCCGCCCTGTCCCAGGACCAGGCGGCGCGCGCCCTGGGGTTCAGCGCGGCCAAGCTCTCGCGCATCGAATCGGGCAAGGGCCGCCGCCCGCCGGCGGAGACCGACGTCCGCGCGCTGCTGGAGCTGTACGGCACGGACGAGTACGAGTCCTCGGTCCTCCTCAAGCTGCTGCAGCGGGCCGGCGAGCCGGGCTGGTGGCAGCGCTACGACAAGCGGCTGATGCCCGAGTGGTTCGACCGTCTGGTCGGCCTGCAGGAAGCGGCCGCGGCGATCCGCACCTTCGAGATCCAGTACGTTCCCGGCCTGCTGCAGACCGCCGACTACACCCGGGCGGTGGTGGAGCGCGGCCTGCCGACGGCGTCCGCCGGCGAGGTGCAGCGCCGGGTCGAACTGCGCATGCGCCGGGCGCAGTTGCTGATGCGCTCCGACGCCCCGCAACTGTGGGCGGTCATCGACGAGTCCGTCCTGCTGCGGGTCCTGGGCAGTCGTGACGTGATGCGGGGGCAGCTCGCGCACCTCGTCGAGATGGCGCAGCGGCCCAACGTGACCGTGCAGATCATCCCCTTGGACGTGACCAACGCCTCCGCGCCCGCCATCCCGATCACGTATCTCCGCTTCGGCGGTCTCGACCTCCCGGACGTCGTCTATCTGGAGCACATCAGGAGCGCCAACTTCCTGGAGGACCGCGACGAGACGGAGGAGTACCGGATCGCGCTGGACCGGCTGGCCGACGAGGCGCTGACGCCGCAGGAGTCGGTGGCGTTGCTCCGCAGGACGATCGAGGAGCGCTACCCCGCTTCGTGAGTACGGGGACGTCCCTCGGCTCGAAGACGCCCCTCGCGGGAGCACCGTCGGTGCTCAGGAGGGGCGTCTCACTGTCGCCGTACCGCTGTCCGGTCCGCTAGCGAACCAGGCCGATGCCGCCGAACTCGACCCATTCATGGGTGAGCTGACGGGGCGCCACCTCGGTGTCGGGACGCCAGGTGGACACCTCCACCAGCCCCGGCTCGAGGACTTCCAGGCCGTCGAACCACTCGGCGACGTCCTTCTCCTGCCGCACCCGGCCCCAGTGGCCCTGGGTGGCCTGGTCCATGAAGTTGGTGACGAACTCGCGCACCTCGGGGTCCTCGCTGACCAGTTGGCACATCAGCATCACACTGCCGGGCACGAGTCGTTCGCGGACACGCTCGACGACCGCGAGGGGCCCGTCGGTGTCACTGTCCGGGATGCAGTGGAAGACCGAGTTGAACAGCACGGCCACCGGCTGGTCGAAGTCGATCAGGCGCTCGGTGTCCGGGTGCGAGAGGATCTCGTCGGTCTGCCGCAGGTCGGCGTGGATGACGGTGGTGCGCTCGTCCTGCTGAAGCAGGGCGCGGCCGTGCACCAGGACCATCGGGTCGTTGTCCACGTAGACCACATGGGTCGTGGGGTCGATGCGCTGCGCGACCTGGTGGACGTTGTCCTGGGTGGGCAGCCCCGACCCGTGGTCGAGGAACTGCCGGATCCCGTACTCCTGCGACAGGGTGCGCACGGCCCGCTGCAGGAAGCGCCGGTTGTTCAGGGCGAGCCGGCGGGTGCTGGGAACGACCTGGTCGAGCTGCTCGCACGCCGCGCGGTCGGCGGCGTAGTTGTCCTTCCCGCCCAGGTAGTGGTCGTACATACGCGCAGCCGTCGGCACGTTCTCGTCGATCTTCGTGGACAGCCGGTTCTCCGTGTGCATCGATCCCCCAGAATCGCCGATTCGAGCGCGCCAACTGGGCTGGCATGACTGAGAGTACATCCTAGGGAGCCCTCATTCGGCCGAACCAGTCCACGGACGAAGGACACTTCGACGAGGGATGCCGGCCCCCTCACGACAGCCGGAACAGAACCACAACCCTCACGCCGGCACCCCTGTCATCACAGTTTCTTCACGTCCGGGGACCCATCAACGGCCCCGTACGGAGCACCCGATTCGTGTTCCGGCCGAGGGGTTGTCGTGCTCGTCTGCATCGCTTGTCTGCTGCTTCCGTTCCTGTCCGTTCTGCTGCTGGTCATGGACCGCATCGAGGAGCGCGTGTTCGCTTCCGCTCCGGTGCGTCGCCGTCATGCCGCCCACCGCAGGCATCTGCGTCTGATCCCGGGCGGACGCGGGAGCGACGGGGGCGACGAGGCCCCCGCCGCGACCGGGACGGACGACGCCTCCGCGGCGCGGGAGCCCCGCGCCGCCTGAGCCCGGGCGCCGGCCGTCGCCTTCGGCGGCGGCCCTGCCCGTCGCCTCCCGGGTGTGCCACGCTCGGTCACGACCGGCCCTCATGGGGCGGTCGTGACCTTGTTCGGCACAGCGGAGAGGCAGCGGCATGCGCATCGGACTGCTCGGTACCGGCCCCTGGGCACGGATGGTCCACGCCCCGGCCCTGAGCGGGCACGGCGAAGTGGAGTTCGCCGGTGTATGGGGGCGCCGCACGGCCGCCGCCAAGGAACTCGCCGGACAGCACGGCACTCGGGCCTACGACGATGTCGACGCGCTGCTGGCCGAGGTGGACGCCGTCGCCGTCGCGCTCCCGCCGGACGTGCAGGCCGGCCTGGCGGTGCGGGCCGCCCGGGCCGGACGCCATCTGCTGCTCGACAAGCCCCTGGCCGCGACCGTGCCGAGGGCGCGCGCCGTCGTCGAGGCCGTCCGGGAGGCCGGGGTCGCGTCGGTGGTCTTCTTCACCGCCCGTTTTCAGCCCGGGCCGGAGGCCTGGATCGCCGAACAGGCGGACCGCGACGGCTGGTTCACGGCGCGGGCGCAGTGGCTCGGCGCGGTGTTCACCGGGGACAGCCCGTTCGCGGACTCGCCGTGGCGGCGGGAGAAGGGCGCCCTGTGGGACGTGGGTCCGCACGCCCTGTCGGTGCTGCTGCCGGTGCTGGGCGACGTGCGGCGCGTGACGGCAGCCGCCTACGGCCCCGGGGACACGGTGCATGTGGTGCTCGACCACGTCGGCGACGCGTCGAGCACCCTGACCCTGAGCCTCACCGCTCCCCCGGCGGCGGCCGGCGCCACCGTGGAACTGCGGGGCGAGGCCGGGGTGGCACTCCTGCCCGAGAGCTCCACGGGCGCGCTCCCCGCCTTCCGGCGGGCGACGGACGCCCTGCTGGCCGCCGCCCGTACCGGGCGTCCCCACCCGTGCGACGCGGCGTTCGGCCTGCGGGTCACCGAGATACTCGCGGCGGCCGAGGCCCTGCTGGCGGACCGCACCGACTGAGGACGTCCGCCGCCCCACGGGCCGGCGGCGGTCCCGCGGACGGCCGGGGCGGAGGGCGGACACGCGTGTGGCCGGGCTGACGAGTGCAGCCCGGCCACAGGAGCCCGGTCGCCCGGTGCCCGATGCGGGCGGCGGGCGCGGTCACGCACCTCAGGCGTGCCGGTGGGAGCTTCGGTTGCCGGTGAGCATCCGGTACAGCACGAGGAGGATCAGCGAGCCGACGATCGCGGCGATCCAGGTCGACAGGTCGAAGAAGCCGTCGATCGAGTCGACGCCGAAGATGACCTTGCCGAGCCAACCGCCGAGCAGGCCGCCCGCGATGCCGATCAGCATGGTGATGATGATGCCGCCCGGGTCCTTGCCCGGAAGGAGCAGCTTGGCGATGGCACCGGCCAGCAGGCCGATCAGTATCCAGGCGATGATGCCCACTTCTCCTCCATGGTTCGTCGAAAGTGCGTGCGCTTTCGTTGCGCGCCTTTATCGGATGCACACAACGGACGAAGACAAACCTGCGAGACGGATTTACGTCGACCGACGCCCATGCCGAGCCGGTGGCCCGGGGCCACGGCCGCCCGGGCCCGGGACGGGAGGCCGAGCGGGGCTCGGCGTGCGGAAGGCGTTCCGGCGTAGCAGCGTGGTGGTGTGCGAAAGGCTTCCGGGGTGCTGCCCCGCCGGGCCCCCGATCCGGCCCGGCGGGGCTGGCTGCGGGGCGCGCCGCCGCCGCGCTGGGTCCGGGCGCTGCCCGTCGCGCTGGTCGTGGCGGTGTGCGCGGCCACGCTCGTCAGTCCCGATCCGCTCGACATCGGCTTCCTGCTGGGCGCGATCCCGCCCCTGGCGGTGCTGTCGTACGGGCCGCTGGGTACCGCGTTGCTGGGCGGCCTGGTGATCGTCGTGTTCAACGTGCCGCCGCTGCACCTGAACCACCCCGGCAACACCGACCTGGAGACCATCGGTTTCGTCGCCGTCCTGAGCATCTTCGTGTCGTACGTCCGCAGTCGCAGGGACGCACAGCTGGACCTGGAGCGCACGGTGGCCGAGGCGGCGCAGCGCGCCGTGGTCCCGCCGGTGCCGGAGCGG
Source organism: Streptomyces sp. NPDC096152 (assembly GCF_044763235.1). Lineage (NCBI taxonomy): Bacteria > Bacillati > Actinomycetota > Actinomycetes > Kitasatosporales > Streptomycetaceae > Streptomyces > Streptomyces sp. NPDC096152. The sequence continues at coordinate 31,083 of NZ_JBIWFW010000009.1, read as the reverse complement.
GTCGGACCGGTGCGCTGCGCGGGGCTGTACCGGGCCGCGCAGCGCGGGACGCTGGTGGGCGGCGACTTCTTCGACGTGCGGCGCGGTTCCCGGGGCGTGCGGGCGGTCATGGGCGACGTGCAGGGGCACGGCCTGGCGGCGGTGTCCACCGTCGCCTCGCTGCTGGGGGCCTTCCGGGAGGCGGTCCTCGACCGGCCGGACCTCTCGGCGGTCGCGGCCGCCCTGGACCGCCGGCTGGTGGCGGACGTGGAGGAGGACCGGCACCCGGAGCTGTTCGCGACCGCCGTACTGCTGGAGTTCTCCGGCGACGGGCAGGCGGTGCGGGTGGTGAGCTGCGGGCATCCGCCGCCCGTACTGCTGCGCGACGGGAAGGCCACCGAGATCCAGGTCGCGCCGTGGACCCCGCTCGGTCTCGGCCTGTCCGACGGCGTCCCGCGGCAGGACGGCCACACCGTGCTGCTGCGTCCGGGGGACGTCCTGTTCCTGTCGTCGGACGGGGTCACCGAGGCGCGGGACGCGCGGGGCACGTTCTATCCCCTGCTCGACCGGCTGCCCCGGCTGGCGGACGCCGACCCGGCGGTGCTGGCCGACCGTGTGCTGGCCGACGTTCTCGCGCACTGCGGCACGGTCCGCGACGACGTGACGATGCTCGTCCTCGCACCCCGGCCGCCGGACGGCGGAGGGCCGGGGGTGTGACGGCCTGCGGCCCGCCCGGGGCCGCCCCCCTGAGGACGGCGGCGGGTCAGCCGACGTCCCAGAGGAACCGGTGGGTGTGGATGCCGAAGTAGGGGAACGACTGGACCTGCCGGACGCCCTCGATGGGGCGCACCACGTCGTTGAGGAAGTCCAGCAGGTCCCGCGGTCCCGGGGTGACCACCTCGACGAACAGGTCGAAGCCGCCGGAGGTCAGGACCGAGTAGACGACCTCGGCGCGCCGGGCGAGTTCGTCGGCGACCTCGCGCGGGTCGCCGTCCACGGCGATGCCGAGCAGCGCCATCGCCTGCCCGCCCATGGCCATGGGGTCCGTCACCCCGACCACCTGCACGGTCCGGCTGTCGAGCAGGCGCTGGAGCCGCTGGCGGGCCGCGGACGCGGACAGGCCGACCCTGGGTCCGAGGTCCGCGTACGCGATGCGCCCGTCGGTCTGCAGTTCGCGCAGGATGGCCCGGTCGATCTCGTCCACGTGTGTCGTTCTCCCTCTGCGGCGGCTGCCCGTCAGCCTAGGTCCTGTCGTCGGACTCCCGTCGTCCGCCCGCACGGCGGGCGGGAGTTCGGCGACAGGACCTGACGGCGCCGCTCAGCCGTTCAGTTCGGCCAGGGCGGCGGCGAAGAGCCCGGTGTGCGCGTCGACGTCCTGCTCGGTGGTGTCGGGGCACATCAGGGCCATGTTGTGGAACGGGGTGAGCAGGATGCCCCGGTTGGCCAGGTAGAGGTGGAGGAAGTCCTCCAGCGCGGCGTCCGCGGCGGCCTCCGACTCGGTGCCGGTGCGCGGCGCCGGGTCGGCGAAGCGGTACTCGGTCCGGGCGCCGAGCCGGCTCACCGACCACGGCAGCGCTTGGGCGTCGACGCCCGCCCGCACTCCGGCCTCGAACCGCTCGGACAGTTTCGCCATGCGGGCGAACGCCTCGTCGGTGAGCACGTGCTCCAGCGTGGCCCGCATCGCGGCCACCGAGAGCGCGTTGCCCGCCAGGGTGCCGCCGACACCGCCCATGTCGACCAGGTCCAGGTCGGCGCGGCCGAGGAGGCGGTCCGCGAGGTCGGCGGACAGGCCGTAGGCGCCCGCCGGGATGCCGCCGCCGATCGCCTTGCCGATGGTCAGCAGGTCGGGCTCCAGGTCCCAGGCCGCGGTGCAGCCGCCCGGTCCGGCGGAGAAGGTGTGCGTCTCGTCGTTGACGAGGAGGGTCCCGTACCGCCGCGTCAGCTCGCGCACGCCGGCCAGGTAGCCCGGCTCGGGCAGCACGATGCCGATGTTGGTCAGCGCCGGTTCCATCAGTACGGCGGCGACGTCCCCGTGGGCGAGTTCGCGCTCCAGCTGCTCCAGGTCGTTGAACTCCGCGACCCGGCTGGTCAGGGTGACGTCGCAGGGTGCGCCGACGTTGCCGGGACGGGCGGTGCCGTGACCGTCCGGGCCGACGACGATGAGCGACTCGTCGACGCTGCCGTGGTAGCAGTAGCTGTTGACCAGGATCTTCGGGCGGCCGGTGACCGCGCGCGCGAGGCGGATCGCCCAGCGGTTGGCGTCCGTCGCCGTGAGCGAGAAGCTCCAGCGCGCGAGCCCGAACCGCCTGGTCAGTTCGGCGCCGACCCACTCGGCGTCCTCGGTGGGCAGCATCGCGGTCGCTCCCCCGGCCTCGGCGTACCGGTGCCGTACGGCGTCGGCCACGGCCGCGGGCGAGTGGCCCGCCATGGCGCCGGTGTCCCCGAGGCAGAAGTCGATGTACTCGTGCCCGTCGATGTCGGTGATCCGGGCCCCCCGGGCGCTGTCCAGGTAGCGCGGGAAGGCGCCGGCGGTCTTGTTCATCCAGGTCATGGGCACCCGGCCGAAGAGGTGCTCGGCCCGGTCATATGCGGCCTTCGACCGCGGGTTGCGCCGCTCGGCCTCGGCGGCCTCGCGGGCGAGCAGCTGGTGCAGGCGGGTGCGGTCCATGGGGTGTCCCGGAAGGGTCGACAGCAGGGGGATGCCCTCGATCGTACGATCGAAATCGTCGACTGAGCAAGGCTCAGCTTCAGATTCGATCGCCGCGACAATCGATTCACGTGTCACTGCTCGGGGGGACGGTCGCGCCCCTCCCTCTCGGCTGTCGAACGCGGTGCCGGATCTCGAACAACCTGGACGGAAGCGCCAGGCCGCGCCACCCCTTCCGGCGCATAGAAATATCTACCAACATGCATATGCCGGGTCGGTGTGCGGCCGAGAGGCGCACGCCCGCCCGGTCCATTCCCGCCCTCACCGAACGCCGGACCGACGAACCGCCGAACCGACCGACGGACCGACGAACCGACGAACCGACCGACGGACCGACGGACCGACGGACCGACGGACCGACGAACCGACGAACCGACCGACGGACCGACGGACTGGCGGACTGGCGGACTGGCGGACGGACATCGGACGGCCCGGCGGAACCGACGGACCACATAGGAGCGGACATGACCCGTGCGGGCTGGAAGGACGGCGTGGAGTGGCTGGCGGCGGCCGCACTGGATCCCCGGGCGTGCAAACGGGCGTGGGACCAGGGAGACGGCATCGCGCTGCTGGAGGCCGGCCGCTTCTGGGACGTGCTGAGCGTGCCGGACCGGCTGGGGCTGCTGACCCTGGACCTACTCTGGCGCTTCGCCCTGCCCGCCCCCGGGCCGACGCTGGTGGACACGGCCGCCCACCGGGTCGGCTTCCTGCTGCCTCCGGACCCGGCGGACCGGTGGATCGGATCCGGGGTGCGCCATGCGACCAGGGGCTCCTGGGTCGCCATGCCCCCGCCCTACCGGCCCGCCCGCTCCCTGGAGTGGCTGATCCCGCCCGACGGCAGCGGCTCCCTGCATCAGCCCCTGGCCCTGGAGATGGCGCTGCGCCAGGCGAGCGAAACCCTCTCCACCCTGACGCCCCTGTGCGGCGAGTGACGCGACGGCGGCCCGTGGGGCGGGTCGGCGGCCCGGACGGCCTTTCTGTCGTGACATCAACTCTGCCTGTCAGTACGGCAATTCAGACAGTCGGCACAGAAGGAAAGATCAACCAGCGCTTCACACAAGGAAGTTCGCATCGGCCGCGCGATACGGGCCAACGGCTGCGTGTACTGTGCTGCGAGCGCCTCACCCGAAGAGCCGCGGACTCAGCCCCGACCGATGCCTTGTGGGACCTATTCCATGATCCAATTACCGGACCTGGTGGCCGGTGGTCTCGCCGCCGGAACGCTGTCCGCGCTCGCGCTCGGCGCCGCCCTGCTGAGCTCCCGCCGCCGGCAGGCGTCCCACCGGGAGCGGGCCGGCGTACTGCGCGCCCGACTCGACGACGTCGAGGGGGCGTTGACCGCCGAGGTCGCGCACCTCGCGGCCCAGCGGATCCCGGCCGCCGCCCGGCAGTCGGCGCATCCGCACGTCACCGTGCCCGGTCCGCTGCGGCCGCAGCTCGCCGGAACGCCGTTCGGCACCGCGCTGGCCGACGCGCTGGACGCGCTGGACGCCGAGCTGGCCGCCCAGCGCCTCCGGATCGACGCCGCCGCACAGGCCGGGATGCGGGGTGCGACCCGGGAGATCCAGGCCGCCCTGTACCGGCTGCAGGACGCCCTGCGCGGGCTGCAGCAGCGCTACGACGAACCGGAGTTGGCACAGACCCTGTTCGCGCTGGACCACGAGAACGAGCAGTCGCTGCGCCGGGCGCAGGTCGCTGCGGTGGTGTGCGGGGCGTGGGTCGGCCTGGCCCGTGAGGAGTCGCACCTGGTGGACGCGGTGACCGGTGGCCAGGCACGGCTGGCCGGTTACCACCGGGTGCGGGTCAACAACCACCTCGCGGCGGGCACCGCTCTCGTCTCCCACGCCGTCGAGCCCGTCGCCATCATCGTCGCCGAACTCCTGGACAACGCCCTGCGGCACTCGTCGCCCGACACCGACGTCGTCGTCGATCTCGAACACGTCCACCACGGCGTCTGCGTCACGGTCGACGACGCCGGGCTCGGCATGACGCAGGAGGAACGGGCCCGTGCCCAGCGGCTGGTGGCCGGAACCGACCCGATCCTGCTGACCGAGCTGGGCGATCCGCCGCGCATGGGGTTCGCCGCGATCGGTCAGCTGACCCGGCAGTTCGACCTCGGCGTCGACGTCTCCTCGCCCTCTCCCTACGGGGGCGTGCGGGCGGTCCTGCGGATCGACAGCCATCTGCTCAGCCGTATCGACCCCGGCCGGCGGCCGCCGGCGGCGAGCGCGCCGCGTTCCACCCGCCGGACCGGGGCACCGGACGGCACCACCGACGCGGGCGCCGCCCGTGCCGTGCACTCCCGCGGCACGGAGCAGGAGGACGAGGCGCGGTCCGGCACGCCGGAACAGCACACACCGCCCGAGGCCGCGGGCGGCCTGCCGCAACGGCGCCGCCGGACCCGGGCCGCCTCCCCGGCGGCCGGGACCGCCCGGCCCGCGGGCCCGGCGACCGCCTCCGCCGCTCCGCGGCCCGCGGCCCGCCGACCGGAGGTGGCCGCGGCCGCGCTCGGCGCCCTGCAGTCGGGTACCGCCGCCGCGCGCTCCGGCGCCGCCGTCGCCGAACCCGGGCCCCGCACCGGGCCGCGGCCCGGCCCCGTACCGGAGCGGGGACAGGACGGCGAAGCGGCGCCCGCCACCGGTCCGGCCGGCCGGAGCCCTCACACCGAGCGGCCCGGCCGTACCGATCGCACAGAAGACACCGAAGACACCGAACACGCCGATCAGACGATCGGGCACACGACCGACCACGAAGGGGGAGCGGCTCGATGACCAGCCGCGAGGCAGGCGACACGGCATGGGTGCTGGACCCGATCCTGCAGGTGCCGCATGTCGTGGCCGCCGTCCTGCTCACCCGGGACGGACTCGCCACCGGGTACACCGACGCGCTCTCGCAGCCCTCGGCCGAGCGGGTGGCCGCGATCACCAGCACCGTGCAGGGCGCGTGCCGTACGGCCGCGGCCGCGTTCGCCGACCGGGACCGGGCCGAGGTGCGGCAGGTGGTGATCGAGTCGGACCACGGCTACGTCCTGATCGTCCCGACCGACCACGGCACCTGTGTCGCCGCTTACGGGGACCCGGAGGTGCGCCTGGACCTGCTGGCGCACCGCGTCCACTCCCAGGTGGCGCGGCTGGGCGAGAAGGCGATGGCGGCCGCGCCCCGAGAGGCCGACGGCGGCGCGCCGGCATGACCGGCCGCCGCGGCGGCCGGCCTCTCGTCCCCGCGTACCTGTCCACCGGGGGTGTGGCCCGGCCCAGCCGGCCGCACCTGGAACGGCTGTCGGTGCTCACCCGGGCCGGCGGGCCCCCGCCCGCCGGTCTGCCGGCCGCCCAGCTCGCCCTGCTCGACGTCCTGGACGGCGGCTCGCTCACGGTGGTGGAGGCGGCGGCCCTGCTCGAGTTGCCGGTCTGTGCCGTCCGTGTCCTGGCCGGCGACCTGATCGACCGTGATCTGGTGCTGGCCCGCGAGCCGGTCCCGCCCGCCGAACGGTTCGCCCCCGACCTGCTGAAGAGAGTCGCCGATGGCCTCCGCGCCCTCAAGCACTAGCGGCATCCACCTGCCCGACACCGCCCGCGACCTGGTGAAGATCCTTGTCACGGGTCCCTTCGGGGTGGGCAAGACGACGCTCATCGACTCCGTCTCCGAGATCCGCCCGCTGCACACCGAGGAGCAGCTCTCCGAGGCGTCCGCCGGGGTGGACGACCTCGCCGGGGTGCGGGAGAAGTCGACGACGACGGTGGCGATCGACTTCGGGCGGATAAGCCTGCCGGGCGGGATCGTCCTCTATCTGTTCGGCACGCCCGGGCAGGAGCGGTTCCGCTCCCTGTGGGACGACATCGCCTACGGGGCGCTCGGCGCCCTCGTCCTGGTCGACGGCCGGCGCGTGGACGCGTCGTTCGACGTGCTCGGCCTGGTGGAGGAGAGCGGTCTGCCGTACGCGGTGGCCTTCAACGCCTTCCCCGACGCGCCGCGCCACCACACCGAGGAGCAGTTGCGGGCGGCCCTGGACCTGGAGCCGGGCACCCCCCTGGTGACCTGTGACGCCCGGGACACCAACTCCTCGATCGAGGCGCTGCTCGCCCTCGTCCAGCACCTGATCGAACGCCACCCCGCGGAGCGCCGGTGACCACCTCCTCCCCCGCCGAGCGGGCCTTCTCCCTCTCCGCGCCGGTGCGGCTGTGGGAGGACGGCTTCGCGCTGGACCCGTACCGCTACTACGCGGCGCTGCGCGCCCAGGGCCCCGTCGGCTGGGGCGAGTTGGCGCCGGGCGTGCCCGCGTACGTGGTCACCGACCGGCGGGCCGCGCTGGACCTGCTGCACGACACGGAGACGTTCTCGCACGATTCCCGGACGTGGGAGGCCACGGTCGCGGACGACTCCCCGATCCTCGGCATGATGCGCTGGCGGCCCAACACCCTGTGGGCGGACGGGGCCGCCCACGTCCGCTACCGCACCTCGCTGATCGACACCTTCGACCGGGTCGAGCCGCACGACCTGCGGGCCCGGGTGCACCGGGCGGTGCACCTGCTGGTGGGGCGGATCGGTCCGCGGGGCGAGGCCGATCTGGTGACCGACTTCGCCCGGCCGCTGATGGCGCTGGTGTTCAACAGCCTGTTCGGGCTGCCGGACAGCCAGAGCGACCGGCTGAACGCGGCGCTGGGCAAGATGATGGAGGGCGGCGCCCAGGCGGCCGAGGGCGAGGAGGAGTTCGGCGGGTACGTGCTGGGGCTGATCGCCGCCAAGGCGGAGCGGCGCGGCGACGACCTGCCGAGCTGGCTGCTGGACCACCCGGCGCGGCTCAGCCCCGAGGAGGTGACCTGGCAGGTGTTCCTCACGCTCGGCGCGGGCCACGAGCCCACCGCCAACCTGGTGTCCAACGCGCTGTCCCGCGTCCTCGGCAACCCGGAGTACTACTCCACCCTCACCAGCGGCGCCCGTCCGGTGATGGACGCCGTGGTGGAGGTGCTGCACCACGAGACGCCGCTGGCGAACTACGGCGTCCACTTCGCGCGCCGGGCGCTGACCTTCCACGGCGTGTGGATCAGGGCCGCGGTCCCGATGGTCGTCTCCTACGGGGCCCTCGGCCACTTCGCCGAGGAGGAGGTCACCGGGGGCCGCCACCCGAACGACGCCTCGCACCTGTCGTGGTCGGCGGGCCCGCACGCCTGCCCGGTCAAGCAGCACACGCTGCTCATCGCCACGGAGGCCGTCGAGCGGCTCACCCAGTGGCTGCCCGACCTGGAGCCGGTGCTGCCCCGCGAGCGGCTGACCTGGCGGCCGGGCCCCTTCCACCGCTCCCTGACGTCCCTGCCCGTCCGGTTCAGCCCCCGCTCCCCCGACCAGCCAGGAGAGTCGCCGTGACCGTGACCGACCGAATCGCCCTCGACCCGTTCGGCGCCGACATCCCCGCCGAGTGCGCCCGGCTGCGCGCCCTCGGCCCGGTGGTGCCCGTGGAGCTGCCCGGCGGCATCCCGGCCTGGGCGCCCACCGACTACGCCACCCTCAAGGACCTGATCCTCGACCCGCGGGTCAGCAGGGACCCGCGGCGGCACTGGAAGCTGTGGCCGGAGGTGGGCGCGCACCCGTCGTGGGGCTGGATCCTCGGCTGGGTGGGCGTGGTGAACATGCTCTCCACCTACGGATCCGACCACGCGCGGCTGCGCAAGCTGGTCGCGCCGAGCTTCACCCACCGGCGCACCGAGGCGATGCGGCCCCGGGTGGAGGCGATCACGGCGGAGCTGCTGGACTCCGTGGCGGCCGCCGGGGCCGGCGGGCAGGTGGTGGACCTGCGGGCCCGTTTCGCGCATCCGCTGCCGATGCGGATGATCTGCGAGCTGTTCGGGGTGCCGGACGCGCTGCGGGAGGACACCGCGCGGCTGGTCGCCGCCATCATGGACACCTCCGACCCGACCCCGGAGCACGCCGCGTTCGTGCAGCGGCAGATCGGCACCGTGCTGGGGGCGCTGATCGCCCACAAGCGGGAGCACCCCGGTGACGACATGACGACCGAGCTGATCCGGGTGCGGGACGAGGACGGCGACCGGCTCGGCGACGAGGAGCTGCTGTACACGCTGCTGCTGGTGATCGGCGCCGGCTTCGAGACCACGGTCAACCTCATCGGCAACGCGGTCGTCGCCCTGCTGCGCGACCCGGAGCAGCTGGCGAGGGTGCGCGGCGGGGAGACCGGCTGGGACGCCGTCGTGGAGGAGACGCTGCGCGTGCACCCCTCGCTCGCCTCCCTGCCGCTGCGGTTCGCGGTGAGCGACCTGACCGTCGGGGACGTGACGATCCCGGCGGGCGACGCCATCATCACGACGTACGCGGCGGCGGGCCTCGATCCCGCGCACTACGGACCGGACGCCGACGTGTTCGACGCCGGGCGGGGGGCCGACGACCATCTCGCGTTCGGGATCGGCGTGCACCGGTGCATCGGCTCTCCGCTCGCCCGGATGGAGGCCCTGACCGCGCTGCCCGCCCTCTTCGACCGCTTCCCGGACCTCCGGCTGGCCGCCGGGGCGGACGGGTTGCGGCAGGTGCCGTCCTTCATCGCCTTCGGCTGGCAGGAGGTGCCGGTGCGGCCGGGGGGCTGAGCACCGCGCGGACCACGGGCGCCGGGCGCGGTGCCGCGCGGCCCGGTGGGCCGTCGGACGCGGGCGGCGGCTCGGGGGGTGTCCGGCGCTCCGGCGGAGGCCGGACCGGTCCCCCGTTCCGGTCCTGCCTCCGCTCGCGCGGGCCGGCCGCGCTGGGCGCGGCGGCGCGTCGAACCTACGGGGCTCCTTCGGCCGTTGGGTACCGCGCCGGTGCCCTTTCGGACGCGCGGAGGGCTCACCCGTGCACAAGTGAGTCCGGATTGCCCTTATTCGGGCCGGTCGAGGGCGGGTGGATCCAGGTCACCCACCGTCAGATGGGCCAGGACGACCTCGTACAGGTCGCTGCCGGCGGCGAGGAGCTGGCGTTCGAGGACGGGTTCGGCGCCTCGCACGTGCTCGCGGACGGTCTGGGCGTGGACGCCGAGGAGCTGTGCGGCGCGCTCGGCGTTGCCTCCGGCGGCGATCCAGGCGCGCAGCGTGCCGCGCAGGTCGCGGGCGTCCGCCGTCAGACGGCCGAGGAGGTCGTCCGCCCAGGAGCGCAGCGCCGTCCCGGCCAGCAGGTCCCCGAAACGGACCGCGCCCGGCCGCGGCGCCGGATCGCCGGCGCGGTGGTGCCCGAGGGCGGCCTGGGTGTTCAGGGCGAGGTGCACGGCGGCCCGCGCGGTGAGGTGGGAGAAGTCCGTGCCGAGCAGCCCCTCCACCCGCTCCATCCGGGCCCGGACGGTGTTGCGGCTCACGCCGAGCACCTTGGCCGTGTTGACGGCGGTGAACTCAAGGCCCAGGCGGGTGGTGGCGAGCAGTTCGGCGCGGGTGTGGTGGGGCAGGGCGTCCAGCGGACGCAGCAGCCGTACCGACCAGGCGTGCAGCGCGCCCGGGTCCATCAGGCGCTCGGGGTGGGTGCGCTCGGCGTAGACGGCCGCGCCGTCCGGGCGGAACCGGGCGACCGCGAGCGCGCTCACGGCCTGACCGTACGCCGTGGCGGTCCGGGCGAGGCTGTGCCGGGCGCTGCCGCCGAGGTACGTGCGCGGGCGTTCGCCGGCCAGGCAGCGCAGCTCCCCTCCGACGGTCTCGACCGGCGCGACCACGATCACGTGCTCGTCGACCGCCGGGCAGAGCACGACCAGGGCCCGGCCGTCCGTCGCGTCCAGGCAGTCGGCGGCGAGCCGGTCGCGTTCGCCGCGGTGGGTCTCCATGACGTAGACGCAGGCTGTGTCCGTGTCGAGGAGGCCGGGCCACAGGCCCGCGGCGACCCGGCGGGCGGAGACGGTGTCCTCCACCATGAGCAGTTGCAGGATCGCCAGCCGCAGGGCGGCCGTCGCCTGTGCGAGCCGGCGCCCGGCCACGGCCGTCTCGTGTGCCCGCAGCAGCAGTTCGACCACAGCGGCCGTGTGGGTGACCATCTCGGCGCTCCGGCGGTCGAACGGGACCGGACGCGAGACGGCCAGCACACTCGCCGCGGACGGCTGCGGGGGCCCGGTCCGCACCAGGCGCACATGACGGCCGCCGTCCTCCAGTGCGGCGGAGGCGATGCGGCCGGCGACGACGTCCGCGACCAGGCTCTCGTCCAGGCCGTGATCCAGGGGCACCGGCTGTCCGGCGAGGAGGGCGCCCGTGCCGTCCAGCAGGCAGGCGGTCCCGTGCACGGCCCCGGCGAGCCAGGCCACGACCTTGCGCACGTCGCGCCCGGTCGGCCGCAGCTGGTCGAGAAGCTCCTGCGCCCATGGCGTGTCGTGGCTCTCCCGACCGGATGCCCCGACGGCTCCGTCCCCTCCGCCGGCCATGTCGGCCCTCTCCTCGTCCGTCGCGTCGACCTCGGCTGATCCGGTCGGGGACGTTACCAGGGGGCCTCGCGGGGCGCCGGTCTTGGGCGCGCCGGGCACGCGGGCACGGAGGGTGGGTACGGCGGCTTCGCCGGCGGGTCACGGGGGGAGGTGACGGCCGGCGAAGCCGCACGCCCGGGGATCGGGGGGCGAGTACCCGGGCGGTACAGAGGTCTGATGCCCCGAAGTCCGCCGCATACGCACCTGTGGGTGAAGATCATGTGCGTCGACCTGATCGAAGGCCGTTCCGGGCCGGGTGCGCCCCGCGGAACCGGCGCCGCGCGGCGGGCGCGGTGGCCGCTCGGCACCCTCCTGCGTGGCAACCGCCGCCGTACGGCATAAGCTCGGTGAATGGCGAAGTACTTCGACGTGCACCCCGACAATCCCCAGCCCCGGGCCATCGGCCAAGTGGCCGACAGTGTGCGGGAGGGCGCGCTGATCGCGTACCCGACCGACTCCTGCTACGCCCTGGGCTGCCGCCTGGGCAGCCGGGACGGCATCGAGCGGATCCGCGCGATCCGCCACCTGGACGACCGTCACCACTTCACTCTGGTGTGCCAGGACTTCGCGCAGCTCGGCCAGTTCGTACGGATCGACAACGACGTCTTCCGCGCCATCAAGGCGTGCACGCCCGGCAGTTACACCTTCATCCTGCCGGCGACCCGGGAGGTGCCGCGCAAGATGCTGCACCCGAAGAAGAAGACGGTCGGGGTGCGCATCCCCGACCACGTCGTCACCCAGGCCCTGCTCGCCGAACTCGGGGAGCCGCTGCTGTCGAGCACGCTGCTGCTGCCGGACGAGGACGAGCCGATGACCCAGGGCTGGGAGATCAAGGACCGGCTCGACCATGTGCTGGACGCGGTGGTCGACTGCGGCGAGTGCGGCACCGAGCCGACCACGGTCATCGACTTCTCCGGCGGCGAGGCCGAGATCGTACGGCGGGGCGCGGGCGACACCTCGCTGTTCGAGTAAGGGCCCGCCGGCGCAACGGACTTGAGCGGACGGGGTCCGCTCGCGCACCGCCGCGCCCTCCATTGACATGTGCGCGTCCTGCCGGGACGCTGAGAGCGCTCTCACTTCAGGTACGGACCAACTCCGTATCCCAACCCCCACGGAGGTGGAGCGTGCTCAACGGACTCAAGGCTCTGGCGGCGACCGGGGCGGCCGTGCTGCTCGGCGCCCTGGCGGGACTCGCGGCACCGGCCCCGGCGGACGCCGCGGTGCCCGCCACCATCCCCCTGACGATCACCAACGGCTCCGGCCGCGGCGACCCGCTCTTCCTCTACGACCTGGGCACGTCCCTGACGACGGGTCAGCAGGGCTGGGCGGACGAGGGCGGCGTGTTCCACGCGTGGCCGGCCGGCGGAAACCCGCCGACCCCCGCTCCCGACGCGTCGATCCCGGGGCCTGCCACCGGGCAGTCCAGGACCATCCGGATCCCCAGATTCTCCGGCCGGATCTACTTCTCCTACGGGCAGAAGCTCGTGTTCGGACTGACGACCGGCGGTCTGGTGCAGCCGGCCGTGCAGAACCCGGGCGACCCCAACCGCGACATCCTCTTCAACTGGTCCGAGTACACGCTCGACGACTCCGGGCTGTGGCTCAACAGCACCCAGGTCGACATGTTCTCCGCGCCCTACGCGGTGGGCGTCCGGCGTGCCGACGGAACCACCGTCAGCACCGGCCACCTGAAGGCGGGCGGCTACCACGCCGTGTTCGACTCCCTGCGCGCGCAGGGCGGCGGCTGGGGCGGCCTGATCCAGACGCGGTCCGACGGCACGGTGCTGCGCGCGCTCTCCCCGGGGCACGGCCTGGAGTCCGGGTCCCTGCCGGCCGGTGTGATGGACGACTACGTCAACCGCGTCTGGCAGAAGTACGCCGGTACCACGCTCACCGTCACCCCCTTCGCCGACCGGCCGGGAACGCGCTACTTCGGGCGGGTCTCGGGCGACGTCATGAACTTCACCGACGGCTCCGGCGCCGTCGTCACCAGCTTCCACAAGCCGGACGCCGACAGCGTCTTCGGCTGCCACAAGCTGCTGGACGCGCCCAACGACGCGGTGCGGGGGCCCATTTCGCGCACCCTGTGCGCGGGCTTCAACCGCTCCACGCTCCTGGTGAACCCGAATCAGCCGGACGGCTCGGCCGCGAACTTCTACCAGGACGCGGTGACCAACCACTACGCCCGCCTCATCCACGGGCAGATGGCCGACGGGAAGGCCTATGCCTTCGCCTTCGACGACGTCGGCAACCAGGAGTCGCTGGTCCACGACGGCGCCCCGCAGCAGGCGTACCTGACCCTGGATCCGCTGAGCTGACATGCGGAGGTCCCGCACCCGAACGGCTTCCGGGTGCGGGACCTCGATGCGTCGATCAGCTGGTCGTCAGGGCGGTGTCGTCCACGACGAAGCTGGTCTGCAGGGAGGAGTCCTCGACTCCGTTGAACTTCAGCGTGACCGTCGAGCCCGCCAGCGAGGACAGGTCGAAGGACTTCTGGACGTAGCCGGAGGCCGCGTTCAGGTTCGAGTAGGTGGCGAGGGTCGTCGAACCGGCGGTCACCGTCAGCTTGTCGTACTGGCTGCTGGTGGTGGTCTCCGCGGTGTCGATGTGCAGGTAGAAGGTGAACGTCGCCTTGCAGCCCGCGGGGATCGTCACCGACTGGGACACGGTGTCGGTGTGCGAGGAGCCGTAGCCGTCGAGCCAGGCCTTGTAGGAGCCGCTGTGGGCGGCCTCACCGGTGTCGGTGGTGATGACACCGCTGGTCGACGTCCAGCCGGTGGCGCCGGACTCGAAGCCCGGGTTGCTGAGCAGCTGGGTGCTGGTGCAGGTGCCGCCTCCGCCGCCCGGCGGGGTGATGTGGCTGCCGACGTTGATGCCGGCGAAGGCGTTGCCCACGCCCGCGTACTGGGTGGAGCTGGTGCCGTAGAGCGCGGCGGCCGCGTTGAGCGCCGCGGTGCGGGCACCGGCGTAGTTGGTGCTCGACGTCATGTACGTCGTCAGCGCCTTGTACCAGATCTGCAGCGCGGCTGCGCGGCCGATGCCGGCGACGGCGACGCCGTCCGACGTCGGGCTGTTGTAGGTGACGCCGTTGATGGTCTTGGTGCCGCTGCCCTCGGAGAGCAGGTAGAACATGTGGTTCGCCGGACCCGAGGAGTTGTGCACGTCCAGGTTGCCGACACCGGAGTACCAGCTGTCGGCCGAGGAGCCGTCCTTGCTGGGCTTGTCCATGTAGCGCAACGGGGTGCCGTTGCCGTTGATGTCGATCTTCTCGCCGATGAGGTAGTCGCCGACGTCGGAGCTGTTGTTGGCGTAGAACTCCACGCCGGTGCCGAAGATGTCGGAGGTGGCCTCGTTCAGGCCGCCGGACTCACCGGAGTAGGTCAGGCCCGCGGTGTTGGAGGTGACACCGTGGCTCATCTCGTGGCCGGCCACGTCCAGCGAGGTCAGCGGGTCGGCGTTGTTCGAGCCGTCGCCGTAGGTCATGCAGAAGCAGGTGTCGTCCCAGAACGCGTTGACGTACGCGTTGCCGTAGTGCGTCCGCGAGTAGGCGGCCACGCCGTCGTTGCGGATGCCGCTGCGGCCGAAGGTGTTCTTGTAGAAGTCCCAGGTGACCGCCGCGCCGTAGTGCGCGTCCGCGCCCGCGGTAGCCGCGTTCGACGTGGTGCCGTCGCCCCAGGTGTCGGAGGACTGCGAGAACAGCGTGCCCGTGCCCGAGGTGCCGTGGTTCAGGTTGTACGTCTTGTGGCCGCCGCGCGCGCCGTCGTTCAGCGTGTACGTCGAACCGGACAGCGTCGTCGTCAGGTTCACCTGGCCGCTGTACCGGGTGTTGCCGATACCGGTGTTGACCGCCTGGTACCGGTACAGCTCCTTGCCCGTGGTGGCATCGGTGACGACGTGCAGCTCGCTGGGCGTGCCGTCGTCCTGGAGACCGCCGACCACCGTCTCCCAGGCGAGCTTCGGGGTGCCGTTGCCGGCCCAGATCACCTTGCGCGCGCCGTCCGTGGCGGGCTTCTTCGCGTCGAGGGCCTTCGCGGCCTTCAGCGCCTTGGACTCCGCGGCGGACTTGGCGAAGACGGCCGTGGTGGAGGCGACCTTGATGGCGTGCTTGTTGTTGAAGGTCGTGCTCACCGCGCCCTTGGCGACGGAGGCGGGCGGGGTGTGCACGACGAGGTCACCGCCGAGCACGGGCAGGCCCGCGTAGGTGCGCTCGTAACGGGTGTGCAGGGTGCCGTCGTTGTCCTTGACGACGTCCCTGACGACCAGCTTCTCCTTGGCGCCGAGCCCGAGGGTGCGGGCGGTGGCGGCGGTCTTGCCCTTGGCGCTCTCCATGAGCGCGGAGTGCTCGGCGGGGCTGAGCTTGGCCTCCAGACCCCCGGTGCGGAGCGGGCTGGGGTGCGCGCCGGAGGCCTGGGCGGCCTGGGCGGCCGCGGGGACCGACTGGATTCCGACGGCAAGAAGGGCCGCGGTGGAAGCCAGCGCGGCTCCGACCATGCCCCGTCTGTGGGGAAGACGTCTCACTCGTACTCCTACTGCTGCGGCCGCGGGGAGAGCGGCCGGTGACAGACCGGACAGACGGATGTGCCGTCCGGGAAGAGCTCAGCGGTGCGGGTGCGGTGCGTGACCACGTGGCGCCCCTCGGGGACCGCGTGCGGACGGAGGATTTCAGCCTTGACCAGCGCATGTCAGCCAGCGCACGGGCATTCGAGGGTTTTCCCTATGCCCCCGGCCCACGGGCGGGGTGCCCTCGCCGTGAGGCGTGACCTGGTTCGACGGCCCGTCAACTCGCCTGTGAGGCGGTGCTTGTGACCCGGACGCCCGCCCCGCCGGCAGGCCGGCGAGGGGCTCGTTGTTACGGTGCTCCGCGTGGCTGAATCCTCGCGCGACACCGTCGAAGGCGCCGGCTGGGGAACCGCCGAGCGCGGTACCTACCGGCAACTGATGCCCCCGAAGACGCAGAAGCTCTCGTGGCTCGATCCGCGGACGCTGTGGGCCGCGCGCAACGGGGTGCTCGCGTCCTGGTTCGGGGACCCCACCGGCCCCACCCGCGGCCGCTGGGTGGCGCAGCGGGAGGCGGCCGGGGCGCCCGCGGACAAGGTGATCCGGCGGGACGATCCGGACCGCTTCTCCTTCATGGTGCTCGGGGACACCGGCGAGGGCGACGACCCCCAGTACGCCGTGGTGCCGGGGTTCCTCGAGACGGCGCGGGGCACCGCGTTCTCCGTCATCGCCAGCGACGTGATCTACCCGGTCGGCAGCACGGACGACTACGGCACGAAGTTCTTCCGCCCGTACCGGGACTACCCGGCGCCGATCTACGCGGTCCCCGGCAACCACGACTGGTACGAGGGTCTCGGCGGCTTCATGCGCGTGTTCTGCGGCGACGCCCCGCCCCTGCCGCCGGAGCCGGCGCCCCGCCCGCTGAGCCGCGCCTGGTGGCGGGCGCTGCTGTGGCACCGGCCGCGCCCGGCGGACGGGCAACACCTGCGAGCAGCGGAGGAGTTGCGCGCCGCTCCGTCCCAGCAGGCCGTCCAGCCGGGGCCGTACTGGGCGATCGACGCCGGGCCGGTGCGGATCATCGGCATCGACACGGGCCTGCTCGGCACCCTGGACGCCGAGCAGGGCGCCTGGCTGCGCGAGGCGGCGCGCGGGCCGCGCCCGAAGATCCTCGTCACCGGCTCGCCCCTGTACGTGGACGGCGAGCACCACCCGTGCGCCATCGAGGGCGGCGGCACCGTCGACGACATCGTGCGCGACCCGGCCCACCGCTTCGTGGCGGCGATAGGCGGGGACATCCACAACTACCAGCGCTACCCGGTGGACGTGGGCGGCCGGACCATCCAGTACGTCGTCTCCGGCGGCGGCGGTGCGTTCATGCACGCCACCCACACCATCCCGCGCGTGACGATCGCGAACGTCACCGAGCGGGACTTCCGCTGCTACCCGCTGCGCGGCGACTCCCTCGCCTTCTACAGCAGGCTCTACGGCCGCCGGTTGCGGCTGCCCCGCTTCTTCGCGCTCACCGAGGCCGAGGCGACGGCCGTCGTCGCCGAGCGGCTCGGCGTGCCGCCCGTGCGCGCCCAGGGCCCGACGCCCCGGATCACCAGGCGGATCCGCCTGGTCGCCAGCCTCCTGGGCGCCGGGCGCCGCCCGGACCGCGCCGCCCGGCTGCGCCTGCCGGTGCGCAAGATCTACACGCAGCTGTTCTCCCCCGGTTCGGCCACCTACAGCCCGCCGTTCTTCAAGTCGTTCCTGCGCCTGGACGTGACCCCCGAGGCGGTCCGGCTGCGCTGTTTCGCGGCGACCGGCAACCGCGCCCAGGAGGCCGATCCGCCGGTCGAGGACGAGGTGACGATTCCCCTGGGCTGACCGCCGGCGGGGCGGCGGCCGCGGGCGGGGTACCCGTACCGGCCGAACCGGCCTTACCGGCAGGCAGGTCTCCGGACCGCGGGTCCCCGGACCGCGGGTCCCCGGACCGCGTGGGTCGCGGTGGCCCGGGTACCCGGGCGGCCCGGTCGGGTGCCGCGGACGCGTGCGGCCCGTGGGAAGGAGACTCGTGTGGGTGGTGACGAGCGGCTGCGGGAGTACCGCGGCAAGCGTGACTTCGCCCGGACCCGGGAGCCGTCGGGACACGCGGCGGCCGGCGGCCCGGAGCCCCGGTTCGTGGTGCAGATCCACGACGCGCGCCGGATGCACTTCGACTTCCGGTTGCAGGTCGACGACGTGCTGAAGTCCTGGTCGGTACCCAAGGGCCCCTCCGACGACCCACACGACAAGCGGCTCGCCGTGCCCACGGAGGATCACCCGCTGGAGTACGAGGACTTCGAGGGCGTGATCGCGAAGGGCGAGTACGGCGGCGGCACCGTGATCGTCTGGGACCGCGGCACGTACGAGCCGCTGAGCCACGACCGGAAGGGACGTCCCGTGGACTTCGCGGCGTCGCTGGAGCACGGGCACGCCACGTTCCGGCTGCACGGCTCCAAGCTCCGGGGCGAGTACGCCCTCACCCGCTTCCGCGGGGGCCGGGACGGCGGCGAGGAGGAGGCCTGGCTGCTGGTGCGGAAGAGCGGCGGGCGGTCGAAGGGACACGGCACCCCCGATCCGCGCCGGGCCCGTTCGGTCCGCACCGGCCGCACCCTCGCCCAGGTGGCCGCGGAGGACGGCTAGGGCCTTTCTCTCGGATCTGGCCGGCTCCGGGCGACGGTGCCTTCCGAGGCGCGGCCCACGGCAAGATCGAAAGAGGCCCCGGGCTCGACGCTCCCGCCCTTCGGGTGCTCGTCAGGGCAGCGGCTGCTCCGCCCAGATCGTCTTGCCGGTTCCGGTCGGCCGGCTGCCCCAGCGCCGGGTGAGCTGGGCGACGAGCAGCAGTCCGCGGCCGCCCTCGTCGAAGGCGTGGGCCCGGCGCAGGTGCGGCGAGGTGGAACTGGCGTCGGACACCTCGCAGATGAGCGCCCGGTCGCGGATCAGCCGTAGCTGGATGGGGGGTTCGCCGTACCGGATGGCGTTGGTGACCAGTTCGCTGACGACCAGTTCGGTGACGAACGCGATCTCCTGCAGGCCCCACGCGGCCAGTTGCTCGGTGGCGGCCTGCCGGGCCACGCCCACCTGCGCGGGATCGGCGACGACGTCCCAGGTGGCGACGCGGTCCGCGCCCAGCGCGCGGGTGCGGGCCAGCAGCAGCGCCACGTCGTCGTCGGCCTGTTCGGGCAGCACGGACTTCAGCACGGTGTCGCAGACGGCCTCCAGAGAGGCCTCGGGCGAACTCAGGGCCCGGCACAGCGCGGCGGTGCCCCGGTCGGCGTCCTGTTCCTGGCCCTCCAGCAGCCCGTCGGTGTAGAGGGCGATCAGGGAGCCCGGCGGCAACGGGAACTCGGTCGCCTCGAAGGGGAACCCGCCGACCCCGAGGGGCGGCCCCACGGTCATGTCGACCAGCCGGGCCGGACCGCCGGGGGGCACGACGGCCGGCGGCAGATGGCCGGCGGCGGCCAAGCTGAGGCAGCACGAGACGGGGTCGTAGACGGCGTACAGGCAGGTCGCGCCCAACTCCGGCACGTCCTCGCCACCGTGACTTGGCGTCAGGTGGGTGACCAGGTCGTCGAGGTGGGTGAGGAGTTCGTCCGGCGGCAGGTCCACGTCGGCCAGGGTGCGCACCGCCGTGCGCAGCCGCCCCATGGTGGCCGAGGACCGGATGCCGTGTCCGACGACGTCCCCGACGACCAGGGCGATCCGGCTGCCGGCGAGCGGGATCACGTCGAACCAGTCCCCGCCGACGCCCGCCAGCGATCCGGACGGCAGATAGCGATGGGCCACCTCGACGGCCGCCTGGCCGCGCGGCCGGCGCGGCAGCAGGCTGCGCTGCAGGGCCATCGCGGTCTCGCGCTCCCGGGCGAAGCGGCGGGCGTTGTCCACGCACACGGCGGACCGGCTGGCCAGCTCCTCGGCGAGGACCGCGTCGTCGCCGGCGTACGGGGCGGGATGGGCGGCGCGGACGAAGACCGCGACACCCAGCGTGGTGCCGCGGGCGCGCATCGGCACCGCGAGCATGGAATGCGCGCCCCGGCGGTGGAAGCCTCCCGCCGGGGCCTTCACGTTGCGGTCCTCGGCCCACCGCTCGAAGTCCGGTTCGCCCGCCCGGCTGAGCACGGCCCGGCCCAGGCCGAGGGCGCGGGCGGGCGGCGAGAAGGAGGGGTAGACGTCCCGCGCACCCAGCGCGACGGAGGCTTCCGGTGTGTGCTCGAAGACCGAGCCGTGCGCCACCCTGCGCAGTACGACGTCGCCCGCCGGCCCCGGGGGCGGTTCCTCCGTGCCCAGGACCCAGTCGAGGAGGTCCACGGCCACGAAGTCGGCGAACCGGGGTACCGCGAGTTCCACCAGCTCCTCGGCGGTGCGGGTGACGTCCAGGGTGGTGCCGATGGCGGTCGCGGCCTCGTTCAGCAGGGCGAGGCGCCGGCGGGCCCAGTGCTCCTGGCTGCTGTCGAACGCCGCCATGGCCACCGCGATCACCTCGCGGCGGTGGTCGCGCACCGGCCACATCTCGATGGTCCAGGCGTGCTCGCGGCCCTCGGAGGGTGCCCGGCCGTACGTCTCGTAGCGCACGGGGTTCCCGGTGTCCGCCACCTGGCGCAGCTTCTCGGCGAAGCCCCGGACGGGCTCGTCGTCCGGCAGGGTGTCCAGGACCCGCCGGCCGACCAGATCGCCCGCCCTGGCGCCGAGCACCTCGCAGGCCACGTCGTTCGCGTGCAGATAGCGTAGGCGGGTGTCGAACGTGCACATCACGACCGGCGCTTGCTCGAACACACGTCCGGAGAGCGTGGGCTCCGACTCCGCGGGCCGCCCGGCCGTGAGGACGTAGGCGTCGGGGTCGCCGTCCGGGCCCAGGACGGGCGCGGCCGTGAGGCCGAGGGGGACGAGGTGCCCGTCGCGGTGGCGCACCACGACGGTGCCGGTCAGCGCCCGCGGCACGGCGGCCGGCAGCTCCCCGGCGAGCAGGTCGACCGCCGCACGGCCCACGGTCTCCTCGGCCGGGTATCCGGTCAGGCGCCGGGCACCCTCCGTCCAGGCCGTGACGATGCCGCGGGCGTCGACGATCGCCGCGGCGGCGACATGCTCCATACGCCCCAGGATGATCCCTGGACGGCACCCCCTCAACCGCGCCGCGGTGAAGAGGGCGCTCAGCCGCGGTGCGCGCGCAGGGCCGCCAGGGCCCGGTCGGCGTGGGTGTTCATGCGCAGCTCGCTCCGGACGACCTCGAGAACCGTGCGGTCCCGCGCGATCACGAAGGTGACCCGCCGGGTGGGCGCGAGCGAGAAGCCGCGCTGCACGCCGAACCGCTCGCGGACGGTGCCGTCGGCGTCGGACAGCAGCGGCATCCCGAGCCCGTGCCGTCCGGCGAACTCCTGCTGCCGGTCGACCGAGTCGCCGCTGATCCCGACGGGCCGTGCCCCGACGGCGGCGAACTCGGCGGCCAGGTCGCGGAAATGGCACGCCTCGGCGGTGCAGCCGGGGGTGAGGGCGGCGGGGTAGAAGAAGAGCACGACGGGCCCCTGAGCGAGCAGCTCCGACAGGGTCCGGACGGTGCCGGTCACGTCGGGCAGCTCGAAGTCCTCGACCTTGTCGCCGGCCTGCGGGCGCCCCGTCACGACCGGCCCTCCGCGTTCCTCGCGACGCCGCGCGCCCACAGCACCAGGGGCACCTGCAGGGGCAGCCGCCCGAGGGCCGCCGCCTTCTGCGGGGTGGGGCGGTGCCGCCAGTCCACGGCCATCTTCACATTGGCGGGGAAGACGCCCACGAAGAAGGCCGCCGCGGCCAGCGCGGCGGTCCGCCGGGTCCGGGGCAGCGCGAGACCGGCGGCCAGCGCCAGCTCGGCGACGCCGCTGGCCCGGGTCCACGTGCGGGGCGAGCCCGGCAGGGAGCGCGGCACCAGGGCGTCGAACTGCCGCGGAGAGACGAAGTGGGCGACGCCCGCCGTGGCCAGCAGGCCGGCGAGCAGCAGGGGTGAGCGTTCGGACCGTGACACGGTTCCTCCTCTGATGACCTGCCGCGCGATATTACTCGACGGTAGGGACCACGGAGCGCGAACCCCCGCCTCGCCGGAACGCGAACCCCGGCCCCGGCCCCGGCCCCGGCCGAGCCCGACCGCCGCCACGGCGCGCGCCCGATCAGCGGGAGCCCGACGAGGCGGGGGCCCGATCAGGGGAAACCGCGCCCGCGGGCGCGTGGCGGCCCGCCGGCCCGTCGAGAACTGAGCCGTGACCCTGCCGCTGATCCCGCCCATGCTCGCCACGCCCGGCACCCTGCCGCCCGCCGCCCAGGACGCGCGCTGGGCGTACGAGACGAAGCAGGACGGCCAGCGCGCGGTGGCCTACCTGCCCGGTGACGGCAGCCTGGTCCTGCGGGCCCGCTCCGGCGAGGACATCACCGCCGCCTATCCCGAGCTGAGCGCGCTCGGCGGCGTCCTCGGCGGCACACCCGTGGTCCTGGACGGGGAGATCCTGGCGCTGGACGCTCAGGGGCGGGCGGACTTCCAGCTCCTGCAGGGCCGCATGGGCCTGGCCCACGCCCCGGCACGCGCGGCCCGCAGGGCCGCGCGGGTCCCCGTCCATCTGGTGCTGTTCGACGTGATGCACCTGGGCGGGCGCTCCCTGGTGCCGCTCGCGTACATGCGGCGGCGGGCACGGCTGGAGGAACTCGGGCTGGAGGGGCCGTACTGGTCGACGCCCGCGGCCGTCGTCGGCCACGGCGCGCGGGCGCTGGCCGCCACCCGCGAGCACGGACTGGAGGGCCTGGTCTGCAAGCGGCTGGACTCGGTGTACGAGCCCGGAGTGCGCTCCCGGGCCTGGATCAAGATCCGCAACACACGCAGTGAGGACGTCCTCGTGGGCGGCTGGCTGCCGGGCAGGGGACGGCTGACGGGCCTGCCGGGCGCGCTGCTGGTCGGCCAGCGCGCGGCCGGGCGGCTGCGCTACGTCGGCAGCGTGGGCACCGGCTGGAGCGAGGCGGAGCGGGCCGGACTGGCCGGGCTGCTGCGGGCCCTGGCGACCGACGTGTGCCCCTTCGACCCGCGGCCGGCGGTCTCCGGGGCGCACTGGGTGCTGCCCCGGCTGGTCGGCGAGGTCCGCTACAGCGTCCGCACCCGGGCCGGGATGCTGCGCCAGCCGTCCTGGCTGCGGCTGCGTCCCGACCTCGCGCCCGAGGAGGCGGCGGCGGACCTGCCGGACCTGCCGGACGGGACCGGCAACGACGGTTGACGCCGCGTCAAGTCGCGTGGAACGCCTCCCCGGCGGACGCGGACGCGCGGCGCCCGCGGTCCCGGGGCACGGATGCGGGTTACGGCCCCGGCGGACCCTGGCGACGGTCTATCGTGTCCCGCATGTCCGTTCCCGAACTCATCCGGATCGTCTCCCGCGACTCGCCCATGGCTCTCGCCCAAGTGGACCGGGTCCGCGCCGAGTTGACCGCCGCGCACCCGGGCGTGCGCACCGAGGTGGTGCCGGTGCGCACCACCGGCGACAAGTGGCTGGGCGACCTGTCCAAGGTCGAGGGCAAGGGCGCCTTCACCAAGGAGGTCGACGCGGCGCTGCTGGCGGGTGAGGCGGACCTCGCGGTGCACTGCCTGAAGGACGTGCCCGCCGACCGGCCGCTGCCCGCGGGCACGACGTTCGCCGCGTTCCTGAAGCGGGACGACATCCGCGACGCCCTCGTGCATCCCGGCGGGCTGGCCCTCGACGAGCTCCCGGCCGGCACCAGGATCGGCACGTCCTCGGTGCGCCGGGTCGCCCAGCTGGCCGCGACCCATCCGCAGCTGCGGTGCGTGCCGTTCCGGGGCAACGCCAACCGCCGGCTGGAGAAGCTGGCGGCGGGCGAGGCGGACGCCCTGCTGCTGGCCGTGTCCGGGCTGGAGCGCATCGGCCGGCAGGACGTGATCAGCGAGATCCTCTCCCCCGAGGCGATGATGCCGCCGATCGGCGCGGGCGTCCTCGCGCTGCAGTGCCGCGAGGGGGACGCCGAACTCATCGAGGCGGTCGGCGCGCTCGGCGACCGCGACACCTACCGCGCGGCCACCGCGGAGCGCATGTTCCTGCACGTCCTGCAGGGCCACTGCAACAGCCCGATCGCGGGCTACGCGCAGGTCGACCGCAGCGGTGAACTCTCGCTGCGGGCCTGTGTGTTCACCCCGGACGGCAAGACGCGGCTGAACGCGCACGAGTGGGCGGGCCCGCTGGACGCGGCCACGCTCGGCACCTCGGTCGCCGTGGCACTGCTGCGTCAGGGCGCCCGCGAGATCATCGACGGCATCGCGCACTGACGTGCATGCCCGGCGCGACCGCCCAGGGGCGCACAGGGGGCACGCGGGCCGGCCGCGCGGCGCGCGTGCGGGCGCCGTCAGCCGGTGGCGCCCGGCTCCGCCTGGTCGCGCAGGAAGTTGCTCACCTGGTGCGCCAGCCCGCCCGGTCCGCAGGCGGCGGGTGCGCCGGCCTGGACGGCCTCCTCGCCGATGCCGCCGGCCCACAGCCGGCGGTCGGCCCACTCCTCGTCGACCCGCAGCTGGATCTGGACGTCCACCAGGGACAGGGCGGCCTCGGGTCCGGCGGCGTACAGCACCGCGGTGACCCGGCGCAGCGGATAGACGTCGTAGCCCTCGATGAACTGCGAGTTGCGCCAGTCGACGAAGGCGCCCTCCCCGTCGGGGCCGATCCGCACGTCGATCTGCCCGTCCTCCAGGTGGATGCCGAAGGTCCGGTCGCCGCGGTTCTCGACGGTGACCCGGAGGCGGAAGTACGTCAGCCCCTCGGCGGCGTCGTCGCGTCCGCGCGGCGGCTCGGCCTGCTCCAGGCGGTGGACGCGGACCCGCAGACCGGCATGCCCGTCGTACTCCTGCCAGTCCCCGACCACGTTCGGCTCGTACACAGTGCACCTTTCGACTTCCAGAAGCAGCTTCCTATCTGTGCGTCCGAGCCACTGTCAAATGCGCGGAAAGCGCTGTGGCCAGGGAATTCGCCCTCATTGATCGACGATCAAGCGTTGCGCAGGAAGAATCCGCTCCAGGACGGCGCCGGCGGCCCCCGGAGGCGTGCCGCACATCACGTCCACCGGCTCCGGGGACGGGTCGGCCGACCGGTTCCGCCGGCGGGCCGGACACCGGGCGGCCGCACGTCGTGATCGCCCGACGCGCCCCGGCGGAGGTGCCGTCCGCGCACACCCAGCCGGTGATTCCAAGGAAGATCGCGAGGCACATCGCGGATTACGCGACCCCGCCGTACGATATGCAGGCGATGTACGGGAGACCGTCGGCGGGAACGACCCGGACCGGCTGAGGATCTGATCGGAGATCAGCGGCCACGGGGAGGGCCCCGCGGTGCCCGCACGCGGCTCGGCGCAGGTCAAAGCAGGACTCCGCACGGGCGTCCAGTTGAAATGCGCCGGAGTAATTGAAATGCGCAGCATTTTCGACGTGATTCCACGACAGAGAATTTCGTGACCCCTGTTCGACAATTCAGAATCGGCCGGTCGCACACCGTGACCGCATTCCCGAAACCGTTTCGAATTCGCCGGAATCGGGAATCCCCCTTTCAGTGCTTCGGACAGGAGGCACGTCCGTGGGAGCCGGCGCGCCGGGCCCCGGTGTCTCTCCGCCCGGGCCGAGCCGCGTCTCCCGTGATGTCCCTGCTGAGGGAGGCGCAGCGCCATGCGTACCACCGGCAGCACGAAAACCCATCCGCACGACGACGCTCCCGACACCGCCGAGGCCTTCGAACGGCTCGCGCGGCTGCCCGACGGGCCGGACCGCAAGGCCCTCAGGGACGAGCTGGTCCACCTCTGGCTGCCGATGGCGGAGCGGATCGCCGTCCGGTTCCGCGGCCGCGGGGAGTCCCTGGAGGATCTGTACCAGGTGGCCGCTCTCGGCCTGGTCAAGGCCGTCGACCACTACGATCCGGCGCGCGGCTACGCCTTCGAGGCATACGCCGTGCCGACCATCACCGGCGAGATCAAGCGGCACTTCCGCGACCACATGTGGACGCTGCACGTCCCGCGCCGGGTCCAGGACCTGCGCAACCGCGTCCGGCGGGCCGTGAAGGAGCTGGCCCAGACGACACCGGGCCGGGCGCCGACCGTGGCCGAGATCGCCGAGCACGCGCAGCTGAGCGTCGACGACGTGCGCACCGGCATGGAGGCCCTGGACTGCTTCGCCGCGCTGTCCCTGGAGGCGGAGGTCCCCGGTACCGAGGGCTACGCGCTCGGTGACGCGCTCGGCGAGGCCGACGCGCGCTACGACCTCGTGGTGGACCGGGTCGCCGTGAGGCCCTGTCTGGAGGCGCTCCCCGAGCGCGAGCGGACCATCCTCTACCTGAGGTTCTTCCGGGGCATGACGCAGAGCCGGATCGCCCAGCAGCTCGGCATCTCGCAGATGCACGTGTCACGTCTGCTGAGCGGCTGCTTCGCCCAACTGCGTGAGGAACTGCTGACCGAGACCGTGAGCGAGAGCGACTGAGCAGCAGGGCCGCGACGACCGTGGACGCCGTTTCGGAGCGGCCGGACGGGTACTCGGCAGGCGCCCCGCAAGGGCCGGCCGGACACTGGTGGGAGACCGGTGGTCCGCCGGTCGACGAGACCAGGACGTGCGATGAACGACGATGCGACACCCTCCGGTCCCACGGACGTCGTGGACACCCACTCGGTGTGCGGCGCCCCCTGCTGGGTCAGTCTGACCAGCCGCGACCTGGAGGCCACGGAGGACTTCTACCGGGCGGTGCTGGGCTGGGAGTGGCGCTCGGCGAAGCTCGGTGACCGCTTCCGGATCGCGTTGGCGGACGGGGCGCCCGTCGCCGGGATAGCCGCGGTGGCCACCATGTGGCAGATGGCGGTCGCCTGGACCCCGTACTTCGCGGTGCACAGCGCCGACGACGCGGTGTCCCGGGTGCAGGAGCGCGGAGGGACGGCCGCGGTCGGCCCGATCTCCTTCCCGCCGGGACGCGCCGCCCTGCTGGCGGACCGGGACGGTGCGACCTTCGGGATCTGGGAGGGCGACCTGTTCACCGACTGGGAGACCTGGCGCAAGGCCGCGCCCGCCTTCATCCGGCTGCACACGCGCGACGCCTTCGACTCCGCCATCTTCTACGGCGAGGTCCTGGACTGGGCCTCGGCGCGGCCCGACTGCTGCGAGGTCCGCTACGAGGGCGACGAGGTGGTGCTGCGCAGCCACGGCGAGGTGGTGGCGCGGATCGAGTCCGGGGCACTGGAGGCGGCACCCGACCCGACGATCCGGCCGCACTGGCAGATCCACTTCAAGGTGGCCGACGTGGCCGCCTGTGTCCGGGCGGCGGAGAAGCACGGCGGCAGCGTGCTGCGGGAGGGGGCCGACGAGGCGGTGCTGCGCGACCCGGACGGCGCCCAGTTCACGGTGACGTCACGCCGCGAGCGCGAGCGCTGAGCTCGTCGGCCGGCCGGCGAGCGGACGCAGAACCCGGCACGGTGCCGGTGCCCGGCCCCCCCCAGGGGGCGGGCACCGGCACTTTCGCGTCAGCGGCGGGTCGCGCGGGGCGCTCCGGGCGGCCGGGTCAGCAGCACCAGGCTGCGCGACTCCAGGCGGAGGTGCCCGCCCGGCTTGTGCTCCGCCTCGTCCGGCGGGCCCTGCGGCTCGGCGGTGTCGATGAGCGTCGTCCAGCGGTCGCCGTAGGCGGACCCCGGCAGGCGGAAGTCGACCGGCTCCCAGAAGCCGTTGAGCAGCAGCAGGAACGAGTCGTCGACCACGGGCCGGCCCTGCGGGTCGGGTTCGGCGATCGCGTCCCCGTTGAGGAACACGGTGACCGAGTGCGCGTCGGCGCGCTGCCAGTCCTCCTCGGCCATCTTCCGTCCGTCCGGCCGCAGCCACACCAGGTCGGGCAGCGGCCGGCCGCTCCGGGCGGCCGCCTCGCCCTGGAAGAAGCGGCGGCGGCGCAGCACGGGATGGGCGGCCCGCAGGCCGATCACCCGGCGGGTGAAGTCGGCGAGTTCGCGCTGCTCTTCGGTCAGGTGCCAGTCGACCCAGGACAGTTCGTCGTCCTGGCAGTAGGCGTTGTTGTTGCCCCCCTGGGTGCGGCCGAGTTCGTCGCCGTGGCAGAGCATCGGGATGCCCTGCGACAGCAGGAGCGTGGCCAGGAAGTTGCGCTGCTGACGGGCGCGCAGGTCGAGGACGGCCGGGTCGTCGGTGTCCCCCTCGGCCCCGCAGTTCCAGGACCGGTTGTCGCTCTCGCCGTCCCGGTTCCCCTCGCCGTTGGCCTCGTTGTGCTTGTCGTTGTACGACACGAGGTCGCGCAGGGTGAAACCGTCGTGCGCGGTCACGAAGTTGACGCTGGCGCGCGGGCGGCGCCGGTTGTGCGCGTACAGGTCCGCCGAACCGGTCAGCCGGGAGGCGAAGTCGCCGAGCGTGTGGTCCTCCCCGCGCCAGAAGTCCCGTACCGCGTCCCGGTACAGGCCGTTCCACTCCGACCACAGCGGCGGGAAGTTGCCGACCTGGTAGCCGCCCTCGCCGACGTCCCACGGCTCGGCGATCAGCTTGACCCGGCTGATCACCGGGTCCTGCTGGATCAGGTCGAAGAACGCCGACAGCCGGTCCACCTCGTGGAACTGGCGTGCCAGGGTCGCCGCCAGGTCGAAGCGGAAACCGTCCACGTGCATCTCGGTGACCCAGTACCGCAGCGAGTCCATGATCAGCTGGAGTACGTAGGGGTGCCGCATCAGCAGGCTGTTGCCGGTGCCGGTGGTGTCGTAGTAGTGGGCCCAGTCGCCGTCGACCAGGCGGTAGTACGAGGCGTTGTCGATGCCCCGGAAGGACAGCGTCGGGCCCTTCTCGTTGCCCTCGGCGGTGTGGTTGTAGACCACGTCCAGGATGACCTCGAGCCCGGCCGCGTGCAGCGCCTTGACCATGGTCTTGAACTCGTCGACCTGCTGCCCGCGGGTGCCGTGGGCGGCGTAGCCGTTGTGCGGCGCGAAGAAGCCGATGGTGTTGTAGCCCCAGTAGTTGGCCAGGCCGCGGCCCTGCAGCACGCCGTCGTGCACGAACTGGTGGACCGGCATCAGCTCGACGGCCGTCACCCCCAGGGTGGTGAGGTGCTCGATCACCGCGGGGTGGCCCAGCCCCGCGTAGGTGCCGCGCAGTTCGGGCGGGACGTCGGGGTGGGTGCGGGTCAGGCCGCGGACGTGGGCCTCGTAGATCACGGTCTCCGCGTACGAGCGTCGCGGGGGGCGGTCGTCGCCCCAGTCGAAGGCCGGGTCGGTGACCACGCCGAGCATGGTGTGCCCGGCGCTGTCGGCGGGGTCCGGACCGTGCGCGGCGCGCTCGTAGAGCGAGGGGTGGTCGTCGATCTGCCCGTCCACCGCCCTGGCGTAGGGGTCGAGGAGCAGCTTCCTCGGGTTGCACCGGTGGCCGGCGGCCGGGTGCCACGGGCCGTGCACCCGGTAGCCGTAGCGCCGGCCCGGCCCGATGCCGGGCAGGTAGCCGTGCCACACGAAGCCGTCGGCCTCCGCGAGCGGCACCGCGCGATAGGCGCCGCGGTCGTCCACGAGGACGAGTTCGACGTGTTCGGCGACCTCGCTGAACAGCGCGAAGTTGGTGCCTTCCCCGTCGTACACGGCGCCCAGCGGGTAGGGGTACCCGCTCCACACGGGCACCCCTTTCCGGCGCGGGCGCGCGGTCACCGGGCGGCCTCCAGGACGCCCTCCGGCGCACTCGCCGGGGAGGCGAGGGCGGCGACCGGCAGTGCGCGGGGCGGCGTCAGGCCCTCGCGCAGGCTCGGGGCCGGCGGCTTGGGGACCAGCGGGGCGCGCACACCGGCACGGGCGCGCTGCGAGAACCAGATCACCTTGCTGCCGGTCTGGGAGGCGCAGCAGCCCCAGCCGTCGCTCGTGGCCGCGATCCGGGCCAGGCAGGCGCGCAGGTCCTGGTCGGGGCGCAGGTCGTGGTTGTTCTCCGCCACGGCGGTGATCAGGTGCTGGCCGGTCCACCACATCTCGATGGACGTGTGCTTGTCCCTCGCGTGTTCGTCGATGGCCTTCAGCAGCAGCTCGGCGCCGCCGCAGACGGGCTCGACGAGGTCCTCCAGATCCCAGAACCGGAGGTGGGCGGCCAGGATGCGCCTGACCTGCCCGACGCGTTCCGGACTGACTTCCACGTCGAGGTGGTAATAGCAGGGCACTGCGGTCTTCATCGTCGTTGGCTCCTCACCGGCGAGGCTCGCGCTCCCTCCCGCCCTACGCGGGCCCGGCCCCGAGAGCGGAGCGTGAGCACTGATTGCCTCTGAGTCATCTCCACCCTGAGCGCGCTACGCCATTCGTGCAACACGAGCAGGTGGGAGGGGGTCGACGCGCTGGTTGAAGATCCAACAGGACGCTGAGTCGTTGAACGTGCACCATGAGTGAAAGTCTCGAGCGCCGTAAACGGGACCGTGCCTCTGCGTGCGCGGTCACCGCCCCGACCGTCGGGGAGACGTGCCCATCGAGCGCTCCGAAAGGTGAACGGCGCCATGCTGCTACCCGCCAAAGCCGAAGTCGCCCGGCATCTGCGGCGCTACCGGGCGTGGGAACGCGCGATGCTCGCGTCGCCCGACGACCGCAACGTGCGGGCCACCTTCGAGGATTCGGGCTACACCCTGTGCGTGCTGATGGGGAAGCGCTGCGCACGGGAGGCCGCGGACGCCGCGGAGCGGTATCTGCGCACCAGCCTCGTGGTCTACCTGCGCGAGCAGGGCGGCCGCCCGCACGTGGGCGCGGTCGCCGGGCGGAGCCGCCGGAAGGCGAAGGGCAGGCCGTCTCCCGCCGGGAGATAGCGCCCCGGGCGGGAGTCGGGCCTCCCCGGGGAAGTCAGGGCTCCCGCCCTTCGCAACAGAACCGCAGTTCCCGGCCGGGCGAGAGCCCGGCCTCAAGCACGATGGAGGTGACACCCATGAGTTCGACCCCGGTCATCGGCCGCATTCCGGTGCGGGACGTCCGTCCGGCCGTGGAGTGCGGCAGGCGCCCGGCCAAGGCGGTCGTGGGCGAGACGTTCCAGGTCACCGCCACCGTGTTCCGGGAAGGCCACGACGCCGTGGCGGCGAACGTCGTGCTGACGGATCCTCGGGGCCGCCCGGGCCCCTGGACCCCGATGCGCGAGCTGACGCCCGGCAGCGACCGGTGGGGCGCCGAGGTGACGCCCGGGGCGCCGGGGCGCTGGACGTACCACGTGGAGGCCTGGGGCGACGCGGTAGCCACCTGGCGGCACACCGCGTGCGTCAAGGTCCCGGCCGGACTGGACGCCGGACTGGTCCTGGAGGAGGGCGTCGAGCTCCACACCAGGGCGGCGGCCGGGGCACCCGAGGGGCCGGAGCGCGAGACCCTGCGCGCGGCGGCGGAGGTGATGTGCGACGACTCGCTGCCGGTCATGACCCGGCTGTCGGCGGGGTTGACGCCGGAGGTGGACGCGGCGCTGGCCCGGTATCCGCTGCGGGAGCTGGTCACCGTCTCCGACACCCGCGAGCTG